>CAZFMI010000048.1:0-7549 GCA_964519915.1 uncultured Geomonas sp.
ACCCATCAGCCCCAGATAACGGTCTTGCGGGACACCTGAGTAGCGATAAACACCGCCGCTGTGAAACCTGATTTCCATGGCCATGGTCATTGAGTCGTACCCTACTGAATGGAGATTTGAAGATGTCACACGTTGCAGTTCCATTGGTTACCTCCGAGCAAAAGCAGATCAAGGACATGAGCGAATCGGAGCTGATTGCTCTGTTCGAGTGGTACGAGTTCCGCGATCCTATCGGCCACAAGCTGACCATGTGCGAGGACTTCCGCGATCTAGTCAAGGCGGCTTCAAGCAATCATGGAGGCCCGGTATGAATCCAGTGGATGAGTTTTTTCATAAGGTTCTGGAAGAAGTCAAAACCGGCTCTTCACAGATATCCACTGACCTCAATTTCGAAACCTTATTCCAAAGGTTTGTATCCGAACATCCCCTTGAGGACTGGGAGTGGTTTGGCTTGCTTCAGTACGCAGGTGAATTTGTCATGAAGCGCGAGAGGCAAGGAGCTGCTCCAAAACCTTGAGCGCGGCCTCAGCATTGAGACGCTGCTGATCTAGTTCTGGATCAGCTTTGCCGCAGGCTGAATCTGATTTCTCAATGGAGCAGAGTAACGCCTGGCGTAGACCAGCCATTGAGATGTCGCCATCTGCGCGTAGAAGTTCCATGACGTGTTCCCCAAGGGTACGGTCGGCAATTTGGTCAGCCATCCGTTTATAGCTGGCTCCCATGGACTTAGACAGTTCTTTAAACCGTTCTTCAACCGTTTCCATAAACACCTCCAGAGGTCAAATATGAACCGCAAAGTTAAGGCCCTCCTGATTGAGAAGGGCATCAAACAGAAGGACATAGCGGAGTCCCTGGGCGTATCTCCGGGGTGCGTGTCCGGCACGATCGGCGGCTTGTTCCAATCTCGCAGGGTCAGGGAAGCCGTGGCCAAAGAGCTAAAGATGCCCTACGAGAAGGTTTGGGGCAAAACCGTCTAGCGATACTTTTATCGCTGAACGATGTCCGGGAATATAGACCAAAATTAACGGCCATTCAATGACAAAGAACAAAAAAAGTTTAGTCACAGATCCCGACCAATTGAGCCTCCTGGACCTGCTGCGTCAGGAACAGGAGGAGCGTCAGCTCAACCGTGCCGGCCGCCTGAATATGGTCGCTCAGATCAGTTCAGCGATTAAGGGCGGCATTCGCAAAGCACCCAAGTCCCGGGAGACCATCGCGGACGAGATGGCCGAGCTGACCGGCGAGCGCATCACCGTCGCCATGATCAACAACTGGACCTCCGACAGCCACCCCCACGACATGCCAGGCCGTTTCTATTCCGCCTTCTGCCGAGCGACAGGAGACATCGAGCTGATACGGCTGCTAGCCGAGGGGGCCGGGGTATTTACCCTGCCGGGGCCGGATGCGTTGAGAGCCGAAATCCAGAAGCTGGACGAACAGACGAAGGGACTGCAGGCAGAGAAGAAAAAGCGGCTGATGTTCCTGCAGGAGCTGGAAGGCAAGAAGTAGGATTAGCTGCAGTTGTAATGAGATCAACGAGGGGCACCTGATGACACCTAAAACCCACTGCACCGCGAAAGAACTGGCCGGACTACCGGGTATGCCAAAGTCAATCAAAGGTGTGATTGATCAAGGCGAGCGCGGAGAAATCGAGTCTCGCCCAACCAAAAAAAAGGACGGCAGCGACAGCAAGTTCCTTGAGTACTCCATCGCCTCCCTCCCGGCCGAGACACGCAAGGCCCTAGCCACCCAGAACACCAAGGTCGGCTATGATCCGGCCCCGGCTGTCGCGGCCGCCGCCGCCGCACGCGGCGCCAAGATTCGGCTCACCGCCGACAAGGCCGAGCGCAACCGCCTCGAGGCCCGCGCCGAATCCCTTGCCAGATTCAACCGCCTCCCGGCGTGGCAGCAAAAAGCGGCTAAAGCCAAGCTCGCGGTAATCAAATCCTGCAACCACTACATAACCACCCACCAACTGGCTAAAACAGCAGGCCAGAATACCTTCTGCCACGAATACGACCTGAACCAAATCGACGTCGCCCCCTGGGTGCGCGCCGCGATCCCCAGCGTCCACCCCGCCACCCTGCGCAGTTGGATCAAGGACGAGCACGACCTCGGCATGATGGGCCTGGTCGACTGCTACGGCAACCGTAAGGACCAGAGCAAGATTGAAACCTGGAACCGCACCATCCTCCCGGGAGGCGAGGTTAGAGCTCCCCTGGCCGATGCCATCGTCTCCCTGATCCTCAAGTATCCGCACATCAAGGAGAAGGCGTGCAACGAGTCGCTCCGCGCCATCCTCCCCGATGCGATAGATGTCAGCGACAAGTCGGTGAAGCGCTACATGGACAAATGGAAGGCGCAAAACAAGCAGGAGTATGCCCTCGCAATCAACCCAGACGATTACAAGAATCGCTTCCAGCCTGCCTTCGGATCTCGCTCTGAGGGTATCGACGGTCCGAACCAGAAGTGGGAAATCGACGCCACCCCTGCCGACCTGCTGCTGACAGATGGTAGGCACAAAATCATCGGCCTCGCCGACGTGGGGCCCCGCCGCCTGAAGTTCTACGTCAACAAGACCGAGCGCGCACGGGACAACGCCTTCGCGGTTCGCCGGGCGATCCTGGACTGGGGCGTACCCGCCGCCGGCGGCACTATCGTCACTGACCAGGGCGCTCCTTACCTGACCGAGCACTTCGAGCGGATCCTCTCCGACCTGGAGATCAACCAGCACATCTGCAACCCCTACAGCGGCGACGAAAAACCCCATATCGAGCGCGGCTTCCAAACCCTGAGTCACGACCTGATAGAGCTCCTGCCCGGCTATTGCGGCCACAGCGTCTCGGAGCGCCAGGCTATCGAGGCCCGCAAGAGCTTCGCCAAGCGCCTTAAGAACAAGGATGAGGTCATAGAGATCGCGATGACCTCAGAGGAGCTGCAGGCCTTTTGCGATCGCTGGTGCGAGAGCTACCACAACACGGTCCACTCCAGCCTCGGCAAGACCCCCAACCAGGTCATGGAGCAGTGGCCGCATCCTATCCGCCGTATCTCCGACGAGCGCGCCCTGGACATGCTGTTGTGCGAGGCGGTGCGCCCCGGCGGTCGGCTGCCGATCATCGGCAAGAAAGGGATCCGCGTCAACGGCGGCTTCTACATCCACCCGGCCCTGGGACGGCACGTCGGGGAGTACTGCCGGGCCTTCGCCGAGCCGGTCAGCCTGGGCCGCATCATCGTCCACGTCAAGAACGAATTCGATGCCTGGGAGTTCCTCTGCATCGCCGAGGATCCCGACCGCGTTGACATAAGCCGCGCAGAGGTGGCGGTCGCGACCCGGGAGCTGCACAACGAGCACAAGAAGGAGATGGCGCGGCACGCCCGGGAAGCGAAGAAGGCTATCAAGGGGGTCGACATCGTTTCCGCAGTCCTGGCCCACCGTGAGAAGAAGGCGGCGATCGCCAAGGGGAACGTCACCCACCTGCCCCAACGGAGCGTGGAACACATCACCCCCGGCCTTTCTGCAGCCATGGAAGCGGCGGCCGCCCTGGAAAGGAGGTTGACCATCAAGCCGGAGCCGGCACCGGACGTGACCGCAGCCAAGGAACGGCTGAAGGCTGACATGGAGCGGTCCCAGGCGAGCAACGTGGCCAGCATCCAGGTCGAGTCGGTGCGGTCCCAGTACAGGCGGTGGAAGCGGTTGAAGACGGCCCTGTCCGAGGGCCAGATCATCGACGAAACGGAGTACCAGTTTTACAGGAATTTCGGGCAGAGCGCCGAGTGCAGGGCCTACGCGGGTATGGAGGAAGAGTTGGGCGCCATCGCCAAATAGACAAGGCCGGCGTTCGCGGCGCCGGCCTTGAGTTGAAGCACTACTAAACAGGCGGAGAAATCATGTCACAGAACGTACCAGCAGTCAAGGGGGCGGTAGCAGCCCTCGGCAACGTCGGCCTCGCGGCCACCAGCATGGAGCGGCTGATCAACGCCCCTTCCCACCTCCCACGCATCGGCGTCTTCTACGGCCGGGCCGGCCTGGGCAAAACCTCGGCCGCCTGTTTCCTGATGAACCGCTACAACGCCTACCGCATCGAGTGCAAGTCGGTCTGGACCAGGAAGACGGTCTTCGTCGAAATCCTCAAGCTCATGGGCATACCGCCGGCAGCCACCATGCCGGAGATGCTGGACCAGGTCTGTGCCCAGCTGCAGCTCTCCCGCCGCCCGCTGATCATCGACGAGATGGACCATGTGGTGGCAAAGAAGTCCGTCGAAGTCATCCGCGACATCTATGACGGATCCCAGTGCGCCCTGATGCTGATCGGCGAGGAGAACCTGCCGACCGCGCTCGAAAAATGGGAGCGCGTGCACAGCCGGGTGCTCGACTGGACCCCCGCCCAAGCCCTGGACCTCTACGATGCCGAGACACTGGCCGACTTCTACTGCCAGCGCGTCACCGTAGAGCATGACCTCCTGACCCACATTCACGGACAGTCCGGCGGCAGCGCCCGGCGCATCTGTACCAACTTGGAGCTGGTCCAGGAAGAAGCCTTGAAGCTCGGGCTCTCCAGCATCGATCTCACCACCTGGGGCAACCGCCCCCTTTACACCGGCGCCGCGCCGGTGCGGGATCGGAGGAGTAAATGAGCCGCAAACCGGTAAACAAGCTGCGCACCGACGAGAGCCGCGACGCGATCTGGGCGCTTATCAGAGAGGTCAAAGGTGAGTTAACGCTCCGCTCCATCCAGCAGGAGACCCATCTGGGACGTGACACCGTCAATACCTATCTGACCGGTCTGGTAAATGCCGGGTACCTGAAGGTCACGCACGCAAACGGGGGATTCACTCCGACACTTTATCTCCTGGTCCGGGATATCGGCGTCGACGCCCCCAGGGTGCGCAAGGACGGCACCGAAGTGACCCAGGGCCAGGGGCGGTTGCAGATGTGGAACACCATCCGGGTACTGCGCGACTTCTCCTCCCGGGATCTGGCGTTCAACGCCTCCACCGACCTCTGCAAGGTCACCGAAAGCGACGCAAAGCACTACGTCTACTACCTGCATGCCGCCGGGTACCTGGTGCGGACCCGTATCAGTTCCCCCACGGCCCAGGCGAGATACAGGCTGGTGGGCCTCAAATGGACCGGCCCAAAGCCTCCGCAGATCCAGCGCGTACGGCAGGTCTACGACCCGAATACCAAGCAGGTGGCCTGGACCGAGGGGGTCGACGCTGGGGGTGACGAGTGACGGCAGTCGATTTGCTGGCGCTCCTGGAACAGGCCATCGCCGAGCGCAACGACAAGCGGGGCAAGGGCGGAGCCGCCCAAGTGGCGCGCATGCTGGAGGTCTCCGACAGCGCCGTATCCCAATTTCGCAAAGGAACCTACCCGTCCCCCGAAACCATACAGACCCGCATCCGCCTGGTTCTGGGCGGCGAGACGGTACCCTGCCCGGAACTGGGGGAGATCACCCTGGCCGAGTGTTCCGGACACAAGAAGCGTGGTCCCACCACCGACTCATTCTACGCCCGGATGTTCCGCGCCTGTCATGCCTGCAGGAGGAAACCATGATCCGAGCCTTGCAATCGAGCCGGGCAGTTTTCACCAATCTCATCAGTGGCATCTGCACCGCCACTTTCTGCCGGCTCTTCAAAACGGGCGGGCACTTTTAAGGGGGGTAAAAGCGATGATTAAACGGTTTTTGAAGCGGTTTAAAAGAGGAGTGCCGGCCGCGCCGGATCGCGTAGTCACGGCAGCATTGAGGGCCGTCAGAGAGCGGGCTAAAGCAGACACCAGCTTTATCGCCCCGCCGCTGCCAAAGCCGAACACGGCCGCGTCGGCGGCGACAGACCCGGGCGACATCCATGCAGAGAACAATGCGGAGATCGACAGGGTCATGGAGCAAAAGCGAGGCGAGCTGATGGTGATGACCAGAAACCGCAAAGTGGTCAACTTCAGGGTGTGGGGCAACTGCTAGGGGGCTTCGGGATGAGCATGAGATTTGTTTTTGCAGTGCTGGTCATGGCCACGGTGATGGGCGCGCTGTGTGGCTACAGCGTCGCCATCATTTTAATCAAGGTAGTCAACTAGAGGAGAGAGACATGCAACAAGCAGCAGCAATACCGGAAGGGTTTCGCCAGAACGGCAAGGGGCACCTGGTGCCCGAGCACTTGATCTCGGACCTGGACAAGCTGATGGACGACCAGGTCAACGAGATCGCAGCCAAGTGGAAGGCTCTCAGCGAAGCCATCGCAGACTTCAAGGTCAGCACCTTCGGCGACGTACACGCCCTGCTCGGCACCATCAACGAGCAGTACAAGGTGAAGCGGGGGGGCGAGAAGGGGAACGTGCAGCTGCTCGACTTCAGCGGCAGGTTCAAGCTCCTCATCGCGGTCAACGAGATCATCGGCGTCGGTCCCGAGTTCCAGTCCTGCCTGGAGAAGCTGCAGGAGTGCGCGGAGATCTGGAAAGACGGCGCCAGACCCGAGCTGAAGATCCTGGTCGACGAACTCCTTGCGACCAACGGCAAAGGGAGCATCAGCATCGGGAAGCTTCTGCAGATCAGGCGCTACAAGTTCCCCAACGAAGACTGGCAGCTGGCCATGAAGGCCTTGGACGATGCCCTCCGTGTCACCGGCAGCAAGCAGTACCTGCGGCTCTACGAGCGCGCCGAGAGCGGCTCCTACGTCGCCATCCCGCTCGACATAGCGGCGCTGTAGGAGGGGCATATGAAATGCCCGAAATGCGGATCGACTGACATCAAAACAGACCGGGGCATCCCCGGTCTGGAATTCACCGTCTGCTCCAGCTGCAAAGCCATACTGGAGCAAAAACCACGGAGGTCCTTTCAATGAAATGCCCCGCATGCAAGACGAAGATGGACCAGGAGGGATTGAGGTGGGAATGCCCCGGCTGCGGCAAAAAAAAGGGGGAGCCCCGCAAGAAGCGGCGCATTAAGAAGCGGGTTCGGAAGTAACTGCGAACCGCGGAGTACATAAAATTGTGTACTCCGCGGTCATTCCGGCGTGGCGGCCGGAGTCTGATGATGCAGCCAGAGAGGGTCAACATGAAGTGTCCAAAGTGCGGCGGCAGAACCATAACCGAAGACGTCCACACCTACCTGGGGCAGCAGCTCGAGCGCAAATGCATAGCCTGCGGCAAGCGCTTCGTCGATCCCATAGCCAGCGTAGCTGAGGAAGCAGCAAAACCTATGCCCCGGTCCAAATCCATAGGGACCTGCACAGTTTGCAACCGCCCCGACATGTACCTGATTCGCGGTATGTGCGGCAAGGACTATCAAGCATGGCGCAAAGCCAATGCAGGGAAAGCCGCCGAGGCACCAGTCACAGAAAGCCCCTGGAGAAGCCAGCTGTACAACCGCTCCGAACTTGCCAAGCACGAGGCGAAGCAGGCGGCGGGGATCCCCTTCGCATTCGAGAGCGAGGAACCCATGCCGTCCGCTCCGTCCACCGAGCCCATCCTAGATCCAGCCGAGTCCGTTGAGTCAGGTCAGGTCAGGTCAGGTCAGGTCAGGTCAGGTCAGGTCAGGTCAGGTCAGGTCAG
>CAZFMI010000048.1:7649-33260 GCA_964519915.1 uncultured Geomonas sp.
GGGGCCGGTACTTGATCCAATCACAATCGAAATTCTCCAGATAATGGCCGCAAGGCATAAAAATGAGCAGGCACATTTGATTTTAAAGGGGGGCACGGATGTTTTCTAAAGGAAGGGAAAATGAGGCGGCTAGCGCAGGCACTCTCATGAAACAGATCGAGCAGCTGCTGGCCGAGAACCATGACCTGAAAATCAAGCACTACGAGCTCATCCTCGAGATACGCAGAATCAGAGATAGCCGCCCGGCTGAAGCTCTTCCCTTGCTACAGGTCGCCTGATGTACTGCTACACACCCGACCTGTGCAAGTACCACGGATGGTTCGGCCCTAAGCAGTGGTGTCGGCATCCGGACCACCTGGAGCCGATCGAGCCCAGCCGCCGCTATGCCATAGAGGCGAACGGCGGAAAGTGCGCAAACCATGTGGACTGGGAGGCCAGGACCATGCCGGGACTAGAGCCGCCCTGGCCGATGCCGGTCGACCTCCGGGAGCTCTTCCCGAGAGAAGAACCAAAACCCGGTTTTTGTACGCATGGCGTACAGAATCGACAGAATGAGAGCGAAAATGACCGCTAACAAATTGGCAGCTGCCAGGAGGAAACTTGGCATGAACCGAGCGGAGATGGCGAAAAGGCTCTGCACCCCCTACCGCACCTATGTCGACTGGGAGCGTGGAGAGCGCCGGGTACCGGGAGTCTGCAAAGTCGCAGTCGATTTGTTGCTGGAGAAGGACCGCCTGTTCATGGCCTCGATCGGCAAGCGGCTTCCTGGAGGAGAATGATGGTGCGGCGTGTGTGCCCCTGCGGGAGCCGGTTGGTTCAGAAGCCATACGAGAGCGCGGCCCAGTTCGAGAAACGGAAGTACTGCGACTCCAGATGCAAAGGCAAGTACCACCGCGACCCACCCCGGGAGAACAACTTCGGCTTGGCAGTCCCCAAGGTAAAGAAGCAGCTACGAGTCGGCAAAGGCATGATGCCTTTCCTTACGAGGTCTAGCAGGCCGGAATGAAAGTTGAGCAGCATAACACAATCGAACTGTGCGCGGAGCACATCAGGGAGGGGGTTAATGGCATTGAGACCATCTTGGGAGGTCTACCACAGACTTGGAGAAGAGATGTCTCGGCACCTAAAACCTAACTACACGTATGAGGAGATAGGCGCCTGTCTTGGCGTGTCCAAGCAGAAGGCATATCACGAGGCTATGGTCGCTCTCGGAAAGCTCGCGTATCAACTTAAAAAGATTTTCAAGCAGGAGGTCGCGTGAAAAAACCCTATTTCGTGATGGTCTACACGGCATCCAAGGAGAGCGCTTGGCCGCTTGAGGACAAATGGACAGATGTTGCCTTTTTTGAAACCGAACAGCAAGCCCGCGACTTTGCGGATAAAGACGAAACAGCGCGGCGGTGGGGCTTCGAGGTCTGCAAGATCGGGCTGATCGCAGCATAACAGGAGATCAAAATGAAGACACTCAGGATCACTTTTGAAATGGAGATCGACGTTCAGTTTGAGGACCCCGAAGCGGCGAAGGCTTACTTCGTGGATGGCGACTGGAAGAAAGACTTTTACGAGCTGAACGACCTGGAGGCGCTGGCCGTCGCGGTGGCGAGCGGGTTTCATCACGAGACTGATCGCTGGGATACTGACCTTAAATGCTGGTGCAGGTTCGTCGAAGGGTTCGGTAAGTTCGTGATGATAAAAGATACTCCGTGCGCCTTCAGGCTTACCGATGGCTACGCCAAAGAGGGCGGCGGTCACATTCTGGTCAGGTACGAGTCTGAACTCGACGACGCCGGGACTTATGAGGTTTAACCATGCCTTTAAAGACCTTTAAAAACCAGACCCCAGCCGAGCAGTGGAACCGCGATCGCATCCGGATCCACACTCTCAAGACCAAAGTCGAAAAGACTGTGCCCGGCTACAGCGACGACAACTATCGCGATCTGATCAGCGACGTCAGCAAAAGCCGCTGCGACTCCTCCAAGGAGCTCACCCCCGCCGAGCGCTACGCCCTGATCCAGCGCCTGCAGGAGCTGGCCGGCGAGGAAGTGAGCAAGCCGAAACAGACTTGGACCAAGAAGAGCTACCCGCACCGACCCAAGAACATGGACAAACCGGGGCAGTCCAGGAGCGACCAGCTCGGCAAGATAGAGGCGCTCCTCACCATCGGCAACCTCAGCTGGAAGTACGCCGACGCGATCGCCAAACAGATGCGCCTCGCCGACAAGGTGCAGTGGGTAAAAACCGAGGACCTCTACCGGATCATCACGGCCCTCACAAAGAAGGCCCAGAAAGAAGGCTGGGACCTAAGCGGAGCAAAGTGACATGAGACTGGCCGAGCATTACCCGGAGACGCTCCGGGACATCTACAGCAAGATCGAGGAGGTGATCATCAAGTCCGACGCCAACCCGGCCGCCATGGACATCGCCCTCCACGTTACCGAGTGGATCCGCAAGAACTGGAGCGGCCGCACCCTGATCCCCAGGTGGTGGGGTCCGGCAGAAACCAGCCTGCCCGAAGCAGATGGCGAAACCCTCCCGGGAGTCGTGGCCCAGGTCGACCCGCTGCGCACCCTGCGCGGCCGCGAGTTGCGCGACGTCACCCTGGGGATCCTCCTCACCGATCCCAACGCCCGCGTCGCCCACCCCTGCCATCTCGCCACCGCCATCGCCGTTCGAGTTGAAGAGGAATGGTCCAGGACCCAGCTCTACATTCCGAAAGGCTCCGCCGTCGACCGCGTCATCCGCGACTCCCAGATCTGGACCGACTTCCGCGGCTTCGGCAATATCGGCGAAGTGGTCACCAACCACAAGGTCTCCCAGTCCGTCATCTACGACATTTTCCGCCGGATACAGAAAGAAAAGAAAGCCCGCGAAGAGCCCCTTCTGCCAGGCTTCTGACATCTCCCATTGACGTAATGCCCGTAATGAGCTATTAAAGGAAAATTCCCTTATCATTCAAGCCCCTCCGACCCCTCCGGAGGGGTTTTTTATTTACGGCCCCGTAAAAGACACCCCCCGCACATTCCTGTAGAGTCCCCCCTGTCATTTGTTGTCTCCTTTGCCCGGCCGCCCCGAGGTTCCTGCCATTTCCTCGGGGCGGCCACCCTTAGTTTCCCAAACACATGAGGTTCCCGTGAGTCTGCTCGAAACCCTGCGCAAAGCCATCTTTGCCAACGAACTCTCCAGCAACGCCAACGCCATCTACCGCTTCAGCAACGCCAGCGAAGCCAGCGGCCTTTCCTTCGGCATCAGCCAGCTTGACGTGGGCCACAACTCCGCTGCCGTCAAGTGCCTCCAGGAGTGCGGGTTCACCGAAGCCGAGATAGCAGATGTTAAGGCAAAGCGCGGCGGCGGGCTCTCCGCCAAGCTCAAAGCCAACATGGCCATCGTCGACAAGTACGACGACGCCCAGATCTCCTACTGTCTGGACCACGTACTGACCGTTGCCAAGTCCCGGCGCATCACCTTTGCCAACGACGAAGCCATCGTCCACGCCGCCGACTACCACAATCAGTTCTACATGTCCACCAACGGCAAGATGGCCAACGCCCTGGCCGCGCTCGGCCGTCCCGTCACCGCCCAGGACATCCTGAAGATCAAGCTAAGTACCGCCTGGGGGCAGAAAGAGCCCGGCGACGTGAACCGCCGGTACAACAACATCGTCCGCATCATGGCCACGCACAGCGCATGACAACCAGCCCCCAGGTGATGGGGCCCACACTCCGGAGGAAGCAATGAAAAGAAAATTTGACCTCAAACCTCTCCTGGCCATCGCCGCGATCATCGGCTTTTTTGCCGCCATCATCGTCCTGATCAGCGCCCCCGATATCCCCGTCTCCGTCAAGGACATCCTGCTGATCCTAATCGGAGCCCTTGTCGCGATCGTGAAAGACGTCTTCGGCTACTACTTCGGATCTTCCGAGGGGAGCGCCCGCAAAACCGAGCTGCTCACCCCCGCCCCTGCCCCGCCCGAGGTGCCGTAAATGAACTGGGGCGACTACTTCACCACCGACTGGCGGCAGACCGATCTGCGCCGCACCGTCCTCCTGGTGCTACTGATCCTGGCTGTCTTTGCCGCCCTGTGGCAGTACCTCATGCCGGAGATCCGCACCATCAACACCACCACCTTTAAACGTGTCCCGGAGCTCCGGACCGTGAAGGATGTGCAGCGGGTCCTGGTCCCGTGTCCCGAGCGCGGCATCGTAGTCCTGGACAAGGCGAAGTTGGCCGAAACGATGGATCTCCCCTGGCTCCAGGGGGGGAATCTGGAAGGAGCAGAGGCCGAGGACGGCCCGGCATCTGCGGGGGAGGTGATCCCCCCCGAATTAGGGGGCACCATACAGCACGACCTTGAGGTAAGCGGCACAGCCGACATCCCCGAATCCCGCAACGGCGTCGAGGCCCTGAGTGTCATCGACATGGAAACCGGCGTCACCACCATCACTGTCCGGGAGAAGCCCGCCCCCTGGTTCCAGTTCCGCAACGATGGCGCGGTCGGCATCCGGTACGGCCTGGATCAGCGCCTGCAGTACATCGGCAACGTCTACGGCAAGTGGGATTTTCTCAGGGTGAAGAACGTCTATTTCAGCGCCGTCGCCAATCTGGAAACCGGGGGAGACGCCCGGCTCCAGCTCGGCACAGAATACCGTTGGTGATGAAATGGACGACATCGATCGGGCGCAACAGTTCGACCAGGTGTTTCTTGCCGACGCACTAGCCGCCCATTACCGCAACCGGATCAACGGCCACTCCGCAACCCGCTGTGAGGATTGCTACCAGCCCATACCCGAACAACGTCGTATGGCTGCACCCGGATGCACCAGGTGCGTCGGATGCCAGACCGACTTTGAAAACTACCGCCCCCGGAGGAGCACTTGAGTTCCCAATTACCGTACTGGATGTCATACCTGCCGCTCGCCAACTTCATCCTTACCTGGGGCATCGCCGGCTACGTCTATTGGGACCGTCGCCGTAGCGATGCCAAGAAGCGCATCATCGCGATAGAAGAGCGGCTGAAGACCAGCGAAGACAGCATTAAGAGCATCGCCGCCAGCATCAAGACCCCGCCCGCCGACCCCCGGTGGGACGGTGTGGAGAAGCGGCTCTTAGCCATAGAAGCCGCCGTCAAAAACCCCGGAGTTTGCTCCAACCATGGCCGGATGGAAGACAACGACAAGCACATCAACGCACGTCTGGACGGCATCAAGGCAGGCGTCGACAAGATTGACGGTCGCCTCGAAGGGATCAACCGCATGGTCGACCTCTTGACCCAAAACGAACTGAACGGAGGGAAGTGATGAGTCTGGAAACTCTCATCAGTAGCAATATACGCCTCATCCTGCTGCGCGCCATGGAAGAGGCTCCGGGATACTCGCTTAACGAGTCCATCCTGCACACCGTGGTGAACAAGTTCGGGCACAACGTAAACCGCGACCGGATCAAAACTGAGCTCTCCTGGTTGCGCGAGCAGGGGCTGATCAGCACCGAAGAGGTCGTCGGCTACTACATAGCCACGCTTACCACCCGCGGCGCCGACATTGCCACCGGCCGCTCCACGATCCCGGGCGTCGAGCGCCCGAGTCCCCGGAGCTGACCATGCCCCCCAAGTCCACCATCGACACCCTCCCGGCCGACATCAAGGCGACGTTGCAGCAGCTGCTCCAGGATCCCCGGATGACCCAGCTGGACGTGACAGCGCAGATCAACGCCCTCCTCGAGGCCGAAGGTCATGACGATCGCGTCACGAAGAGCAGCGTGAACCGGTACGCCGTGAAGATGGCCGACGTGGGTGAGAAGCTGCGCCAGAGCCGCGACGTCGCCGACATGTTCATCAGCAAAGTCGGCGCAGCGCCCCAGGGGCAGATGGGCCTGTTGATCAACGAGATCCTGCGGACCCTGGCGTTTGACCTCACCCTTAAGATCCAGGACGCCGACCTGAGCGAGCCCGAGACCCTGGCCAGCACCATCGACCAGGTCAAGGCCTTGGCCCTCGCCACCCAGCGCCTGGAGCAGAGCGCCACCATCAACGTGAAGCGGGAGCGCGAAATCCGAAATGAAGCGCTTTCCAAAGCCGCCACCGCCGTCGAGAAGACGCTGAAGACCATCAAGGGCGCCACCGACGCCCAGATCGAGCAGATCCGGGCCGACATCCTGGGCGTGGAGCTCTCCAAGTGACACCGGCAACGCTCCAAGCCACCAGCGAAGCGCAGCAGGCGCGCAACATCCCGTCCTGGGCGATCCCGACCCGGCGCGACCTGCGGGTACCGCCGGTGCTGCTTCCGTACCAGCAGAGGTGGATCGCCGATCAGAGCGCGGTGAAGATCATGGAGAAGAGCCGCCGTGTCGGCATCTCCTGGGCCGAGGCCGCCGACGCCGTTCTTTATGCCGCGGCCGCCAGCGGCGACGACGTCTGGTACATCGGTTACAACCGCGAGATGGCCCTGGAGTTCATCCTGGATGCCGGCATGTGGGCGCGCAAGTTCAACGATTTCATCGCCACCATCGAGATGACCGAGGAGGTGTTCACCGAGTCGAAGGTGGTCGACGGCAGCACCATCGTCGAAGAGCAAAAGATACTGGCGTTCCGGATCACCTTCGAATCCGGCAATAGGATCACGGCTCTCTCCTCCCGGCCTAACAACCTGCGTGGTAAGCAGGGCCGGGTCATCATCGACGAGGCCGCGTTCCATGACAACCTCGCCGGACTCATCAAGGCCGCGATCGCGCTCCTCATGTGGGGCGGTCAGGTCCGGATCATCTCCACCCATTTCGGCGACTCCAATGAGTTTAACGAGATCATCCAGGAGATCCGCGCCGGGCGCCTCGAGTACTCCCTGCACCGGGTCACACTGGACGACGCACTCGAGGAGGGGCTTCATAAGCGCATCTGCCTGGTGCGGGGCAAGGAATGGACGCAGGAGGACCAGGACGACTGGCGCCAGAAGCTCATCAACTTCTATCGCGGCAACGCCGACGAGGAGCTCTTCTGTATCCCCAGCCAGGGGACCGGGGTCTACCTCACCCGGGTTCTGATCGAGCGGGCTATGAGGGAGGATCTGCCCGTTATCAAGTGGGCCTGCAGCAACGAGTTTGCCACCCTGCCGGACCAGGACCGCTCCAAGGCCGCCCTCGACTTCTGCCACGAGCACCTGCGGCCGCTGTTGGACTCGCTCCCTAAAGATCGCAAGCACTGCTTTGGCGAGGACTTTGCCAGAAGTGCCAACCTGACCGTGCTCTACCCGGGCACCATCCAGGAAAACCTTCGCCTCCGCGTTCCCTTCGTGGTTGAGCTTTTTAACGTACCTTTCCGGGAACAGGAGCTCATCTGTTTCTACATCCTGGACCGGCTGCCGAAATTTGTACATGGCGCCTTTGATGGCCGCGGCAACGGACAGTACCTGTCCGAGCGGGCCATGCAACGATATGGCACCATGCGCATCACCCAGGTCATGCTATCCGAGACCTGGTACCGGGAGGAGATGCCCAAGTGGAAGGCGCATTTCGAGGACGGCACCATCGAGGTACCCAAACAGGACGAGCACATGGACGATTACCGCTCCGTCAAGATGGTGCGTGGCGTTCCCAAGATCCCGGAAAAACAGACCCTCACCGGCAGCGGTGAGCGTGCCGCGGGCATCGTTCGCCACGGCGACGCGGCGATCGCGAGCTGCATGATGGTATTCGCCAGCCGGCAAGACGCCGGTCCGGTCCGTGTCAAATCCCGCGGCACGCGTCGCGCCAAGAAACTTTTAAAGGGGTATTTCAATGCAGCGTAAAAACGGGCTCTACCTGTCGGACGGCTCATTCATGCGCTTTCAGGATAAGTCGGTCTCAAAGGAGCTTGCCGTTCGCTCCAGGTCGCTTGATTACGTGCTCCTGGGCAACCTCTACCTCCCCAACCCCGACCCCGTCCTGAAGAGCCAGGGCCGGGACATCCGGGTCTACGAGGACCTCATCACCGACGACCGAGTCGGCGGCTCCATAGTCAACCGCGTCAACGCCACCCTTGCCCTCGACTGGGAGATCGACAAGGGCAAGAGCGCCAAGTCTCGGCAGGCCAAGGCCGTGAAGGAGATCTTCACCGCCCTTCCGCTCAACACCATCATCGAGCGCATCATCCGCAACGCCCGCGGCTTCGGCTACAGCCCCATCGAGACGGTCTGGGAGAAACTGGCCAGCGGACTGAACGCGCCCGTCGCCATGCACGTCAAGCCCCAGCACTGGTTTGGCTTCAACAGCGACAACGAGCTTCGCTTTCTCTCCCGGGAGAACCCCCTGGCCGGAGAGGAGCTTCCCGCGCGGCGCTTCCTTTGCCCCACCAACGAGGCGAGCTACGCCAATCCCTACGGCCTGGGACTCAACTCCCGTTGCTTCTGGCCCGTCATCTTCAAGCGGGGCGGCTGGCGTTTTTGGATCCAGTTCTCCGAAAAATTCGGCCAGGTCTGGCCCATCGGCAAGCTCCCCAGAACCGCGGACCAGGGCGACGTCGACGAGCTGCTCGACGTCCTGGAACAGATGGTCCAGGATGGCCTCGCCGTGATCCCCGACGACGGCAGCGTCGAGCTGAAGGAAAGCGGCAGCAAGGGCGCCACCGCGGACCTGTACCGCGGCATCATCGCTGAAGCCAACAGCGCCATCTCCACCGTCTGGCTCGGCCACGCCGGCGCCGGCCAGTCGGTGAGCGGCGAGCTGGGCGGCAAGGAACTCACCATCGAGATCCGCAAGGATCTGCGCGACGCCGACAAGACGCTGGTCGAAGAGACCATGAACCAGCTCATCGACTACATCTGCATCGAGAACTGGGGATCCGCAGTCAACGCTCCCCGCTTCAGCCTCTGGGAAGAAGAGGACGTCGACCTGAAGCCCGCCGAGCGCGACGACAAGCTCTCCGGAGCGCTGGCCAAAAGCGGACTGAAATTTAGCCAGGGCTACTTCGAGCGCACCTACAACCTTGAGGCCGGCGACATCGAGGCGGCAACCGAGAGTCCGGTACCTGCACAGAAGCCCCAAGAGAGCTTCTCCAGTTGCCCGCATTGCAGCACGTTTTCCACCGCCCAGATCGCGCAGCTCCCGGAGACCAGGCTTGCCGAGCGCCTGGCGACGTCGGCCGACCCGACCCTCACCGACTGGCTCGGCAAGATCCGGAGACTTATGGACGATGGCAGCTCCTTGGAGGAGATGCGCGACACCATCGCCAACGCCTACCCCGGCATGGCCACCGAGACACTTGCCGGCATCATGGCCGAAGAGATGGTTCGCGCCATGATGGCCGGACGCATCGACGCAAAGAACGGTGATTGATGGACCAGGACGAGTTTAACGCCACCTTCAAACTGCCTTTCAAGGAAGCCAGCGAGTTCTTCAAAGGCAAGCTGTCCATAGCGGCTGCGACCTACGACGACATCTGGAAGGATCAGCACGCCCGCGCCTTCATGTCCGCCGGCGCAACAAAGGCGGAACTGGTTGCCGACCTGCGCGGCGCCGTCCAGAAATCAATCGACGGCGGCATGAACCTCAAGGAGTTCCGAGGTCAGTTCGATGACATCGTGAAGCGTCACGGCTGGAGCTACAACGGCGGCCGCAACTGGAGAAGCGAACTTATCTGGGACACCAACATCACCACCGCCTACCAGGCCGGGCGCTGGAACCAGTTCGAGACTTCGGGGACCGAGTATCTCAGATACCTCCACGCCGACGGCGTGCAGAACCCGCGACCCCTTCATGTCTCCTGGGACGGCATCACCCTCCCTATCGACGATCCCTGGATTCAGACCCACTTCCCGCCCAACGGCTGGAAGTGCCACTGCCGCATGTGCAGGGCCGAGCGCGCCGAGCATGCAAGAGCCAAAGCGTCCGGCAGGGGGGATGCGCCGAAAGACGGGAGTTACCAGTGGGTGAACAAGCGGACCGGTGAGGTGCACCAGGTCCCCAACGGCATCGACCCAGGTTGGGACTACAACGTCGGGCAGGCATCCGGGAGAAGCTACCGGGTGCTGGCGGACAAGTTCGAGACGCTTCCCCGGGACATCAGCCGCTCCTGGATGAAAGAGCACGTCGCCGGCCCTGCCTTCAGTCGCTTCTTTGAAGGAAAGATCGTGGGGCAGTTCCCCGTCGCCGTCCTCGAGGAGCAGAGGCAAGCCACCCTGCAGCTGGAAGGACAGACCGTCTGGATGGACCAGGAAGTCCTTTCCGCGCAGGCAAAGCTGCAGTTGGCGGACTACCAGATGATCCCGACCATCCTGGACGCCGGCAAGCCAGTAGGGAGAAAAGGGCGCGTCTTCCAGTATGAGGAGGGCGGCGCCGTCTACCAGGCCACCCTGGACGGCAACAAGATCACCAGGCTGGTCCGGAAGGGCAAGGCATGAGCAACTTGATCTCCAGTGTCATCGACGATCGCGCCGTTGTCCAAGCCTTCCGTGCGCTGGAGCGGTTCAGCGACAACCCGCAACACCTCCTGGAGGAGATCGGCCAGAGCTACGAGCGCCGCGTCCTGGAGAACTTCTCCCGGGAGAGCGACCCCGAAGGAAACCCTTGGGAAAAGCTTTCCAGCACCACACTGATGCTGAAGCTGGCCAGGGGCAAGCGGCTCAAGAAAAAAGGAACGCTGTCCAAAAAAGGGCGGGAGTACCTGCAGGGGAAGCGGCTCCTGGTGGAGTCGGGTGCGCTGCGGCGGAACGTCCATTACCAGGCCGACAGGAACTCCGTCAGGATCGGCGTCGGGGGCTCGGTTCCCTACGGCGCCATCCATCAGCGTGGCGGCATGGCCGGCCGTGGCAAGAAGGTCAAGATCCCCGCCCGCGCCTACCTCGCCATGAACGATGGCGCCGGGATGCGCCTTGCCGAGCGCGACCGCAGCATGGTGCTGCAGCTCACCTATCGTCACCTCGACAACGTGGTCGGAGGAAAGCGGTGATGCGAGCCCCAAATTCAGCCTGTAGCCGATTAGGGGCGGCAGAGGGTCGAACTGGACGGTGCAAAGGCCCTACAGGGAATTTTAAAGGCGGTTTAAAGACTATCCGGAAACCCGGCACCGACAATTTACGGCGCCGTAAATGATCCTGCGCGGAACATGCTGTACGGTGCAGCTGCACCGCTTGAAAGAGGAGCGTGACATGGACGGAATAAGGAGGCCCTGCTAGTGGCGACACTCAGCTCAAACGAAAGCATGGAAGGCGCCTGGATCGAGGCTTTCAAATGCGGCCGCTGGACCGACAGCGCCGGCAACACCGACAACTGGACTCCGGAGAAAATCGACGCCCTTCTCGCGAAGTACAACCCGACCTTTCACATGGCTCCGCTGCGGGTCGATCACGTCGAGCCGTTGCACCGCAAGGGGCGCGGCCCAGCTTTCGGCTGGATCAGCGCCGCCAGGCGCGAGGGCGACAAGGTGATGGTCAAGCTCTCCCAGGTGCAGCCGCAGTTCGAACAGTGGGTAAGGAGCGGCCTGGTCAAGTTCCGCTCCATCGCCTGGGATCCGGCCCGTGGTATCCACCACCTTGCGTTTCTCGGCTACAACTGCCCGGCGGTACCCGGGATGGAAAATGTCTACGACGACGGCGACGGCCTCGTCACCATTCAGTTCGAGGAGGACTACCGTATGACAAAGCCCGGGGACAAAACCGGCAAAAGCCTGTTTCAGAAATTTATGGAGTTCATGAGCGGATCGAAAGAACGCTCGAAATTCTGTGCCGATTGCACCGACCACGTCTGCATGTCCTGCTGCCCGACCGGCGCCATCAGCATGGTCCAGGACAAGGGCGCCGTCATCGACCCCGCGAAGTGCACCATCTGTTACGCCTGCAGCCGGGCCTGCGCCATGATGCGTTCGCCCGTCGAGGGGATGGAAGTAGCCGACTACAACCAAAAGGAGAAGAACGAGATGAAAATCGAGGAAGTCGAAGCTATCGTCACCAAGGCAGTGACGACGGCAACCAAGTCTTTCAGCGATCAGCTGAAACAGTTTGAGGAGAGCAACAAAACTCTCGGCTCGGAAGTCACCAGTCTGCGCGAGCAGCTGGGCAAATCCGAGGAAGCCACCGACCGCAGGCAGTTCGAGGATTTCTGCAAGACCCTGCCCACCCGGGTAGCTCCCGCCACCATCCCCGCGATCGTCGATCACATGATGACCCTGAGAAAAGCGGCGGCGGTGCAGTTCGACGACGGCAAAGGGGGCAAGACCGAGAAGAGCCAGCTGGAGATGTATCAGGAGAGCCTCAAGGCCCTCCCGGAGACCATCCAACTGGGCGAGTTCGCGACCGGTGACCGTGCCGGCGTCCGTCACCAGGTCAACACGGCGGGTTCCGGGGAATTCTCCGGCCCGGTCGACCAGGAGCGCCTGGAGCTCCACAACGAGGTGCTTGCCTACCAGGAATCCCATGCCGGCACCAGCTACGAAACGGCGCTCGGCATCGTCATGAACAACAAGGGGGGGAAATAGCCCATGGGAAAAAACCAGTTTGCAGATCAGCTTTCCGGGCTCAGGGTCGTCGACCCGGTCCTTACCCAGCTCGCCCGCGGCTACACCAACGCCGAGTCCATTGCCGACCGCATCTTTCCCATAGTCGGCAACCTGACTCTAGAAAGCTCGGTGTACATGACTTTCGGCAAAGAGGCCTTCCGCCTCTACGCCACCGAGCGCGCCATTCGCGGCGCCTCCAACCGCATGACCCCGGGGAAGCCCTCCTCGGACAAATACGTCATGACCGAGCACGACTTGGAGTACCCGATCGACTACCGCGAGGAAGAGGAAGCCAACTTCCCCCTGCAGCAGTACGCCACCAACCTCGTCGTCGCCGGCATCATGCTGCGCCGCGAGAAGATCGTGGCCGACCTTACCTGCAATCCTGACAACTACGGCGCCGGCAACAAGCTCGCCCTGGCCGGCGACGACTGCTTCTCCGAACCCGGCTCCGACCCGGTCGGCGTGGTTCAGGATGGCGACGAGTCGTTGCGCAGCCAGATCGCCAAGCGCGCCAACCTCATCGTCATCGGCGCCTCGACCCTGAAGTCCTGGAAGAAGCACCCGATGTTCCTGGACCGCATCAAGTTGACCGAGAACAAGGTCGTCACCCTGGAGATCATCAAGGAAGTCCTGGAGAAGGAGATCGTGGTCGGCGAGATGATCTACACCGACGACGACGGCACCCCGCATGACATCTGGGGCGACATGATGTGGATGGGGTACCAGCCGGCGGCCACGGGCAAAGAGCGCACCATGTACGAGCCCAGCTTCGGATACACCTTCCGCAAGAAGAGCAAGCCCGTGGTCGACACCTACGTCACCAACGGCGGCAAGATCCAGCTGATCCGGAACACCGACTTGTTCGACGTCAAGATCGTCGGCGCCGATGCCGGGTACCTGGTCACCAACACCAACAAGTAGGGAGGCCCCGTGAGTAACAAGGAACTGGCCACCTACGTGGTCAAGAAGTCCGCCATCCGGAAGGATGGCAAGATTCACCGCATCGGCAGGAAGATCGATCTCGATGCCGAGGAGGCAGCCAGGCTCGAGGAATTCCTTGACCCGCTGGATGCCGGGGACGAGGCAGAGGCAGGTGATGAGCTCAAAACGGTGATCACCGGGTTGGAGTCGAAGATCGAGGCTGCTTACGCCGAGATTGGGGAGCGCGCCGCCACCATCATCAGCCTCCAGTTCCAGCTGGGAGAGCGCGACAGCACCATCACCAGCCTCAACTCTCAGCTGGCAAATCGTGAGAGCGATCTTGAGGAGCTGACCTCCGAGCTGAAAACGCTGCGGGAGACGGTTGCCAGCCTGGAACTGCAACTGGCCGAGGCGCCAAAAGAAAAGACCGAGTCGAAAGGCAAGGCAGAAAAAGGAGGTAAGAAGTGAAAACCCAGATCGTAACCGGAACCGGTTCCATCACCGCCAAAACCGCCGACCTGGTCGTGCACCGTTTCGTCGGCTTTGACGGCGCCAAGTGCGCCGCCGGCGCCAAGGCCCTGGGCGTGGTGGAAGCCGACACCGCCGTCGACCGCCAGGCCCCTTACAACTTCAGCGGCATCCTCCTCGTCGAGGCCGCCGCCGCGATCGCCGCCGACACCGATGTTGATTCCGACGCCGACGGCAAGGCCGTCACCCACGTCGCCGGCGTCGTCAACGGCCATACCCTGGACGCGGCAGCCGCGGCCGGGGACATCATCCGCATCCTGCGGGTGTAACCGAACCTGCATAGGAGAATGCGTATGCTAAAAAATCGTTTCACCATATTAATCATGCTGGCCGCCCTCGCGATCCTGATCTGCTTCGGCTCCATCGTTTTCGCCTCCGGGAAGATCCCCTATGACCGCTCCCGGAACCCGATGCCCAACCTGAAGAGCATCGCACCCGAAGTGGCCAAGAGCCGCTGCGACTCCGTCACCGTCACCAAGGGGACCTTTAAGAGCTACACCACCGCCGGGTACGTCGGCATCGCCGTGGACGCCGCCGACTCCACCGGAGCACCGGTCAAGGGGAAATGGTTCCTGGACGGCCGACAGGTCGGAGTAGGGGCCGGTCCCTTCGAAGTCACCAACGCCAGCGGCAGCGCCTTTTCCACGTTCCGGTTTGACGGTTATTCAGCCGCCTCCAGGGCCGTCGATTTCTGCATCAGGCGCCAGTAGCGCAAGTCTAAATAGTGAAAGCAAGGGGGGCGGTCCGCCGCCCTCCTTTTTAGGAGACACCATGGCCTACACCGATTACGAGAAACTCAAGGTGGCAATTCCGGAGCAAACCCTCATCGAGCTTACCGACGACTCCGAATTGGGCGTGGTGGACATGGACAAGATCGACGGCTGCATCGAGGCCGCCGACAGCGAGATAGACGGCTACATCCCCGACCGGTACGAGCTCCCCCTCGCGCCGGTCCCGCGAGTCGTCACACGGCTTTCCACCGTGATGACGATTTACTACGTCTACAGCCGGTACGCCGAAACCATTCCGGAGACCCGGCAGAGCCAGTACGACAACGCAGTGAAGATGCTGAGAGAGCTGATACTCACCGGCAAGATCAGCCTGAGAAACGAGGACCCCGCAGCCTCCACGGCCCCCCCGTCAGGCAACCGTTTTCGGGTCTCCTCAAGGCAGCAGATCTTCACCGACGACAAACTGAAGGGCTTTTAAATGATCACCGCAATAGAAGAGGCAGCAGTTGAGAGGATTGTCGACAGGTTGGCCGGCATCCGGAAAACAGGAGGCAAGAAGGCCGGCGAGGGCATCGGCCCGTCCCCGTCCGTAGACGCAGGCTGCCTGGAGGCAGGCTTCAGGCGGGTCAGTAAACGCTGCTGGAGCCAAGAGGTGACCCTTTCCCTATTGGTCACCCTGGCAAACCCCAAGAGCGAGGAAGCCCGCAGGAAAGGCATCAACCCGCTGATCCAGGCCATAGTCCAGTTGCTGCTCGATCAAAAGCTTGATCTCGAGATCTCCGCCCTTCAGCCCGTCAACTGGCGCGAGGTCACCAACGAAGACGACCATGCCGAGGGGAAGATCAGATACCTGATCAAGATGTCCACCTCGTTCGAAATAGAAAAACAGGACGACGAAGTAGTCACCGACCTGCTAACCGTCGGCCTCTCCTATCTGCTCAAACCAGGCGATGCCGTAGCCGACGCCACCGACATCATAGACCTGCCGGATCTGCCAAAGGGGTGAAACGGCAAGATGACCAATTTCAACAGGAGGATCACATGCTAGTCCAATCAGCCCCCGGCACCCGCACCCCGATGGAGACCAACCCTCGGGCCTACATCACCGATACCGAGCCGATCGACGTCCCGGACACTACCTATTACCGCCGCCTGCTGGACGACGGCTCTCTGGTCGAAGCTCGACTCGGCAAAAAGAAAACCGGAGGTGACCAGTAATGCCATCGAAAAACATCAGCTTTGACGCGATCCCCAGCAGCATCCGGAAGCCCGGCAAGTACTTCGAGTTCAACACGAAACTCGCCGTCCGGACGCTCCCGGCCAACCTGCAGAAGATGCTCATCATCGCGCAGCGCCTGGTCGCCGGCACCGTCGCCGCCCTGGTCCCGACCAACGTCTTCAGCGACGCCGAGGCCGCCACCTACTTCGGCAACGGCTCCAACGCGCACCTCATGTGCCGTGCCGCCATCAAGGCCAACCCGTACCTGCAGCTGACCGTCTGTGCCCTGGACGACAACGGCGCCGGCGCAGCCGCCACCGGCACCATCACCATCACCGGCCCGTCCACCGGCCCCGGCGTGATCCGCCTTTTCGTCGGCAACCGCCGCATCGAGCTTGCCATTGCCACCGGAACCGCAGCCACCGCCATCGCCGCCGCTTTGAAGGTCGAGCTCGACAAATACGCCGACCTTCCCGTCACCGCCGCCGTGGCCGAGGCCGTCATCACCCTGACCGCCAAGCACAAGGGGACCATCGGCAACCTGGTCGACTTGGTCACCGAAGTCACCGCCGCCGGCGTCGCCTCCGCAGTCGTCGCCATGGCCACCGGCGCCACCGACCCGGACACGGCCACCGCCTACGCCAAAGTCTTCGCCGAGAAGTACGACATCATCGCCATCCCCTACGTCGACGCCACCGCGATCGGCGCGCTGAAGACCCACCTGGACAGCGTATCCGGTCCCATGGAGCAGCGCCCCGGCATCGGCATCTACGCACTCGACTCGGCGCTCGCCACCGCGACCACGCTCTCCGCATCTATCAACAGCGGGCGCATCGCCGGCGCGTTCCTGCGGGGGACCAAAAGCCCCAGCTACGAAGTCGCTGCAGCCCTGGCAGCAATCATCGCCTTTGAGGAAGATCCGGCCCGGCCGCTCAACACCCTGGCCCTGACCGGCATCGCCGCCCCCGACGTCACGCAGCGCCTCAGCCGCACCGAGCAGGAGAACTGTCTGAACAACGGCACCCTGCCGCTTGAAGTCGGCCCCGGGGAGGTGGTGCAGATCGTGCGCGCCGTCACCACCTACCTGAAGGACGCCAACAACATCGACGATATCAGCCTCCTGGACCTCACCACTATCCGCACCCTGGACTACGTGAGAAAGGCCTGTCGCGAGCGCATCGCCTTGCGCTTCCCCCGCGAGAAGCTCTCCAGTAGAACCCCTAAGAAGGTTCGCAGCGAACTGCTCGATGTGCTGATGAAGCTTGAAGGCCTGGAGATTATCGAGGAAGTTGCCGCCAACCTTTCCGGCCTCATCGTCGAGCGTGACGAGCAGGACCCGAACCGCCTCGACGCCAAGATCCCGGCCGACGTCGTCAACGGTCTGCACGTCTTCGCCGGGCGCATCGATCTGCTGCTTTAATAACCATTAAACGGAGGTTTAACCGATGGAAGAATACATCGCCGAAATCAGCCTGGAGATTAACGGTCAGAAGATCACCGACTTCTCCGGCATTGAAGAGAAAGAGATTGCCCTGCGCAAGCCGGTCAACCTGATGGGCGGTACCGGTGTGGTCAAAACCAAGGCTCGCTATGGCGTGGCCGTTGACTACGTCGTACCGAAGAACAAACCGGAGTTCGACTTTGCCAATGTCGAAGACGGCACCCTCGTCATCGACAAGGAAAACGGCAGGCGGACCACCTACACAGGCGTAAGTACCGCGACCATTGGCAGCACGAAATACGACGGTGAGAAGGAAGCGACGCGCACTATCGACTTCATCTGCGCCGACAGGGTGGAGGAGTAAGCCATGGTTCAAACCGGTACTTTTGCATACGGAATTATCGACGCAGAAGGTAGATGCGGCAGGGACTTCACCCTGCACGAGCGCACCTTCCGCCATGCGCTGGAGTTGGCGAACGATTCAAGCATCGACAAGGACCTGTTTGCCGACCCGGCTTACTACGACGCAGCCGTCATCTCCAAAAGGCTCAAGGTGGAGGGGATTGACAGGTTGACCCCCGAGATGGTGCTCGATCTGGAGGGGGAGGACTCAGACCTGCTGGCCAATGCCATCGTAACCCTTGATCAGCGGAGGACCGAGTTTCGAAAAGAGCAACAAGCCGCACAGAAAGCAGCTGCTGGCCCTGCTTAAGTTGGGCGTCCCGTGGGTGGAAGCTCTCGATATGCCCCTGAGCGAGGGAGATAGCCTGCTCCTGAACTATCAGGAGATCATCGAACCGAAACCCAGGAAACAGATGGTAAGGAAAAAGAGCAATGGCTGACATGAAGCTGTTCCTGCAAATACTGGCCAATGCCAGTGGCCTGAAGCGCGAGATGGGCGAGTCGAAGAACGCCGTCTCCCGTTTCACCCAGGGAGCCAAGCGCGAGCTTGACTCCCTGAAGGGCGCTCTTGGCAGTGTCGGCGGGAAGCTCGCAGGACTGGGGCTTTCCGTCGGCGCATTGCAGCAGATGCGCATGTCAGCCCAACTCGACAAGGACCTGACCCAGATCGGCCAGACTGCCGGCGAAGGCGCTGGCAAGGTGGCTCTTCTCAGGTCCGATCTTTTCCGCATGGGCAAGGACAGCGGCCAGGATATCGAAAGTTTGAAGAACGGCTTTAACGCCCTGGTGCAGTCCGGTCTGAACATGGGCGAAGCAAAGAACACCCTGGACGGCGTCAATATCGCCATGGCAGTTACCGGTGCAAAGGCTGAAACCCTTTCCGCCGGCCTCACGGTGGCGGCTGAGGCCTTTCAGTTCGACCTGGCCAAACCGGGGCAGGCCCTGGAACTCCTGGACAAGATGACCGTGGCCGGCCGACTCGGCAATGCCGAGCTTGAGAACCTATCGCAGATCTTTGCCCGGGTTGGAGTAAACGCCCAGTCGGCCGGCATGAGCTTCGACAAGACCCTCGGCTTCATCGAGGCACTCTCGAAGGTCGAGCGCGCTCCGGAGCGGCTAGCGACTCTGGCCGACAGCACCTTGCGTGTCTTCACCAACATGAACTACATGGCCTCTGCGCAGAAGGGGACCGGCATCAAGTTCTATTCGGGCGCAGGCAAGCGCCGCGATCCGCTCGAAGTCCTCAAGGACATCAAGAAGAAGTACGACACGCTGAAGACCGACTTTCAGCGTGACAGCTTTGTTCAGGCGGCTTTTGGTAAAGCTGACCTCGACACCATCAAAGGCATCAAGACCCTGCTGCAGTCCAACAACCTGCCCGAGGTCGGCAGGATGGCCGGGTTGATTGAAGGTGCGGGAGGCTCTCTGAAGCGCGACTTCAGCGAGGCGACCCGAAATCTGATCGACGCAAGTGGCCGTCTGAAGAACGCCATGCGCGAGGCTGCAGACGACTTTATCAAGCCCATGAATGAGACGCTGTCAACGTGGATCTCCTTCATGCTGGATAAGAAAGAGAAAGGCGGCTTGGAATTGTCCGGTGGGGAGATAGCGGGAGGTACCGCGGCGATCCTAGGCACTGCCTATTTAGCCGCTCGGGGCAGCAATAAATTACTCGGCGATTGGGCGAAGAAGAAACTCGGAAGCATGAGTGGCTCTACGGCTATCGGGGTAGCGGAAGGCAAGGCTTTGCAGATCGCCGCCGGCATCACGCCCGTGTTTGTGACCAACTGGCCGGGAACTTCCGCTCCTGGTTTGCCTGCTCCCCTGCAGGAAACTGCCAGCAAAACCCGTAAGGAAGTCGCGGCTAGTTTGGCAGCTCAAGCCACAGCCGCAGGATATGCGGCTGGTGGGGCGGCGGTAGCAGGCATTTTTATCTCTAAGTGGATTTCCGAGTCCTCGCAGGAAAACTGGGCTAGCCAGACCTTCAGCCGGGGCAGCAAGGAATACGAGGTGATGGGAATCGGCGGCCGTCGCGCCTCGGCCGGCCCTAAAAACGAGATCAAGATCGACGTCCACTTCGACGAGCTGGGCCGCGCCTTCACCAAGGTCAACAGCATGGACACCACCGTCAAGACCGGTGGCAACCGGGGCAACTTCTTCGACGCCCTGACCAGCACCAGGGGGATGTAATGGCCGAAGACATCTACCCCGCACAACTTGACGGCTACGACCTGGAGATCGAGACCCTAGACGATCGCTTCGAGAACGCCATCGTGCGGCACGAGTTCCCCAAGACGGCCGGGGCCTTGCTGGAAAACATGGGGCAGAAAGCGCGGAGCGTAAGCATCCGTTGCTATTTCTGGGACCATGGCGACCACATGACCTACGCCGACCATGTGGACTTCATCAACCACCTGAAGAGCACCGAGCTCTCCGAGCTGGTCCACCCCCAGTACGGCTCCATCAAGGGGATGATCGAGACCTTCAGCGTCCGCCACGACGACCGCGACATGACGGCCGAGGTCGACATCACCTTCGTCGAGGACCTGCGCGGCACAACAGCCGACATCGAGTATGAGGATGTGGAAGCGGCCGTCGAAGAGGCCGTCGTAGCAAGCCAGGAAGAACAGATGGACGCCTTTGCGGCAGAGGTCCGGGCCGAGCTGGGCGCCGAGTCGGTCGGCATCCTGGAACAGGTCGTAGACCCGGCCCAGGGGATCTACACCCAGTTCCAGGGCTACAGCCAGCGCGCCAAGAACTACCTGAAGAAGGTCGACACCTTCGTGGCCACCGTCGAGGGGACCCTCCTCGATGTCGCCAACCCGGCCAACGGCATCATCTCCACCATCAACTACGGCACCAACCTGCCCGGCCGCGTCATCGGTTCCCTCGCCCGCTGCATCGAGCGCTACGTGGTCATGAACGACTCCATCAAGGGAGCTCCCAGCCGCTTCCTGGGCAACCTGGAACAGGCCATGCTCGACCTGGAGTCAAAGGCCGGCTTCGGCAAGCATCTCCACGCCGGGTTTTCCATCCAGGCCGCCCAGACCATAGCCGGCGTCTACAAGGCCGACGAATCGGCCCGGCAGCAGGTCCGCAAGAGCGAGACCACCACCAGCTTTGACACCCAAGGTAATTACCGCACCACAGCAGCCACCGATGCGATCCTCACCATCAACGAACTGGAGACATCCCTCGCCAAGCTGCGCACCATGCTGCAGACAGCCATCGACCAGAACCGCTCCATGGAGAGCCTGAAGACCATGGCCGGAAGCCTCTTGAGCCATATCAACACCATCAAGCTGGAGCGCGATCGCATCATCACCGTCGTCCTGGACAACCCCATGCCGCTGCACCTGGTCTGCCACCGCTACGGCCTCAACTACAACTACGCCGAGCGGATCGCCAGCATCAACCGCATCAAGGCCCCCAACTTCACCAGCGGCGAGGTGCAGATCTATGGAAGATAAGGTCACCCTGCAGATAGCCGGCAGGCGCATCGAGAACTTCCTCTCCTACGAGGTGGAAGCCGACCTTTACCAGGCCGCCGACAAGTTCACCCTGGAACTGGCCAACCCCGGCACGGCGATCAGCGCCGGCATGCGCTGCGAGCTCTACGTGAACGACCAGCTGGAGCTGACCGGCATCATCGATTCAGTGCGTAAGGGGTGGAGCAAACAGGGGCGCACCATCGTGGTGGAAGGGCGGGATCTCCTCGGCACCGTCGTCGACAGCTACGTCGAGAAGTTCATCACGGTCCAGGGGAAGACCGTCAAGCAGCTCGCCGAGCTGTTGCTGGCCACCGTCCCCTTCATCAATCGCAAGCAGATCATCTATCAGGAGAACGTGGTCGGCAAGCTGAAGGGGAAAAAGAAGACCGTCGACAACCCCCTGACCGGCTTCCAGGACACGCCGCAGAAGCTCTCCCAGACCGAGCCCGGCATGACCGTGTTCGAGGTCCTCTCCATTTACGCCGCCAGCCGCGGATTAATGTTCTTCGGCCTCCCGGATGGCACCCTCGTCTTCGGCAGGCCCAAGGCCAAGGGGAAACCGCTCTACACCATCATCAACCGACTGGACGGCGCTGGCAACAACGTCGAGAGCGGCGACCAGGTCGACGACATCTCCCGGCGCTACTCCAAGATCACCGTGATCAGCCAGGTGCAGGGCCACGACGAAGACGGCATGGACACCAGCAAAACCGACGTGCGCGCCAGTGTCACCGACGACAGCTTTCCTTTCTACAAGCCCTTTGTCACCAGGCTGAACAACGACAGCCAGAGCCCGAAGCTGCACGCCCGCATGCTCCTGGAGAAACAGCACCATGACGGCCTCCAACTCACCTACACCGCGCCCGGCCACAGCCAGGACGGCGTCAATTGGAAGATCAACGAACTGGCCCAGGTGAAAGACGAAATGCTCGAGCGCGAGGGCATCTACCTCGTCTACAACCGCAAGTTCAAGCGGAGCAAACAGGCAGGCACTACCACCGAGCTGCGGCTCGGCCCGCCGGGGCTGGTGGTGGCATGATCCGGGGCAAGGTGACCAGCGTCCTGCAGGGGCTGATTCAGCGCGTCAACGCATCCGTGTGGGGCGACGGCACCATCGACAACCGCGAGTTCTTCCAGCACTACGGCTACACTAGCCGCCCAAAGGCAGGCGCCGAGGTGATCTTCATCCGGCAGGGCAACAGCATCATCGCCATAGCCAGCGACGACCGCCGCTACCGCATCAGCCTGGAGAACGGGGAGGTCGCCCTCTACACCGACGAGGGGGACAAGATCCACCTGAAGCGCGGCCGCATCATCGAGATCATCGGCGGGGAACAGGTCACGGTCAGCACTAAGGTTGCGGAGGTGCGAGCTACCACATCCGCAACCGTCACCTCGCCCACCGTCACCGTCATTGCGCCGACTTCGGTCACCTTGGACACTCCGCAGGTAACCTGCACCGGTGACTTGCAGGTTCTCGGGAGTGCATTGGTTACCACAATTGTTTCTGAGGGAGCCCTGGCTATCCAGGCGGCTGGAGCCGTGACTATAGCTGGTGCCACAGTCGGCGTCACTGAAACCGGAGCATAGGATGATTCGTTATTTTTTTTGGGCCGTGCTGACAGTTGCTGTCGTATTTTTTGTTTCCCAGACAATAGCTTTGGCATTCACAGCCAATGGCAAAAAGGTGGTTGCTGAAGGCGACCCAATCACTCTTTTTAAAACATTCACCGGCGCCCGGACCGTCACGGAAACGGAAAAAGCTAGGTGGACGTTCGGTAACCGCTCCACTCTTTTACAGGTCGGTGAAGCGGGGGGGATGCCGCTTTGGGCCGGAGCCCCATGGCCTGTGACCGGGAACGCATTGACGGCCACTAGACTGCAGACGGCGAGAACAATCAACGGGGTGAGCTTCGACGGGAGCGCCAACATTACGGTCGCCGATGCCACTAAGGAACCGATCATCGCCGCCGGGACGACGGCGCAATACAGGAGGGGGGACAAGACTTGGCAGGCGTTGAACCCTCCGGCGGTCGGCCTCGGCAACGTGACCAACGACCAACAGGTGAAGCTGTCACAACTGACGGGACTTACCACCGGCATATTGAAAAATACTGCCGGTGTCCTAAGCACGGCAGGTTCTGCCGACTTCCCGACCTTGAACCAGAGCACAACCGGAAACGCGGCCACTGCGACAAAGCTGCAGACGGCGAGAACAATCAACGGGGTGAGCTTCGACGGGAGCGCCAACATTACGGTCGCCGATGCCACTAAGGAACCGATCATCGCCGCCGGGACGACGGCGCAATACAGGAGGGGAGACAAAACTTGGCAGACGTTGAATTCAGCTGCTGTCGGCCTCGGCAACGTGACCAATGACCAGCAGGTGAAGCTGTCGCAACTGACGGGGCTCACCACGGGCATATTGAAAAATACCGCCGGTGCCCTGAGTACCGCAGGGGCCGTCGACTTCCCGACCTTGAACCAGAGCACAACCGGAAACGCGGCCACCGCGACAAAACTGCAGACGGCGAGAACGATCAACGGGGTGAGCTTCGACGGTAGCGCCAACATTACCGTGGCTGATCCAACTAAGATCCCATTGAGTGACGAAAATGTGATTTTCCTAAACCCTAGTGAAGGGGGGACCGTAATTTATTCACTCCCAACCTATGCAGGCGTGTCACCAACGGTTCGCTACAACATAAAAAATATCGGACAAGGGGGAGCAATAGTTAACACGGTGGACGGGAAAACTATCGACGGCCTTTCAACGATGGAATTATTGCCCGGTGACCGCTGCAAATTAGCTAAAGACGGCACGAACTGGCAAAGCATATGAGGGATAAATGGACTTCGCTATTGCTATCAATAATAACCAAGCCGAGCAGACCTTTGACAAGGCCATCGGCATCTTCAACAACATCTACCTGAGCCTTGCCATTAAAAAAGAGCACTGGTGGTTTGACCCGAACTTCGGCCTGCGTAATCGCGGCCGCATGAAGAACACCGAGAGCACCGCCCGCCTTATCCGCGAGGACTGCAAAGAGGCGCTGCAGTGGATCATCGACAGCGGCCGCGCTACATCGATAGAGGTCACCACCGAGAGGGACCGCAGACAGGACCTGAACCGATTGAAGATAGTGGTGGAGGCCACCCAAGCCGACGGCACGCGGGTGACCTTTGAGACATTTAAAGAGGTGGTTTAATGCGCTTTCAAAAAACCTTTGACGAACTGTTAAACGCGATTCTGGCTGACTATCGGAACCAGTTCCCCGAGGCCGACACCTCCAAGGGGTCTCTGATCTTTATCAGGGCGGCCGCTCAGGCTTCAGCCATCTGGGGCCTGCACGAGCACCTGCAGTGGATTGCCGATCAAGCCTTCCCGGACACCGGCGACATTGAGGCCCTTGAGCATCATGCTTGGCTGCGCGGCGTCACCCGCAAGGCCGGGGAAACCCCTGCAGCACTACTCTCTCGGCTGCTCGACTATCTGCGCCGTCCGCCTGCAGGCGGCAACAAATACGACTACGTGAAGTGGGCGCTGGAAGTTACCAACGTGACGGCCGCCTACTGCATCCCCCTGGGGCAAGGGGTAGGGAGTGTCGACGTGGTGATCGTCGCCGACAAAACAACCACAGGCTCGGACATTCCGGACCAAGATCTGCTCGATGAAGTGAAGAGCTACATCGAGGATCGCCGCCCGATAACCGCCAAATACACCAGAGTGCTGCCACCGACCATACTTACCCAGGATGTCACGATTAACACCATCGGGCCGAACGCCAACAAGCCGCAGATCATCGCAGATGCCGCCGCCTACCTGGAGGGGTTCATCCCAGGGCAAACCCTGTACCGGAGCCAGTTGGTGAACATCGCTCTGATCAACGGAGCCGACGATGCGACAGTCCTCCTGCCGGCCACCAACGTGGTGCCGACCACAACCCAGATGATTCGACCGGGAGAAATCAGTGCTCCATAGCGAAGCCCTGAAATTGCTGATCCCGTTGCGGCTTGACGGCCACTTCGACGCCGACCTTGCAGTCGAGGGCCTTGCCCTCGATCTGGTCGCGACAAACTCCGAGCAGCTGCTGTCCGAGCTGTTCCCAAGCGGTGCCTATGAAACCCTCGCCGACTGGGAGCGCATCTACGGCTTGGCACCGGGACAGGATGATCCCCTGCAGCTGCGCCGGAACCGTATCATCCAGAAGATGCGGGAGCAGGGCCGACTTGACCCCGCCTACTTTGTCGGTCTGGCCGCAGCACTTGGCTACGACATCGTTATCGAAGAGCTGCACTCGATTATGGCCGGCTGGGGCTATGCCGGAGACGAACTGGGAGACGACGACTCCGACTGGTGCTGGCGCGTCTGGTACAGCGAGGCAGACAACGGCTACTACTTTCGCGCCGGCGAGTCCGAG
>CAZFMI010000049.1:0-32107 GCA_964519915.1 uncultured Geomonas sp.
GCCACCGAGTCCTCGGCGTCGGCAAGCTGCGGCAGGTGGCACTTGGCGCAACCCATCAGGTGCTCGACCTTGACATCCTTGCGGCTTTTCACCCCCGAGTACGGCTGCTCCATCAGGCCGTTCTCGATGGTGGTCATGATGGTCATCGCGGTGCGGCCGGTCCCGAAAACGGACCTGGAGTGAATGGAATCCTGCGACTGGTTGTGCTGCTCCTCGTGGCACTCCACGCAGGAGCTGGAGTCGTACATCTTCGCCAGCTCGGCCAGGGTCTTCGCCTTGCCCGACTTGGCCACTATGGTTTCCTTCCAGCCGGTCCCCGCCTTTTCGGCATGGGAGGGCACCGCCAGCGCGCCCAGGATCAGGGCGGCTGCCAGTGCGCTTGACGCTGTAAATTTCTTCATGGTTACCTCTGTGATGTCTGTGAAAAACCGGGGTTCGAGGGTGAGGCGCCCCTTCGACAGGGGCGCCCTCTGTACTAGCAGCCCTGCATCTCGTCCCCGTCGGACTCGTTCAGGGTCAGGCTGGAGTCGACAGCGATCTTGGCCGCTTTGCTCTTGCTCATCTTCAGCGTGACCAGGTTCCCCTCTACCGCGACGACCTTCGGCGAGCCGCCGGCTGCGCTGACGTTGGCGCCTTTCTTGGCCCAGGCCGGTACTGCGCCCTCGAAAGCGACCGTCACCTTGTCGCCGTCTACCTTGGTTACCTTGCCTGTGACGGGGCCTGCCGCAAAAGCGGATACCGCGAGGCTTGCCGCCATGATGGCCGCTGCGAGCGGCGTGGTGAGTTTTCTTAACATAGTCCTCCTCCCATTGTTTTCCTGCCGGTTGTCGAGTCTAGAAAATCAGCTGCAGCTGGGTCACGTAAGTCATGAACTCGTCGGTCGTCTCGGTCCCGCCCCCCCTGTTGAACCCGGTGGAGCTCGCCTCGAAGGTCAGCTTCAGGTTCTGGTCCCGCAGGTAGTAGTTGAACCCGCCGCCGTACCAGTCGATCCTCTGGTCGAATACCCCGTTCAGGCTCGCGAAGCGCCAGCGCTCGTACCTTAAGAAGAGCTGCAGCGGCATGTTCGGGAGCAGGTACCCCCCCTTCACGTAGTAGCCGTTCTTCTCGCCGTTGATCCCGGTGACCAGCGTATCGGGGTTGTCGCCCAGGAAGGCGTCTTCCAGGTCGATATCCTCGTAGGCCGCCGAGGCGGTCACGGTGCCCACGCCCTCGATCGGGTACTCCACGAACCCGTCCACCGTCCAGGCCTGGTAATCCTTCTTGTCGCTCCTGGCCGCGGTGTCGCCGTAGGCAACCTCGGGCTCGTACTGGTAGGCGGCGCCGAGGGTGGCCACCTTCTTCTTGCCGAGGTAGGTCCCCTTGTAGCCGTAGTCGTTCTCAGGGTCGAGCAGCGTCACGTGGGCACGCGCCGAGTAGCGGAAGTTCGAGGCGGGAGCGGCGACACCCGAGAGCGCCTTGCGCCCTTCCATGGCGTCCACGCGGTACTGGAACATGTCGTCGAAGAGGTTCCCCCAGACCGCCACCCCTGTGTCGCGGGTGGTGGTGTAGGGGGCGCGGATGAAGAGGGAGCGGTCGAGGGTGAGCGGCGCCTCGCACGCCTCCAGGTTCTCGCGGGAGAGGTTGTACTTGAACTTCCCCACGTTGATCCTGAGCGCGTCGTTCACCTTGAAGCGCATCACCGCGTCGAGGATCTGGAACTCGGAGCCCTGGTCCGTGTCCGCCACGTCGAGCGGGGTGATGTTGGCGTCGTCGATGTACTCGGTCTGCACGTAGAGGGACATGTTGTCGCCGTATTTCCCCATCAGGGCGAGGCGGTTTCTGCGGAAGTTGAAGTTCATCGTCTCGTCGTCGTTGTCCTCGCCCGACCCGGTGTCGCGCACCGTCATCTGGAACTGCCCCTTGTAGTCGAGCTGCAGAGCCCCCTCGTCGTTGGGGCCGAAGGTCATCCTGGGACCCGCGAAAGCTGTTCCGGTTGTTAAGGCCAACCCGAGTACGGTTGCACAGATTCCGGTTTTATTAATATTGATCATGGTTTTTCGCTCCCTAGTTAGGTGATTAATCCTCCGGTCGGAACCGGAGTTCCGAACCGATTAGCAACCGCCACCGCCGCCGGCCGCCGCCCCACCGCCAGTCGAGGTGATTACCGGGCTCCGGTAGGCCGCATCCGTGCTTTCCAGCTGGTTGCCTGCCGCAAGCGACGGCTCCGGGCTCAGCACCCTGGAGCTGTAGGTGACGATGGTCCTGGCCGGGATTGCATCGACGTTATAGGTAAGTGAATCGGTGAGGGCGGTGGTGTCCCAGACCGAACCGACGGCAAGCTTACCGCCGGCGTTGACGGCGGATGTCCCCACCTTGTCGGAGGAGGCGAGCAGGCCCCACTGGCCCCAGGAGCCGTCATACCAGATGGCTTTGCGCGTACCGGCGTTTGCCTCGTTGTAATAGGCGTACCCCTCGATGGCGAAGAAGAGAACGGAGGCGATGTTGCCTGCGCGGCAGACCGTGTAGACGTTGGTGGCGGCATCCGGGATGGCAAGAGCGCTCCTCACCTCGGCAGCTGTCTTGAATTTGCCTGCAGTGTGCAGCAGGGAGTGGGCCTTGTTGCGACCCCCCTTGATCGCCCCTTCGAACACCACGTACTTGGTCGGAGTGGAGCTGTCGATGAGGTCAGGGGTCGGTCCGGCGGGCACGTCGGTGCTCCTGCCGTCGACGAAATCGTTGGCGGTGGAGGCAGCCGATACAGCGGCAATCATGTCCGAGAGGGAGGCCCTCAGGTCGTTACGCACCCTGTTGGTGCCGTTGGGGGTCACGGAGTAGGCCGACCTGGCGACGGCCGGTCTGTCGAAGACCAGCGCGTTGCCGGCGGCTTTCCAGTTCTTGTTGCCGCCGTTTAGGACCTTCAGGCGCTCTTTGGGGAAGCCCCAGTACCGGAACACCGCGTACCCCCTGGTCAGGTTCCAGGGATTGCCGCTTTCGGTCTCGGAGGTGGTGAAGACGATGGTGGTGTTGGCGTCGATGCCCAGACGCTGGATCAGGGCATCCATGGTGGTTCCATCCGGCACCAGTAGGCCCGTGAACATCGGCCCTTCCGTGCGGGACTGGGACAGTTCCGTGTTGAGGGCTACGCTTTGGGCCCCCGGTATGTGGCCCAGCTCGTAGTTCGTGGTGGTTCCATCCACCTGAAGCACGACCACACGGTCATACCCGCCTGCCTTGTTGACTTTACCTTCGTCTATCCATTGTTTAAGATCAGCGGGCTCGATGAGCGCAGTGGCTGTCTTGGTCGTGGTTACCGCGCTGGCAGGGTTCTCATAGCTGTCAGTGCCGCAACCCCACATGGTAAGAGCCGCAACGGCGACAAGGCCAAGCAGCGCGACCAATAGGACTCTGCTCTTTTTCATCATCTTTTCCGACATACAACCTCCTTTGGAATGGTCAAGTGTTAAAGCGCTTGTCCTACAGTGAACGTCCCCTCCTTTCTTCATTGTTCAACTGACATAGAGCGATGTCACGTAGATTAAAATATTTTCGTTGTTTGTCAAGCATCTTCATTGCTTAGACATTTGCATCCGTTTACTTTTGCCAGAGGCTGCCACGGTCACCGCGACTTGGCCTGCCACTATGCCAGTCGGCGCATATGGTTGATTCACTGGCGTATTATCAGCTAGTACCCTTCGAGCGGGATATGCCTGTCGGCTTTGAACGGTTTCGGCACGGGGGCAATTTGCTCAAGCGAAAGATTCGCATACCCCCATGCGCATCACGCATAGTAATTAAAATTCTCTATTTTTACCCCCCGGCGAACGCCGCACCGGCGCCCATTCAGGATTTACCACAATTCGCTGTTGCAATGTATAGGGATTTCTGCAATATACTCAAACGAAAGATTTTCATAATTACATGTTGTTTACGCATACCAGAGCGCGGAGTGGCAGCCGATGGATTTCGTGAATCTGAAAACGCTTGTAGAGTCGGTGGAATCCGGCAGCTTCTCCAAGGCTGCCGAGACGCTGTGCGTCACTCAGTCAGCGGTTTCGCGGCGCATAAAGCTCTTGGAGGATCATTACGGTCAACTGCTGCTGGACCGGTCCGGCCCCGTCCTCAGGCCGACGGCTGCCGGGGAACTCCTGGTGGACAAGGCTCGCCAGTTATTGAAGATCGAGCAGGAGGTCCAGCACGAGTTGGAGCTGCTGTCCCGGAAAACGAAAATCTCCTTCTGCTGCACAGCCCCTTTCGGCATCTCGCACCTGCCCGACGTCTTCACAAGCTTCATGGCGCGCAACGCCCAGAGCAGCGACCTGCACTTCATCTTCGAGATGCCGGAGATCGCGCTGAAGGGGCTCAGGGAAAAACGGTTCGACCTGATCCTCATCGAATATTGCGAGGATCTGAACCTGGACGACTTCTCCGTCTACCCACTGCCGGACGACGAGATGGTCTTCATCAGCGCCCCCGGATTTGGCATCGACTCCGAAACGGTAGAGATCGAGGCGATGCTGTCGCAGCGCCTTTACTGCAAGAAACAGGGGTGCTGCGCCCGGCGCTTCCTGGAGAAGAGCATGCTCACCATCGGAAGGGACGCCGGGGAGTTCGGCAACACGGTCTTCTTCGACGACATCCCGTTCATCATCAGGGCCGTGATGGCAAGGGAGGGGATCACCTTCATCTCACGCAGCATCGTCGCCCCTTACCTCGACAACGGGTCGCTGATGTCCCACCGGGTGCGCGGCTTCGACCGGGCCAGGCCCAGGCGCCTCGTGCTGGAGAAAGGGCGCACCCTCGACCCCATGCTGCTCGATTTCATACATGGGATCTACAACAGGTTCGCGCTCAACCCGCCCGCCTCCCTTCTGCCGCCCTCCTAGCTCGTCTTCCCCCCGCCAACAGCCACGCCGCCGCGCCCGCCCCAGCATCGGCCCGCGGGACCCTCGCTGCTTTTCCGCCCGGCAGCCGGAACCCGGCCACGCATATTTGCCGCCGCCCCTCCCCTCCCCCTTCCCTTTAAAAAAATTAGTGATAGCATATTAAACTTCATTATTGCCGCCCTCCCGGCGTCCCCATGTTCGGGGAGCTCCGTGCGGGCGGGAGCGCCATCTTCTGAGAAGGGGGATTTTTCACATGAGCGGAACCAGGAAAACCATGGACGGCAACACCGCAGCGGCGCATGTCGCCTACGCCATGAGCGAGACGGCTGCCATCTACCCGATCACCCCCTCCTCCACCATGGGAGAGGTGGCGGACGAATGGGCGGCGGAAGGGCGCAAGAACATCTTCGGGCAGGTCCTGAACATAAAGGAGCTGCAGTCGGAGGCGGGTGCCGCCGGAAGCGTGCACGGCTCGCTGGCGGCAGGCGCCCTCACCACCACCTTCACCGCTTCGCAGGGGCTTCTCCTGATGCTCCCCAACATGTACAAGATCGCGGGGGAGCAGCTCCCGGGGGTGTTCCACGTCTCGGCCCGCGCCATCGCCACCCATGCGCTTTCCATCTTCGGCGACCACCAGGACGTGATGGCGGCGCGCCCCACCGGCTTCGCCCTGCTCTGTTCCTCTTCCGTGCAGGAGGTGATGGACCTAGCCCTGGTGGCGCACCTGGCCGCCCTGGAGGGGAGCCTCCCCTTCCTGCATTTTTTCGACGGGTTCCGCACCTCCCACGAGGTGCAGAAGATCGAGGTGATCGACTACGAGGAGATGGCGGGACTCCTGAACCGCGAGAAGCTGGCCGCCTTCCGCGCCAAGGCGATGAACCCCGAGCACCCGGAGCTGCGCGGCACGGCGCAGAACCCCGACATCTACTTCCAGGGGCGCGAGCGGGCCAACCCCTTCTACCTCGCGCTCCCCGCCATCGTGACGGAAACCATGGAGAGGGTGGGTAAGCTGACCGGCAGGCACTACCGGCTCTTCGACTACATAGGGCACGCCGAGGCGGACCGGGTGATCATCACCATGGGGTCGTCGTGCGAGACGGTCGAGGAGGTCGTTCAATACCTGAACGGCAGCGGCGAAAAGGTGGGGCTCGTCAAGGTGAGGCTCTACCGCCCCTTCGACGCCGAGGCGCTCCTCTCCGTCATACCCCAGACGGCGTGCAAGCTCACCGTGCTGGACCGCACCAAGGAGCCCGGTTCCCTGGGAGAGCCGCTGTACCAGGACGTCTGCACCGCCCTGATCGAGCGGGGGGGAGCGATGCCGGAGCTCTACGCCGGGCGCTACGGGCTGGGCTCCAAGGAGTTCCGCCCGGTGCACGTGAAGAGCGTCTTCGACAACATGAACGGCTCCCCCGGCAAGCGCCACTTCACGGTGGGGATCGCCGACGACGTCGGGGGGACGTCGCTTCCGGTCCAGGGGACCCTGCTGACCACCCCCGAAGGGACCATCCAGTGCCGCTTCTGGGGGATGGGGGCCGACGGCACCGTGGGCGCCAACAAGGCCGCCATAAAGATCATAGGCGACCATACCGAGCTCTACGTGCAGGCCTACTTCTCCTACGACTCCAAGAAGTCCGGCGGCATCACCGTCTCGCACCTCAGGTTCGGCGAAAGCCCCATCCAGTCCACCTACCTCGTCGACGCGGCGGACTTCATATCCTGCCAGAAGGCGCCCTACGTCCAGATCTACGATCTCCTGGAGGGGATCAAGGACGGCGGCACCTTCCTCCTGAACTCCCCCTGGAACACGGTGGCCGACATGGAGGAGCACCTCCCCGCCGGCATGAGGCGCGACCTCGCCCGGAAGCGGGTAAAGCTCCACAACGTGGACGCCATCTCCATCGCCTCCGCCGCCGGGCTTGGCGGGCGCATCAACATGATCATGCAGACCGCCTTCTTCAAGCTCTCCGGGGTGCTCCCCTTCGAGCGCGCCGTGGAACTGCTCAAGGATTCCATCCGCAAGGAGTACGGCAGGAAGGGAGACCAGGTGGTCGAGATGAACCTGGGGGCAGTCGACCTGGCGGTGCAGAGCCTGGTTCAGATCGAATACCCCCAGTCATGGATGGAGGCCTCCGACGACCGCGGCCTCGATTTCCGACTCGACCAGCGCATGCCGGACTACATGCGGGAGATGGTGTTCCCGATCCTGCGCCAGAAGGGGGACGACCTGCCGGTCTCCGCCTTCTCCCCCGACGGCGTTTTCCCCTTCTCCACCGCCCGTTTCGAAAAACGCGGCGTCGCCATCAACGTCCCGGAATGGATCAAGGAGAACTGCATCCAGTGCAACCAGTGCTCCTACATCTGCCCGCACGCGACCATCCGCCCCTTCCTCGCCACCGAGCAGGAACTCTCCGGCGCGCCGGGGAGCTTCGAGACCATCCCCGCAAACATGAAGGAGATCAAGGGGCACGGCTTCCGGATCCAGGTCTACACCCTTGACTGCATGGGGTGCGGCAACTGCGCCGACATCTGCCCGGCCAAGAAATCCGCGCTGGTGATGAAGCCGATCGACACCCAGGCGGCGCTGCAGGAGCAAAACCGCAAGTTCGCGGAAACCCTCTCGCCCAAGGGGCACCTGGTGAAGCGCAACACGGTGATCGGAAGCCAGTTCCAGCAGCCGCTGCTGGAATTCTCCGGCGCCTGCTCCGGCTGCGGCGAGACCCCCTATGCGCGCATCATCACGCAGCTCTTCGGGGAGCGGATGCTGATCGCGAACGCCACCGGCTGCAGCTCCATCTGGGGGGCGTCGGCGCCGGTCTCCCCCTACTGCGCCAACGCGCAGGGGCACGGCCCGGCCTGGAACAACTCGCTCTTCGAGGACGCAGCCGAGTTCGGCTTCGGCTTCCACATGGCGATCTCCCAGCGCAGGAGCCTCCTGGCCGACCAGGTGCGCCGGGCGATCAACAGCCTGCCGGAGGGCGAACTCAGGGAGGAGCTCACCGGATGGCTGGAAGGGATGATGAATCCCGAGCTCTCCCGGCGCCACGGCGACCGGCTGAAGGAACTCCTGCCGCAGGCCGGGAACAACGAGCTCTTGCAGCAGATAGCGGCCTCGGCCGACCTCTTCACCAAGAAGTCGATCTGGATCTACGGCGGCGACGGCTGGGCCTACGACATCGGCTTCGGCGGCCTGGACCACGTCATCTCGACCGGCGAGGACGTGAACCTGCTGGTGATGGACACCGAGCTCTACTCCAACACCGGCGGCCAATGCTCCAAGGCGACCCAGCTTGGGGCGATAGCGAGGTTCGCCGCAGCAGGCAAGCGCACCTCCAAGAAGGACCTGGGGAGCATGGCGATGACCTACGGCTATGTCTACGTCGCCTCGATCGCCATCGGCGCCGACAAGAACCAGACGCTGAAGGCGATCGCGGAGGCCGAGGCGTACCCCGGGCCGTCGCTGATCATCGCCTACTCGACCTGCATCAACCAGGGGCTGAGAAAGGGGATGGGGAAATCGATAGAGGAGAGCCAGCTTGCCGTCAAATCCGGGTACTGGCCGCTTTACCGCTACAACCCGCTGCTGAAGCTGGAAGGGAAAAACCCGTTCGTGCTCGAATCGAAGAAGCCGGACGGCTCCCTGGCCGAGTTCCTCTCCGGGGAAGTCCGCTTCCATGCCCTGGAGAAGCAAAACCCCGAGGTCGCCCGCGAGCTCCGGACACAGATGGAGCAGGAGGCGCTGGAGCGTTTCCGCATGTTCAGGGACATGGCGGACTGGCAGCCGAGCAGGGGGGACGTCCCCAAGGATGGGGGGAGGAGCCACGAGCATGTCCCCTCCGCCGCGGGGGCGGCCGAAGAACAGGCGCCGGTCTGCATCAGCGCGACCAGCGACCCCCGCTACAGCCGCCCCGGGCAGCCGGAGGACGAATGCGACGACGGCCGCGCCGGGATAGACAAGAAGCTGGAGGAGTAGCCGCAGGCGGCACGAATCGGCATGCGGGGGCGAACCACCGTTCGCCCCCACCCCTGCTGCCGTTGACCATTTGCCCCGCCTCGTCGCTCCCCCCTTGTGCATGCGGCGCCTCCTTCCCCGCCGCTCGACAAATCCGCTTGACCTGATCCTGCGCTTTCCCTTATTATGCGAGCGACTATTCACATGAGGTGCCGATGCTGGAGAAGAAAAGTACCCGCGTGCGCAAAGAGGAGATCGTCCGCGCCGCCCTGGAAGTAGTCGGCAAAAAAGGGGTCCGCGCGCTGACCATCGCCGCAATCGCCGAGACGGCGGGGATGAGCGAGGCAAACATCTACCGGCATTTCAGAGGCAAGGAGGAGATCTACCTTGCGGTTGCCGGCTTCATCGGCAGCGAGGTGATGGGGAAGGCCGCGGCCGTTGCCGCGCAGGACCGAAGCCCCCTGGAGAAGCTGGAGATGGTCTTTTTCAACCATATAAGGCTGATAGCCGAGCACCCGGGCATACCGCGCTTCGTCTTTTCCGACGACGTCCATCTCGGGCACCGGGGGGCGGCCGACGTCCTGGCGGGGCAGATCGCCTCTTACGTCCGGACCCTGACCGGAGTCATCGCCGCAGGGATCGCCGAGGGTGATTTCCAGCCGGAGATCTCGGCGAGGGAAACGGCGCTGACCCTCTTGGGGACCATCCAGATCAACGCGCTGCGCTGGACCATCAGCAACGCCTCCTTCGAGATCACCCCGGAAGCGGAAAGGCTCTGGAAGAATTTCGTGCTGCTGCTGCGCTGATTTTTTTTGTGCCCTACGTGAGCGTTTGGTCGCTTTACATTCAACCTACTGCATATGGAAGGCGTATGAAACGATGCCTAACCGCGCTGCTGGCCCTGCTCGCCTTTGCCCCCCCGGCCCATGCGGCCGCCCCCCTCACCATGGAGGAGGCGCTTGCCATCGCGCAGCAAAAACATCCGCAGCTGGCAGAGGCGAAGGAGGGCCTCTCCGGCGCCGAGGCCAGGGCCGGTCGGGCGAGCTCCGGTTACTACCCGCAGATCAGCCTGGTCGGCGACTGGAGCAAGGGGCGCAGCTACCTCGCCGCGCTGGAACGGGTCCGGGGCACCGAGGTCGACAGCGCCACCTTGCAGGTGAGGCAGACCCTTTACGATTTCGGCCGCACCGCCGGAACCGTGGCCGCCGCCCGCAGCTACCGTGACGTGGCGGAAAAAGAGGTGGCCTTGAGCCGGCTCGATCTGGGGCTTAGGGTGAGGGTCGCCTTCTATAGGCTGCTGGCGGCGGAAAAGCAGTTGGCCGCCACCAACGATACCGTTGCCGCCCGGGAAGCCCTGCATGGACAGGCCGTGGAGTTCTTCCGGGAGGGGCTGCGGGCCAGGGTCGACGTCGCCAGGTCGGAAGCGAACCTGTACGAGGCGAGGTCCGCCCAGATAGCCGCCGGAAGCCGGGTCGAGCTGGGCCGGGTAGAACTCGCCACCGCCCTCGGCCTCCCTTCCCTGGGGGAGTCGGTCCCGGTCGAGCCTGCCGCGCCCGCCGTCTCCCTCCCCGACCGGGACGCGGCCCTCGACGAGGCGCTGAACAAGAGGGGGGAGCTGCAGCAGCTGGTCCTTTTGTCCGGTGCGGCCGGCGCCGAGCTGAAGGCCGCCCGGGCCGGCCACCTCCCGATCCTGGCCGGTTCGGCAAGCTACGGCTATGCCGACCGCGACTTCCCTCCGACCGGGCGGGTGTGGGGGGTCGGCCTCAACCTCACCGTCCCCATATTCTCCGGCTTCTCCACCAGGGAGCAGGTACGCGAGGCGAGCGCCCTCCTGAACGCGAGCAGAGCGCGGCAGCAGGGCCTGAAGCTGCAGATCGTCAGGGAGGTCGATGACGCATGGCTCGGGGTGCGGGATGCCGCGGCGCGCGTCTCCTCCACCGACAAGCAGGTTGCAGCCGCCGAGGAGAACAGGGCGCTGGCAGAGGGGCGTTACCGGGAGGGGGTCGGCAGCATCATCGAGGTGACCGATGCGCACTCCTTCGCCCTTGAGGCGCGGACCTCCCGGATCCAGGCGCAGTATGACTACCGCATCGCGCTCGCCCTTTTGGACCGGAGCATGGGAAGGCCGTAGGGCTTATGCGGCTCGCCCTATGGAGAATTGCCGCTGCCGAAGATCGCCCTAATCCGAGGGATTCACACTCGAAAGAACCCGGGAGTACCGTCATGTCCATACCAGCATCCCTCGCCAACCGGAAAAAATATCTGCTGTTCCCCATCCTGCTTCTCCCCCTTTTGCTGCTGCTTAAGGCGACGATCCTGGCGCCGCCGCAGGTGCAGGGCGCCGCGGTAGAAAGGCGCGACCTCACCGCCCAGGTGTATGGCAACGGGACGGTGGAGGCCAAGGTCGTGGTCGGCGTGTCGAGCAAGATCACCGGCAGGATCGTCGAGCTTTACGCGGACCAGGGGGACCTGGTGCGGCGCGGGCAGCTGCTGGCGCGGCTGGAAAACGCCGACCTGCTGCAACAGCAGCGCCAGTCCGAGGCCGGCGTCAGCCGCTTTGCCGCAGCGCTCGCCGTCGAGCAGGCGAACCTCCGCAAGGCGAAGGCCAATCTCGCCCTGGCTGAGAAAAACGCGCTTCGCTACAGGAACCTGGCCGAGAAGAACCTGGTGTCCCGGCTTGAGGCGGACCAGCACGAGACCGCCTGGCAGGTGGCCAGGGAAGAGGTGGCGCGCAGCCAGGCGGCGATAGAGGCCGCGGGCATGGAGCAAAGCGCCGGCCGTGCGGGGCTGGGCTTTGCCAGGAGCAAGGTTGCCGACACCCTCATCTGCTCGCCGCAGGACGGCGTCATCATCACGCGGCACCTGGAGCGGGGAGCCACGCTCTCTCCCGGCGCCCCCATCTTCTCGCTGGCCGACCCGCAGGTGGTATGGGTCAAGGCCAACGTGGACGAGTCGCTGCTAAGGGGGGTCGAGGTCGGGAAGGAGGCGTTCATCTCCCTGCGCTCCCAGCCGGGAGAACCCTTGCCCGGGCGGGTGGCCCGACTGGGGCGCCAGAGCGACCGGGTGACCGAGGAGTTAGAGGTGGACGTCGCCTTCGCCGCGCCGCTCAAAGAGTTCCGCCTGGGGGAGCAGTCTGAGGTCCTCATCGTCACCGCCAAGAAGGCCGGCGCCCTTGCCGTACCCTCAGCCGCGATCGTGCTCCGCGAGGAGGGGGCCGGCGTCTGGATCGAGGCCGAGGGCAGGCTCTCTTTCCGCCCGGTGACTCCGGGAGTCCGCGATCCCCGCAACCTCACCGAAATCACCGGGGGAGTGAGGGAGGGAGAACGGGTGGTCTGGGGGACGCCTGCCCAGATGGCGAAGTTCAAGCCCGGCAAGCGGGTCCGGGTGGCAAGATGAACCTCGCTTTCCGCGACATACGCTACCACCTGGGGAGGTTCATCCTCACCTCCATCGGGCTGGGACTGCTGCTCGGGGTGGTCATCAGCATGGGGGGGATCTACCGCGGGCTCTTTGCCGACGCCCTGGCGATCCTGCAGCACACGGGGGCGGACCTCTGGGTGGTGCAGCAGGGGACCAACGGCCCCTTCGCCGAGAGCTCCCGGATCCCTGAGGATCTGAAATACCGTGTCAGGAGCGTCCCGGGGGTGGCCCAGGCATCTCCCCTCTCCTTCCAGACCATACAGATAGAGCGGCACGGCAGGCCGTTCCGGTTTTTCCTGATCGGCTACGACCTGGGGGGCTTCGGCGCCCCCCTGGGGATCGTCGCCGGCCGGGAGATCCGTCAGAAGCATTACGAGATGGTCGCCGCACAGGGGATGAAACTGCAGCTGGGGGAGAAGGTACGCCTCGGGCAACACGATTACACCGTGGTCGGCATCACCGGCAAGGTGGTCTCCTCAAGCGGCGACCCCGCCGCCTACGTCACCCTCCCGGATGCGCAGGAGATCCAGTTCAAAAAGGACAACGACGCCATCAGGAACAACCGGGCGCGTATCGGCGCCGACCTGGCCCGGGACCCCTCGCTCCCCCCGTCCCAGGCCGCGCTTTTGGCCGGCAAGCTGAGCGCCGCCTCGGAGTCGACCCGCACGGTGAATGCGGTGGTGGCAAGGCTCGCCCCCGGAGCGGACCTCAAGGCGGTGCAGCAGCGCATCGAGCGATGGAACCACCTGCGCCCCATCTCGAACCAGGAACAGCGTGACATCCTCACCAAGGGGATGATCGAGAAGGCCCGCATGCAGCTGGGGCTGTTCCGCGTCATACTCCTCACCATCTCGGCCGTCATCATCGCCCTGATCATCTACACCTCGACGCTGGACAAGCTCAGGGTCATCGCCACGCTCAAGCTGATCGGGTCGCAGAACCGGGTCATCGTGGGAATGATTCTGCAGCAGTCGCTGCTCATGGGGCTGATCGCCTACGGGATCGGTTACCTGCTGATCCTCGTCACCTACGAGAAGTTCCCGCGCCGCATAGTGCTTGAGGGGCCCGACCTGGCCGCGCTCTTCGTCATCGTCATGGCGATCTGCACCGCAGCGAGCTTCGTGGGTATCCGCAAGGCGCTCAAGGTGGAACCGGCCGAGGCCCTGGGAGGGTAGATGTACGCTGTGGAAGTGGAAAACCTGACCAAGATCTACGGCAGCGGCGAGACCGCCGTCACCGCCATCGCCGGGGCAACCCTCCGGGTGGAGCCGGGAGAGCTGGTCGCCATTCTCGGCCCGTCCGGCTCCGGCAAGACAACGCTTCTGACCTCCATCGGCCTCATCAACGAGCCGACACACGGCAGGGTGACCATAGACGGGGTTGCCGTGGCGGACGAAGGGTGGCTACCCGGGATCGACCTGAAGCGGATGCGCCGGGAAAAACTCGGCTTCATCTTCCAGGCACACAACCTGATCCCTTTCCTGAGCGCCCTGGAGAACGTAATGGTGGCCCTGGAGATAAACGGGGTGGGCGCCGGCGAGGCGAAGCGCAGGGGGGTCGAGCTGATGCAGGCACTAAACCTGGGGCACCGGCTGCAAAACTACCCCTGCTCGCTCTCCGGCGGCGAGGCGCAGCGGGTCGCCATCGCCAGGGCGCTCGCCAACAAGCCGAAGGTGATCCTGGCCGACGAGCCGACGGCGGCGCTCGACACGGAAAACGGCAAGAACGTGATGTCGCTTTTGAAATCGCTTGCGGTGGAGAACCGTTCCGCCATCCTGGTGGTGACACATGACCACAGGATGGTCGAGGGATTCGACCGGATCTTCCAGGTCCACGACGGCCGCATAGCCCGCGAAAACGGACAGGAATGACACCGTCTCCCCCGCCGCACCCTGAAACCTGTTGACATGCAGGATTCTGAATGTTATTTGAGCGTATACACAAAACCCTCCGGAGGTAGCGATGAAAGTGTGTTTCCCCGTGATAAGCGATGAAGGTCTGGCGAGCCTGGTATGCGGGCATTTCGGCTCGGCACCCGGTTTCCTGGTGGTCGACCTGGAAACAGACGAGCTCACCTCCATCAGGAACAGCAACCAGGTGCACCAGCACGGTGCCTGCAATCCGGCAGCCGGGCTGGAGGGGCACCAGGTCGATGCCGTCGCGGTCGGAGGCATTGGCCGCGGCGCGCTGCAAAAGCTCAATGCCGCCGGCCTGCGGGTATTCCGGGCGCGGGAAGGCAGCGTGGCGGAAAACATCCCCCTTCTCGCAGCAAACGAGCTACCTGAATTCCAACCGTTGCACACCTGTGGTGGCGGGCATGGCCACGGCTGCTCCCATTAATGCCGCGTCCACGCAAGCCAAGGACCTGCATCTGCCCGCACAGGGCCGGGTTCGCCGCCGTGTTCAAGCCGGCCGGGACACCGCTAAAGGAGATGGAGATCATCAAGCTCGACCATGACGAACTAGATGCGCTGCACCTTTGCGACGGGGAAGGGAAGACCCAGCAAGAGGCGGGTATCTCCATGGGGGTTTCCCGCGGCACCGTGCAGCGCCTGTTGTCCTCGGCACGCCGCAAGGTAGCCGAAGCTCTGGTCAACGAAAAGGCGCTGGCCGTGGCGGGTCCCCCTGAAGGCGACGACCGGGGGACTCCGGTCCCGGGGAGCGAGACTCCCTGAAACGGCGGTTCCGCACCGCGACCCGTTTACCCCCCTCCGGGCCGGAGGGGGCTGGGCCGAAATACATCCGGGAGTGCTGCATGAGCGATTACTACACCGAGAAGGTGCTGGACCATTTCCATAACCCGCGCAACACCGGAGCCCTGGAAGACGCAAACGTGGTGGTGCAGGCCGGCGACCCCGAGTGCGGCGACGCCCTGGTCTTTTTCATGAGGATCGAGTCCGAGACGGTGCGCGACATACGGTTCCTGATCAAGGGGTGCGGCGCAGCAATAGCCACGAGTTCCATCGCAACGGAGCTTGTCATGGGAAAGTCGCTTGACGAGGTGCTGGCACTTGATGATCTGAAAATCGCCGCAGCACTGGGTGGCCTGCCCGAGGAGAAAATGCACTGCTCCAACATGGCAGCGTCCGCCCTGCACGCCGCGGTGCAGCAGTACCGCAGCACCTTGGCCGGTGAGGTCCCGCCCGTCACCGGGGAAGCGTGATGGAACTTTTCGAGAGGCTTGCAGCAGCGGCGAAGCGCCAAGGCGAGGAAGCCGATCTCCCCTCCTGGCTCCTGGCCGGCATCCTGGACATCGCCGGCTCCCCTGGGCACCACGCCGCAGCTCCCGAACTGATCGAGCTTCTTCTCAAGCAGGTGGAGAATTTCGACAGCTATGCGGGAGCCGGCTGCTTTGGCGATGCCGCAAGCGCCGGCACCATCCAGGCGACCCTGCGTCGGATCGCAGACGCCGGGAACTGATCTTCGCGAAACGGATGTGCGCGGCAACCCCAAGGCAATTTCGAGTCCCGGCACCACTGCTACCACTGCTGTCAGAGTCGGCCAACATGTCCCAGATGTCGAAAACCGTAGAGGTGTAGCGATGAAATGCGAACTTGTCGAGTGTTGCCAGTTCTTCAAAGACAACATGAAAAACCTGCCGAAGTCGGCCGAGTACATCCAGAACAAGCTCTGCTATGGCGACTATGAAAGCTGCAACAGGTACCGGATCTACAAGGAAAACGGCGGCGACGACGTCCCCTTCAACCTTTACCCGGACGATGTTGAAGCCGTCAAGAAGGTAAAGCGATGCCTTTTCAGGAAGAACAACTCCGGTGAATGACGGTTCCGCGGCAGGTAAGTCCCGCCGCTATCAAGCGGCGCGCACTTCTTTGCCCCCCTCCGGGAACTGACAGGTCACGCTTTTGCACCCCCCCTCCCCCCTGCTAGCGGAAGAAGCCGCCCCTATCGCAAAAACCGATAGACAACACCACATTTATCGAAACTAACAGTTTGACTTATTCCCAGTCTGCACATATATAGAATCCCATACTATTGTTGCCGCATTGAAAAGGGGGTCTAGAGCTATGAGCGGGGAATTTCAGGTGAAATCCGATCCGGAACTGTGGGAAAAACTCGGCATGGACGTGCCCCGCTTCTCCGGGATGCCGGGCATGCTGACCAACGCCTACCGCAGCATCTTCCTGTCCCAGAAAAACCGTCCCAAAGAAATGGCATATTTCGACGCCATGGTGGAAAACATCCACACCGGCCGCATCCAGGAGATCGTGGATGCCAAGGAGGGGGGCAAGCCGGTGATAGGGACCTTCTGCGTCTACGTCCCCGAGGAGCTGGTCGTCGCTGCCGGCGGCATCTGCATCGGGCTTTGCGGCGGCGCCCAAGGCTCCATCGCCGACGCGGAGAAGATCCTGCCGCGCAACATCTGCCCCATGGTCAAGTCCGCCTTCGGCTTCAAGGTCGGAAAGATCTGCCCCTATTTCCAGGTGGTCGACCTGGTCTATGGCGAGACCACCTGCGATGCCAAGAAAAAGAGCTGGGAACTCCTCGACCGCTACGTCCCCACCCACGTCATGGAAATCCCCCAGATGAAGCGCGAACGCGACAAGCGGCTCTGGGTCGAGGAGGTCAAGGACTTCAAGACGGCGGTGGAAAAGATCACCGGCAACACGACCGGCTTCGACGCCATCGCCGGCGGCATAAGGACCATCAACGCCAAGCGCGCCGCGTTGCAGCGCCTGAACTCACTGCGCCACCACAACCCGTCCCCCATCAGCGGCAAGGACATGCTGCTCATCGAGCAGATCGCGTTCTACGACGAGCCGGTCCGTTTCGCAAAGCAGGTGCACGAGCTTTGCGACGAGCTGGATCAGCGCATCCGGGACGGCGTCGCCGTCGCCCCCAAATCGACCCCGCGCATCCTCGTGTCCGGCACGCCGATGGCGCTTCCCAACTGGAAGCTGCACCACATCATCGAATCATCCGGCGCCGTGGTGGTAAACGAGGAGAGCTGTATCGGCACCCGCTACTACAAGGATCTGATCGAGGAGGGTTCCGCAACCGTGGAACAGCAGCTTGAGCGGCTCACCGAGCGGTACATGAAGATCGACTGCTCCTGTTTCACCCCCAACGACGACCGCATCGGCCAGGTGATCCAGGAGTACGAGGAATCGGGGGCGGAAGGGGTCATCGATTACTGCCTGCAGTTTTGCCACACCTACAACATCGAGGCGGTCAAACTGCGGGAGGCGTGCGAAAAGAGGGGGATTCCCTTCATGGCCATCGAGACCGACTACTCCCCCGATGACGTCGGTCAGCTCCAGACCCGCGTGGAAGCGTTCATCGAGCAGATCAGAGGCTAGGCATGCAGATAGGAATCGACATCGGCTCCCGTACCATCAAGACCGTCGCCTTGCAGGGGGGCAGCATGCAGAGCCGCAGCGTGGTCGAGAGCGGTTTCGAGCCCCACCGCCAGGCGTTGCAACTCCTGGCAAAGCACCCAAAGGCGAGGGTGGTCGCCACCGGCTACGGCCGGCACCTGATGCAGCAGCACGCCGAGCTGGACGTGATAACCGAGATCAAGGCGCATGCGCTCGGCGCCCGACACCTGTTCCCCCACTGCCGCACCATCCTGGACGTGGGAGGGCAGGACTGCAAGGTGATCCAGCTCAGCGAAACCGGCCGCGTCACCGGCTTTCAGATGAACGACAAGTGCGCAGCCGGCACCGGCCGGTTCCTCGAGATGATGGCGCTTTCGCTCGGTTACGGGCTCAAGGAATTCGGCGCGGCCGCTGCCAAGGCTGAAGGGGCCGCTGCCATAAACAGCATGTGCGCCGTCTTTGCCGAGTCGGAGGTGGTTTCGCTGAAAAACCGTGGAGTGCCGCCCGACGAAATCGCCCGCTCCGTGCACCTTGCCGTCGCCTCGCGCCTGTCCGCCATGGTCTCCAAGGGGGGGGACTGCTCCCACCTTGTATTCACCGGCGGTGTCGCCAACAGCGCGACCCTGGTGCAGATGCTGGAGCGGGCGCTCGGCGTGCCGGTCATGGTCCCCCGGGACCCGTCGATTACCGGCGCCCTCGGTGCCGCCTTGCATGCCTCGCCCTGAAGTCCGAGGGGAGGCCAGGGATGGCTGTTTCATGTTATTGAAGGTAAAAAAGGACAAAGGAGAGCAAAAATGGGAGCAAAAATGGGAAAAGCAATCGTCATTATCGTCATGCTGCTGGCTGCCTTCGCGGCCACGGCTGTTGCCGGCACCGGTTACAACTACCTCCCCCCCGCCGAGTTCAAAAAGTGGCTGGAGGGGGGAAAAAAGATGCAGATAGTCGACATTCAGGTGCCGGCGGAGTTCCAGCAGCAGCATTTCAGGGGCTCCATCGAGACCAACGCCTATCCTGTGAAGTCTGCCGAGGAAAAGCAGCGGCTCGACAAGGCGCTCCCGGTACTTGCCGCGAGCAGCGAAGAGATTGTGGTCGTGTGCCCGCGCGGCGGCGGTGGAGCAAAGAGCGCCTGCGATTATCTCTTCGGAAAAGGGATCGCGGCAGGACGCCTCTACATCCTCGAAGACGGGATGAAAGGGTGGCCCTACAAGGAGCTGACCGTAACGGCCGGCAAGTAGCCCCCGGGATCCGACTCGCTGCTACCGCTTCGAGCCGCCGGCTCCCCGGCGGCTCGAAGCCCCGCAACCCTCCCCCGACCCCATCTCCCGCCAATCCCGCTTCCTGGCCACGGCTCACCCGTCGTTATCGAACCACAGTTCAACCGCATTCGGCTGCTTGCGTCGCCGCGCCCCCCACATTAGCACAAGATAAATATTTTTTAATTGTTATACTGGTTTCTGTTTTTTCCCGCTGGCGGCGGCTGCCTCCCCGCAGGGCCGAGTCAGCATTTTCACACAAGCGACCTTTTGGTGTGGCGGAGCGCCCGATTCAACATGGGGAGACGGTATGGGAACTTCGGCAGGGGTTGGTTACAGTCTGCACAGGAGCGCGGCAGAGGCGGGTAGAGAGGCTGCGCTCAAGGCTCTCGCCAATGGCAGGATCGGGAAGCCCGATTTCGTCCTCGTCTTCGCCACGGTCGGCTATCACCAGGAGGCCCTGATAGGGTCGATCCGGGAGGCGACCTCCGGGGCGCCTTTGAGCGGCTGTTCAGGCGAAGGGATCATCACGCAGGGCATAGTCGCAGAAACCAACTTCGGTGTTTGCGTCATGGCCATATCCTCGGACGAGTTGAGATTCGCCAACGTCTGCGTCAAGGGGCTGGCCGTTGGGTTCGACACCGCGGGGGAGCGCCTGGCGGCTGAGGTCCGGCCACTGCTGGCCGGTGACAGCATCGCCTGCTTTCTCTTTGTCGACGGGCTCATCTTCGATTTCGACCCCTTTCGCGAGGCGTTCGAAAAGGCGCTCGCCCACGACCGCCCCCTCCCCTTGTTCGGCGGTCTGGCAGCCGACAACTGGTCGACCCGGAAGACCTTCCAGTATCACGACGACCAGGTGTTTTCCGAGGGGATTTCCTGCGTCATCATGTCCGGAAAGGGAGAGGTCGCCTGGGGGGTCAACCATGGTTGCGTCCCCGTCGGCACCCGCCGGACCATCACCCGCAGCAAAGGTAACGTCATCTACGAGATCGACGGTGTGCCGGCGCTCGAGGCCCTAAAGGACTACGTGGAGGACGGCTCGGGGGAGCAGTGGAACAAGATCACCCTCAACCTCTGCCTCGGGTTCAAGACGCCGGAGCATCTGAAGCAGGACTACGGGGAGTTCTTCATCCGCTATATGATGGACAAGGACGACGCCGAGGGGTGGGTGACCATACAATCCGACGTGGGCGAGGGGACTCCGCTCTGGATCATGCGCCGCGACAAGGAGCTGATGCGGGAAGGCCTGCAGGTGATAACGAAGCAGATACATGAGAAGCTGGGGACCCGGACGCCCAAGATGCTCATGCAGTTCGAGTGCATGGGACGGGGAAAGGTGGTGTACCGGGAGCAGGAGAAGATCGACCTGCTGAAGTCACTGCAGGACGAGGTGGGGCCCGAGCTTCCCTGGATCGGTTTTTATTCCTACGGCGAGATCGGTCCCGTCTCCGGCTACAACTGCATCCACAATTTCACTTCTGTACTGGTAGCCATTTTCTGATCTGGTTCCTCGGGGTGTTATGGAAAACCGGAATTCGCTAAGGAAGCTGGTCCCGGCGTTGGAGCTTCAGCTTGAGACTCTCAAGCGGGAACACGAGGCACTGGCCCAACAGGTCAAGCGACTGATCAGGGCGGAGGGGAAGCTTTATGATTACCAGCAGGAGATGGACGCACAGCTAAAGGAGTACAAGGGACTTTACGACCTGAGCAGGAGGCTCAGCGGCAGCTTCGACATCCAGGCCCTGTTTCGGCAAACCGTGGAGTACGCGATCCAGCAGCTCGGATTCGAACGTGCCGTGTTCTTCCGCCGCGCCGACAACGGGGCATACTGCGCCTGCGCCTTTGACGGCTACTATGCACCCTCCGACAAGGAGTTCATTTCCCGAATCGCCCTGGAAACCGACTCCCCCTGCCTCCCCCCCGCCGCCGCCGGGGAGCACCTCACCTGTACGCCCCGCGACGACCAGCCGGGGCTCCCCGAGTGCCGCTCCAAGCTGCTGATGAGCGAGTTTTTCCTGTACCCTCTCGGCCACGACGACATCCCTCATGCCCTTTTGGCGGTGGGGAACTCGGCGCAAGACGCCGCTTTCTACAAAAGGGTGGAGGACACCCCCGGCGCCCTGCTCAGCATGGGGAACCTCGTCGGTCTCGTCTCGTCTCTTCTAGATAACCACCTCTTCTTTGAGCGGCTGGTTCAGGCGCGGCAGCAGGAAAGGGTTGCCGAGGCCAAGTACCGCGACATCTTCGAAAACGCAGCAGAGGGGATCTTCCAAAGGACCCCGGAGGGAAGGTACCTGAACGCGAACCCCGCGCTGGCCCACATGCTCGGTTACGACTCCCCCCTGGAACTCATGGACAAGGTCACCGATATCGGCAAGCAGCTGTACCTGGACCCCTCGCGCCACGACGAACTGCTGAGGATGCTGGAGGCTAACGGCAAGGTCGAGGGTTTCGAAGCGCAGATGTATCGCAAGGACCGCAGTTCCATCTGGGTATCGCTCAGCGTGCGCGTGGTGCGCGACAACCTCGGCAAGGCGCTCTTCTTCGAAGGGATACTGGAGGAAATCACCAAGCGCAAGATGGCCGAGGCGGCGCTGAAGGAGAGCGAGCAAAAGTACCGGCAGCTAAGCGAGGCCCTGGAACAGCGCGTGAGGGAAACGGTGGACGAACTGCGCCAGAAAGACAAGATGCTGATCCTGCAGGGGCGGCAGGCCGTGATGGGAGAGATGCTCAGCAACATAGCGCATCAGTGGAGGCAACCGCTCAACATGCTTGCCCTTTTGGTGCAGGACCTGCAAATGACCCACAAGAGCGTGGGTCTCAGCGAAGAGTACATCGACCAGACGGTCGGAAAGAGCATGGAAATCGTCCAGCAGATGTCCAGGACCATCGACGATTTCAGGTACTTCTTCAAGCCCGACCAGGAGAAGCTGGAATTCAGCGTCCGGGAACCGTTGGAAAAGTCACTCGCCCTCCTGGACGGGAGTTTGAGCGTACACGGCATCCGCATCGAGGTGGAGCAGGACGGCGACCCGACGGTATCGGGATTCCTGGGGGAGTTCGTCCAGGTGCTGCTCAATATCCTGATCAACGCGCGCGACGCCCTGATTGCCAGCCGGACGCAGGAGCCGCTCATCGCCATCAGTCTCTTCCGGGAGGGGGGAAAGACCGTTGTGGCCATCTCCGACAACGCAGGCGGCATACCGGAGCAGATCAGGGACAAGATATTCGAGCCGTACTTCACCACCAAGGGGCCGGAGCAGGGAACCGGGATCGGCCTTTTCATGTGCAAGACCATAATCGAGAAAAGCATGAACGGGACGCTCACCGCCCGGAACACCGGGGACGGCGCCGAATTCCGGATAGAGGTCTGAAAACCCGGCCGCCCCCTTCACCCCCCCCAGAACTCCCCGATATCCTTCAGGATCGCGCCCGAAACCAGCTCCTCCGCCCCCGATTCGAACCAGTCCGCCGGCATCGCGGCGCTGTACCCTTCCTCCAGGAACCGGTCGTCCATCAGGATTATCACGCCCCGGTCCGTCTCGGAACGGATCACGCGTCCCGCCGACTGGATCGCCTTCGCCATGGCCGGGATGGTGTAGGCATAAGCGAACCCGTTCCCGTATTGGCGCTGGTAATACGCCTTCATCTCCTCCCGTTCCAGGTCGAAGTTCGGCAGGGGGGGACCTATCACGAAGGCGCCGATCGCCATATCCCCCGCGTAGTCCACTCCCTCGGAAAAGGATCCCCCCTGCACCGCGAAGACCAGCGTCGGGGCAGAGCGGGCGCGCAGCCGGTCCAGGACATCCGCCGTCCGCGCCGCGCTCATGTTCCTCTCCTGCTTCAGCACCAGGAACCCCTCCGGCGGCAGGAACAGCTCCGCCACCCTTTCCAGAAAGACGAAGCTCGGGAAGAAGGCGAGATAGTTGCCGTTTCTAAGCGCCACGATCCTCGCCAGGGCATCCGCGATCCTCGCGTAGTTGCGCTCGCGCTGCGAGTACTTGGTGGAGACCTGCGGTATGATGAGGAGCTTGCGCCTCTCGGGGGGGAAAGGGCTTGGAAACTCCGCGCAACGCACCGCGTCTGGGTCCAGGCCGGAGAGCTTCGCGTAGTACTCGAACGGCTTGAGCGTCGCCGAGAACCCCACCACCTGCTGGTACTCCGAGTAGCAATGCCTGATCAGGGTGGAGGCGTCGCAGCAGGTGACCTTCACCCTCCCCCCGCCCGGGTGCGGATGGTAGGAGGTGAAGAACTCCTGCCGCTCGGATCCGGCAGACAGCTCCAGGATCTGGGTGAACTCCGACCAGTAGTAGCAAAGACGCAGGATCGGGTCCTGCTGCCGGATCTCGGCATCCGACTCCAGGTAGCGGGACAACAACGCGCGCAGCCTGGCGTCGAGTTCCAGAAAGGGGGGAAGCGGCGGCTCTATCCTGGCCGCGCCGGCGCTCTTTGCCGGCCGGCACCCCGTGATGGCAGCCACGCACGCCTCCACCAGCTCCCCGGCCTCGCTCCCGAACGGGCGCGGCACCCCTCCCAGCTCTTCCCGCATCCCCTCGAGCACCGCGCTCGAGAGCGCCGGCGAGTAGTACTCCATGGCCCGCCCCGGCAGGTTGTGCGCCTCGTCGATCACCAGGTTGGGCTTCCCCGTCTGCCCCACCGCGAGCCCTGCCGCACGCCCCAGGGCGGATCGCGGGCCAAAGACGTAGTTGTAGTCGCAGATCACCACATCGCACAGCTTCGCCGCGTCAATCTGCAGCTCGAACGGGCAGACCTGGTGCTGTTCGCCCAACTCCCGGAAGACGCGCGCCTTCAACCTCCTTTTCCTGGAAAGAAGCTCGACGACCCCCGTCTCCCCCAGTTTCCGGTAGTAGTCCCGGGCGTATTCGCAATACTCCGGGGTGCAGATCGGCTCGTTCTTGAAGCAGATCTTCCCCTTGGCCGTAATGGTGAGGGAGCGGAGCTTGGCGCCCGCCTCGCGGAAGCGCTCGACGGCGTCCTCCGCAACCTCGTGCTGGCTGTTCTTCGGGGTGACGTAGCAGACGCTCTGGCCGCGCCCCAGCGCTTCCTTCAGCACCGGATGCAGGACCCCCGCGGTCTTTCCCAGCCCTGTCGGCGCCTGGACCAGCATGCGGCGCCCCTGCGCCATCCCCTGTCCGATCTCCTGCATCAGCTCCATCTGCCCCGGACGCGGCCGGGCGAAGGGAAACGGGAACCCCGCCGCCATCTTCCGCCTCCTTTGGGCGCGCTGCGCCGCTTTTGCCGCTTCCAGCACCAGCTCGTCCATGCGACGCTCCAGCCATGCTTCGTACCCCCCGATATCTAGGGTTATGGGGAGATCTTCGCTCTGGCCGTTGCGGGAGGATACCAGGTGGAAGCTCAGCTTCGGCACCACCCCGTGTTCCAGCCAATAGAAGTAGCCGTAGGTCAGCAGCTGCAGGCAGTAAGGCTCCTCCAGGGTCCCTCCCGTCAGCTTCCGCTTCAGCTCCCACAGGTTGAAGCAGCTCTTTATCTCCTCTATCTGCGGGGTGTCGTGCCGGAAGATCCCGTCCATGCGCCCGTTGACCTGGAACCGGTACCCCCCCCTCTCGAAGAGGCGGCTCACCTGGACCTCGGCCTGGTACAGGGGATCCGCCTGGGAGCGTTTCTTCTGCACCCGGAGGTGGATCTCCTGCCCGTCCAGGGTGGACCGGTCATGGCCGGAGCGGGGCTCGATGCTCCCGGTCCGCGGCACGGGGAGGGCAAGGTAGTTGACGGGGATGTTGATCGGATCTGCTGCAGGTTTCATGAGCGGGAGTGGTTATCCTTCTAAATTACCGATACTTTCCAATGATCGACCGGCTTTTGTCAAGTTAAGAATACCAGCCCGATTGCAATGCAGGTGTAAAAAGGTATCCTCTTGTCTTATGCATTCTCATTACCTTCCCAAAGGAGATCTGACAATGAAGAAAGTTATCGCAGCCGTCGCCTTGTCCATGTTCTGCGCCGGATTTGCCGTTGCCGCCGACCAGGCGGTGGTGGTGCTTCCCGCAAAGAACGGCAACGTGACCTTCCCCCACAAGAAACACAAGGATATGAAGGACCTGGCCTGCACCAACTGCCATGAAACGGACAGGGGGGGCAAGATCGCGGACCTCGGCAAGGAGTGGGCGCACAAGACCTGTATGGGCTGCCACAAGACAAGAGGGAAAGGGCCTGCCAAGTGCAACGAGTGCCATAAGAAGTAGCGGCCGTACCGATACCTCCCTTCCGGCGGAGACGCCTTGTCTCCGCCTTTTCTTTGCCTGCCGTCTCTCCCCCTGCGAACGCGCTTCAGTTAACGTCAAAAACCGCCCGTCAAAATGAGACCCAACATTGACAAATACTAATTTTCGGCAATAATGAACCTGCTCTTGGCCGCCTGTTTATCTTGTCCGCACCGGTTCCGGTCCCAGTGAGTTTGCACGCGGCCAAACTTTCTGCCTCTAATGTGACCCGTTGGGGCTTAGGAGAGTCACTCATGAGGGATCCGTTTCACGACCTGCACCACCAAGAAGCTGGAGCGACCTCACATATAAGGCTGATCTCCGAAGGCGGCAGCTCCCACGCCAGGAGCCCCGAAATGGTATGCATCGACTCGATCCAGGCAACCCAAAGCTGCCCGACCGAGACCCAGCATACCGTGTACCGCTCCGCAACGGCCTGCAGCATTGCTGCCCCCGAGGAAACCTCCCTTTGCTCCCTGGCTGCTGAGCATGCGCAGGAACTGGACAACGAGTCGATACCCGACGTGCTGCGCCATCGACTGGAGCGGCTCGGCAACGCCCTTACCGCCGGCGCACGGGTCAGCGTCAAGCATCCCGGCACCCTCTGGCGCATCGTCGACCAGGGTTGCACCTACTCGGTTAGAAGGGTTGCCGCGCGCATCGCCGTGTACCTCGACGTGTGATCTTTTTGCAATGCGTTTCTCACCTGATATCTGCATCTACGGGGGCAGCCGGGAACTTGCTGCTACCCGATGCTTACCAGACCAAAGGCACAGGAGAGAGCAATGGCCGAGTCCAAAACCGTGGGGGGAAGCCGCAGCAGCAGTCATGTGAAGCTCGTTTCGGAGGGTGGGGCCGGGGAGAGCGAGACGCAGCAAGCCCAGTGCTGGTCACCGGACCAGATCGTGGCCAGCTGCATCACGCCGCAGCAGATGGAGAATTTCAGGGCCTACAACAACGTCTGCATGACGCTCCCCACAAATGACAGGTACGTCTTCTCCGTCCCGCTCGATCACGCCGCTGATCTCGATCAGGGTACCATCCCCGAGACCATGCTGGAGGAATTCGAGGCGAACGGGTCCCCGCTTTCCCGAGCCGCCCGCCTGAGCGTGCAGCATCTCGGGAGGGTGTGGTTCATAGTGGATCTGGACAAGAAGTATTCCGTCCGGATGGTGCCGACCGGGCTGCTGGTCTACAGCGAAAGGCTGTGACCCCCGCGCTTCGGCCAGAGGATCGTCATGACTGACTACCACAGCTTCGAGCAGGGTGGAGAGAACTTCCTGTTCTTCACCCGTTCCGCGAGGCTCTACCAGGTTAGCCAGGTTGCCTCCCGGATGCTCTACGATCTGCAGGCCCCTGGCCCGCTCCCCACCTCCCCCTGCCTGCCGCCAACTCCCCTGTCTGCCGACGAGGCACCGCTGTACGCCGAGCTCAGCGACCTTCTGCACCGGGAACACCGGGTGCCCCTGCCGGCCTCGCATGACAGGGAAGATGCCTCCGGCGGCAACCGCTACCAGACCTTTTCCATCTACCTCGCCCAAGAGTGCAACATGGCCTGCTGTTACTGCTGGAACCGCGGGGGCACCTTCGGCAGGCCCGGCCGCCTGATGGGGAGGAAGGTGGCCCAGCGCGTCACGAAGCTGATCCTCTCCCTGGCCGAGTCTTCGAGCGCCGAGAAGATCTTCGTCAATTTCTACGGCGGAGAACCGTTGCTCGGCTTCCAGGTGCTCAAAAGGATCACCCTGGAACTGCTGCAGCACGAGGCGCGTCTCGGCAAGAACTTCCACCTGACCCTCGACACCAACGGGACCCTTTTGGAGGGGGCCGCCGCGCAGTTCCTGGCGCGCTACTTCACCCAGATCGGCGTGAGCCTGGACGGCAGCCAGCGGGTCCACGACATACAGCGGCCCGGGAGGTACGGGGAGGACACCTGGCAAAGGATCGTCAACAACATCAAGACGTTCCCCAACCCCAAGCTGCTCGGCATCCGCGCCACGCTGACCGCCTTCTCGGACAGCTACCTGGAGACCTTCCGCCACCTCACCACGCTCGGAGTAGGGAGGATCCAGCTGGAGTACTGCCACGAGCCCGGGTATCACAGCAACCCGATCTTCGAGAAGCTCATGGTCTCCCCGGAGCGGCAGCTCGCCGAGCTCAGGGAATTCGCCGACTACTACGTCGATTACATCAGCCGTTACAAGGACACCCGGGACATCCCCTTCGTCTCCAACCTGCTGGACAACATAGCCAGGATCAGGCGCGGCAACCGTTTCACCAGGCCGTGCGGCGCCGGTACCAACACCCTCGCCATCAGCAGCCAGGGGGAAGTGTATCCCTGCATCGCCTTCGTGGACCGGGAAGGGTTTGCCATGGGGCACGCCGGGACCGGCGACTCCCTTGCGCTGCACCAAAGTCTGTCCGGCTTCGCGGTCGACCAGGCGTTTCCCTGCCACGCCTGCTGGCTTCGCTATGACTGCGCCGGCGGATGCTACGCCACGCACTACGACATGACGGGGCATCCCCGTCACCCGCACCCCGAATACTGCCGCAACATGAAGGGGCGGGCCGAGGTGTACTTCTATGCCCTGACCCGGATGCTCGACCGGTGTCCCTGGCACCTGGAAAAGGCCCCCAGGCCCCCTCCCCCGTAGCTTCCCGCCCCGGGCGCGCCCTTAGCACGGTCACGCGCCCCTTTTCACCGGCACGAGAGCCGGCCCCGTCACAGGCCTTTCCCTTGGGGGGCGCTCAGGAATTGAGAGGCGTCACGTAGTAGAAGATGGCTGCGAAATGGCAGGCACTCCCCGTCATCACGAAGAGGTGCCAAATGGCGTGGTTGAAGGGGAGGCGGTCCCAGGCGTAAAAGGCGACCCCGACGGTGTAGGCGATCCCGCCGGCGAATAGGAGCGCCACTCCGTCGGCTGCCAGGGCCGCCGACAACGGTTTGAAGGCGAACACGACCATCCACCCCAGCCCCAAGTAGAGGAGCGGGCCGAGATAAGGCAGGCGGTGCGCTGCGAATACCTTCTGGATCGCCCCCAGTATGCCCAGCCCCCAGACCAGCCCGAACAGCCACCATCCCCAGACCCCGCGCAGGGTCACCAGCGCGAAAGGGGTATAGCTGCCGGCGATCATCAGGTAGATGCTGGCATGGTCGAGGATACGGAACAGGTAGCGCAGATACGGCTCCCTCACGCTGTGGTAGACCGTGGACAAGCAATAGAAGGTAACCATGGCCGCTCCGTACACGGAGACCGACACGATGCGCCAGATATCCCCCCCCTCCAGCGCAAGCCCGACCAGCAGCGCAGATCCCGCCATGGCGAGGATCGTTGCCACGCCATGGGTCCAGCGGTTGACCAACTCCTCGGCCTCGGAGTAGTGGACTATTTTTTGGTGCAGGTCGTCGATGTTTTTCATGCCTGATAAATTACACCTGTCCCGGCTCTCATGCAACGCCCCCTCTGCGCGACCTAATTACCCCCCCTCGCTCCCCCCTTTCATCTTGACATCTGGCCGCTTCGGTATGATGATGTGGCTGGCGCGGCAGGGGGCTTTGCAACCACTCCGCCGCCGCAAGCAGCGGCTTTACGGGGGGGGTAGCCATGGCCAAAAGGATTTTCGTCGCGGCCTCGGGGCAGAACATAGGAAAGACCACCATCAGCGTCTCGCTGTTGCACCTGGCCCAACAGAAATACGGCAGGGTCGGCTTCATGAAGCCCTTGGGGCCGAAGCCCGCCATGCTGCGCGGCCTGTCGGTGGACAAGGATGCCGCGCTCATCGCCCAGGTATTCGGGCTGACCAGGGACCTGCGCTACATGTCGCCGGTCGTGGTTCACCCCGACACCTCGCGCCTCGCCATCGACGGCCAGATCTCCCTTTCGGAGCTCTCCGACCGGATCCTGACCAGCTATGCCGAGCTGGAGAACCACTGCGACTTCATAGTGATCGAGGGGTCCGGGCACCCCGGCGTCGGCTCGGTGCTGAAGCTCTCCAACGCGCGCATCGCCAGGATGCTGGAGGCGCCGGTGCTGATGGTGAGCGGCGGCGGCATCGGCAACGTCGTCGACACCATCGCCATGAACACCGCGCTCTTCAAGCTGGAGGGGGCAGAGGTGCGCGGGGTGCTGGTAAACAAGCTGTTTGCCGAGAAGCGCGACCAGACGCTCGATTATCTGACCCGCGCCTTCTCCGATCACCCCTTCTCCGTGATCGGCGGTTTCGACTACAAGCCGGTCCTTGCCAACCCGACGCTGAGCCGCGTGGCGCGCCTGCTCGACCTGCCGCTGCACGGCAACCGCCGCGAGGTGCGGCGCATCATCCACCACGTGCAGATCGGGGCGGCCTCCACCCAGCGCGTGACCGAGATGCTGCGCGAATCCTCGCTGCTGCTGGTCACCAGCAGCCGGGACGAGCTCCTCGTCACGCTGGCCAACCTGTACCAGATGCCTGAGTTCCGCCCCCTGATCGCCGGCCTGATCATCCCCGGGGTGTCCGAGGTCAGCACCATCACCCAGCGCATCCTGGACCGCAGCAATGTGCCTTACCTGCGCACCGAGAAACACACCACCGCCGAGTTGTACCGCATCATCACCGACGACGTCTCCAAGATCACGGCCAGAGACACGGAGAAGCTCCGCCTGATACGCTCCCTCGCGGATCAGCGCCTCGATTTCGACGCGATCGACGAGCTGTTCACCCCTCCGGCAGCGCCCTGATTCCCGGGCTGGTGGAAATGCAAAAGGCGGCCCCTTTAAAGGAGTCGCCTTTTTGCTGCCGCCGGCTTCCCCCTCATTCACAGGGGGACTTTTCAGCCTCTACTTCTTGTGGCACTCGCCACACTTGGTCGGGCCTGCGCCCTTGTCGGAATGGCACCCCTTGCAGCTCTTGTGCGCCGCATCCTTGTTGAACCCTTCGATCTTGCCGGGCCCCTTCTCGTGACAGATCTTGCAGTCCTTCAACGACTCCTGGTGCTTCTTGTGGTCGAAGGTGACGTTGCCGTTTTTGGCGGAGAAGGTGATGACGTCCGCGGCGAGCACCGCGGCGGCGGAGAACATGACGAGAGCTACTGCGGCTATTGCTTTCTTCATTTTTCTGCTCCTTTTTCTTTTTGGGTTTTTTGCTGCCGAACTGTGGTAAAAATAGCATCGGGCCGACCCTCTGCATATCGACATCTATAGCAATATGACCCGATGTCGGGTCGCCGGAGCCCGTTCCACCCCTTCCAGCAGTTAAGTCGTTCCGACTGGATGACGGAGCCGTCTATGGATGCATTCGACAGATCCGAGAAAGCGACAGCGCCGAGCGCAGCCATTGACGGGTTGCGGATCAGGAGCATCCGTGAAACCAAACGGCTGACCCAGCTCTACGTGGCCAATGTCGTGGGAGTCACCACCGACACCATCTCGCGCTGGGAGAACAACCGCTACCCCTCCATCAAGCGGGAGAACGCCCAGAAGCTCGCGGACGCGCTGGAGGTCCCCCTGGACGAGATACTGCGCCAGGAGCCTGCCGCAAACCACCCCGGGCCGGAGCGTTCGGCAGCTCCTGCGCCCTCCTCCATCCCGGACAAGCGGGTGCTCCTGTTCTCCGGGATGGGAGCGGTTCTGCTGCTCGTCGTCGTACTTTTTTTCGCCCGCAATCCCGTCTCGGACCCGGCAGCCGTCCGCTGGGCGCCACGCTACGCTGCGCCCGGCGAGGTCATCCCCGTGCAGGTAAAAGTAGCCCGGCGGCCCGGCGAGCCGTTCGGCTTCATCCTGAAGGAGAAGCTTCCGCCGGGCATGCGGCTGGTGAGTTCCCTCCCCCCCAGCTCCGCCGCGGACTCTTCAGGTTCCGAGGTCAAGTGGCTGATCCCAAGCGGCGGCACCCCTGTCACCATCTCCTATTCGCTCCGCACCCCCGTCCACCGGTATCAGGACAAGGACACGCGGCTCAAGGGAGAGATCGTACTGCGCGGCGCAGCTGCGAGCCGGACCGAGGCCATCGGCGGCAGCAGCGACATCGTGGTGGGCGCCTACCACTGGGCGGACGCCAACGGAGACGGACGCATCGACGACGACGAAATCATGCCCGCCTACTACGTCTGCGACGAGATGAAGGGTCTGGGGCTGGACTGGAAGACGATCGAGGCCATCTGGACCGGCAAGGGGTACCGCTGGGACGCCAAGAACGGCTACACGGTCCTGAAGTAGCCTTCGCGCACCGCCTGCAGCGGATCCGCCCCCCTCTCTTGTTTTTCAAGCGGCCGATTCCATTAGCAAAGACACATGGTAAACTCTAGTGCGTCGATTCGTCGGGCTCCCGACACAGCTGACTGCATATTTCAACGGTCCATAGGAGGATGAGTCATGAAAGCCCTGATCCTAAGCGCGGATAACTTCGAAGACAGCGAACTGTTTGTTCCCCTTTACAGGCTGAGGGAGGTGGGATTTTCCGTCGAGGTCGCATCGGAGAAGAGCGGCTCGATTCGCGGCAAGCACGGCTACGAGCTTCCCGTAGACAAGCTCTTTTCGGAGGTGACTCCCGCCGATTACGCAGTCCTGGTGCTGCCCGGAGGAAAAGCCCCCGCCGCCATACGCAACAGCCCCGCAGTGCAGGAGATCGCCCGCGCCTTCATGTCCTCGGGAAAGCCGGTGGCCGCCATCTGCCACGGACCTCAGATCCTGATTTCCGCCGGGCTCCTGAAGGGGCGCAAGGCTACCTGCTACGAGTCGGTCGCACCCGAACTGCGCGACGCCGGGGCGCTGTACCAGGACATAGAGGTGCTGGTGGACGGCAACCTCATCACCTCGCGCAGGCCCGATGACCTCCCAGCTTTTTGCCGCGAGCTGGTGAGGATGCTGAAGGCTGAAAACCCTTGAGAGAGCTTCCCCCCCATGCAAAGAAGGCGGCCCGAAATCGGGCCGCCTTCTTTTTTTTCTTACCCCCCGATCGACTACTTCAGGTTCTTCTTTATCCTCTCGACCGCCTCGATGACGTTGTCGCGGTTGCCGAAGGCGGAGAGGCGGAAGTACCCCTCGCCGCTCGGGCCGAAGCCGCTGCCCGGGGT
>CAZFMI010000050.1:0-30865 GCA_964519915.1 uncultured Geomonas sp.
GGCCCGTCCTGCATCCGCAACGGATGCCATGGCAGCGGCAACCCGCTGCCGGCTGAAAATTGAGGACGACCATTCCAGGCCTTCATTTTCCGATTCAAAGCAGAAGGAGAACATAATATGTGCATTTCCTTGAAGAGACACATCGCTTCGTTACTGCTCCTCTGCCTGCCACTGGTCGTCGTGGGCTGCGGCGGCGGTGGCGGCGGTGGCGGCAGCACAGTGGCGGTATCGGGCGTTGCCGCCAAGGGGCCGATCGCAGGCGGAGCCGTCACCGTCCATCGGCTCTTGGAAAACGGTACCCGCGGCGACGTGGTCGGCTCCGGAACGACCGGGGCCGACGGGAGCTACTCCGTGGGAATCCCTGCAGGGGTGACAGGTCCCCTGGTCATCACCGTTGCCGGCAAGCCCGGCGCCACCTACACCAGCGAGTCCACAGGCCTGCCGGTGCCGTTTTCGGCCTCGGAGTCCTTCAGCGCAGCCGTGGACAGCTTCACCCCCGGCGTTGGGATCGCCGTCACCCCGCTGACCGACCTCGCCTTCGACAAGCTGCCGGCGATCCTGGCTGAGAAGCCGGGCACGTTATCCGCCGAGAAGCTGCAGAGCTCCATAGTGGCGGCCAATAACCTTATCGGAAATCTGTTCAACATCAGCGACATACTGGCGCCCCCCTCGGCGGGTTCCAGCTACCAGGCGGTGCTGACGGTAGTGGACCAGATGGTGGTGGATTCCAAGGCCGGCGGGACCATCACCGACACCAGCGCGGTCATGAGCGTCCTGAACCAGGCAATCATCGCTATCGACCCCGCCGCTCCGGCATACCAGACCTTCCTCTCGGTCTTCACCGCGGCGGCCGAACAGGTGCAGGCCGACAATCCCGGAGCCGTGGCCACCCTGGTGGCCGGCATCGTCACCCAGGCCACCAACCCGCCGGCTGAGCCGGACTTCACCGACGTTACCGCACCGACTGCCGTTGCCGGTGTGAACGCGACCGCCTCAGCCGTCAGCGCCACCATCAGTTCCGTATCGCTCACCTGGGCCGCGTCCAGCGATGCCAACGGGGTCGCCGGGTACGACGTCTACCGCGACGGCAGCAAGATCGGCACCTCGGTTACCACCGCGTTCACCGACGCCTCGGTCGCCCCCAACGTGACCTATGCCTACACGGTCGTCGCATTCGACGCAGCCGGTAACAGGGCCGGCGCCAGTGCGGCTGTCTCGGTCAGGCCGGTTGCGCCCTCGCTGAGCGTGACGGTGAGCGGGCAGCTCGGCTCGGACGTGCTTGCACTGCCCGAAAAAGACATCTTCGCGCCAACCGCTCCGACCGGGCTCAGCGCCGTCACCGCGGCCATCGACGCAACCACCAGCTCGGTGACCCTCAGCTGGAGCGCCGCCACGGACGCTGTGGCCGTCACCGGCTACGAGGTGTTCAGGGGGGGAGTGAAGATCGCCACGGTGGCCGCGACCACCTACACCGATCCCTCGGTCACCTCGGGGACCGCCTACAGCTACACCGTCAAGGCCCTCGATGCCGCAGGGAACAGGTCGGCCTCCAGCGCCGCACTTTCTGTCACACCGAACCAGGCTTCCCTCGGGGTCACCATCGGGGGGCAGGTCACTACCAACTAATTCCTTGCTAGCCGGATATGGGTAGAAAAACGCATTCATAAGGGGGATTTTTTGCTGAACGTTTCAAAAACCCGGAAAGAACTACCAGAGCAGTACACAAACAACAGGAGGAAACTATGATTGGCAGAAACTTAAGGTACCTCGTAGCACTTGCAGCATGTGCGCTGTTGCCTCTCGCAGGCTGCAGCGGAGGGGGCTCTACAACCAAGGTTACCGAAAAGGGAACCGAGGTGACGGTCAGCGGTAAGGTCGACGTCTCCAAGGCGACCGCAAAGAGCACTTTCTTGTCGGCAACGTCTGCCGCTGCCCCTAACAACGTGTTCATTTACAATGCGCTCGACGGCGCCCAGCTCGGCACCGGCGCCATTGGGACCGACGGTAGCTTCAAGAACGTGACTTTCAACCTGCCTGCGACCAAGACCGTCCTCGTCTTCAAGGCGATCGTCGCTCAAGGGACCTTCAGAAACGTGGTGCCCGTCGACCTGAGCAACACCCCTGCTGCCGGCGCCATCACCGCGGGCAACCCGATCAGCATCGAGATCAGCCAGGACACCACCAACAGGACGGTGCTGGTTTCCCAGCTGCTGGGACTGACCGGCACCCTCGGTGATGCCAACCAGACGCTCGCATCGGCCACCAAGACCTACACCGATGCAGCCGCTGCGGTCGTGAACAACGGCGGCCTCCAGCTGGCCTACAGCAGCGGCAACCTCGCTCTGAGCGGCAAGTTCAGCTCCGCTGCGCTCCTCCCGGCGCTGGATGCCGGCTCCCTGAGCGTCGACCAGCTGAACAACACCACCCTCGACGGCGCCGTTACCTCCGTTGCCATTCCGGGTGCCAAGCCGATCGTCAGCTTCTACGTGACCAACAAGGCCACCGGCAAGGGTATCAGGGGTCTCAAGGCATTCAACCTGGTCCTCGCACAGCTGAAAACCGGCACCAGCGGCAGCCCCGATGCGTGGCTCTCCTACATGGTCACCGCTACCACCCGCCCGAGCACCGATTCCGGTTACACCGTGATCGATAACGGCGACGGCTCCTACACCGTCATCTTCGGCAAAGACATCAAGACCACCACCGGAACCACCGTCACCTATAATGCTGACCTGACCCACCGTATCATGGTCGGCGTACGCACCACCCCGTCTGTCGCTCTGCAGACCACCGGCAGCAACCTGAGCAACTTCTACAACGAGAAGTACCTGGTCAAAGACTTCATTCCCGCTACCCCTACAGTTGCCGTAGTTGGCCGCGACATGCTGAGCACCGAGGCCTGTAACGAGTGCCACGGCAAGATCGGCGTGACCACCCCCCACGGCGGGCGTGGCGACGTGAGATACTGCATGATGTGCCACACCTCGCAGCGCGCCATCGGCAGGACCGCATCCACCTCGACTGCTGGTGCCTTCCCGGCCATCACTGCGACCTCGGCATCGACCTACGTTGCTGACGGCGAAGTCTCCGGCGATTTCGTCACCATGATCCACAAGATCCACATGGGCAGCCACCTCACCAAGACCAACTACAACTACGCCGGCGTCCACTTCAACGAGATCCACTATCCGAAGGACGTACGCAACTGCCGTCAGTGCCACAAGGGCGATACCACCGCAGAGCTGGCCCTGGCACCCGCCGCCAACAACTGGAAGACCAAGCCGAGCCGCAAGGCCTGCGGTTCCTGCCACGACAACGTTGACTTCGCCGCAGGGACCGGTCACTCGGCCCAGACCAGCGATGCGAACTGCGCCGGCTGCCACGCCGATGCTTCCCTGTTGCACATGACCGAGATCGCGACCCCGAACAACCCGGAGACCCCGACGGGCCTCACCAACTTCTACTACGAAATCGCCAGCGCAGTAGTGGACCCGATCAGCAACAACCTGACCATCAAGTTCAGGATCCAGAAGAACACCGGTTCGCTCACCGCAGCCAAGACCAACGTCGCGTTTGACGGCACCGCTACCAACCCGCTTGTCGGCTACACGGGCGGCCCGAGCTTCCTGCTTGCCTACTACAAGGACACCACCAACCAGCCGACTGCTTCCTTCGCAGCCGATTACAACAACCTGGGCGTGAAGGCAGCACAGCCGAAGACCGTTTCCATCGGCAGCCTGCTCGGCGGCACCAACGGTACCCTGGGTACCGCCGATGCCGACGGCTACTACTCCGCAGTGGTGAACTCGGCAGCGGCATTCCCGTCAGGTTCCACCCTGCGCGCCGTAGGCCTCCAGGGGTACTTCACCCAGGCCGCCGGCACCAACAGCATCGCCGCCTCCAACGCGCGCCACGCCCTCTCCGCAGTCAAGCCGGTAACCGGCGACCCGGTACGTCGTGACGTGGTTGACTCCGCGAAATGCGCAACCTGCCACGAGTGGTTCGAAGGCCACGGCGGCAACCGTGTGGTCGGCAAGGACACCGTGGGCATGTCCATCTGCACCATGTGCCACGTCCCGAACCTGAGCTCCTCCGGCAAGGGCGCGAACGCCAGCAACATCGGGACAACCATGACCGCTGCCGAGCAGGCGCTGCTCACCGCGGACGGCTACACGCTGGCCGACCCGACCACCTATCCTGAAGAGAGCAACAACTTCAAGGATATGATCCACGGCATCCACGCCGGCAATGCCCGCACCAACACGCTCACCTTCGTGCGCGACAGGGGCTCCGTGGTCATGTACTTCAAAGCCGACTGGGCCTTCCCCGGCCAGACGAAGAACTGCGCCCAGTGCCACAAAGGGACCACCTACACCTCCATCCCGACCGGCGTACAGGTGACCACCGACCTGACCAGCGACGGCACCGTGCTTACCACGAGCAACAACGTGACCGCAGTGACCGCAGCGCGCACCAGCCTCCCGAACGCAGTGGACAAGGTTACCACTCCGTTCACCGCTGCCTGCGTCAGCTGCCACGACAGTGCATCTGCCAAGGCACACATGACCCAGATGGGCGGCCAGATCAAGGTCAACCGCAGCGCCGCCGTGCCTGCGAACGAGTCCTGCGTCACCTGCCACGGCTCGACTGGCTCCAGCTCCATCTTCAGCGTACACAGGTTCTAAGGAACCACCTGACCCTGCTTTGCTTGCAGGCGCAGAAAGGCCTCCCCTGATGAAGGGGAGGCCCTGACAAGACGGGCCCCGGGAGTGATCCCGGGGCCTTTTTGCGTGGGACGCGCGCTTTAAGCTCCCCGGCTGCTAATTAAAGATGAGGCGTCTTGGTTCTTTTTTTGCTACACTGTGGCGCATGAGAGCCCTGCTCGCAGCACTCGCACTCCTTTTGCCGGCCGCCACACCGCTTCTCGCGGCGGGCCTCGGCACGCCCCAGCTCTCCATCCCCGATTACACCCCCAATCTTTCCGAACCGCTCGCCGCAGCCCGCTTCTTCGATACGGACAGCTTTCTGACCAACGCCGGGATGAGATACTCCGCATCCAGGGAGCTGACCCTGGAACCGGAACTCGGGATCGGCTACCATGCCCGCGAGTGGGAGCGGCACGGCGGGATGGAGCAGTCGAGCCACCGTCTGCATGCCCAGGCCGGTTGGCGGCTGTCGCTTGTCGACACGCTGTACCTCTCCGCGGCCGCCAAACTCCCCATGCTGACCATGGAAAGCGTCGGGATGTACGCCGGTGACGAGCTTGGTACCAGGCCCGACTCGAAAGCGGATCGCAGCAGGTACGAGTTCTCGAACCTCACCCGAAACGCCCTCGCCTGGAGAGGGGAGCTCGGCATACGCCTTTCGCCTCAGACCGACCTTTCCCTGTACTACGACCAGAGCCCCGTTTCCGGGTGGGACACCGGCGGGACGCAGCAGGAGGAGCGGATCGGCACAAGGTTCATCATAAGGTTCAAGTGACAAGGGAGGATGCGTGAACTACCTCTTATCCATCGACCAGGGGACCACCAGCAGCAGGGCGACCCTTTTTAACACGGACGCCGAGGCGCTCGCAACCGCGTCCCGGGCGCTTACCCAGCACTACCCGAGGCCCGGCTGGGTGGAGCACGACCCGCAGGAGATCTGGGAGGGGCAGCTGGCCTGCATCAAGGAGGTGGTCGCCCTTGCCGGCATATCCCCCTCCAGGATCGCCGGCATCGGCATCACCAACCAGCGGGAGACCACCCTCGTCTGGGAGCGGGGCACCGGCAGACCGCTTCACCGCGCCATCGTCTGGCAGGACCGGCGCACGGCGGAGCTGACCGAGAGGCTCAAGCAGGAGGGGCTGGAACCCATGGTCCGGGAACGGACCGGCCTGCTCCTCGACCCGTACTTCTCCGCGAGCAAGCTTTCCTGGCTGCTCGGGCATGTCGAGGGGCTGCGTGCAAGGGCACGGCGGGGGGAGGTATGCTTCGGCACCGTCGATTCCTGGCTCATGTTCATGCTCTCCGGCGGGCGTTCCCACGTCACCGACGTCTCCAATGCCAGCCGCACCATGCTCTTCAACATCCGGACACTGGAGTGGGACGACGAGCTGCTGCGGCTTTTCGGCATCCCGCGCGTCATGCTTCCCGAGGTGCTTGCCAGCGCGGCGTCCTTCGGGCCGACCTGCGCCGACCTGACCGGCGCAGAGATCCCGGTGACCGGCGTGGCAGGCGACCAGCAGGCGGCCTTGTTCGGGCAGGGGTGTTTCGCGCCCGGGATGGCCAAGGCGACCTTTGGCACCGGCTCCTTCGTGGTGATGAACAGCGGGGCCAAGGTAGGCAGCGGCGAGGGTGCACTCGCCACCATCGCCTGGCAGCTCCCCGGCGGGGCGGTCCAGTACGCGCTGGAGGGCTCCATCTTCATCGCCGGTGCCGCGGTGCAGTGGCTGCAGGAAGGGCTGGGGCTGATCGGGAGCCCCCGGGAGGTGGAGGCGCTGGCGGGGAGCGTGGCCGATACGGCGGGGGTCTACTTCGTCCCGGCGCTCTCCGGTCTCGGCACCCCCTACTGGGACCCTTACGCCAGGGGGGTCATCGCCGGGCTGACCCGGGGGAGCACCAAGGCGCATCTGGCCAGGGCCGCGCTGGAGGCGATCGCCTTTCAGACGGTCGACGCCATACGCGCCATGGAACACGCAAGCGGCATAGCGCTGACCGAGCTCCGCGTCGACGGGGGGGCAACGAAGAACAACCTGCTGCTGGAGATTCAGGCCGACCTCTTGGGGGCACCCGTGCTCAGGCCGCGCTGCACCGAGAGTACCTCGCTGGGCGCCGCCTTGCTGGCGGGCATCGGCGCCGGGGTGCTCGACCAGGATTCCATAAAGAGGCAGTGGGCGCTGGACCGGCGCTTCGAGCCGGGCATGGGAGAGGAGCGCCGTCAGGAACTCTATCGGGGATGGCGGAAGTGCGTGCAGCTTTCGCTTGGGTGGGGCAAATAGGAACGGGACAGTCTGCGCATAAAGGCGTTCAACAGGGATGAAGGGGATACAGGGGATAACTGCAAAAACCAGGGCTGTGGGTTAACTTACGACGGGTATTTGGGCGTTTTTATCCCTTTCATCCCCTTTATCCCTGTTAGCGGCATCTGGGTTTACGTGTCGTCAGTGGTGCAAGGTTTTTAGCTTTGGAGGTGTTTGTGACGGACAGAAAGGCGCTTCTCGACAGGCTGAAATCGGGTCGGACCTTCGATCTGCTGGTCGTGGGCGGCGGTGCGACCGGATGCGGCATAGCACTGGACGCGGCCAGCCGCGGCCTCAGCGTGGCCCTCGTGGAAAAGGGGGATTTCGCCGGCGGGACGAGCGGCAGGAGCACCAAGCTGCTGCACGGGGGGGTGCGTTACCTGGAGGCGGCGCTCTTGCACCGGGACCGGGTCCAGTTCAACCTGGTGCGGGACGCACTCCACGAGCGCGCCGTCCTCTTGAGGATCGCCCCGCACCTTTGCCACCGGCTCACCCTGGTGACCCCGCTCTACGGTCTCGTCCAGGTTCCCTATGTCTGGACGGGGCTCAAGCTGTACGACGTGCTCGCTGCCGGGGCCGGACTCGGGACGAGCAGCTACCTCTCGCCCTCCGAGATGCTCCGGCGCTTTCCCATGATAAAAAGGGAAGGGCTGAAGGGGGGGGTGCTCTACTACGACGGACAGTTCAACGATGCACGCATGAACGTGGCGCTGGCGCTGACCGCTCTGCGGGAGGGAGCCGTCCTTGCCAACCACCTGGAAGCGGTTGCGCTGCTCAGGGAAAAGGGGAGGGTGGCCGGCGCGCTGGTGCGGGATCACCTGAACGGCGCATCCTGGCAGATACGCGCCCGCTGCGTGGTGAACGCCTGCGGCCCGTCGGCGGACCTGCTGCGCCGGATGGACGACCCGATAGCCGCGCCGCTTCTGCGGGTCAGCCGCGGTATCCACATCGTCCTCCCCGGGGAGTTCGCCCCCCATGACACCGGCATCATGATCCCCAAGACGGACGACGGGCGGGTGCTCTTCATCCTCCCCTGGCAGGGGGGGTGCATCGTCGGCACCACCGAAGAACCGGCTGCGCCGGGCGAAGCCCCCGCCGCCGGCACAAAGGACGTGGAGTACCTGTTGCGTCACCTGGGGCGCTATTTCAACCTCAAGGTAAGCGGCAGCGACATCAGGGCGCGCTGGGCCGGGTTGAGGCCGCTGGTCCACGACCCGTTTACCGCCGACACGGCGGAGCTCGCCCGCGACCACGTCATAAGCTCTTCCCCGACCGGACTCATCACCATCGTAGGCGGCAAGTGGACCACCTACCGCAAGATGGCGCTGGATACCGTCGATTTCGCGCTGCGAAGCACGGGGCTCGCGGCGCAGGGGGAGTGCCGCACCGACCGGATCAAGCTGCATGGCGGTGAGAGCTTCCGGCCGGAGAGCGCGGCCGAGATCGCCAGCAGCTACGCTCTCGACCCCGACGTCGCCCTGCACCTGCACAGCTCCTACGGAGACCGGTGCCTTGAGGTGGCGCGGCTTTGCCGGGGGGCAATGGGCGAGAGGCTCGTGCCGGGGCATCCCTACCTGAAAGGGGAGGTGCTTTACGCGGTGCGCAGCGAAATGGCCCTTTGCCTGCTCGATTTCCTGGAACGCCGCATTCCGCTGGCCCTCTTGGACCAAGACGCCGCCCTGGCCGCGGCCCCGGCGGTGCTGGAGATCATGGCGGCGGAACTGGGGTGGAGCGAGGCGCACCAGGTCCGGGAGCGCGCGCAGGTGCGTGACAGGTTGTCCCAGTAGATAGGACGCTCACCCCGCTGGCAGCTTGCAAAAAACAAAACAGGGGGGGCGGATTTTCCGCCTCCCCTGTTTTACGATTCTCCGTCACTGCGGGGTGCCTAGAAATGGCACGCCGCGCAGAAGCGTCCCGTGTTCCTGACCACGGCCTCTCCCGGTCCTGTGCCGGTTGCGGTTGTCGCCGTGGTGAACCCGGTAAAGCCGGTGAATCCGGTCAACGCGAAATTAGGGGTGGTAGGTGTCGTTCCGGTAATCCTGGTGCTCCCGATCCCGACCCTAATGACCGTAGTCGGTCCAGCCGTGCCCGTTCCCGACCCGTGACACACCGGGATGGAACACTCTGCGGCACCGTAGGTGTTCACGTAACTGCCGTGAGCCGGCAGGATGGTGGGGACGATACCCGCCCTGGTGGACGCGCTCGGCGGGAACCAGTCGAGGGGGTGGACGGAGAAGGCATTCCCGATGTGGCAGCTGGAATTGGTCACCCCCGGCTGGTCGTCGAAGCACGACGGGCCCGAGTTCGCCGCCCCGCGGTAGTCGGCGCCGTGGCATTCGGCGGTAGCACAGCGTGCCGAGGCTTCGCTCGCCGCGCCCAGCAGCGTGGTGCCGAGGACCCCGGGCCTCAGATCTAGCGCCGTAAACCGCCCCGTTTGGATCAACGCCTGCCTGATCCAGTCGCCGTGCTCCGCGTAGTCGTGCGCCCCCCACTCGAGGGGATGCACATCCGTCTCGTTGCCCAGATGGCACTGAGTGCAGGCGACCTTGGAGATGCCGCCGCTGAAATCCGTGCCGTGGCACGGTCTGCAGTCGTCAAGACGACCCAAGGCAGCTACCGCGTGCCGGGCGGGAAGCCAGTCGTCGGGGTGCGCCCCCCGGTCCGGGTCATAGCTGGAATGGGCGTTGTTATCCCCACAACCGGCGAGCGACAGGACCAAAAGGCACCAAAGCATGACTATGGCAAAAACTGGTTTAGTAGTTAGCGATGGCATGTTTTGCACCTCTCGTTATTTTGTCGCCCGTGGCACTTCAGGCAGGAGACGGGATTGATCCTGCCGTCGACCCGATGCCGGCTGAGATAGTCCCCACGGTGCGGCAGAGACAGCTCCGGCCTGTCCTTGTACTTGTCGTTGGGCTTGATCTCTTCCTTGTGGGCATGGCACTCGACGCAGAACGACTCCTTGTGGCAGGTGGTGCAGGCGGCTCTTTGCTGGGCGGCGTAGAATTTATGTTTCAGGTAGAAGTCCTGTGCCTGGTGGTTCAGCGCGGTCCACTGGTCGGTATGGCACTCGGCGCAGCGCGGCAGCCCCTTCACCTCCTCGGGGTGCACACGGGCGATGCTGTTCGTGTTGGCACAGGCGTAAAGCACAGACAACATGAGTCCCAAAAACGCTATCAAGGCTGTGTTTTTCACTATTGCCCCTCCTTTCCAAAGCCAAATGCATAACTCACCTTGATCAACCCGCGCAGCTCGTGGTCGAAATCGGTGCTCCTCAGGTAGTCGACGTCGGCGGCAACCCTGAGGTTTTGGCTGAAATCGTATCCGGCTGCAGCCGCCAGGGAGTAGGTATTTTCCCTGCCGTTGATGCCCCTGTCGAAGTCGACGTCGAAGAAGTCGAGGGTGACATCCGCCGCGCCGAACTTTTGCGTGGCCCAGACGCGGTACTGGTAGTAGCTGAGCGGCCCGCTCGAGCCGTCCATGCGGTGGAACGAGGCTCCGGTGGTCAGGGCGGTGGGCGTGGTGTAGCTCGCCAGCAGGCCGAAGTAGTCGGCGCTCCCCGCGATCTCGTACTCGTAGTGGTTGTACTCCCCCGTGATGGCAAGGTTCTTGACGCCTGTGTAGCCGACGCTTCCACCGACGTTCCACATCTCCTCACCGGGGACCAGGATGCCGTTGGTGAGGCTCAGAGCGCTCGTGGTGACGTGATAGAAATAGTCCTCGTAGTTGACCTGCTGGAAAGTGGCGCTCACGTTCACCGTGGACATCGGGGTGACGCTGGCGGTGTAGGCGTGTTCCATCCAGCCGCTGCTCAGAGAGTTGTAGGTGGAGCGGCCTGTTATGTCGATCTGCTGCATCGGGTGCAGCCAGAGATCGATCCCCTGCTCCTCGCGCAGTCCCTCGCCGTCCGTCTCGTTTCTAAGCAGGCTCAGGCCTATGGAGTAGTACTTGGGGAGGGTGTGGGCGACCCGGCCGCCGTAAATCAGCTCTCCCCCATCGAAGTTCGGTTCGGTGACCACCGGGTTTCCGACGTAAGCCGCCGCCGTGAAGCCCGCGGCAAGATCGCTCCTGAGATAGAGGCCGTCCACCCGCTCGGTGGCGACCCCCTCGATCACGAACTGGCGCCCGGCGTTTAGCTGCAGGTTGTTCCTGTTGGCGCGGTAGCTCAAAAAGCCGTATTGGATGTCTCCTTCGGTATGCTGGTCGGTGCTCCGGTCGGCCAGATCCTGGCGCCCCCACCCCCCGATTTCGACCGATGTGGTCCCCTGGCTGCCGACGTCGGTCACGGAGAGGTGCAGGTATTCGTAGATCGGGAGCAGGAAGTCGTTCTGCGTATTCTCCCTCATGCGCAGGATGGTCAACGAGTCTCCCGAAACCGAGGTTGCGTTAGCCGCTGTCTGGCCGAAGACGAGCAAGGAGCAGGAGAACAGGATGCTTCCCATGATCTTCAAGGCACAGGGACGGGCGGCTCCCGTTGTTTTCTTTTGAATTTTCAAGACATTTCCTCCTTTCTTGGTTCCGTATCCGGTTGCTGGTGGGGAAATGCAATTGCAAAGAAAACCGGGGGCTATGGTTGCCCCCGGTCATGCCGGTTTCAAAAGGAGCCACTGGCGGGGGCACGATCCCGTGCCCCCGCGAACTCTGAGTGGCTACCTCTCATGCACCACCACTACGTCGGCGATCCTGCCTGCGCCGTGGCAAAGGACGCACTGCTCGCCGAAGTTCGGCGGACCGAGGGCATCCAGCTGGCTGCGCGCCACGCCCAGGTCGGTGTAGGTGGGACCGTTCAGGCCGGGGCCCAGCAGCGCGCCGTTTGCCTGCATGTGCGCCTTGGCAACCGGGGTGTCGTGGCAGCTGATGCAGGCGCCGGTGATCGGGGCGACGACCAGGTCGGTCGGGTTGGGTACTGTGTTGCGGGAGGCGGTGACGCTGGCAATGGTCACCGGCGTGGTCGCGTTCAATGTGACATAGGTGGTAGGCAGAACGTTGTCCGGCAGGTCGGCCCTGTAGGTCTGCTGGTTGGTGCCCGAGCTGGTGACATGGCAGACTTCGCAGTCCTGCAGGAGGTTGGGGAAGTCGATGTCGGCGGCGTTGATGAGGGTGATGCCGGTGCCCGGGCCGTTTCGGACGTCACGGAACGGGGTGGTGCGCTCCCCTCCTGCGTGGATGCCGTGGATCATGTCCTTCAGGTTGTTGGAGGTCTCCGGGAATAGCAGGGCGTAGTTTGGGGTGGCCCTATTGAAAGCCGGATCCCATCCGACGAGGATCTCCTGCTGGATCGGGGTGAAGTTGAAGACGCTCAGCTTGGCGTCGGTTGTGGTCCGGCCGCTGGAGGTGAAATTCGGGTTGTGGCAGGTCACGCAGACCTGTATCTCGTAGACGCGGCTCCCGCCGTGGAACTCGAGCCGCTCGTGGCACCTGTCGCACTTGGCCGAGTCGACGACCCTGCGCCGAACGGCGTCGCCGGTGACCGGCGTGACGACGGACACGGCGGGACGGCCGATGTTGGTAAGCGGAGCGGTCCGCACCTGGGTGAAGGTCCCCTGCATGACGACGGCCCGCATGATGGCGCCGGCGGGGAAGGCCCTGGCGGAGAGGACGGTGGCGGTGTAGTAACCATCGGCGTCGGGCCCGCTGATGCTCCCCAACGTCCCGGCGTTGGCCGGGGTCAGCAGGTTTGCGATGGATATGGAATCAGGCTGGGCGGCAACCTTGCCGAGGTTGTTGTAGTCCGCCGGGACCGCGATGCCGTCCTGCGGCAGGGTGTAGGCCAGGAGGAAGGCCGGGGTGCCGGTGAAACCGCTTACGCCGGTTCCGGTAAAGACCACGTTGGTTCTCGTCGCGGTCGCGGTGTCGGTGCTCTGCTGGATCCTGAACCGGATGGCCAGGTTGTTGGTGGCCGGATCGACGTTCGCGCTGGCGATCTCGTAGAAGAAATTGGTGAGCCCTGCAGGCGTAGTCTGGTTGGTGGTCGAGAGGCTGCTCACCTGGTGGTTCTGCTGGATGGAGGTGCTGTTGTGGCATCCCGTGCAGGCGACGTCGCTGGTCTGGACGAGATTGCCGTCGTGTCCCACGCCTGTTGCGAAATGGACGTTGTCGTGGCAGGAGCCGCATGCCTTGCGGCTGGGCATGGTGTGCCAGTTTTGCCCTTGTGGAGCGGCTGCATCGTCGTGGCACCTGCGGCACAGGCTAGGATTTGCCGGGTTGGTGAGGTCGTTGAACTCGATCCCGGCGTAGTTGTAGCCGGTCTCGGTCAGCTGGCTCCCCATGTGGATCTTGTGGACAAGGGTCATGAACTCGCCGATCACCTCGACCTCGCCTCCCCCCTCGTCGGTCACCCAGGTGTTCCCCGAGAAGCTGGGGGCTGTGGCGGCAGCGGTCGAGATGGGACGGCCAAAGGCGCGCTGGCTGGTGTGGCAGATAACGCAGTAGCGGGTATCGGTGGCGGCCGGGTGGGGGAACTGTGCGGTACCGGTTATCAGCAACTCGCCGTGGCATGAGTTGCACTGCTGGATGGTGACGATCTCCCGCTGCGTGTTGGCGGTTGTAACCGCGGCACCCGTTGCCGGAATGAAGTCGAAGACGATGTTCAGCGGGTTCTCGAAGGCCAGGGTGGGGGAGGTGTTGGCGATGTCGCCGCCAAATTCGATTACCAGGCGGTGTGTCAGGTTCGCGTTGTAGGAAAGGTCGCCGAGGTCGGCTTTTCTGATGTCCCCCGAGTCGGTCAGCGCAGCGGCCTGGTTTGCGGCGAGGGTGATGTCGCGGGCGAAGGTATAGACGTAGGAGCCGTCGCCGTTGTCGACCAAGGTTCCTTCACGGTCCCGAGTGGGACGGCTGCCTGAAACGGTGGTCGTAGTGCCGGTGGGTACCGTGGTGACTATGTAGTTGACCCACCTGGACGGGCTGCCGTTAGCGGAGGGGACCAGCTTGGCGATGGAAAAGCCCAGGTTCGTCAGCTGGTTCGATGTGTTCCGCTGGTTCAGCCCGACGATCGGCGCGCCGTTGCTGTCGGTAATCCTGAACCGCACCACCGGCGGGCTGCTGATGGTGACGCCGGTGACCGTCCCCTGAAACTCGAGGTTGGACTGCTGCTCTGCGGTCAGACCTGACACGTTCACAGGTGTTTGAGCCGGGGAAACCGCATCCCTGCCGGGATCACCCTGATCCCCTTCACAGCCGCCCAGGAACAGTGCGGCTGCAGCGGTTGAGGCAATTAAGACTGACGACAACCTTTTCAAAAGCGAGCGTTGCATAGAATCCTCCTTGTTCGTTGGTCTGGTGCCTGCGCGGTGCGAGAAAAATCTGGGCTGGAAGGGTTAACCGGAGTGACGATATCTTGAGGTGCTGCGAGCGCTTTAAGGAGACGGTGCGGTTTATGAGCTGTCATGACCCGTCACTATCATGGGAGCACCTCCTGATTTTTATTAGACATTTCAAACATAGTAGAGTAACTTAGCAGCTATTCATGAAATGGCAAGGGTGCCGGCTTTTTTTTGGAACCTCGGGGCCGGCGCCGCGGGGGAGGGAAAACTGCCGCACCGGTCAAGCCGTTTTCACAGGTATGGCAATTGCCGGATCGGTAAATGCGATGGGATGCATGGGGTTGGTCAATATTGTGTTGTGTCGCGGACAGGGTTGGGCTAGAATCGGCTTGTTCGGTGGGCATTGAATATGAAGCGAGGAGGTGGGTCGTCAAACAACTGGAACGCGGTGCGAGGCAAACGGAGTGTTCAGATGGGAATTTCGGTGATTTTTACCAACGGCGACGAGAAGAGTGTCCCGTCCTACATGCTTGATTACCTGATCCGGGAAAAGAAGATCGTGGCTTTTCTCAGGTCGTCCGGGTGGGTGCAGATCGGGCAAGACCCGATACGCAAGGCCCAGCAACCTCTGACGAGGTCTGGGGAGAGGTGGAGCGACTTCCTCTTCAAGAGGAACCAGGCTTAAAAGAGATCCCTGCAGTCAACCTTTCTCAATCTTCCTGAGAGCCGGGCATTTTGGGACCCACTCGCTTTGCTGCAGCGCGGGGGCATCCAGCTTGACCGGCTCCATCATCAGGCCGACCTCTTCGGCAAAACTTATGGCGCCTTTGATGGTCTTCGCATAGCTCGGCTCGTCTTTGGGCTGCTCCTGCGGGAGGTAGACCCTGGTCCGGCCGCTCTGGGTGCCGTGGATCGCGGCGAATACCCGCGCTGCTCCCCCCTCCTTCACTGCACAGATGTAACCCCGGCAGCTCTCCTGCCCCTTTCCATCAGGAGCAAGGTTCGCGTTGTTGATCGATTGGTGCAGTTCGACCAAATCCTCCGCGTCCGAGTATGTTATGGCGTCGAGCTTCGAGTTCAGGAGGAAGCGCACCGGCTCGGAGCCGTCGTCGGAGGCGGAAAAGAAGTCGCCCCCGTGCAGGTCGGCAAGCGGCGGGAAATCGGGAGCCTGGGCGGCAACCGGCGAGGGATCCGGCGCCAGATCGACGAAGGGGGGGAATTGCGCCGCCTCGCCTGAGAAGCGTGTCGTCTCTTCCGTCATCGACGAATAGTAGGCGAACTCCCGTTCCCTGTCGGCCATATGCGCCAGCCCGGGAGCATGCAGCGCCTCCCCGGGTGCCTGCCGGCTCTCCAGGGGTGCCGGCCGAGTTTCCGGAGGTAGCTGCTGTGTCTCATCGGGCAGTTGCGGGCTCTCCCCCGGTGCCCGCACCGCCTCTGAGGCGCAATCCCCGGTATTCTCCGCAAAGGTGAAGTCAGCGAACTCGGCGGCCCCTTCCGGCGCGTGGGATTGCGCTTCGGCTCCCGGCACGCGCGCCGGGGGGGGAGGCAAAATGGTCTCGCTCGACGGTCGGGTCTCGCCGGCCGAATGGGAGGGAACTTCCCTCTCCTTCTCGGGCAACTCCCTTTGCTGGTCCCTTAACGAAACGACCTCCCTGCGCAGCGCGGCCAGCTCCGCAAAAGCGGCGCCCTTTCGCTGCTCCAGGGCCTCCATCCGCTGCAGCGCGGCCGCAAGCTCAGCGCGCACCGCCTTGATCCGTGCGCCGGCCTCGCTGTTTTCCGCCGCCAGTTGCTCTGCTTTTTGGAACGCCTCGTCGCGCTTTGCGCTTGCCGCCTCGACCTGCTGCCCGGCCAGGGACAGGGCTTCGGCCAACGCGGTGCGCTCCTCGCCAAGCGAAAGGCTGAGCCGGTCCGCTTCCTCGACCTTCCCGGAAAGCACGGCAACCTCCTTCCGCAGCGAGACCAGTTCGGACGACGCCTTTTCGGCACCGTCAACCGCCTGCTCCATGGCGGCTTTATCGGCAGTGAGGCGGGCGCATTCCTCCCGCAGGCCAGACAACTCCGCGAGACAATCCTGGTGCTGCAGGCCAAGCTCCCTTAATTGCCCCTCAAGGTCGACCTTCTCCCTGGCCAAACCTGCGCACTGCTCCTGGTACCGGGCCAGGTCGTCTCTTTCCGCACCCAGTCTGGCGCACTCCTGCCGTGCGAGGGCGAGTTCCGCGGCAATCGCCTGCTGCTGCCCTGAGATCTGCTGCAACTGAGCCGCATGCGCATCCCTGTCAGCCGCGCATGCGGCCAGCTCTTCTTTCAGTTGCGATAGGGTGCTCTCCAGTGCCGGTACCTGCCCCGGGAGTTCGTTTCCCCGCGGCGGCCGGGAGGCGACCGCAGTTGCCGGGAGGGGAGGCGAAGTTGCCGGTATCCGGGGGGAGGAGACCTGCGGGGCGGCTGGGGGGGAGGGTGTCGGAGTATGCTTCGCTGCTTTTGCAATGGGAAGGATCGGCGCGCCGGCCATGCCGTGTTTGAGAAAGGCGCCCGCCTTGCTCCCGGGGGGACGCAGGATCTTGGTGTTGCGCACCACCACCTCCCTCATGGCGGGGCTGTAGCTGAGGTCCACCGGTTCCGGTGAGAACCCCATCGACCTGGCGCAATCCAGGGCGCGCTGAACGCTCGGCAGGTAATCGCTTTCGCCGTCGGCTTTACCCGGCTTGCTATAGACGTATATCCTGCGGTCGTCGGCAACAATGGCGAGGTACGTCTTTACCTGGGTCTTTTTCTTGATGGCGCAGACATATGCCTCCAACTTTGCCGGCTTTGCTTCGGCTGAGAGGCCTTTTGTGACAGTGGCGGAGCGGTGGAGTTCAAGTACCTCTGATGCGGATGCTTCAATACAGCCGACGGTGCTGTCCAGTGCCAGCATGAGACCTCCAGTACCCGGTAAAATATCGATCGGCTACCGCAAAAAAAAAGCCGGATTGCCAGAAAAATGATATTTCGGCAACCCGGCTGTCTCCGTGAGACCCAATGGGCTTTCCGCCCCATCCTCGCGGATGGTTTAGTATTGTCGTCTATCGTCTGTTGTATGCATGCACCCGTTGCCATTATGCCTTGTGCAGGCGTCGCGCCTTAAGGGTCAATCACAATACAACGATATGTGGTCCGAAAGCAACCAGTAGGGTTGTACAAGGACGTATCGGCTGGGGGGATCAAAACTCAAGCGCCATCTTCCACTGGTGTCACAAACGCCGTTGGCTGGGTGCTTTGCGAGTACCTCGGTGCGGGGACCAGGTGATTCGATGAGTCAAGTTGACTTTCATGGGAAGCTGCATAGAATCGTATATGTTTGTCCGTAAACACGCTGCAAGTTGTGGCGGTGCCTGTATAATCAGGCACTTGTTATTCAGCAGCTTATGCGCCTGTTGATTGTGGCTGAAGGTGCTTTGGCTGTGGCAGGGGGACTTAATGGCGAACATAGAGCATGACGAGAATGGTTTTACCTGTGAATGCGGGTTGCGCAATGACTATCCCGGTTATGTCCAAGCTCACTGGAGTGTGAAGTTGGCATATTCATGTGCGTGCCACAGGCAGTACGTCCTTTACAAGGGGACGGTGGTAAAGACCTCACGCGATATGCAGGAGGTTTTCGACAGTGAGGCTTTCGGCGATTAACTGGTGACCGATCTCGAACACAACATCCCCTGTTCCCGCCTCCGTTGGGGTGAGGCCCGGCAGAGCTCGCCCCGCACCCTGCGATCCTAAGCACCTTTCCCCGCACCGGCGCCTCCGCGACCGCCGAAGTCGCGCCCCCTTCCTGAGGATAGCCGTACCCCCTGGATCTTGGCTGCCATATTGCATTATGAGCAGCAACGGTGCTCCTGTCATCATCGGCACCGCTTCTGGCCAACGTTTTCGCGTGGTTACGTGAAGAAGCGATGACGGTGCCTTGACTCTGTGTCAAAATCCCACCCGCCGGCGTCGACTTGGCCCTGGCGGTGGCGGGCGCCGCCTCAAGGAGCAACAGGAACTACGATGGCAATTAATCCTCTGCAGACATTTGCAAAGACCGCGACAGCTCCGGAACCGGGTAGCCCGAGGAGAAGCGGCACTGGCAGTTCCGCCTTTGACTCGCTGTTGAAGTCGCTGGAGGTATCCGAGGCGAACCCCGCAAGAGCGGCGCAGCAGGCTGCAGCGGAGCTGCTGCGCATCGAGATGATGCAGTGCTCCCTCTCGCTCTCGGGGGATCCCGTGGACTCGACCGCATCGGCCACCCGTGCCATGGAGTCCCTGCTCGCCGCTCTCGCGGGAAACTCCGGCACGACCAATGTCGGCCCCGCCAGCTTGCGCGCGGCAGCGCTCCGGGCTGCTTCGAACGAGTTGCCGGCTGCCGTTCAACCCGGGGTTGCTGCCGATGCCGATCTCATCGGCGAAACCGCTTCCGATTTCCTCGGCATTCCCTACCGGTTCGGTGGCGAGGGAGCCGCCGGTATAGACTGTTCGAGCTTCGTGCAACAGGTCTTCCGCGAGCACCAGGTAGATCTTCCCAGGACTGCCCGGGAGCAGATCAACGTCGGGAGCGAGGTTGCCGAAGGCGATCTGAAAAAAGGAGATCTGGTCTTCTTCCAGACCTACGCCTCCTACCCGTCCCACGTCGGGATATATCTGGGTGATGGCAAGATGATACATGCCTCCTCGGGAAAAGGTGAGGTCACCATCTCGGATATGGACAGCGACTACTACCGTACGCGCTATCTTGGCGCCAAGCGCGTCGTCTGAGGCCTAACTGCCACGCCAAAATTAAAGGGCGGCACTCTCGTGTGCCGCCCTTTCTCGTTGGTGCGCGCCATCGATGCGGATGTTTCACGCTGCGTGCTGCTTTACCCAGGCCACGTAACGGTCCATCCATCCCTGAACGAACTTGGCGGTATCCGGACTCGCCAGGTTCCCTGCCTCATCGAAGAAACCTTCCTTGACCTGCAGAAAAACCTCCGGTTGCCCCATGGTCGGCACGTCCAGATAGGCCAGCATGTTCCGCAGGTGCTGCTGAGCCAGGGCGGAGCCTATGGTGCCGATTGACGCGCCCAGGACACCTGCGGGTTTGCCGGCCCAGGCGCTATGCCCGTAGGGGCGTGATGCGTTGTCGAGGGCATTCTTCAACACGCCCGGGACGGACCGGTTGTATTCGGGTGTCACGAAGATAAGACCCGAGGCTCCCATTACTTCGCTTTTAAGGCGGACGACAGGTTCGGCCTGGTGGTCATCGTCGTCCTGGTTGTACAGTGGCAGGTCACCGATCTCCAGCAGCTTGAATGAGAAATCCGCCGGTCCCAGTTTGACGAGCGCATTGGCAAGCTTGCGGTTGATTGAGTCACGGCGAAGACTGCCCACGATAACGGCTATCTGATACTGGCTCATGTCGATCTCCTCGCGTTGCTTAGCTGTAGATGTCTGCAGATATGACTATAGCATGTCTCTGTCGATTTACGATTGCCCCGCCTGTTGTTGTCAGCAGATACATGATGGATGCCGAGGAGAGTATACTTTTTAGAGCCTGTGTGCTTGCAGGGAGAGGGATGAGTAGCTGTACGAAAAAGGGGCCAGGCGTTACCCCGGCCCAAGATGGCGCAGTCTGCATGTCATGCGGGTGCTTTCAGTGCGTTGGTGCCACTTCAAAACAGCTGCTCCTGCTGCCGTCGCGCTGTCAGTTGATGCGGCTGGTGATTCCAGGTCCTACGGGTGATGCGCGGGTTTTTGCTTCGCCACCGCGCCCCTCGGCTCTTCCGGCTTCTTGGCCCTGGCCACCGTCAGGGCGTACATCGTTCCGATCTTCGCCTCGAACGTCGCTTCTACCCAGTCTCCTGCCTTTACCTCGCCAAGTCCTGCGTATCCGGCGATGTTCTTGACCCTGCTCGTGTTCAACACGATGGCGAGGGATGAATTCTTGGGCGCGACCAGCATCTTGTTTGCCTTGAGGTCCACCTCCATAACCTCGCCGAGATAGGTTCCCGTTTTCTTCTTCTCAGCCTTTTGCTCTCCTTTGATTGCCGTGGGACCGGCTGCGGGCTCGGCGGCACAGGGACCGGCAGCAGAGGTCGCAGCAAGAATGAGCATTCCCAGAACAAGACCGATCTTCTTCATACATCCATCTCCTTTTAAGCGTGTCCGTGGCTTCTGCCGGTCCTCATGCGGTCCGGCGCCTAGGCCCGGAATCTTTCAAACGGTGCCGGTGCTTCCGGCTTCGCGGTACAAGGTGGGCCGCACCCGGAGGTGCGGCCGCATTGCATGCAGATCAAGCTGAAACCTTGCTACTTGACTACCAGGTGCGGATTGAACGAGTCGACGTGGCAGGACCCGCAGGAGTCCCCCATGTTGCCGGCGCTCGGCTTGGTGGTGTGGCACTTCTCGCAGTTGTTGGCAACGCCGTCACCCCAGCTCAGAGGTTTGGTTTCCATGTGCATGGAGTTGTGGCAGGTGATGCAGAGAACCTTGGCGCCGCCGCTCAGCCTTCTGCCGTGGCCCACGGAGCTCTTGTACTCGACGTTCGTGTTCGTTGCATACGGTACCGGCTGCCGGTTTGCAGAGACGTGGCAGTCCTGGCAGGTCGGGAAGCCGAGCTGGCCTGGGAGCTTCATCTGGCCGTTCGCGGCCATGGTCAGGTCGCCGTGGCAGCTGACACAGCCGATGGCGTCGCCGGGGAACTTGCCTTGGTGGATGCCCGAGTAGCAGGGAGACGGGTGGCAGGCGTAGCAGGCGTCGGAGGTGGTGTTGTTCGGGACCCTGTTCCAGTGCGAAGTCTTCATCTTGTCGCCCAAGGCGTGGCAGTTGCGGCAGGTAGAGATGCCGGGGGTGGTCGCCTTGTTGGCAATGGCGTGCGCCGGCGGTGTAGCATGGCAGCCATCGCACTTGGCGTTCCAGCGGCGGATGACGCCGGGGTAGGTTTTCCCTTCAGCCGTGTAGTTGATGGCGGTGTCGGTCTGGGTGTAGAGCTTGTCCGCTGCGATACTGGTCGGGGTAGCGGTGTAGATCTTGTTGATGCTGTCGGACAGGGTCATCGCGCCGGTCTGGCCGGTCGACGGGACGGAGTAGGTGATTCCGGTGGAGGGGGTCACCAGGTAGCCGTCGGCGTTCAGGTCCTGGGCCTTGACCGGGGTGCCGTTGTTCCAGACGTAGATGCCGTTGGCGCCGGAATAACCTCCGCTGATCCAGCCGGCAGGGTCGGCGCAGTACATCCCTTTCGCCGGACGGCCGACGATCAGGTTGGTGGACGTGGTGGTTCCGCCGTCACCGGGCTTGCCGGCGAAGGCAACAGAGGCTGAAATGGCCAGTGACACTACCAAGGAAACAAAGATCGCTTTTTTCATGCCTTACTCTCCTTTTTTGTAATGAGATATGCAGTCGCCACGTTGCCGTCCCTGTGCTGGTCACCTCCTTTTCGGGACTGTCTTTGACGCGGGCGTTATTGCCATTGCATTCCAGATCTTCATCGCATGACCCGCAGGCGGTTCACGTTCCCCCTAGTGCAAGAGGAATTCCACGGTAATAAGAGAGGGGCATTTTTAGAAGCGGAAGGGGACCGAGATCGGGGGGTGTCGGTAGTGATAGGAATAATTTAATTAATTTCTGGGGCCGGTAAGGAGGGGCGTCGCCTGGGGAGCGCAGAGGGGGAGGCACTGATATGTCAAATTCCATATATTGAAAAGTGGCCGTTTAACATGCGGTAAATACCTTACTTTTTTACTTGATAAAAATGTGCATGAATTTTTAAGGAAATTATCGCAGCAAGTGCGTGGAATTGTTGGTGTAGACGCACGACTTAGGGGTCTTTTATTAATTAAAAAATAAATTAGAATTTGAAAATTTCCATCCGTGAGGCTGGAACAATGGGCGCTCTGACGAGCTCGATTTCCGGGTTTGGGGTATACCACCCAAGGTTGGGGGAAAGCTCGCAGGGTGTAGGTGGGGGAAGTCACCACCGATGGGGGTAAGGTGTCCGTGGGGGGCGGCTGACCTCCCCGGGGGTACCTGTCCCATGCCGTTTAGGCGAGAGACTTGGTGCTGTGGGTTAGCTGAGATGGGTTCGGATTCTGCGCCGATTCACCCTGCGCTCCAGGCTTGAAGAGGGCGGGTAGCGTCGGTTCCCGACAATAGCCCGGGAAGGATGAGATCCTTCAGTTCGCGCCAGGCCCTCTCCTCGCGGAAGAAACGGGTCACCGTGACGCGCATCAGGTCGGGGAGAAGCGCAGCCTCGCGCGGCTCGGAGCGCAGCATCTCCAGGTAGCCGCCGTAACTGTCGATGCCGAGTTCCATAAGCCTTGCGTCGACCCGGTGCCTGGCGGAGCGCCTTCTGTACTTGCGCCACTCGAGATTGAGGGGAGGGCAGGCCTCCTGAAGAAAGCGGTCGAATTTCACCCGTCCCCCCTTGCGACAATGGATGCCGTTAACTTGCCCCTTCGGAGCTACTGGGAAATGTCCGCTTCCGCCTTGGCGAGCGCCTCCTGCACCATAACGTCTTCAGGGTTTTGCTGGAGCGCCAGTCTCAGCAGTCGCAGCGCCTCCTCCCGCCGACCGAAGTGCAGGGAGGCAAGGCCGAAATCCCTGTGAAGGTTCCTCATGTTGTCGTTTAGCAGTGCTGCCGTGGAGAAGTACGCCAACGCCTGCTGATCCCCTTGGGCGGCGAGAACGTTGCCGAGTGCGTAGTGTGCCTCGGCCAGTGCCGGGTTGATCTCGACGGCCTTGAGGTAAAGCTCCTTGATCCGTTCGGGATCGCCCTGCACTGCTTGCTCAACCGATGCGAGCCCGAAGTATGCCGGGTCAAGCTTGTCGTTGAGCGACAGGGCTTCCGTAAAGCAGGTGCGGGCCGCGTCGAACTCCTGTCTGAGCGAGTGGATGTAGCCGAGGTTGATTTTGACAAGCGGAGCCTTCGGGTCCAGTTCTTCAGCGAGGGTGCAGTGGATAAGCGCATCGTCCAGTCGATTCGCCCTCAAGAGCGCGGCGCCGTAGTTGTTCTGGCAACTTACGTGGGTGGGGACGAGCTGCACAGCTTTTTCGTAGTAGGCGATGGCCTCTTCGTTACGCCCGAGATCCTGCAACAGCACGGCGTAGGTGTAGATGGCCCCAAAATGGTACGGCGCGTGTTTCAGAGCTTCCTTGAGCACCGACTCGGCGTAGTCGTAGATGCGCAGGTCATGAAGCGTGTCGCCAAGCTTATGGAGCATATGTGCGTTGTCCGGGACCAGCCCCGTGCCTATTTCAAAGCAGACCGCGCTCTCACGGATGTGCCCCTGTTTCTTGAGGAGGTCTCCGAAAGAAACGATAAGGTCGGCAACGGCAGGAAGCTTCGGGAGTGTCCTGTCCTTGAGCAGATCGATAATCTCCAGGGCGATGCCGCGCGAGACGCTCTCTCCCGCCGCGGAGAACTGCCGGCTGAGAGTGCGCAGCGTATCCGCAGCCTCAGCCGTGTTTCCCTTTCCGGCCTCGATGGTGGCGGCGAAAAACGGGGCAAGAGTGTACTCGGGGGTTTTTTCAGCGAAGCTCAGATAGGCAGAGAGCGCCGTTTCCAGTTCGCCGCGCACGTGCATCGACAGGGCAGTGATGAAATCGATTTCCTGGTGGGGGGCAGAGGTCTTTTCAGCTGCAACCTTTTTCCCGAACATCTTGTCGAACAAGCTCATGGCAGTCTTCCTTTTGCTTGCCGCGGCAAGCCCTCAAAAGATATAGGTGCACTCTCTGACCCGCCCAGCGCCAGGCCTTGGAGGACGCCCGGCTGGTGCAAAGCTTCGGTTCCCGGTTATAAGACATTTTCCATAAAAAATCATCAGGTTTTACTGCGCCCTTATCAAAGATGGATCAGCCTGGAGCAGCGGCCTTTCATGAAGGACAACAGCAGCTGTTAGAACCAAGGAGAATATTTGCATTGTGATCCCTTAACCTTGCATGGTATGCTGCGCCGGCGGAAGAGGGCTGTCGGTTCACAAGGAGATGCATGACCGTGGCTGCAAAGGTTGGAAAAGAAATTACAGCAACAAGCGCAGTGGCAGTTGGACCGTACTCACACGCGGTCGACTCGGATGGTCTTGTCTACCTCTCGGGGCAACCCCCTATCGACCCTGCAACAGGCAGGCTTGTCACTGGCGATATTTCGTCACAAGCAGAGCAGTGCTTTAAGAACCTCTTTGCAGTTTTGGAAGCTGGAGGGTTGAGCGAGGGCAACGTCCTGAAGGTGAACGTCTTTCTGGTGGACATGAGTGATTTCGAGGCCATGAACTCAGTGTACCAGGACAAGTTCGGGCAACCGTTTCCTGCACGAACCACAATCGGCGTGGCCTCGCTCCCGCTGGGAGCGAGAATCGAAATCGAGATCATTGCCCGCAGATAACCTGCAGGAGATGGAATCAAGGATTTGATAACTGGGCCTGAAGGGCGCGTCCCAGCGATCAGGTGTATGTTAACTCGCCATTCGGCCCCTTCCTTGAGTTTCGCATGCTCGCAGAGGGGGGCCCTTACACTAAGTACCACCACACAAGTTCAGTTAATGTGTCATAGCATAATAGATATTGTGTCCCCGGAATTCGTAATAGGTATTGTGTCCCCGGAATTCGCGGAAATCGTACAGCCATTGAACAGAGCACTAACAGGATGAATTGCGAGGAAAAATAATGGATATAGATATTGATGGTGAAGCAGTCGTTGAAGGTATCATGCAATCAGCAGGCTCTGCTATTAATGCAATTTCTGGTACCCTCAGTCGAGAACCTTCTGGTTTAGCCAAAATTTTGATTGCTTATGGTCCAAAAAGTATGAGGGACTGGATAATTGCCGGACGTTTCAATTTAATCCAACTCAAAAAACAAGAAGAAGCTTTTTCATTAGTATGCAACACTTTGGTTGGTCACTATAAAAAGTTAACCACTGCCAATAAAACAAGTAAAAGACGCACCCTTATATCAAGCGCCTTTTCTAATTTATGCATAGATCAACTCGAGCGAGATATCAGGCTACTAAATGTAGTGCAAAAGGCATTCACATATCTACCTGATGTTGAAAGTCGTTTTGACGATAACGAAGATAAAAAGGATTCGGATCAACAACTGTTGTGGTTGGATAATTTTGAATCTCTCGCTCGAAGAAGAAATGAACCTTGGCGTGTTGAGCTGCTTTCGAGAGCCATTGCCGAGATCGAGTTAAGCAGTCGGAGTATAAGTCTTAAAGCACTTTGGGAACTCGGAATGTTAGAGGAGGATGACTTTAACCTTTTAGCCATATTTTGTGATTCAGCACTAGATGTTGACGGTAGACCGTTGATGCTGATTTTACCTGAAGAACAGATAAAGTTCGAATTGGACAGTAAAGACGGGGCAGGGGTGTACAACTTAGCCTACGCAGTAAATATGTTGGTGGACAAACGACTTGTTCAAAAAATTGAAACTCAAGTTGAGACATCTTGCCCGGTTCTGCTAAAACACTCAATGGGGGCACATTACCTCCATCATACGATAGAAAATCTTTCAGAGGATTCAAAAACTGCCATACAAATTATTGCTTTTGAACCCACGGATTACTGCCTCGATATATGCAGGCTATATGATCCAGACCACAATTCTGTGTCATATGCGAATTTTGAAATTTTAAAAAATACCTTAGAAGAAGGTTCAGAAAAAGTTGAAAATTTTGGCTTGGTTGATTTCAAAGAGGTTTTGCCATGAAGGGCGGGCTGGAAGTTCAGTGGACACAATACCGATAAGTTAGTGACACCCAACCAGGCGAGCTGAGCCAATAAGAGCGCGAGGAAAGACGATGCCCGACCATCCGCTTGGCTACGGAAAGAATCGATGCCACTATGAGACAAGAGAACGCCACGCTAGGTTCAGTTAATGTGTCATAGCATAATAGGTATTGTGTCCCCGGAATTCCCCCGGAATTCCCCGGCGGCGCAGGCCCTTACACAACAGGGTGATCGGTGCTGCTGCCTTGGGGATGATTCGGTGTGCTCCAAGCATCTGCCGCAGGCGCCGTCCTGTTCAGGTATTGCACAGATGCTCGCGTGTTGACCACCGGTTTGCGGTCAGCGCTTGCCACACATTACATCAATCCGCTGGTTTATCAAGAATGAATTTGACAAGTTATTTGCTGTATGAATTGGAAAATAAGGTACACTGCTGACCTTTTAACAGAGACCAGTGAGCCTTGCACAGGAAATAGGGACAGATCATTCTGTCCCTATTCTATTTTTAGCAATGGATTTAACAAAATTGTAACATTGCTGTCACCGTAAAGTAGCATGTGCGATGGATGATGCACTGTAGAGTTACCAAAAGGAGGCATCTATGAAATGGCACAACGGGTTATCCTTGGGGAAGAAGATTCTGGCCGGTTTTCTACTGGTGGCGGGGCTATCGGGACTTTCAGGAGTCGTGGCGGCGGGAAGCATCTGGGACGTGAGCAGACGCGCCGAGCAGATGTACACGGTGAACCTCGTGCCGATCAGCGTGCTGCCGGAAGTGGTGAAGAATTACCAGACTTCGCTCGCCTTGCTGCGTGACATCATCATGGACCGCAGCCCCCAGGAGCGGCAGGAGCATCTGGAGCTCCTGAGGCACTCCGACGAGAAGGTTGAAAAGGGGCTCGCCTCCTTCTTCGCCTCGAACCGTTCCGTCCAAGCCCTTGAGCTCCAGAAGACCATCTCCGAGGATTTGAAGCTCTACGGATTCTTCCGCGACAAGGTGGTCGACCTGACGGCATCGGAGCGCCAGGACGAGGCGGTGAACATCCTGCGCACCCAGGGAAGCGACGTGATCACGCGGGTCGACGAGGGTATCGCCAAGGTGATAGCCCTGAACAGGTCGCAGGCCCAGCGAAGCTACGGCGACAACCAGGCCGCCGCACGCCTGGCATTCGCCTTGAGCGCTCTCTGCCTCTCGGTAGGCGTTGCCGCCGCCCTGTGCATCGGTTACTTCCTTTCCAAAGGCATCACGACGCCGCTTAAGGCGATAGCCGGCGAGGTGGCCGATATCGCTCAAGGGAACCTCACCGCACGGATCCAGGGCGCGCCGGCCTCGGCGGGATCCAGGAACGAGTTGCACATCCTGGCCCACCACGTAAACGAGATGGCTGAGACGCTTCATGATGTAGTCTCCGGTATAGCGATCAAATCGGAAAGACTTTCGGCAGCGTCGGGTAACCTGAACCGCACCTCAGAGGCGATGGCCGACAGGGCTGATACTGCCACCGAGGAGATTCACGTCGTGGCGACTTCCAGCGCAGAGATCAACGCTACCGCCTCGGAGATAGCCCTCAACTGCGGTACCGCGGCCGAAAACGTCTCGCACGCCAACAGTGCCGTCGCCAGGGCACGCGCGATCATGGGGGAGACCATCGGAACCATGCAGGCCATCGGAGAGCACTCCCGGGCCACCTCGGGGGTGGTGACCAGGCTCGGAGCATGCTCACTGCAGATAGGCGAGATCACCGAAACCATCAACGACATAGCGGATCAGACCAACCTCCTCGCATTGAACGCGGCCATTGAGGCGGCGCGCGCCGGTGAGCAGGGAAGGGGATTCGCGGTGGTGGCCGACGAGGTGCGGGCGCTGGCTTCCCGCACCACCGCCGCGACCAAAGAGATCTCCGATATGATCAAGTCGATCCAGGCCGAGACCCGCCGGGCCATCGAGGCGATGGGTAAGGGGGTTTCGGAGGCAGAGCGCGGGATACAGAAAGCGGTGCAGACCGGCGAGGCGCTGGAAGCGGTCACGGCGACCATCCAGTCGATATCGATGGAGGTTAGCCATATCGCGACGGCGGCCGAGGAGCAGAGTTCCTCTGTGCACGGCATGACGGGGAACATCCGGCAGGTGACGGGGATCATCCGGGAAAGCGGGGCTGGCGCCCAGGAATTCGCCGGCGCGGCAGCGCAGATGCACCTCATGGCCGAGGAGCTGAAAAGGATGGTGACCCGCTTCAACGTGGGGGAACAAGAGTTAGCGGTGCCGACGGAGCCGCGCATGGAGGAGGGAGACGTGCCTTCTTACGCCGGCTTGATGCTATCCCGGCTGTCTAGCTAGGTGCGGCACAGCGGTCGGGGGGCGGCCGGGAGCGGGGCGGCAAGGGGCTCTATAGCCAGTTCCCCCGAGCCGACGAGGCACTGCGGCGCCGTCTGTTTTTCACAGGAGCAGGAGGGGACGCCCTTGAAATTGAGCAGGAGAGCAGGAGGGGACGCCCTTGAAATTGTGCATTTCTCTAAGGCAAAATAGGAGAAACGCATCAAATCAAGGGCGTCCCCCTCTTGCTCACATGAAGGAGCACATTTGCCCTGATCAGCGAAGGTGCTGCCGATGTTCAATGTCTGACTCCAAGTCATTGGGAGGTTCGCATTATAGAAGCCGGTGTATCCATGAAAAACCTGTTTACATAGTTACTAAAATATAGTAACTAGTTACCATAAAATAGTAATCATGGCGAGACGCCGACGGGGAGGAAATGGTGTATTATCTTAGCGGACTTCTGGGCTCCAAGGCAAAGGAATGCGTGCTTATGTATCTGTTCGCCCGGGGCAAGGCATATGTCTCGGAGATGGCGGCTTTTTATCCTGAGCTCAGCCGTAGCGCCCTCCAGAATGCAGCGGAGGTACTGGAAAAAGACGGTGTCCTGATCGAGGGACAACAGGGAAACCTGCGCGTCTACGAGTTCAGCCCCCGCTGCCCCTATGGGCGCTCGCTGCAACTTTTGTTGCAGGACGTTTCCAAATGTTATCCCCCCGGAGAGCGGGAACGCCTCTTCATCTTCAGGGGAGCTCCCCGCAGAAAAGGAAAAACGGTATGACTCAACGCACCGACTTCGCCGCCGCAACACCGGAAGAGATCGCGGCGGCGGTTTCCGAGGCGCTACGCAAACATGGCATCACGGCCGTCATGTCCGGCGGCGGGTGTGTCTCCGTCTATTCGGAGAATAAATATCACTCTGACGACCTGGACTTCATTGACAGCTACCGCGACAGCCCCGGCATTCAGCGCGCACTCGCCGAGATCGGTTTCTACAGCAACCTGGACCGGTACTTCAAGAACGATAGCACCAAAATATATCTGGAGTTTCCCCCGGGACCGGTGATGATCGGCAACGAGTTTGCCAAGGACCCTGTCGAATGGGATACACCGGCAGGAAAGATCCGCATGCTTAGTCCGACCGATTGCGTGAAAGATCGCCTGGCGAAATTCTATGCCTGGAATGATGCCCAGGCGCTCTATCAGGCTCTCCTTGTGGTAGCCGCCCAGCCGGTAAACTTCAGGGAAGTCGAGCGGTGGTCCATAAAAAGCGAGGGGCAAAAGGAGCGCTACAAGTTCTTCCGCAACCTGGCGGGGAAGGTCCAGGGCCGCTGGGTCTTTGACGAAAGCGAGATCGTGGAACTGGCCACGGACCTGATGGTACAGGAGAGAATCAGGAGGCTTCGCTGACGTTGATCCTGCAAAAGGAATCTAAAAGGGAAGGGGCGGGGCTCGCCCGGGGACGGGGGGGAACGGTAGCAAGGTCGCAACGCCGTTCACCCGCCAGCCGTTACGGCTAGGTGATGTTCCAGAGCATCATCTCCCAGATGTCTTTCCAGCTCTTCCCGATCTCAGCGACTACGGAGGGCTCGAAGCCGCAGTGCATCATGCACTGGGCGCAGCGCGGGTCCTTTCCTACGCCGTACTTCTCCCACTGGGTCTTTTCCATCATCTCCCGGAAACTGCCGTAATGGTCGTCGGTGATGAGATAGCAGGGGGCCTTCCAGCCACGCGGGTTCCTGGTCGGGTTCCCCCAGGGGGTGCAATCCAGCTCTTTTTCCCCTTTTAAAAACCTCAGGTACATCGGGGTGGAGAAAAAGCGGAATCGCTTGCTCATCTCGTGCACTTCCTCGAACTTCTTCTGGATCTCGCGCCGCTCCAAAAAGAGCTTCTCGCCTACCGCTTCGTACCCGAATCCCGGAGCTACCAGAAAGCCGTCCACCCCTACTTCCTTGAGGTGCGAGAAGAGCATCTCTATCTCGATGAGATCGGTTTCCTTGAAGATGGTGGTGTTGGTGCAGAGCCTGAAACCGCGCTCCTTGGCCTTCTTTATGGCGGACATCGCTATCCGGAAGGTCCCGGTGCGCTCAAGTATCCTGTCGTGGGTCTCTTCCATACCGTCCATGTGGACGTTGATCACCAGGTTCGGGTGCGGCTTCATGCTGTCGAGCGCTTTCTCCAGCAGCAGCGCGTTGGTGCAGAGATAGATGTGCTTCCCTCTCTCAAGTACCTGCTCGATGAGGGGGAAGATGTGGGGGTAAAGAAACGGCTCCCCTCCGGTGATGGTGACTACCGGCGCCGGGCACTCATCGACTGAGTCGAGGCACTGCTCAAGCGTCATCATCTCCTGGATGGTGTCGGCGTACTCCCTGATCCTGCCGCAACCCGAACAGGCAAGGTTGCAAAGATGGGTCGGCTCAAGCATCAGCACCAGCGGGTACTTGTCCTGTTTCCTCATCTTGTTGGAAACGATGTACCTCGTCAGATCGTAGTTCAATCGCATGGGAAAGCGCATGTATGTTGTTTTCCTTTATGGCCGTTTTTTTTGCGGCTTCTGACACGGCTGCGGGACAGGC
>CAZFMI010000051.1:0-30154 GCA_964519915.1 uncultured Geomonas sp.
GCAGCCGCTGGCCCAGTGCCGCAAGTGGCTCGCCGAGAACCTCCCCAACGTGCCGGTGGTGGACGTCGCCTCGACCACGCTGGCGGCCCAGATCGTGGCCGAGGACTACACCGCGGCCGCCATCGCCAGCGAGTACGCCTCCTCGATCTACAACCTGAAGATCGTCAAGGCCCGCATCGAGGACCAGGTGAACAACTTCACCCGCTTCCTGGTCGTCGGCCGGAAGGTGGCGGACCGCAGCGGCGACGACAAGACCTCGCTCATGTTCTCCGTGCGCGACGAGCCCGGCATCCTGCACCGGATGCTGGAGCCTTTCGCCAAGCGGGGCCTCAACCTCTCCAAGATCGAATCGCGCCCGCTAAAGCGCAAGGCCTGGGAATATATCTTCTACCTCGACCTCTCCGGGCACATCTCGGATCCGGGAGTGGCCGAGGCCGTGAAGGAACTGTCGGCCTGCTGCCAATTCGTCAAAGTGCTGGGCTCCTACCCCCGGGCACGCTCATAAGGGGGAGCAGGGCATGGCTTTGTTCAAGAAGATGGCCGTCATCGGCGTCGGCCTGATCGGCGGCTCGCTCGCCCGTATCCTGCGGGAGAAGGGCGCCGTGCGCGAGGTAGTCGGGATCGGCCGCGGAGAGGCGAACCTCAGGCGCGGCGTGGAGCTGGGCGTCCTGGACAGCTACACGACGGACGCAAGAGAGGGGGTGGCAGGCGCCGACCTGGTGTTCGTCGCGACCCCCGTCTGCACCATCCCGAAGCTGGTCGCCGAGATTGCTCCCTTCCTCTCGCCGGGGTGCATCGTCACCGACGGCGGCAGCGTCAAGGAGTACGTGGTCGCGGCCTGCGAACCGCTCATGCCGCCCGGGACCTTTTTCGTCGGCGGCCATCCCATCGCCGGGACCGAGCACTCCGGCGTGGAGGCCTCCTTTTCCACCCTTTACCAGGGGAAGCGCTGCATTGTGACCCCTACCGCAAATACCGATGCCGCCGCACTCGAGAAGGTGGTGGAGCTTTGGAAAACGGCGGGTTCCTCCGTGCCGCTCATGGACCCGGTCCAGCACGACCGCGTGGTTGCCGCTATCTCGCATCTGCCGCACATGGTCGCCTACTCGCTGGTGAACGCCGTCGACGGCTACGACCGTTTCGGCGGTGACCTCCTCTCCTTTTCAGCCGGCGGCTTCAGGGACTTCACCCGCATCGCCTCCTCCGACCCCGTGATGTGGCGCGACATCGCCCTCACCAATCGCGAGGCGATCCTGGAGACGATGGATTTCTTCTCCGGGTACCTGGAGAAGCTGCGCGGGCTGGTGGCCGCAGAAGACGCCGAGGGGCTCCATGCGTTCTTCCTGAACTCCAAGCAGAAGAGGGATGCCATCCTGTAATCGGTCCAACCGTCCAGGGACGCATCTGCCGGATCTAAAAAAACCTTAACGGAGTGGGTCATGCAAAGCTACACCGTCCAAACAGCCAAAGCCCTGCGCGGAGAGATCCGCGTCCCGGGCGACAAGTCGATATCGCACCGCTCCATCATGTTCGGCTCCATCGCCTGCGGGGTCACCAAGGTGTCCGGGTTCCTGCGCGGGGAAGATGCCCTGGCCACCCTGGAGGCTTTCCGCGCCATGGGGGTCCTGATAGAGGACGACGGTGAGACCGTCACCATCCAGGGGAAGGGGCTGCACGGCCTTTGCGAGCCGACCGACGTCCTTGACTGCGGCAACTCGGGGACCTCGATGCGCCTGCTGACCGGCCTTCTCGCCGGGCAGAACTTCTTTTCGGTGCTAAACGGCGACAAGTACCTCCGCGCCCGCCCGATGAAGCGCGTGGTGGGGCCGCTTGCCCGGATGGGCGCGCGCATCAGCGGGCGCGCCGGCGGCGACAAGGCGCCGCTGGCCATCCAGGGCACCAAGCTCAAGGGGATCGAGTACGACTCCCCGGTCTCCAGCGCGCAGGTGAAGTCGGCCATCATGCTGGCAGGGCTCTACGCGGAAGGCGAGACGGTGGTGCGCGAGCCGCACCTCTCCCGCGACCACTCCGAGCGGATGCTGCGCCACTTCGGCGCGAAGGTGGAAAGCTTCCCCGGCGGGGTGAGGCTCTCTGGCGGCGTCGAGCTCTCCGGGCGCGACATCGTGGTCCCCGGCGACATCTCCTCGGCTGCCTTCTTCATGGTCGCCGCACTGATCGTTGCCGACTCCGAGCTCATCATCCGCGGCGTCGGCATCAACCCGACCCGCACCGGCATCATCGACATCCTGAAGGGGATGGGCGCGGACCTGGAACTGTTGAACCCGCGCGAAGAATCGGGCGAGCCGGTGGCGGATATCCGGGTCCGCAGCTCCAAGCTGAAAGCGATGGAGATATCGGGCGAGCTGGTGCCGCGCGCCATCGACGAGTTTCCGGCCATCTGCGTCGCCGCATCGCTTGCAGAAGGGACCACCGTCGTGAGCGGCGCTTCCGAGCTTCGCGTCAAGGAGACGGACCGCATCGCCGCCATGGCCGACAACCTGAGACGCGCCGGGGTAACCGTAGTGGAGACCCCCGACGGCATGGAGATCACCGGCGCCGGCACGCTCAAGGGTTGCGCCGCGGACAGCTTCGGGGATCACCGGATCGCCATGTCCATGCTGGTCGCAGGGCTTGCAGCGCAGGGCGAGACCAGCGTCTCCGACGTCGACTGCATCGCCACCTCTTTTCCCGGCTTTCGCAAACTCCTTGAAGGGGTGGTGCAGCGTTGAAAAGGGGAGCAAGGGAAAACGGTGTAATCGTAGCCATAGATGGTCCGTCGGGCGCGGGGAAAAGCAGCCTGACCAAGCTTTTGGCAAAACGTCTGGGATACATCCACATCGATACCGGTGCCATGTTCCGCGCCGTGGCGCTGATGGCCGGACGCGCGGGGATCGCGAGCGACGACGACGCGGGGCTTGCCGAGCTTTGCCGCGGACTCGACATCGCCTTCCTCCGCGACGGGGATAGCTGCCGGGTGCTCGCCAACGGCGAGGACGTATCGACCGCCATCAGGACCGAGGAGATAGGGCTGCTGACCTCAGCGGTATCGGCCAGAAAGCCGGTGCGCGACGCCCTTCTTGCCATGCAGCAGGCAATGGGGGCCAAGGGGGGGGTCATCCTGGAGGGACGCGATATCGGCACCGTGGTGTTCCCGGACGCCGAGGTGAAATTCTTCCTCTCGGCCAGCGCCGCGGAGCGCGGCCGGCGCCGTTACCTTGAGCTTGCGGCGCGCGGGGAAGAGGCGACTCTGGAGGAGACCATAGCCAAGGTGGTCCAGCGCGATGAGCAGGACGCGGGTCGCGAACACGCGCCGCTCAGAAAGGCGGAGGACGCGATCCCCATAGACTCGACCAACCTCTCCATCGACCAGGTGCTGGAACTCATGGAACTGACCGTACGCGAGCGCCTGAATCAGGAGAAGGGGTGACCATGAAAGTGATACTGGCCAAACATGCGGGTTTTTGCTTCGGCGTGAAAAGGGCCACCCAGCTTGCCTTCGAAGCTGCCGATCGGGACGGCGACATCTACACCCTGGGGCCGATCATCCACTCCCCCCAGGTTGTGCAGAGGCTCGAGGAGATGGGGGTGAAGCCCGTCGAGGACGTGAGCGAGGTGGAAAACGGCGGCACCGTCATCATCCGCTCCCACGGCGTCGCGGCCGAGGAACTGGATGCGGCGATCCGCGCCAACCTCGAGGTGGTCGACGCCACCTGCCCGTTCGTCAAGAAGGCCCAGGAGCATGTGGCGAAGCTGTCCGACGAGGGTTACGACATCGTGGTGGTAGGGGATGCCGTGCATCCCGAGGTGCAGGGAATCGTCTCCTACGCGACCGGCAGGGTCTACGTGGTGAGTTCCGGAAAGGACGTGGAAAGGCTCCCCCGGATGTCGAAGATCGGCGTCGTGGCGCAGACCACCCAGTCCTTCGAGCACCTGCACGACGTGGTCACCGCCTGCCTCTCCAGGGGCGGCGAGACCAGGGTGTACAACACCATCTGCGACGCCACGGCGGTGCGCCAGGAAGAGGCGAAGGCGCTGGCCGGCCAGGTCGACTGCATGATCGTGATCGGCGGCTTCAACAGCGCCAACACCAAGCGCCTGACCCAGATCTGCAAGGAGCTGCTGCCGCGCACCCATCACATCGAAACCGCCTGCCAGGTCGACCCTGCTTGGTTCGATGGTGTGGAGAAAGTCGGCATCACGGCGGGGGCATCTACCCCCAAGTGGCTGATCGACGAAGTGACCAACAGAATTTCGGCGATCCATAAGGATAAAATAAGTTGATATTTTTCGCCGATGTGCTAAATTAGCTCGATTTTATATGGAGATTACACGAGGGGGTACAGGTTTCAATGGGTGATGAAAAAAGGACGTTCAAGAAAAAAGATATGCCGATTAGGCGGTTACACGATAATGACGAGGAGCTGGAGCAGTCGGAGCAGGGTGGTGAGTTCGCCGACCTTTTCCAGGACAGTCTGAGGCAGCCGCAAAGCGGCGAGGTCGTCAAGGCGGTCGTGGTCCAGATCGAGCAGGACGTGGTGCTGGTCGATGTCGGCTACAAGTCCGAGGGCGCCATCCGCATCGGCGAGTTCATCGACGAGAACGGCGAGCTGAACGTGAAGGTCGGTGACGAAGTTAACGTGTACTTCGAGCGCGGCGAGAACATCCGCGGTCATATGGTCCTTTCCAAGAAGAAAGCCGACTCCCAGGTTGCCTGGGAGACCATCGCCGCTGCCGGCGAGGGTGGCGTCATCGAAGGCAAGATCACCGGCAAGGTGAAGGGCGGCATGACCGTCGACGTCGGCGTGGAGGCATTCCTCCCGGCTTCGCAGGTTGACCTGCGTCCCGGCGGCAACATGGACCGCTTCGTCGGCCAGACCTACCAGTTCAGGATCCTCAAGCTGAACAGAAAGCGCGGCAACCTGGTTCTTTCCCGCCGCGTGCTGCTCGAGGAAGAGCGCGACAAGGCGAGGACCGAGACCCTGGCGACCCTGAAGGAAGGGGACATCGTTTCGGGCGTGGTGAAGAACATCGCCGAGTACGGCGCGTTCGTCGACCTGGGCGGCGTTGACGGCCTCCTGCACGTCACCGACATGTCCTGGGGCAGGCTGGGCCACCCCTCCGAGATGGTCAAGGTGGGCGACACCCTGAACGTGATGGTGCTCAAGTACGACCGCGAGAAAGGGAAGATCTCCCTGGGCCTTAAGCAGACCGTGCCCGATCCCTGGCTCAACGTGACCGACCGTTACCGCGAAGGCGAGAGGGTGAGCGGCAAGGTCGTGAGCCTGACCGACTACGGCGCATTCATCTCGCTGGAAGACGGCATCGAAGGGCTGGTGCACGTATCCGAGATGTCCTGGACCAGAAGGGTGCGTCATCCTTCCGAGATCCTTAAGGTTGGGGAAGAAGTCGAAGCGGTCATCCTGGGCGTCGATCCGGGCAACCGCAGGATCTCCCTGGGCCTCAAGCAGACCGAGGTGAACCCCTGGACCGTGATCGGGGAGCGTTACCCGGTAGGGACCAAGATCGAAGGGCAGATCAAGAACATCACCGACTTCGGCGTATTCATCGGCATCGAAGACGGCATCGACGGCCTGGTCCATGTCTCCGACATCTCCTGGACCCGCCGCGTAAAGCACCCGGGCGAGCTGTTCACCAAGGGGCAGACCGTGCAGGCGGTAGTTCTCAACATCGACGTCGAGAACGAGCGTCTCTCCCTGGGCATCAAGCAGCTGGTTGCCGATCCCTGGGACGAAATCCCCAGGAAGTACCGTCCCGGTTCCAAGGTCAAAGGGCGCGTCACCTCCGTGACCGACTTCGGCGTATTCGTCGAGATCGAGGAAGGGATCGAAGGCCTGGTTCACGTCTCCGAGATCTCCCACGAGAAGGTTGCCTCCCCGAAGGACTTCGCCAACGTCGGCGACGAACTCGAGGCAGTCGTTCTGAACGTGGACATGGTAGAGAAGAAGATCGCTCTCTCCATCAAGTCTCTGCAAAGCGCCATGGAGAAGGCTGAACTCGCCTCCTACATGGGCTCCCAGGGCGAGGCCACTTCCAGCTTCGGCGACCTGCTGAAAGAAAAGCTGAAGAAGAGCACCGAGGAATAGGCCAGTCGATTTCGCCGACTGAATAATTTTTATTAGCTGATTGAGGTGTGTGACATGACCAAGAGCGAATTGATCGACAAACTGGTAGAAGTACGCGGTGCCCTGACCCGCAAGGATTCCGAGGCGGTAGTGTCCATGGTTTTTGACGCCATGAGCGAAGCGCTTACTCAGGGGGACAAGGTAGAGATCCGTGGTTTTGGCAGCTTCACCATCAGGGACCGTGAGCCGCGCGAGGCGAGGAATCCGAAGAGCGGAGAAATCGTCAGCATCCCTTCCAAAAAGACCCCCTTCTTCAAGACCGGGAAGGATCTCAGGGAGCGGGTAAACAACCTTTAGCAGCAATTTGACGGGAATCGGCCCGGATGGCGGAATTGGTAGACGCAAGGGACTTAAAATCCCTCGTCTGAAAGGACGTGCCGGTTCGACCCCGGCTCCGGGCACCACGATAAAATCCGGCATCGAAGTAATGAACGAAAAGTCCTGAGAGATCAGGGCTTTTCGTTTTTTTGTTTCGGATCGTTCCAGCCAGCTCCGGCCGTACCCCTTCCGACAAGGGACACTGCCGGTGCGTGGCCGGCTCCGGCGGGTCTGTTGGTCAAGCGACGGAACAAAATCTGTTGCGCGGCGTGTGATTTGGCAGTGATTCGCGCTTGACTTGGCAGTGGCGTTTTCCGAAAAAAAAGGCGGGTCCAACAACCCTCGTTGAATCCGCCTTAAATCGTTGCGGCGCGCGCGGTTTGGCAGTGATTCGCGGATGGTTTGGCAGTAGGGTACTTTACTAAAAAGGCGGATTTCAACGGGGGGCAGCCTCGTTAAATCCGCCTTGGTTTGACCTATGTATTGATAATTGTTGTCGTTTTTATATGACTTGTTTTGACGGTTGGTTTCGGACTTCTCTTTGAGGCGGCCTGCCTCGGACCCCTTGATGGAGTATTTTGAACAAAAATCGAGGTAAAAGCGGAGCCACATGATGTAGTAGGTGCGTTTCTCAGCGGGAATCCCTCGGCATTCCAGGACCGCGGCATACCGTTGGACAAGTTGCTCTGGTACTCGGATTATGGTTTTCCCCCCTCGTTTTAGGCCCTTCACGGATTATTGCAAAATGCTAATACTTCAACGAGAAATATTACATTGATTGGAGTTAACCAAGCGTGTTAATGTGCGGGGGCGATTGTTCGAGCAGCCCCATCGGAGGCGTTCATGCTCAAGAACATGAAGACGCAGACCCATCTGAAACCGTGGCAGAAGGGGACCAAGCGGCTAGTCGAGGAGTACGGTCAGTCGTTGTGGCGCTAAGGGGACGGTGGTCACTTTGTTGAGTTACCGCAGAAAAAAGTGAATCAAGTGACCAGCGTCCCCCTCGCATGGATCGCCATGTGTGTTTACCTGCTGCTCGCGTGGCTGAAGTTCAAATCGAAGCTCGGACTGTCGGCGCAGCAGATTTTGCGATTTTTACAGGTGAATTTGTTCGAGCGCCGGAACCTCGAACATCTATTTCGACCACCTCAAATTATGCCAAACCCACAGCTGGCGCTACTTTGAAAGCTATGGGACAGCAGTGGGCTAGAGGCAATCTGATCCTGATTCGGGGCTGTGGGACAAAGTAGGAGTTCCAACAAGTCGGGGGACACGGCTCCGCTTGCTGGATGAAGTTGACTGGAGCCGATAGAAGCCGAGCGCTCGGCCGGTCATCCCCAAGACGTTGGCAGACAATTCAGGAACTCGTAAAGACGTAATACATTGGCGACCAAATCCACTATGCCCATAAAACACATCTCTGCCCTTGAGCAGAACATAGAGTCGCTATCAAAAATAGTGACCGCTGCTTCGAAGTTTGGTGTTCTCCTTGGTGGCACATGCGTTGTTGGCTATTCGCTGGCAATTAACCACTTTCCACAAGACTTATCAGTTGGAGATGGATTGCTGTTTTTAATGGCCGCGGCATGTTTCGGAGTTATCTACGTATTTTTCACGGCAAGCTTGGTTGCCTTAGGAGTATCACTCTCACCCGCCGTTCGCATGCTTATACGCTTGTTTGTATGGGGTGCTAATTCCTTCCCACGAAAGCGAAAGATTCGTCAACAATACGAGTTTGCGCCCTTTGAGTGGTTGGCCGTCCCATGTGCATTTTTTTCAATAATCATGATTCTTACGCTCGGTAGTCGCGATCCAGTTATGTACTGGAGCTTGCCACTACTTTCTATTGGGTTGTACTTTTTCTATTCGATCTATAGATATAGCGGAATCAAACTTAAGAAGATTGAAACTGTTTCAAACACCGTCCTCCACACGGCAGAAAAAGAGACTATTGTACAACTTGGAAACCCACAAAATCTAAGAAAAGCTCAGCTTTTCAGTGTCGCTACGATTTTCCTTGTCCCGCTAGCTCTGGGTGGTGTCACCGGGCAATTACTCGATGCAGCAATGCGAATGGCTCATGTGCGAGTTGAAAAAGCAATCATTTATGTCAAGGAGCCATTTGCTTCTCTAATCTCGAAATCAGCTGTCGCAACCAACCGAAACAGTCCTGTTGGTTATACTGCATTTGATAAAATTTCAGTGCTTTTCAAAGGATTCGGGAAAACTACGGTAATCTCTTTTCAAGATGGGAACACTATCAGAACCCTTGAGATACCTAGCGACCAACTGATTGTTGAAGAGCAACAAACACAAAAAACCAAAAGCCCGAATTAAAAGGAAATGCCAACCAGACAGTTAGGCGCCGCCCGCGCGAAAAGACTGAGCTGGCGGGTCAACTGCCAAACCATTGTGTGATGAAAAAAGATGAGGAAAAGAAATGGCTGGCGGACTTGTAACAATTGCTCAGTATCGAGATTTGCCGGAAGCAGGGCTTGCCAAGTCGCAGCTATATTTTGTGGCGCTAAGGGGACGGGGCGCTAAGGGGACGGTGGTCACTTTGTTGAGTTACCGAGAAAAGAAAGTGAATCAGGGGGGCGGGGGACACAATACCAATAAGTTTGTGACACATGTGTATTCCGGGGACACAATACCAATAAATTAGTAGGGATAGGGGACATTGCTAAGCAAGTTAAGTAAAACGTGACGGAATAGATCCTTAGTGACGCTGAACGGCAGGCTGCAGCGGAGAAACTCAACCAGCTTAACAACGTCCCCCTGCCGCCTAGGTATCTCCCTCCACCAATCGCTACGCCTCAATAATTTCGATTACTCTAAACAAAAATGCCGTCGTAGAATAGATAACCCTGCGAATGCCACACGCAAGGATATCTGGTGGGTGGAGCGTGATGGTTCTAACGCTGAGGACATGGTCCTTGATCTATTAGCAGCTTTTGAGGCAACTGGGCCGAAATGGTTTGCTACTTATGAGGATCTGGAGATTGCTTTCCATGAAATAGAAAAAGAACGAGATTGTCCTGGGAAGTTTGAAAAGCTTTACTACATGGCAAAGGAGCTGAAGAATGAAGCCATGGCGGAGCATTATAAAGCAAAAATATCCTAACAAGCGGCGGCACTCGGCCTCCGCTTCGCTTCGCCGGTGCGCCTTATGGCGTTGGTGCAGTTAAAAATACGAATGTAACGGTGAGACAGTGGGCGTGTTTTTCTTAATTCTTGTAGTTGTGGTGCTTGTCATCGGTACCCTCTGGTGGTGCGAGAAAAAGGTGCCTTCCGGACAAATAACTTGCGGACTGGGACTGTGGGACATCTCCAGGCGTGAGTTTGATGCGTTGCTTAACAATCGGAAATTTTCTGCTCTCGGGTCCTGGGTCAACACTCCCTACCTTTCCCAGTTCTTTGCGGGCGCGGTTAACGGTATAGATACGTGCGTCTTTAGTATCTCTAGGAGCCGTTACTCGCCCATCACTCTTGGCGTTCTGCTGACATCCCTGAATCTAGCGATCCCTAAGTTCACCTTGAGACCTAAAACGTTGACGGAAGAGGTTGGAGACATGTTCGGAATCGGAGACAATCACGCTTCGTTTCCCCAAGCACTTCTTGATATGTACGAGATATCTTCTGAGGATGAGGGAACTTTCGCGGCTATGCTGAGACCGGAGGCAGCTACGTTTTTCTTGCAACATGAGGGCATGTCAGCTGAATACCAGGATGGAGCATTGTTGGTCACACTATCGTTTATCAGTAATGACCAAGACTATGAACCAGCAGTCCAACGTGCCCATGCTTTAGCTCAATTACTGGACAATCGGGATCAGCCATTCCCAACAAAAACGGGTGGAGACGGACTGCGCGAGTCAATAGGAGCGAACAGGAGTCTGTGAGAGCAAGCTCGCTCCGCCGCTCACCCGCTAGCCGTTGGACGACAAAATGAAAACTAAACGAATGCTGTAAAAGATTTTCCCGCCCCAACCATGCGATTTGGAGAGATTGGAAACTAAATCGAGATGCGGCAAGACATCACGGAATTAAGCGAGAATACAAATGGACACAGCAGATGTTTACGACGCACTAGAAAAGCTGACAAGAGAGGTCGTTCCACCAGGGCATGCCCAAGCGCAACTTTTGTCAGAGATATCAAAATCCCGTGCAGAACGTCCTGACACCCCACCAGCAAAAGGATTTGTCTTGGCTCAGGTGACTTGGACTTTCCAGCCGTTTGTGATAAACCATCGCGAACGGAGGAAAGAAGATGCGCAAGAAACGTCACAACTACACCCCAGAAGAAAAAGTTTCAATCCTGAGGCGTCACCTGGTAGACCGTGTTCCAGTCTCAGACCTGTGCGACCAGTATCAGTTGCAGCCAACGGTTTTCTACCAATGGCAGAAGCTGTTTTTTGAGAATGGCGCCGCTGCATTTAACCGTACACAGAGCGGCCAAAAGAGCGCTGAAGCTAACCGTATCCAGCAACTCGAAGCGAAGCTGCACCGCAAACACGAAGTGCTCTCCGAATTGATGGAGGAGCACATAAAGCTAAAAAAAGAACTTGGGGAGCTCTGACCGGCGAGTGGGTCCCCCATGACACACGCGACGCTGTCGTTGACTTCGCCAAGGACTGGTCGCAAAAGGCTGAGATCGCCTTGCATCGGTTCATCTCCTGGCTCTCGGTCGCCAAGAGCAAGTTTTACAGTTGGATTCAGCGGTACGGCAAAGCCAACGAGCACAACGCCTCGATACCTCGCGATTTCTGGCTAGAAGACTGGGAGCATCAGGAGATCATCAGGTTCTACCTTGATCATCCGCTCGAAGGATATCGTCGGCTGACCTTCATGATGCTCGACCAGGACATCGTCGCCGTCAGCCCCTCCAGCACGTATCGGGTTTTGAAGAAGGCAGGCTTGCTGAAGAAGTGGAACGGCAAGAAGTCCCTCAAAGGGACCGGTTTCGTCCAACCGCTGCAGCCCCACGAACACTGGCATGTAGACGTTTCCTACATCAACCTGTGCGGCACCTTCTACTATCTGTGCAGCCTTCTTGATGGCTGCAGCAGGTACATCGTGCACTGGGAGACCCGGGAGCAGATGACCGAGGCGGACGTGGAGATCATCCTCCAGCGAGCCAAAGAGAAGTTCCCGAAGGCCAGGCCCAGGATCTGTCAACGGTAATTGAAAAGTACCCCTTTTCGGTAATCGAAAAGTACCCCCCCTTGGTTATGACTGCTCGATGTGTTTAGCAAGCAATCCGGCTTTGAGTTTCTCCTTGAGGCGGTAGCTTTCGCCCTTGATGCTTACGGAGATCGCGTGGTGCAGCACCCGGTCCAGAATGGCACTGGCGATGACCTAGTCGCCAAAAACCTCGCCCCAGTTTGAGAACGGCTGATTCGACGTCATGATCATCGCCCCCTTCTCGTAGCGACGCGATATGAGCTGGAAGAAGAGATTCGCGCCAAGGCGGTCGATGGGGATGTAGCCGATCTCATCCACGATCAAAAGCTTTGGCTGGCAGTAGAACTTGAGCTTGTCGTCCAACCGATTCTCTGCGTGTGCCCGTGCAAGTGCGGTAATCAGTCCCTGAGCGGTGATGAAGAGCGTCCGGTAGCCACGGCGGATCGCCTCTACTCCAAGACTGACCGAGAGGTGAGTCTTGCCGACACCAGGAGGGCCAAGGAAAATTACGTTCTCGCCGTTATCGACCCAGCGGCAAGCTGAGAGTTCCTTGATCCGTTTCGGATCAAGCGACGGTTGATAGGAATAGTCGAACGAGTCCAGCGTCTTGATGAAGGGAAGCCTCGCCATGCGAGTTCCCATCTCAGTGCGCTTATCCTTCTTCGCGGCCACCTCTTCTTCAACCAGGCGCTGGAGAAATTCGTGATAGCCCCACTCGCCCTTCGCAGCATCCTGGAGCCAACTGTCCAGGTGATCGGCGAGGCGGGAGAGTTTCAAGTGGCGAAGCGATGCGGCGAGGTCGGTGATCTGTTCCATTGTTCACCCCCTCACAAGTTCGCTACGCGATCATAGATGTCGAGGTCGCGGATCATGACCTCCTCATCCTTCCACCACGGATCGAAACGCGGCGGCTCTTCCTTTTTCTTCTCAAGCCGATCGCTGAAGAGACCCTGGTAATAGGCCGGATTGGTGCGCTGCCTGCCGGTTCCGGTGAGCTTCTGGTGCGTGGCGATGACTTCCTCGCCCTGCAGGATCCGGATCTCGTCACCCCACAGCTCAATCTGAACAGTTTGCCCAGCGAACCGCCACGGCACCGAATAGCGGTTGGCGCCAAAAGTGATCATGCAGTCTCTAGCCACCTTGCGGGTGAGGGCCGTCTCCAGTCGGTAAGGCGGCACACTCTTCACGTCGATGAGCTTCTCATCCGCGAACCTCTCGGCGGGACGGCATCCGGTGGTTCCATGGATGCGGACATCGGCGACTTCGAGTATCCACTTCTCCAGTTCCCGGTTCAGGTGCTCGAGATCGATGAAGCGGCGCCCGGGCAGGAAGTTGCCCTTGATGTACTTCACGCCCGACTCGATCTTGCCCTTGGTCTGGGGCCTGTGGGGCCGGCAAAGCCGTGGGTCGAAACCGAAATGACCGGCAAAATCAGCGAATTTTGTGTTGAGGGTGAGCACGCTGGCTGTGTGGTCGGTAACGATGGTCTTTGGATTGTCATAGAGCAGTTCCGAGGGGCGGCCACCGAACCATGCAAAAGCTTCCTGATGGGCCGCGAGCAGAGTCGGTAAGCGCTCATCAAGATAGGCGCGAGCGAAGAGCCTGCGGGAGTAGCCGAGGACCATGGCAAAGAAGTGGATGCGGACTCTTTGGTCGCCGAGCCAGACCTGAGCGCTGCCCCAATCCACTTGCCCCTGCTTGCCGGGCCCGGTTTCGAACCGAATGACTGCATCGACGCGCTGTTGGAACTCCTCGCGTAGGGGGCGTACCAACAGCTTTACCATCTCGTATCCGCCGGTATAGCCCTTCTCTTTGAGCTCGCGGAACAGGATGGCAGCGTTAAAATTTACCTCCTCAGCACGAGAGGTGGCCCAGTCATCGAATTGCGAAAGAACAGTATCTGCCAGTTTCTGTCGTTGGTACGGCTCCCACTGCGGCTTCTTGAGGGCTCGGCGCACCGTCTTGACGGTTACTTCCAACTGCCGAGCGATTTCCTTCTTGGCGGCTCCAAGCCGGGCCAGCTCTCGGATCGCTCCGTACTTGTTTCTGTCGACCATGGTCCCCTCCAGCATGACAGTCTGCTGAAGGGCATCTTGTACCTGATGCTGCTCTCCTGGGTACATTTTCCCCTCCCTGCGATGTGAGGGGGGTTTTTCAATTACCACAGGGGGTATTTTTACATCATCGCTGACAGGATCATCTCTGACAACGGCCCGCAGTTCATCTCCAAGGATTTTAAGGAGTTCATCAAGCTGTCCGGCATGACCCATGTTCGGACCTCGCCGTTCTACCCTCAGTCGAACGGAAAGCTGGAGCGTTTCCATCAGACCATCAAGGGGGAGTGCATCCGTCCCAAGACGCCACTTTCTCTGGAGGATGCGCGTAGGATCGCTGGCGAATACATCGAGCACTACAACGAAGCTCGTCTGCACAGCGCCATCGGCTACATCGCACCGGGGGACAGGCTGGCAGGCAGGCACGAGGAGATTTTCAAAGAGCGTGACAGGAAGCTCGAAGAGGCAAGAGAGCTGAGAAGAAAGAAACGTCAAGATGCCAGCGACCAGGTCAGCAGCTCAATAACCGCTGGTGTTCCCTTAACTCAAGCGGCCTGAAAGTCCATTTCCGACAGAGGCAAAACAGATTACTGCACGAACTTGAGCAGATTTCCGATGTAGCGCTGTACAAGGAAGAACATTCAAGACTTATCAAGGATATTGTTTTCTTTTGGGTGTGAATTTAACAAAAGTGCGACGCCCAACCCACGGCTAGACCCATCTCCGCTTCGCTCCGTGGGTCAGCCTTGCACCGTAGACGCATTATAGTTACCGGCTGGTGACGGGAGTTTGCCTTGCAAGTTGTTCTCAAAAAGAGTACAAATGTTCCTATTATGAGAACAACTCAGCCGACCAAATTTAAGAAAGCCGTTGGCCTTGCCGAAACCCTGTTCGGGGAGTACCGCAGACGGGTGCTAGCTTTTCTGCTGCTCAGACCTGACGAGCGTTTCCATGTTCGCGAGATCTCCCGGCTGATATCCGTGCCGGTAGGCCCGCTGCATCGGGAGCTGAAGATTCTTTCCGAAGCAGGTATAATTTCTCGTCACGTCTCGGGTAAGCAGGTTCAGTATCAGGCGAACCGCGATTGCCCGATTCACACCGAGCTTGCCGGCATTTTCCGTAAGACGAGCGGCCTCGCAGACCTCATCCGTGCTGCGCTGGAACCGCTTTCCGACTCGTTGGCATCCGCATTTGTATTCGGGTCCGTGGCGAAGGGAGAAGAACGATCTTCCAGCGACGTGGATGTTTTTGTGATAGGGGCGGCCTCGTTCACCGATGTGGTCCTGGCTCTGGCCGACGGGCAAACCCAGATCGGTCGGGATATCAATCCGGTGGTCATGACCCAAGGGGAATTCTCTTCCAAGCTGGCCACGGGTGAACACTTCATCTCGCGCATCATGAGCGAACCGAAGATCTTTTTGATAGGGACCGAAGATGACCTTGGAGAATCTCAAAAACCTTGAGAAGATCGGCCAACTGAAGAGTCACGCCACCAGCCGGGAAGAGGTGCAGCGGATGCTCGAAGCTGCCAGGCGCAACCTCGCCGACGCAGCCGTCGAGGCGATCAGCAACGAGACGCGTTTCGACAGCGCGTACAAGGCGATCATGCAACTTGCGCTCACCGCGATGATGGCCAACGGCTTTCGTCCCGACACCAAAAAACCGGGGCATCACCAGACCGTGATCCAGTCTCTTCCCCACACCATCGGCCTGCCGTCGGCAAGGATGTTGGTACTCGACGTGCTGCGCCGCAAGCGGAACAACGCCGATTACCTGGGCGACGATGTCGACGAGGGGTCCATGAGACAGTGCATCGGCGACGCGGCGGAGTTGTTGCGAGACGTTACCGGTTGGCTTGCGGAACATCGACCGGACCTTGTGTAGCTGCTCCAGAAACCGATACATTAGTAAACGGGGGTCGAACCCGCGCACACTTGGGTTTGGGTATATTTTGAGTATATTTCGCTGTCTTAATTAGAACTGAAATGTAATAAAAATGGGTGCTTACAGCATCATGTGGCACCGGCTCCGGGCACCACGATAAAATCCGGCATCGAAGTAATGAACGAAAAGTCCTGAGAGATCAGGGCTTTTCGTTTTTTTGTTTCGGATCGTTCCAGCCAGCTCCGGCCGTACCCCTTCCGACAAGGGACACTGCCGGTGCGTGGCCGGCTCCGGCGGGTCTGTTGGTCAAGCGACGGAACAAAATCTGCTGAAAATGCGAGAAGCGTCTCCTCCCGGCATGGTGGCCAGGGTGGAGACGCTTCTTGCCGCGGTGTTTCTGCCGCTTACCTTTTCTATGCCGGAGTACAACGTTTAAAGGGGGGGGCGGCCAAGCAGAAGCATGACGCGGCATCCGGCGATGAAAAGTACATTCGATTTGAGTAGGGTCTTGGCCTTCGTGCACTATGGGGGAAGGTCGACTCGACTGCTTACAGTCGAATAAATTCCTTTGGCTCGGTGTTGGTAGCCATGGTCCAGACAGTAGCTACGCCGTCGGTCATGGTGTAGACTGCGAGCTGGTCATAGCCCACCTTGTCCACCCATGGTTTTAGAAAATCGCGCTTTTGTACGATCTCTTTCTTCAGATCCAGATCTTCCAACGGTTGTACCGTTCCCGTGACCCTCACCTGGATCAGATTCTCGAAGATGCCGTTGTTGAAGCACATCTCTACCTTCGGGTTTTTTGCCAGTTGATGGTACAGATCTTTTATCTTCCCGGTGTTGAACACTATTCCTTTCTCATCGGCCTTGTATAACAGCATGCCACGCACGTGCGGCGTATCTCCGTCAACGGTTGCCAGATGAAAGATGGGGTTTGCATTGATGAATTCCAGGATCTGTTTTTTGTTCATGTATCCCTCCTATTTGTGTCTGCTCAGACGGCCCGGTGTTCCGGAAGTGAACAGTTTGGGTATCTCAGCTGTAACGATAGCTGCATTATACAGCAAATCCGCCCCCTGCGAAGTACTTTGACCCGACATGCTTTACTATTGCAGTATCGATGCCTTTTACTGCCTGACTCTTGCCAGTAGGGACTCTTTCAGCTTCAGTTTCTGCTAGGGACAAGTGGCTTTTAAAGGATCGGAAGGTACAATGGGGGGAGTTTCTTCGATCAGGGGGCGAACGGCCGATGAAAACTCCTCCTAAGGCAGATCCAGCGCAACGATGGCTCACTACCTTCACCTGGCAGGACAAGCTGATTGCCCGCTGCTTTCCGCGTTTCTTCAAGCGCTACGCCCCTGAAGAGATCCAGGAACAGTGGGCGGCCTACCAGGAAAAAAGGCGCAAGCATGAAACAGGATAAGGGGCGACTCCCATCGAAAAAGGCTAAGCCGTTTGCGCGGGCTTAGCCTTTATTTTTTTCAGATTCGGTCAAAGGGAAGGCCTCTTTCCCCCGCGTTACTCCTTGGGTGGCGCAACCTCCAACTCGTTGGTGACCTTGCCTTTGCCGGCCACGCCTGCAGCTGCCCTCTCAATGGCTGCTTTTTCCTTGTCCGTTTTTACCGGCCCTTTCAGAGTGACCTTTCCATCCCGTGTGATGATCTTCACGTTATGGGCTTTCATGGAAAGGGACTTGTCTTTCACGACTGCCCGCCTGATCTTACGGGTGATCTCCCGGTCCGAGTCGGTTTCTTTCTGCTGCTCGGCGGTAGCTTCTTTGTTTTCTTCCTTGTTCTTCTTGGTGTTGTCTGCCTCGGTTGGCAGGTTCTGGTCTGCTGTGACAGTGGGGGGGGCGCTGAAGACGACAGCGGCTGACAGTGCGACGGCATATAACAGGGTGACCTTTTTCATGTTTGACTCGCCTCCTTCTCCTGGATGTAAGGGGAATGCCCTTCTGCTTTCGCTGCTTCAAAATGGGTGTTGCCGCAGATAGTGCAGGTATGGCTCTGATGACTCGGCTGCCGGCTGGCGTAAATCATAAGGAGAAACTAATACACAATTCCTATTTGTCAACAGCCTCTCTTCGGTCGATATAAACCGCTTTTTATCCGGATTGGCCGCTTCCCGTGCCTCGCTGGTAGGGGGAAGAGGGCACGAGGGCCTGCTGCGCCTTTTTGACTTCTGCAGGATGTCGGATATCATTGCACTTTTCCGGAGGCTTCTCCTATCCGGACCACCTGATTAGAGATGAAGGAGTCACCCAGATGAAGTCGATCATCACCATAACCATGAACCCCGCGATCGACAAGAGCTCGGGTGTCGATCACGTGGTGGCGGAGCGCAAGTTGTACTGCGACACGCCGCGCTTCGAGCCGGGGGGCGGGGGGATCAACGTCTCCCGCGCCGTAAAAAAGCTCGGTGGCCACTCGGTGGCGGTATATCCCTGCGGCGGGCCGAGCGGCGAAACCCTGAAGCTGCTGCTGGGACAGGAGGGGCTCGCAGAGCGCCCGATCCCGGTAAGAGGGTGGACCAGGGAGAACCTGATCGTCCTGGAAGGGGCGACCGGGCAGCAGTACCGTTTCGGAATGCCGGGAACGGAGCTGGGAGAGAAGGAATGGCAGGGTTGCCTGGAACAGCTTTTCGCTGCTGAGAGCAGACCGGATTATGTTGTCGCCAGCGGCAGCCTCCCGCCGGGAGTGCCGCTTGACTTCTACGCCCGCATTGCGCGTATGGGGAAACAGCACGGCACCAGGGTGGTGGTGGATGCCTCGGGGGAACCTCTGCGCCTTGCCCTGCGGGAGGGTGTCTTCCTGGTCAAACCTAACATCAGGGAGTTCAGGGAGATGATCGGGGCAGGCGGGGAGGATGAAGCCAAGGTGCTGGCCCTGGCCAAAAAGATCGTCCTGGAGGGGCAGAGCGAGGTGCTGGTCATCTCTTTGGGCGCGGCCGGTGTGCTCATGGTGTCCGATTCGGGTGTGGAGCGCCTGCATCCGCCTACGGTCCCGATCATCAGCAAGGTAGGTGCTGGCGATTCCATGGTCGCAGGAATCGTGTTGAGCCTGGCGCGCGGAAATCCTTTGCGCGAGGCGATACGCTTCGGTGTGGCATCAGGCACCGCTGCGGTGATGACGCCCGGGACGGAGCTCTGCCGCCGGGAGGATGCTGAAAGGCTGTATCGCCAGATGCTCCCCGGCGAGTAGCGGTAAAACCAGGTCGAGGTCGAGGTTAAGGTTGAGAAGAGCGCAAAGCGGATGCCCGGCCTCGGCGACAGCCGTTTTCTCCGCCCCTTATTCTTAACCTCAACCTTAACCTCAACCTTACCTCGACCTTACCTCGACCTTACCTCGACCTTACCTCGACCTTAACCTGCTTCACCGGAGGTTGGCCATTCCTACCATCGACGTTTCGCATACCCGCAACATCGGCATCATCTCCCACATAGACGCGGGAAAGACCACCGTCACCGAGCGCATCCTCTTTTACTCCGGCGAGACGCACAAGATGGGCGAGGTGCACGACGGCCAGGCGGTCATGGACTGGATGCCGCAGGAGCAGGAGCGCGGCATCACCATAACGGCCAGCGCCACCTCCTGCCGCTGGGGCGATTACCGGCTAAACCTGATTGACACCCCCGGCCACATCGACTTCACCATCGAGGTAGAGCGGAGCGTGCGGGTGCTGGATGGCGCGGTGGCGATCTTCAGCGCGGTGGAGGGGGTGCAACCCCAAAGCGAACTGGTCTGGCGTCAGGCCGACCGCTACCGTGTTCCCAGGGTCTGCCTGATAAACAAGATGGACCGCATGGGGGCGGACTACCAGCAGGTCCTGACCCAGATGACCGAGCGCCTTGGCGCAAGGCCGGTGCTTTTGCAGTTGCCGGTCGGGGCGGAAGCGGGATTTGCAGGGGTGATCGATCTCCTGGCGGAGGAGGCGCTCTCGTTTGCCGAGCACGATCTGGGAAGGACGGTGCTCAGGGGGCCGGTCCCGCCAGAAGCCGCTGAACTGGTGCAGCAGGCGCGCCTGCAACTGACCGAGGTCGCGGCCGATTTCGACGACCGGGTTATGGCGGAGTTCCTGGAAGGGAGGAAGGTGGAGGCGCCGCTCTTGCAGGAGGCCCTGCGGCGGGGGACTGTCGACTGCCAGATCTTTCCGGTGCTGTTCGGCTCGGCACTGCGCAACAAGGGGGTGCAGCCGGTCCTGGACGCCATCTGTCTCTACCTCCCCTCTCCCCTGGAGTTGCCTGCGCTGGTCGGGCGCCACCCGGTGACCGGGGAGGCGCAGAGTCTTACCTGCGACGCCGACCTCCCTCTTGCTGCGCTCGCCTTCAAAGTCATGGCGGAGGAGGGGCGGCGGCTCACCTATCTTCGCATCTACAGCGGAAAGGTGAAGACGGGGGTGTCCCTCCTGAACGCGAGCCGCGGCTCCCACGAGAAGATCAGGCACCTGTTCCACATGCACGCCCACCGCAGGGAGGAGGTCGCCGAAGCGGTGGCGGGGGACATCGTAGCCGTTGCCGGCTGCCAGTCGACGCTTACCGGCGATACCCTGTGCGACCCGCTCCACCCGCTATTGCTGGAAGGGGTGAGCGTGCCGGAGCCGGTGGTGTCGCTGGCCGTCGAGGCGAAGGGGGGCGAGGACCGGGCGCATCTTTTGAGTACCCTGGAGTACTTCCAGTGGGAGGACCCGACCTTCCGGGTGCACGAGGACCAGGAAACCGGGCAGACTATCCTGACCGGGATGGGGGAGCTGCACCTGGAGATCGTCGTGGACCGCCTGCGCCGGGAGTACGGCATCCAGGTGAAGACGGGGCGCCCTCGCGTGGTGTACCGGGAAGCCCTGCGGCACAAGGTGGAGCGGCGCGAGCTGTACCAGGCACTTGGCGAGCGGCGGCCGGAATCGGCGGAACTTTTGCTGCGTCTTTCGCCCCTGCCGCGTGGAAGCGGCGTGCGGATCGCCTTGCCTCCCCCCGCTCCGCCGGTCACCGAGGAGCTGCTGGCGGCCGTGGAGCAGAACATCAGGCAGGGGTGCCTCGGCGGCTGCCGGACCGGCTACGCGCTGACGGACCTGGAGGTCAAGGTGCTGGAGGTCCCGGTGGAACCGGGAGTGCCGGCACCCACGGAGCAGGCGCTCAGGGGAGCGGCCCAGCGGGGCCTGGTCCTTGCTGCACGGGAAGGGGAGCCGTATCTGCTCGAACCGATCATGAAGCTGGAACTGGAGACCCCGACGGAGCACCTGGGAAAGGTGCTGGGAGGGCTGCAGCAAAAGAGGGGCAGGGTGGAAGGGCTGGACCGGCGCGGCGATAGGGAAGTGGTGCGGGCTACCGTGCCGCTGGCGGAGATGTTCGGCTACATGACGGAGCTGCGCAGTGCGACAAAGGGGAGGGGGAGCTACACCATGGAGTTCCAGGGGTTCGACGAGGCTCCTCCCCAGGTGCAGGAACAGTTCGGACTGTCACAGGGGTAAAGGCGCCTCATCTCCACCCACCCCTGCCCTCTCTCCTCGTCCGCCTACCGAATGTTTATTACACACGTTGCATGCGGGCATGGACTTCACCTGGCCGCCCGCGGCAAGGCTCCGTGCCATCCATCTTCTTTCCTTCCCGCAGCCTTGGGGGTGGCTTGCACCAGGGTGCTGTGGCAAAGCCCATTGTCGTTTTTTTACCGGGGTCACCTGCCAAGGTTTTGGTAGTTGTCCGTCAGGTTGCACCCCTTTGACCTGCACTCCGTTGATAAAACGGCGCTTTAGGAGTTGGTCGGGACTTTGCAATACGGCTGTACAGATATTGCACAAAAGGAGCCCGCCTTGCTTGCAGCCTTTCCACCTACACCGATCAAAAGTGAGAACTACTCCAGGAATCCGCTTCCGCCCCACACTGCTGCCACCGTGACACCGAGGTACGACCTGAGGGTATCCGTCCTGCCCAGGCACGTACGGCTACTGATCGGTGAGGAGTTATTTCACGAACATGACGCACCGCCGGTTTAGCGCGCCCGGCTGCCGATGGGCAGTCGCGCCGTGCGGACCGTGTCTGTTTTTGCTGTGGCGGGAAGGGGCATCCTGTGCCATTATTCTCCCTGTCCGTCCGGTCACCGAAGAATCCGGCCATGGCCGTTGTCTTGCCGGCACCAAGCGGGCCGGCCCGCCACCGGACAAGGAGTCCAGCAAATGTCGGCACCCATCAAGATCGGCGTGAGTTCCTGCCTGCTCGGCGAGAGAGTCCGCTATGACGGCGGGCACAAACATGACCATTACATAACCGATACCCTTGGCAGGTTCTTCGAGTTCGTGCCGGTCTGCCCGGAGGTCAGCTGCGGCTTGCCGGTGCCGCGGGAGGCGATGCGGCTCGAGGGGGACCCGGCCGCGCCGAGGCTGGTAACCAACAAGACCCGCGTGGACAAGACGGAGCAGATGCTGAGCTTTTGTCGCACGAAGGTGGAGGAACTGGCAAGAGAAGAGCTCTGCGGCTTCATATTCAAGAAGGGTTCGCCCAGCTCGGGGCTCTTCCGGGTCAAGGTGTACCAGGACGGGATGCCGACCAAAAGCGGCAGCGGCCTTTTTGCGGCGGCCGTGGCCAAGCGGTTCCCGCACCTGCCGCTGGAAGAGGAGGGGAGGCTTTGCGACCCCGCGCTCAGGGAAAACTTCATCGAACGGGTGTTCAGCTATCGGCGCTGGAAGGACTTTCTGGCCGTGGAGCCGGACCTGGGGGGACTGGTGCAGTTTCACACCCAGCAAAAGCTCCTTATCATGTCGCATAGCGTGCAGCACTACCGGGAGATGGGTGCTCTCGTCGCGCGTGGGAGGGAGCTTCCCTGGAGCGAACTGGTGCAGCGCTACCAGGAACTCTTCATGAAGGCGCTGGAGCTGCACGCAACCCTGAAGAAGCAGACCAACGTGCTGATGCACATCATGGGGTATTTCAAGAAGGAGCTGAGCGCCGAGGAAAAGCAGGAACTGCTCGAGGTGATCGGGCAGTACCACGACGGCATGCTCCCCCTGATCGTGCCGATGACCCTCCTGAAGCACTATGTCAGCAAGTACCGCGAGCCATATCTGCAAAAGCAGTTCTACCTTTGCCCCCACCCGGCCGAACTCATGCTCCGAAACCACGCCTGACGGGTATCCCACCAGGCCGTCGCCCGCATCACCTGTTCTTGTCTGCAGTTCGCCTGCTGCATAAATTTCCTGTCTATAAACGGATTGATCGGTTATATTTTCCACGGCGCCCACCGGGGGGGCTCCCCCTGCGTGAAGGCAGGGATGACGACGAACTCTCCGCCAGGCAGCGTCGTGGTAACGGCCGGGCCATCTAAAGCAAAAGGACGACTTATGGAAGCGACACGCGAGATCTACTGGAACGTCGGGCCTGGGGCCGTGTGGCTCATGTACCTTTTCGCCATCCTCGCCTTGGGGATCTGTGCCTGGGGTTTTTGGTCCCGGTTGCCGGTCTACCGGCAGGGTAAACCGCTCAACCGGCTCGATCGGCTCCCTGAGCGGATCCGGCTCCTGGTGAAGGGGATGCTCAGCCAATGGAAGGTGCTCCGGGTGCCGGACCCGGGCTCGCTGCACGCCCTGTTCTTCTGGGGCTTCGGCCTCCTGTTCATCGGCACGCTCCTGATCATGCTGCAGGTGGACTTCACCGCGCCCTTGTTCGACCTCGTGTTCCTCAGGGGGACCTTTTACAAGATCTATTCTGTGGTGCTGGACGCTGCGGGCATCGTGGCGCTGTTCATGCTGGGGGGGCTCCTGGTGCGCCGCTTCTTCGTGAAGCCCCCGGGGCTCCCGACCATAGGGGACGACTACCTGGCGCACGCGCTTTTGTTCGCCATCCTTTTGACCGGCTTCGCTACCGAAGGGTTGCGCATGGCGGCCACCGAGGTGGGGGTGAACCCGGAGCTTGCGCGCCTGTCACCCGGCGGGCTTCTTTTCGCCCGCCCTTTCCAGGGGTGGAACCTGGCAGAGCTCTCACTGGCCCACAAGGTGCTCTGGTGGGTGCACTTTTCCCTCTCCATGGGTTTCATAGCCGCCATACCTTTCACCAAGCTGCGCCACATCTTCACCACCTCGGCCAACTACCTCTTCACCGATCTCAGGCCCAAGGGGAGCATCGAGACCATCAACCTCGAGGACGATAGCGCGGAGCAGTTCGGCGCGGCAAAGGTGCAGGACCTCGCCTGGAAGGACATCTACGACGCCGACGCCTGCACCGTCTGCAAGCGCTGCCAGGACCGCTGCCCGGCCTGGGCCACCGAAAAGCCGCTCTCCCCCATGAAGGTGGTGCTGCAGATAGGCGAGCTGTCGCGGGATAATCCCGGGGCCGACCTCTGCCGTAGCGTCACGGAGGAGGTTCTCTGGGACTGCACCACCTGCCGGGCCTGTCAGGAGATCTGCCCGGCCGACATCGAGCACGTCAACAAGATCATCGAGATGCGCAGGAACCTCGCCCTCATGGAAGGGAAGTTTCCCGGCGACGAGGTACGCAGCGCCATCGGGAACCTGGAGGTGAACGGCAACCCCTTCGGGCTCGCCTATGCGGAGCGCGCCGCCTGGACAGCCGGGCTCGACGTCGCCGTGATGGAGAGCGGCGCGGAGGTCGACGTACTTTACTTCGTCGGCTGCTACGCCTCTTTCGACCGCAGGAACCAGGAGGTCGCCAGGGCCTTCGTGAAGATCTGCAATGCGGCAGGCATCAGGGTCGGCATTCTGGGCAAGGAGGAGAAGTGCTGCGGCGAGCCTCCCCGGAAGCTGGGGAACGAGTACCTGTACCAGACCCTGGCGCTGGAAAACATCGAAAAGATGAAGGGGTACGGCGTGCAGCGGGTGGTCACCACCTGCCCTCACTGCTTCAACACCCTTGCCAGGGACTACCGCGATTTCGGGTTCGACGTCCCGGTGCAGCACTACACCACCTACCTGTACCAGCTCATGGAGCAGGGGAGACTGAAGCTGCAGCCGGAGGTTTTCGACTGCACCTACCACGACTCCTGCTACATCGGGCGCTACATGGACATCTTCGAGGAGCCGCGCGAGATGCTGAGGAGGTCCGGCGGGTCGATCACCGAGATGACCACGAGCCGGAAGGAGGGTTTCTGCTGCGGGGGAGGGGGCGGGCGCATCCTCGCCGAGGAGAGGGTGGGGAGCCGGATCAACGTCGCCCGGATCCACATGGCGAGCGAGACACAGGCGCCGCTTCTGGTCTCCAACTGCCCCTTCTGCCTGACCATGTTCGAGGACGGCGTCAAGACCGGAGGGGTCGAGGGGAGGCTTGCGGTAAGGGACCTGGCGGAGATAGTCGCGGAGCGCCTGGGTGAGGCGGCCGCGCCGGCCGGGGCTTCTAATGAGCTTCATTGACTTGTCCCGGCGCATGCTATATTGTCGTACTTCGTCACGCAAAGCCGCAAAGGCGCAAGGTTCAGCCCCGAAGCCCGACCTCTTGGCGCCTTGGCGTCTTGGCGTGAGCCGAGAGATTTTGCATCTGCCTCACAAGGATTGAATAGTGTTTGAAAGCGCCTTCATCGGCACTGTAAATCCGGTCCCCGCAACGAACCCTTCCCGGCCCGGCGGTCCGAGGCCGCCGGCACTGGTCATCTCTCTCCTGGCGGTTCTGATCTTCGGGCTCCTCGCCTGTCAGGTCCGTGCCGAATTCCTCCCCGACACCGGCAACTACGACCCCGCCTCCCGCATCGTGGTGGGGGGCGACCGCTCGTACCCCCCTTACGAATTCATCGACAAGGACGGCAACCCCGCAGGGTACAACGTCGATCTGACCAGGGCCATCGCCGAGGTCATGGGGATGACGGTGGAATTCCGTTTCGGCAGCTGGTCCGACATGCGGGCGGGGCTGCAGCAGGGGAGGATCGACATCCTGCAGGGACTCTCCTACTCGGCAGAGCGCTCCCGCACGGTGGACTTCTCGCCGCCGCACACCATCGTGCACCACGCCATATTCGCCCGCAAGGAATCCAGGCCGGTCGAAAACCTGGAGGAACTCAAGGGGAAGAAGGTGATCGTGTTCCGGGACGGGATCATGCACGAGCGCCTGAAACGCCTCGGTTTCGGCCAAGACCTCGTGCTCACCCCGACCCCTGCCGAGGCCCTGCGCCTGCTCGCTTCCGGGGAACACGACTACGCGGTGGTCGCCATGCTTCCCGGCATGTACCTGATCCGGGAGCTGCGCCTTAGCAACCTGGTGCCGGTTGCCCGGGCGGTGGTGAGCGAGCAGTACTGCTACGGCGTGGCCAGCGGGAACCGGGAGCTCTTGGCCCGCTTCAACGAGGGGCTCGCCATCGTGATCAAGACGGGGCAGTACGCCCAGATCTACAACAAGTGGCTCGGGGTGCACGAGCCTCCCCGGGTGAACAAGGAGCTGGCCATCAGGTACGGCGCCATGGTGCTGGTCCCCCTGCTGCTCATCCTGGCGGTCACGGTGCTCTGGTCCAAGACCCTGCAAAAGAGGGTGGCGGAGCGGACCACGGCACTGGCGCAGGAGGTCGTGGAGCGCAACAAGGCGCTTGAGGAGTTGCGGCGCCACCAGGACAAGCTGATCCAGGCGGACAAGATGACCTCCCTGGGCACCCTGGTCTCGGGCGTGGCCCACGAGATCAACAACCCCAACGGCCAGCTGCTGCTCGACATCCCCATCCTGAAGCGGGTGCACGACGACGCTGAGGAGATCCTGGAGGGGCACTTCAAAGAGCACGGCGACTTCATGCTCGGCGGGGTCCCCTATTCGGAGATGCGCGAAGAGATCCCGCGCATCCTCGATGAGATGCAGGACGGTGCGCAGCGCATCAAGAGGATCGTGAACGAGCTGAAGGACTTCGCCAGGCGCGACGACACCGCACAGAAGCAGCTCATCGACGTGGAGGACGCGGCCAGGAGGGCCCTTCGCCTGGTGGATCCCACCATCCGCTCCACCACCAGGCATTTCCAGGCGCTCTACGCCGGCAACCTGCCCGGGGTGGTGGGGAACGGGCAGCGCATCGAGCAGGTCATCGTGAACCTGGTGCTGAACGCCTGCGAGGCGCTCCCTGACCCGGACCGCAAGGTGTCGCTTGCCACCAGCTACCATAAGGAGAGCGACATGGTTCAAGTCGAGGTCAGGGACGAAGGGGTGGGGATCGCAGAGGAGCATCTCCCCTACCTGGCGGACCCGTTTTTTACCACCAGGAGGGAGACCGGAGGCACCGGCCTCGGGCTCTCCGTTTCCGCGGGGATCGTCAAGGATCACGGCGGCACCCTGGTTTTCGCATCGTCACCCGGGGAGGGGACCGCGGTCACCCTTTCCCTTCCCGCTGCTTCCAGGAGGTCATGAGATGAAGGCAACTCCCTATCCCGGTTTCGGCATCCTGCTGGTCGACGACGAGCAGGCGTGGCTCAAGTCGTTCTCGCTGACGCTGAAAAGCCGTGCCGGGATCAACAACATCGTCATGTGCCAGGACAGCCGCGAGGTGATGGGGCTGCTGGATCGGGGGGGAATCGGTCTGGTCCTGCTCGATCTCACCATGCCGCACCTCTCCGGCGAGACCCTGTTGCAGCAGATCGCGGAGACCCACCCGGAGATCATGACCATCATCGTGAGCGGCATGAACCAGCTTGAGACCGCGGTGCGCTGCATGAAGCTGGGCGCCTTCGACTACATAGTGAAGACAGACGAGGAGGACAGGCTGGTAGGGGGGGCGCTCAGGGCCATCAGGATGCTGGAGCTGCATCAGGAATTCCGCGCCATGTCCGACCGCATGATCTCGCGGGAGTTGAAGCACCCCGAGGCGTTCGCGGAGATCGTGACCAGCGACCGGGGGATGCACGACCTGTTCAACTACGTGGAGGCTGTTTCCCCGAGCCACCAGCCGCTGCTCATCACCGGCGAGAGCGGGGTGGGGAAGGAGCTGATCGCACGGGCGGTGCACGCGCTCTCGGACTGCACCGGCCCCCTGGTCGCCGTCAACGTGGCGGGGCTCGACGACACGGTCTTCGCCGACACCCTTTTCGGCCATGTGCGAGGCGCTTACACCGGAGCGGACCAGGCACGCCCCGGGATGATAGAGCAGGCAGGGAACGGGACGCTCTTTCTGGACGAGATCGGCGACCTGAGCGTCGCGTCCCAGGTGAAGCTTTTACGCCTGCTGCAGGAGGGGGAATACTTTCCGCTGGGGAGCGACCGCCCCAAGCGCATGAACGCGCGCATCGTGGTGGCGACGCACTGCAACCTGGCTGCCAAGGAGGCTGCCGGCAGTTTTCGCCGCGACCTGTACTACCGGCTCTGCACCCACCGCATTCACATCCCGCCCCTTAGGGAGCGCACCGGCGACATCGCGCTGCTGCTCGACTACTTCCTGGGTCAGGCCGCCAAGAGCCTGGGAAAAAAGAAGCCCACCCCGCCCAAGGAGCTGGCCCAGGTCCTGGCCACCTACAGCTTCCCCGGCAACGTGAGGGAGCTGCGCGGCATGGTGTTCAACGCGGTCAGCCTGCACAAGGAACGCATCCTTTCCATGGACAGCTTCCTGAAGGCGATCGGCCAGTCCCGCGCGGAGCAGGCGCTGCCGGAGCAGCAAAACCCCTTCAGCTCCTTCGAACGGCTCCCCACATTCGCAGAGGCGGCCGAGCTGCTGGTTGAGGAGGCGATTTCCAGGGCGCAGGGGGTCCAGGCCATCGCCGCACGGCTCCTCGGCATCTCGCCGCCCGCGCTGAACAAGCGCCTCAAGATGTCCCGGAAGTAACCGTATACCCTGTCTGTGCGCGGTCCCCGCTGCGAAGGCCGCTCCTTCGCGCCGGACGTCCCTCCCTTCGCGCTCCCCCCGATCACCCGCAAAATCAGCCACATCCCCCAATGGGCTTAATAAAGGTTAAGCGCTTAACTACGGTTAAGCCCCTTATCTTCCCGTAATGCCGATGTTTTCCGGTGCGGCCGCGAAAGGGGTTTCCTTTGGTTAACCCCTTTGCCTGCGGCGATTTGTCCTAAAACAGTATTTTCCATCGCGATAACGGAGGGTTGCAAACGTAAACAAAATATTGGTACTCGTCTTGCTGATATGGGGTGTCAAACGAGGTTCGCTCTTGCAGCAATTGCTATATAGCCCCCCAGGTAAAAGGAGAGTCCATGAAGGCGAAGAAGTTTTACCAGCATCTGTACTTCCAGGTTTTGTGCGCGATTTCCATCGGCGTAGCGCTCGGTTACTACCTGCCGGAAACCGGCACCGCCATGAAGCCGCTAGGCGACGGCTTCATCAAGATGATCAAGATGATTATCACCCCGGTAATCTTTTGCACCGTCGTGACCGGCATCGCCGGCATGGAGGATATGAAGAAGGTAGGGAGGGTCGGCGGCAAGGCGCTCCTGTACTTCGAGGTGGTCTCCACCTTGGCGCTCGCGATCGGACTGCTGGTGATCACCGTCATCCAGCCCGGGGTCGGCATGAACGCCGACGTAACCAAGCTCGACACCAAGGGGATCGCTACCTACACGGCATCCGCCGCCAAGTCCCACAGCTTCGCCGACTTCCTGCTGGGGGTCATCCCCAACTCCGTGGTGGACGCCTTCGCGAAGGGGGACATACTCCAGGTGCTGTTCTTCGCCATCCTGTTCGGTCTGGCGCTGGCCGCCCTGGGCGAGCGCGGCAAGCCGATCTACAAACTGGTGGATGACGTCTCGCATGCCCTCTTCGGCGTGGTCGGCATCATCATGAAGTTCGCCCCCGTCGGCGCTTTCGGCGCCATGGCATTCACCATCGGCAAGTTCGGCCTGGGCTCCCTGACCAAGCTCGGCATGCTGATGGGGAGCTTCTACCTTACCTGCCTGCTCTTCATCTTCGTGGTGCTCGGCACCATCTGCAGGATCTGCGGCTTCAGCATCCTGAAGTTCATCGCCTACATAAAGGAGGAGCTCCTGATCGTGCTCGGCACCTCCTCCTCCGAAACGGTGCTCCCCCGCATGATGGCGAAGCTGGAGAACCTCGGCTGCACCAAGTCGGTGGTGGGGATGGTCATTCCGACCGGCTACTCCTTCAACCTGGACGGGACCTCCATCTACCTCACCATGGCCGCGATCTTCGTAGCGCAGGCCACCAACACCCCGCTGGACCTCACCCAGACGCTCACCATCCTGGGGGTGCTGATGCTCACCTCGAAGGGGGCGGCCGGCGTCACCGGCAGCGGCTTCGTCACCCTCGCCGCCACCTTCGCCGCCATCCCCACCATCCCTGTTGCCGGACTGGCGCTCATCCTCGGCATCGACCGCTTCATGTCGGAGGCGCGCGCCCTGACCAACCTGGTGGGCAACGGCGTCGCCACGGTGGTGGTCTCCCGGTGGGAGAACGAGCTGGATATGAACCGGATGGCGCAGGTGCTGAACAACGAGACGGACGAGGATGCCGAGGAACCGGAGATGCTGCTGCTCGATCCGGAGCCGGATTTTGAAGAGGCGTAGAGAGGGATTCACGTACAGGAGAACCATCGGATGAGCAAGAAGATGTGCGCGCTCGAGTACCACTCCGGCGGCAGAAAAGGGAAGATCGAAGTCGTCTCCACCAAGCCGTGCCAGACCGCGGCAGACCTGTCGCTCGCCTACTCTCCGGG
>CAZFMI010000052.1:0-29921 GCA_964519915.1 uncultured Geomonas sp.
AGGGGGGGAACCGGTGCCGGGGGAGTTGTTGCTGGCCTTGATCTTCATGCTGACCGCGCCATCGGCCGTGATGTGCGGGGTCACCTCTAGCGTGAGGGCGGCCTCCACGAATTCGGTCTTGGTCCCCTCCGCAGAGGTGGTCTGGTAAGGGATCGACTGCCCCTGGGAGATCTTGGCCGCCTTGTTGTTAAGCGTCACCACCTTGGGCGTTGAGATGATCTTCACCTGGCCGATGGTGGCGGCGGCTGCGAGCCGCATGTCGAGCTGGATGTTGCTGGTCAGCTTGCCAAAGGACATGCCGAGCCCGAGGCCGCCCGAACCGGTAGCGCCCGGACCGGCGGCGGAGACCACACCGCCGAACGTCGTGTCGACGTTGTTGATGCCGGCGATCGATGCGGAACCGTCACGGTAGCTGAGCCCCCACTGTACCCCGAGGTCGCGGGTGAAGGTGGAGGAGGCCTCGACGATGCGGGCCTCGATCATGACCTGCTTCTCAGGTGCGTCCAGGTTTTTCAAAAGCGCGCGCATGTCGTCCAGCGCGGTCTGGATGTCCTTCACGATGACCCTGCTGGTCCGCTCGTCCTTGGTGATGATGCCGCGGTCGCTCTTCAGCATGTTGAACTGGGCGGCGACCTCGCCGACGGCGGCGTAGTTCACCTCGAAAACCGAGGTCCTGAGCTCCATCAGGCGCTCGGCCGCCTTCTTGGCGGCTATTTCCGCGTCAGCCTGGTTCTGCAGCTTGGACCTGGGCTTTATCTGCACGATGTTCCCGTCGCGCACCATGGCCAGGTCCTTGGAGTCGAGTATGACGTCCAGCGCCTGGTCCCAAGGCACGTTCACCAGTTTGATGCTGATGGTCCCTGTGACATCGTCGGCTATCAGGAAGTTCAGGTTGCTGACCTCGGCGATCAGCTGGAAAATCTTCCTGATGTCGGCATCGGAGAACTCCAGGGTCACCCGCCTCCCCTTGTACAGCTTCTTGGCGCCGCGCTTCTCGGCGTCCGAGGGGGGGATCTCGGTAACCATGTCGTCCGCAGGCGCCGCCGGAGGGGCCAGCTCCTCTGCGGCCCTGGGAGCGGCAGGAGCCTTGGCCCGGGGAGCCGGAGGGGCGGGAAGCTTCGGCGCGGCGACCGGACCGGGATTCACGAAATCCCAGGTCAGTACCTCTCCCTTGCGGCTGGTGCTGAACTCGGGGTTCCCCTTGAGCCTTACCAGGATCTTGGTGAGGTAACTCCCCTTCGCCTTCACCTGATAGGGAGTCACCGAGAGGACCGGCGAGCCGAACTGTGTCGTGTCGAGTGCGCGCTGCAGCTGCTTCGGGATCTGGCAGTCGCTGATGGTGAGGGTGAGCCCCTGGGGGCCTCGTACCGGCTCCCCCGGGCTGCAGGTGCCGTAAAGCTTCATGGAGATGCGCGAAACCCCGTCCACGACCTTGAATTCGAGGCCTTCCAACGCCCCTTTCATCCGAGGGGAGTGTGGCACCTCCGTCTTCAGCCTGGCGGGGGGCGGAGGCGCAGGCACGGCGCTCTTTGCTGCCGGAGCGGGAGCGGGAGCGGGGGCGGGAGCCGGAGCCGGAGCGGGGGCTGCCTGAAGGCGCGGCGCTGAGGCGGGTGCAGGCCCCTTCCCTTTCAGCCGGATCTTTACGCCCAGGTCGCTCTTCACCACATCGAAAGCGGGGAGGCTTTCGCCGGCGGCGTCCAGCACCACGCGCACCTTGTCGGGGGTCGATCCGACGCGTGCGTTCGCCACGCCGAAGGCGCCGATCGGCACCACGTTTTGAGGCATGGAGTTCTTTATCTTGTAGATGTCCACAACGATCCGGTCGGGCTTGGTCAACCTGAAGGAGTTGAAGGTCTGCACCCCCCCCTGGATGGAAAGCTCGATACCGTCGCTCGTGGTGAAGACGGCGTTCAGCCCGTTGCCGTTCCCTGCCTGCCCCGCGGGGGGCGCCTGGGGTGCGGCGGGCGCCGTCTCCGCTGCCTGCAGCAGCTGTCCTGCAGCGGGCTTTTGGTCCTGGGTCTTTCCGGAAGCGACCTCGCCGGCGGGCATGGCTGCCTCCGCAACGGGGGCAAGCGTCTTCTCCTCGATTCTTGGCTCGGCAAGCGGCGCCTCTTTCGCTTCGGGCTGCTCCGTTTTGACCTCGGGTTCCATGACCGGCAGGGTGACCAGGAGCTTGCTGCTGTTGGAGGGATCGGTGGCGACGGAGAAATCGACGTCCCTGGAGAGGAGAACCGAGACGCGGGTCAGCACGCTGCCGCCTATCGGCTGGCGCTCGAACTCGATGCGGCGGATGCTCCCCCGGTTCACCTCGATCGGGGCGGTGTGCGTCCCCGGCTCTGTCTGCGAGATGTCGACGACGATCTTTGCGGGCCCTTCACCCTTGTATGAGGTATAGGTGAACGGTCTGTCGCTGGCCAACTCAACGGTGGAGGCGTCGGCTGACACCGTGACGGAGCGAAGCGTAGCAAAGGCGGAAGCCTCTGCCTGAGCAGGCCCGTTCGCGGCGGTCATCCTCTTGACGCAACCTGCGGAAACCGTCAGCAACACGATGAGTGCCATGGCACGACAAAGCATTCTCCCCTGGTACATGGTCATCTGAAACGCTCCTTACCTTTTCTTGGCCAGCGTGAGCACGATGGTCCTACTCTTGCTACGGCCGCTGCTCTCCTTGTAACGCTCGACGACCTCGACCGTGGTGGCCGTGATCCTGGAGATGCGACCGTTGGCGTTGCCTATCTGCATGCCGGCCTGGACTACGTACCCCTTGCCGTTGGGATCTATCAGCAGCGCCCTGTTCTCGGTGAGACCGGCGATGATCCCCGCCACCTTGAACCTCGTCACCTCGAAGCTCTGGATCGGGAGCACATCTGCCCCAGGGGACGCGGCACCGGGCTGCCCCCCCTGCTGTCCGGGGCTCCCCGGGGTCAGGGTGACGACCGGAGCCTGCGATTTGAAGGGGTCGGTCCTCTTGCTGAAATCCAGCCCCCCCTGAGCCCTGATCGCCGAGGAGAGCTGGCCTTGCACCGGCTGCGCCGGCTCGGCGGCAGGCGTGGCCTCTCCGGGCGCGGCCGGCTGCGGCGCCGGGGCCTCCTCTTTCTTGCAGCCGGCCGAAAAGGCCAGAAGCAGCAAAAACAGGTACGCGCTATTTCGGTTTCTCATTTTTTTTCTCTTTTTGGTCGAGGAAGCGGAACGTGGTGGCGAGGCAGTTGACCCTGAGGGTCGTGCGTCCGCCCACCTCCTTGATATCGGAAACGTTTACGTTGTTTATGTTCACGATGCGCGGCAGTTTCCCCACGGCGACGAAGAAATCCGCCACGTTGTAGAAGGTTCCGGATACGGCGATGTCCACCGGCACCTCGGCGTAGAAGTCCTTGGGGACCTCCGGCTTTGGCCGAAACAGCAGAAAGTCGAGCCCCGCACCTTTGCCGAGGTTCGAGATGCTGGTCAGAAGCGACGGGATCTCCTTTTGGTTCGGCAACTCGGTCAGCGCGCTATCCAGGTCCTTTTTGAGCTGCTCGTATTCCGCCTTGAAGCGCGGCAGGTTGTTGGCGATGCTCCGGTTTTCCTGGATCTGTCTTTGCAGATCCTCATGCCTGGTCTTAAGATCCGCCAGCTCCTTCATTCGGGGACGGTGCAGCCCGTAGAACAAGGCTCCCCCCTCGACGATCATCACCAGCACCAGCAGTGCAACCTTTTCCTTGGTCGGGAGCTTCAGCAATTTTTCTATCTGTGGATCCATGGCAATGCCTCTGCTTCAGCAAGTTGGTTTGTGCCGCCTTTGTCGCGCCCCAGCCGGGCCGGGAAGCCTTTTCCGCTACGGCCTTTGCTCCGTAATCTGGAACTGGAGTTCGAAACGCTTAGCCTTCACGCCGCCGGTCTCGCTCTGTTCCGAGACGACCAGCTCGACGTTGTTGAAGGCCCCGGAAGCCTGCAGGCTTTTCATGAAGATGGCGATCAGCTCCTCGTTCATGGCAACCCCCGCCACCGTAACGGCGTTGCCGTTTTCCGAGTACCTGTCGAGCCACAGTTTGGGCGGCACGGAGTCCGAGAGGGCTGCGAGCCTGGCAGCCGGACCGGTCTTGCCCCGGCGCAGCTGCTCCAGCACATCGAGCTTCTTTTTCACTTCCGCCTGCAGCTTCTTGATGTTGTCGATGGTCCCTATCTTCGCCTTTAGCGCAGCGAGCTCCGACTCGGAGCTGGATATCTCGCTCTTCACCTCCGCAATCTCGCCGCGCAGGAACCCGTAGGCGCTAAGACCGATGAGCAACAGGCCGACCACGCAGATCAACAGTATCGACAGCTGCTGCCTGGCCGTTTCCTTCTTCTTGGATGCCCGCAAGGGGAGGAGGTTTATCTTTATCATTTGTCCCCGACCCTCCTCGTCGCAAGCCCTACCGCTACCGTCATCAGCGGGGCGATCTCTTCAAGGTGCCTGGGATCGAACTCCTTCTCGTTCACCGCAACATGCAACATGGGGTTGAGGATCTCGACGGGAAGCCCGAGCCGCTGCTGCACGGCATCGATCAGCATGGCGGTTTTGGCCCCGCCTCCGCTCAGGTACACCTTGGTGATGCGTTCCTCGCCGGCGGTGGAATTGTAGAAATCAAGCGACCTGCGCATCTCCAGGGCGATGGTCTCATTCACCCGCGCGAGCGTATCCTTGAGCCTCGGATCGTCGGAGTCCCCGGCAGCGAGCTTCATCTCTTCGGCCTGATCGCTGCTGATGCCGAACTGCTTCTGGATCTCCTCGGTGTAGAGGTTGCCACCCATCTGCACGTCACGGGTGAAGAGCGAGACCCCGGCCCTCACTATGTTGAGATTGAAGATGCTGGCGCCGATGTTGACCAGGGCCACCACCTGCTCCGGATCAACCGGATAATTGGTTTCGTAGGCGTTTTGTACGGCGAAGGAATCGACATCCACCACCACAAGCTTGAGCCCCGCCTCGGCGAAGACGGAATGGTAGTCGTTGATAATGTCCTTCTTGCTGGCAACCAGCAGGACGTTCATCTTGGAGGGGTCCTGATCGTCTGACGACAGGATCTGGAAATCGACGTTGACATCGTTGATGTCGAAGGGGATGTACTGCTCGGCCTCCCAGTGGATCTGGTCTTCCAGCTCCTCCACCGGCATGACCGGGAGCGATATCTTGCGGATGATGACGGAGTTTCCCGAAATGGAGCAGGCGGCCTCTTTTGCCTTCACGCCGAGACTCGACAGGAGCTGCCTCACCGTCTCGACGATGGAGGAGCTGTCCATCAGCGTGTTGTCGACGATCGCCTCGGCGGGAAGGGGAAGGATACCGATCTTTACCAGCTGGTACCCGCCCTTGACCGCTCGCAGCTGCACCAGCTTCACCGCGCTCGACCCTATGTCGACCCCTACTATGTCCTTCTTCTTGGAGAAAAGCATCGTGTGGTCCTATCCCCGCTAATCCTGAAATACCTTCTTCTTGTCGGAGAGGGAAAACCCAAGAGCAAGCAGGATCTTGCGCTTGGTCTCCATCCTGCAGTCCTCACCCCGCTCGATCCGGTCAATGGTGATGGGCGACACGCCGGCCAAACGCGCAAGCTCGGCCTTGCTCATCAGTCGCTCTTCCCGCAATTTCTTGACGCTATTCATAATCATGATAGGCACCGCTTCCAAACAGACATGGCAAATTTGGACAGAGATTCTCAACAAACAAAAGAAAAGTCAAGTAATTAATTTAAGTTATATATAGTTATCATCTTTTATATTTTTAGATGCTTTTTTATATGGCAAAGGAGGACTTTGTCTCTTTTTGTGGCAGACCGATTGGGAGATCATACCAACAAAAAAGCGGGTTGCAATTTCAGCAACCCGCCACCGGCAGCTCCGCCCGTTGGTGAGGCAACCCGCTAGAAAGCGTACAGTACGGAAAGGCGCGCCTTTTCGCGGGCCCCCTCCTCCTCCCGCACCCCCTGCACCGAGAGATTGTACATCGCCGGCACGTGCTGCGGGTGTATCGCCTCGTCCTTGCCGGTAACCGAATCGCCCCGTTCCAGGAGGTCGTTGCCGCTTCTATCCGAGTTCCCGGGGATCGTGTCGAGGATCTTCGTCGTGACGCTGAACCCCTTTTCCCTGGGGAGCCCGCTCAACCTGAAGGAGATGTCCGGCGCCTGCCCCGGATCGCTGGAGGCCTGGGCGGCGTTGCAGCTATTCCACTTCCCCTTGGGCTGTTCCAGCTTCTGCCTGAGGCAGTCCCCCTGGGGGACCTTCAGGTCGATCGGCGAGTAGTCGCTTGAGAGGGTCGCGAGAGGATCGCCCTTCAAAATTCTCGGCATCAGCTCGCGGGTAAGGAGTTCCACCCCCCCATGCGCCGCGGTCAAGGAACTCCGGTAGCGCTTTTGGCTGGCAGAGACCTGGGTGCCGGTGGTGACCATGGTAAGGAGCGCCAGGGCGATCACCAGCGAGAGCATGGTCAACATAAGTGCGGTAACGAGCGCCGCTCCCTCCTGAGAGCGAAGGATCGCCATGGCCCCCTCCCCTTTCACAGGTTTTTCGGCTGCACCACTATGGTGTAGAGCTTCCAGTGGTAGTTGCGCCAGCCGGGTCCGAAGGCGGCCTGAAGCTCGGAGGCCTGCCACACGCGCCCGAGCACCTCACCGTGCGCGCTGCCCGCGTCGCCGACCACGATGGCCGACTCGGCCGATGCGAGCGGGTAGCTGTAGCGTGGATCGAATTTTCCCTGCTGGGCCAGGATGTACACCCGTATCTCCTTCAGCTTTTTACGCAACTCTGCAGGGGTAGGCACCACCTCTTCCTGGAGATCTCCACTGCTTCCCCAGCGATAGTCGACCGCCCCGTCCCCGTCCAGATCCAGAAAAAGCACCGCCTGCAGATCGGCGACGCAATCGAGAATCGGATATCCGTTAGAGCCTCCCCCCTGGGTGATGTTTGCCTTGTAGAGCACCCCGGTCCCGGGGGCACAGGAGGAGGACATCTTTTTGGCTTCGGGCCTGCTGATGTAGTAGTCGGCCCTGTTGAAGGGAAAATTGAGGGCGCTGGCATTTTCGGAGGCCACACCGTACACCAGGTAACTGTCACCTTTGTCCTTGGGGATGAACTTGTCAGGGAGGGTGTAGCCGTGGACGATGTTGAAGATGTTGCCTTGAGTCACCAACTCCCTTACTGGTAGCCCGCTAGCAATGCCGGTCTTGACTACTACGGCCCGGTCACCTTTCTGGAAACGGAGGTCGTCGCCCCCCGGGTACTGCAACGACACGGCCGAGCTGTAGTTAAGGTACCCCCAGATCCGGGAAGCCTGGCTGGTCCCCAAGGCGCTTCCCTTCAGCACCAGGTAATCAGAGCCGTTGTACCCTATGTTGTTGCCGACTCGATAGGCCCTGGGGATATTGCGTTCGACATCACGGGCACGGTCGTCGAAAAGAGACGCTTTGGCCCCAGGACAACCATCCTGGCAGTTTTGCACGAGTGCGAGATTGTCGCTCGCCTCGCTGTACTGGATCGTATCCGGCACGCTCCACGGAAGCCCGAAGCCGGCCAGTTCCAGGTCGCATCTCATGAGCTCCAGCCCGATCAGTCCGCCTATATCGGTTTCGCCCGACTTTATGAGCTGGCCGGAGCTTTGCACTATCCTGGCGAAGGAGACGCTGATGATCGACATGACGACGGCAAAAATCAGCATCACGACCAGCAGCTCCACCAGCGTGTAGCCGGCTTTTCCCCTTTTGTCACTCATTGTGTCTCCTGAGCCTCATGGTGTAGATCTCGTGGCTGGCCACCTCCCCCTTCACCGTCCAGGCGACACCGACGGTGAGCTTCTTCGCAGGCTTGGCTATGGTGCTGCTCCCCATCTCAACCATTCCGATGGTGACGGTATAGCTGCGGGGCGCCCCACCCAGGAGCCTCGTGACCTGTTTCTGCTTGGGTCCCTCAGCAGTAATATCGTCGAACGCCACCCTGCGCCAGTCGTGCATCGTTTCTTCTGCAAGGAGTACCGCCTCCTCCCGTACCCGGTTGCGCAGACTGTGCTCATACGCCATCTGCACCGACTGCAGCAGCCCCAAAAGGCCGACCGTCATTACGAGCGTCGCCATCAGCATCTCCACCAGGGTGAAGCCGCGATCATCTAGCGGTGATGTTGTCAGTATTGCAGGCATCGCCCCCGTCCTTTTTGCCGATGCTGATCCTGGTGGAAAACATCGTGATGCTGTCCACCGCTCCTGAGCCGGAACTGGGCTCGAGGCAGATGGAAAAGTTCTGGTTGCTAAGCCCGTCACGCTCGAAGTCGATGCTGTACCCGCCGTCAGAGCCCCAAGCCCTGTTACAGGTGATGGGGTAACTGAGCAGGTTGGTCTGCAGCGGCTCCACGCCGTTGACATTGTCGAGCTGCGACGAATACAGCTCGAAGCGGTCCGGGTAGATCTTCACTCTCACCGTCTTCCTCTGGCAGACCGCGTCCACCCGCGCCTTCAACAATTGGCCGTAAAGAAGGCGCGTCTGCGCCTCCATCCTGGAGTGCTTGAGGTACTCCTTGAATTCGAGCGTGGCGATGGTCAGCAGGATCGACACCAGGGCCATGAGCACCACCAACTCAAGCAATGAAACGCCGCGCGAACGCATGAGCCCCCCCCGATGCACCGGGAAACACGACTCCGCCCGTCGGAGCGGGCGAGGTCTAAATTTGAACTTTCCAATCTTAACATCGACGGTGAGAAAAAAAAGGAGGGGGAGGCTTTTAGCTCTGCGCCGGAGTGCCGTAAAAAAAGAGACCCTCCCCGGTGTCGGGGAGGGTCTCGTGAAGCAATGATGGAGGGAGGATCAGTAGGCGTACAGCACGGAGAGGAGCGCCTTCTCCTTCGCGTTGGTCTCGCGCTCGCCGCGCACCTCCAGGCTGTAGAGTACCGGGTTGTGCTTGGGCGAGATCCCGGCGCCGGCACCGGCAACCCCCGCGCCGCTGTCCAGGTAGTCGACGCCTGTGGTGTCGGAGTTGCCCGGCACGGTATCGACGATCTTCGCATAGACCTTGAAGTTGCTGCCCGATCCGCTCCCTCGCAGGTTGAACTCCAGATCCGGCGTGTCCTTCGCGTCGAGCGTTCTCGACAGACCGTCCCAGTCGTCGGTGGCGGTGTGGAGTTTCTGGCTCAGGCTGCCGTTGACCACCAGGCCGATGTCCCCCAAACCTTCGTCGCCGTAGACCGTCAGAAGCGGCCCCACACCTGTCGAATAGTTGGTGAAGAGCCGGGGGATGAACTCCCTGGTGACGAGTTCCGTCCCTCCGTAGGACGCCTCCAGAGAGTTTCTGTACGCCTTCTGGCTGGCGGAGAGCTTGGTCTCCAAAAGGAGCATCTGCATGAGCGCGGCCACCATGCCGAGGCAGATCAGGGTGAACATCAGGGCGGTGACCAGCGCGATACCTTTTTCGTTGCGGATACTTTTCATAATGTACCGTCCAGCCGTTATTGGATGAGGTTTTGTGGGCGCACCACGACGGTGTAGAGTTTCCAGCGATAGTTGCGCCAGTCGGAACCGATGTGGGTGGCGAAGTTGAATTCCCTGCCTTGCGGTGTCCCTCCAAGGGTCTCGCCTACCCAGATGGCGGCGTCGGGGTGCGTATACCCACTGTCCTTTTTGCCGGTCTGGGCCAAGATGTAGACCCTGATCTCCTTCAACTGCTCCCGGATCTCCTGTGCGGCGCCCGGCAGTGACGTAGCATGCTGGTTGATCTCCGGAGAACCTGCCGTTCCCAAGCCGTACACCACCTGCATGTCGGCCACGCAGTCGAGCAGCGGCATCTCCGAGAACGTGCCGTTGTGGCCGAGCTGCGCCTTGTACAGGACGCCGGTGCCGGGCGCGCAGGCCGCCGGCGGGTTGTCGGGCCGCCTGACGTAGTAGTCCGCCCGGTTGAACGGCATCCTCGGCTGTGTCGTCGGGTCCACCCCGTAGATCTGGAACACGTCTCCCGAAGAGTGCGGCACGGTCAGCGACGTGTATTTGCTGAAGAGCACGGCATACCCTCCGTCACGCACCTGCAACTGCCGGCTCGGGATGCCGTCGATGAAGACGTTTCTGAGGGCCATGACCCGTTCGGTGGCGCCGGAGGCCGTGCTGAAATCTCGCTCCGGCACGTTCCAACTCGACACGTTCATGACCGATTCACTGAAGGAGGCCGTGATCCACTTCTTCTGCGTCGCCCCGGGCGCCACGGTGAGGGATTTCAGCACCAGGTATTTCGAGCCGACGTCGTCGTCCTCGTTGAAGGTCGTATCGCCGGACTGCACGGCTCGCGGCACGCCGCCGGGTGCGTCGTCGTAACTTTTCGGCTCCTTGCCCGTTTCGAAGAAGGTCGCGCCGACGGGCAAGCCGGTGCCCGAGGCCCCCACCTCCACGTAATTAGCGGCGGCGGGGGTGGCCTGGAAAGTCCAGGGGAGGCCGTATCCGGCGTTTTGCAGGTCGGAGCGGAAAAGCTCCAGCCCGACCACGCTCCCGATGTCGGTCTCCATCAGCTTGGTCTGTTGCCCCACCTTGTTTATCACCGTCTCGAAGCCGCTGGCGGTGACCATGATGACGACGATGAAAATCGCCATGACTACGATCATCTCGGGAAGCGAGAAGCCTCGGTTATCCCCCAGCATGCTCAGCCCACCGCCTCTTTCCTGCGTGAGACGCGCCGTCATGGCCTGGCCACCACCGAAACCAGGCGGTTTTGGTAATCCTGGTTCCTGAAGCTCCACTTGACCACCACTGTAACCCTCCTGGCGTCGGCGCTCAATTGCTCCGTACTCCTCTCCACCGTGTACGTCTTGTTAGCGGCCCTCGACTTCGTCTGGACGTCGACGTCGGCATAGGTGTCGGTAAGGCTGTCGAAATTGCTACCCCTGAACTCGGCCATGTAACGCTCCCCGATCCTGATCGCCTCGTTTCGCAGCTCGTTCTTGAGGTTGTGTTGCAGGCTTACGTTGATGCTCTCCAGCACCCCGAGCATGCCGATCGCCATGATGAGGATGGCGACCATTACCTCGATCAAGGTGAACCCGCCGTTATTTTTGATCGATGTCGGTTGAGACACAGGCTCCTCCCGATTTTTTTTTCCCAATGTAGGTGGTGACCGCGGAAACCAGCACGCTGTCGATGTTGCCGGGCCTGTCCGTCCCCCCGGGGTCGAGGCAGATCGCCAGCACCCCGTCGGGCATGATGCCGCTCGAATTGAAGGAGAGCTGGTCCAGGCCGCTTGCCATCACGGCCGGGTAGCTGAGGGGCACCCGCGAGGCCGGTGTGCCGGCGGCCGTCGCGGAGTTGTAAATCTTCAGTTCGCTCCCCGCTACAACAACCGTACGCGGCTCCTTCCTGTACATGGCCTCCAGGCGCACCTCGACCAGCTTGCTGTAAAGCTCCCTGGTCTGCCGCTCGACACCCGTCTTGCGCTGCAGCTTGCCGAACTCGTAGGTCGCTATGGAGGCCAGTGTTGCAACGATGGCGAGGATGACCACCAGTTCGATCAGTGAGAAGCCGCGCTCTCCCGTCATGGTCACCGCTCCTGTATGTGCATGATCCGCTTCACCGGCTTATTCCCGCTCTTGCTCACGATCGGGAAGGCGTCCGCAGGGGGTTTGCCGGTCATCGGGACATTGGTGCGCCGCATGAGCCTTGCGGAATCGGCGCCGAAGGCGTCTGCGAGATCGACCTCCTTGAATTCGCCGGTGGAGAGCTGGATCAGCGCCTTGCCGGTGAGCGCGGCATCGTCGGGCCTCCCACCGGTGTCGTAGTCGAGCGCCCAGAGGTAGGAGTTCCCCCCGAAGCCGCAGATGTCGGCTGTCGGCGCGAACGAAGTCAGGAAGACTGTGCCGTTTGTCAGCGTCACTGCGTCGGTCACCACGCGCTCGGCGCCGAAATCCGTGGTAGCTGCGTCAAGGTTTACCTTCCATCCGCCTGCGCCGATCGTGCCGGAGATCGAGGTGGACTGGTCGGTGATCCCGCTGCTTACGGTTGCGGAGCAGGTATCATCCAGGAGGTTGCCTGGGTTGGCCGCCGTGTTGTAGCACGGCTCCTTGATCCCGAAGATGGCGCGACTTGAAGAGAAGTCGTCGATTTCGGTCCCGGACCTGTTGTAGTACCTGCCGGTGCCGAAGTAGAGCCAGAGCTTCTTGTTCTTCCTGTCCTGCAGCCGTGCTACCGCGGTGGTGACCGGCCCGATGCTATCTACCACCTTGCTCCAGGTCCAGGTGTCGAAGTCCGTGCTTTCTTTGGTGACGATCCGGATCACCCCGCCGTCGGTCCAGGTAGTGCCGGTCTTTTTGGTGTAACCGACGTAGATGGCGTCGTCCTGGTAATGACCGGCGGAGTGGGAATTCCAGCGATCGGCATCGATCGCGCCGCCTACAAGGGAGCCCGCGAAGGCGTTGGCGATGCCGGTGTCGATGGTGCGGACCAAAACGCCGGTGCGAAGATCGACTATGAAGAATTTGAGGGTCTGATTCGACCTTCCCATGAACTGTTTCTGGTCTATGGGCCCGGTGGGTCCCGACCCGAAGACGGCGAACCAGCGCCCGTTCTTGCCGTATTCGCCGACCCTGACGATGGCGGGACCGGTGGTGGCGTAGCCCAGAGCCGGATTGCTGAACTCCCAGAGAAGCGACGGTGTCTCGGGCTGAGTCACGTCCAGTGCGAAATAAGAGGAGTATCCGAGGGCCTTGGTCGCGTCGGCCGGATCGGCGAGCGGCGTCGGCACGCAGTTGTTGACCAGGCGGTCGGTGCAAGTCATGGCGGAGGCGCCGCCAAGTCCCATGCCGCCGATCAGGATGCTCCTCCAGGGGTTCTTGGCGGCGTCGATCTGGTTGCTGCCGTTCACCACCGAGCTCGGCTTGTTGCAATCCCAGTAGGAAGCGGCGCTGCATCCGGAGACGGCACTGGGGGCGCCGATGCTAGCGTCGAAGAGAAGCGTCGCGCCGTCGACGTAGTAGGTGTGGCCGTAGCTCTCCTTGCTGTAGTAGGTCAGGTATGGGAGCGTGTGTTTGGGGATGAAGGCCCATATCTCCTGGCCCAGATCCGTCCCGTCGAGGCTCGCCTTCTGGTTTCCGCTGGCACTGACGTTCAAAAGCCCGAACTTGAAGGCGTGCAGCATGCCGTCGTTGGCGCCGACGTAAACCATGCCGCGGCTTTTGTAGTCGCTGGACCCGATGAAGGAGCTGTAGGAAAGATCGCTGTAGCCGCTTGGCGGCGGCAGGCTGTAGCCGTTTAGTTTGGCGTTCGACTGGATGCGCGGGGTGGAGGAGATGATGTCTCCAAGTTTCCAGACGCCGAGCCCATTGTCCTTCGCGTCGGCCTCATAGCCGGCGCTGCCGAAATCGCCGGTCGGGTACGCCCCCTTCTTCACAGTGCGGTTTCGGATCGACGAGTCGTCCGGAAAATCGAAACCGTGCACGTACTTCATCAGGTTTTTCGACTCGTCGTTGGTGGCCGCTTGCAGGTAGGGACGCAGTTCGTCGGAGTGGTCGGGCAACGTGGCGACGACGCTCCCGTCGGAACGGACGACGTTGCCGTAGCTGAAACGCATCAAGCCGGTAGCGCCGACCTGGGTCCCCCCGGGCAGAAGCGGCGTATAGATGGCCCGGGGGGATTCGATCAGGTTACGCTCATGCAGCAGTTTCCCGGCGCGCCACACGCTTTGTATGTCGTCGCTGTTGTGCTTGACCTCGGCAGTGTCGCCCAGGCCGTCACCGTTTGTATCCTGCGAGGTGTACGCATAAGTCGTGTTGTCGGAACTGTCGAAACGGAAGCTGACCACATGGTCCGCCAAGAGGTCCATTTTCTTGTCGACCAGGGTGTCTTCCCTGATTGTGCTGCGGTCGATCATCGGGTCGACAAAGTACCAGAGGTTCTGCATTTCGCCGATCCATTCTACGTAGGTGTCCTGCTCGAACTTCTTCATCGGGTAGAACACGGCCTGCAGGATGTTGGCGCCGCTCCCCTCGCTGTTGCTGAGTATGGAGGCCGCGGTACCGGACGCCGCCTTGGCAGCGATCGTCGACAGGGCCTCCTTGATCTTGGTGCGCAAGACATCGGGAGTCTGAGCGGAATAAAGCGTGGTGCCCCCTTTGGCCGCGGTCGTTTCCATAAGCGTCTTGGGGTCGCAAAGCCCGGGCAGCGAGCTGGTTTCCGGACCGGAGTAGACTACGTAGGTGGTTATCTTATCGCTGGACTGCAGGGGTTCCGTGCTGGTCGGCGTCCCTGATGTGACGAGGGTCTTTATGTTGCGCTTGTTCGCAAGCCAGGCGAGGGTACTCAGGCTTCTGCTCCCGGCGTGGGGGGGGCAGCTGTTGGTGGTGTCGTTCCCGCTGGGGATGCCTGCGGCATCGTCGTACAGCGCCGCCAACGCCTCCGAGGAGGGATTCCGGTCGGCCGTCGACATGCCGTCGGAGATCAGCAGGACGTTGTTGGACTGGCACCGGTACTGCGACGGGTTTTTGTCGGTGTCGTAGTTGTTTCCCCCGGTGTGGGGATCGGCCAGTCGGGGGAAGCGCGGCGTGCTGGAGTCGTTCCTGCTGGTTGGCGCCTCGGAATAGTCGTTAAGACGTGCGAAATACCCTATCGCGTTGTAGAAGCTCTCGGCCACCGGGGTCCATGAGGTGGCCTGGATGTCGTTGATCGCCTTGATGAGGCCGGAGCTGTAGCCGCCGATCGAGGGCTTGCAGTACTCGCCGCTCGGGCAGTTCGCGTCCACCGTGCACGCGGTTCCGGTCGTCAGGGAGCAGAACCCTGCCCCGACGTAGGCGAGGATCTGGCCGCCGTCCTTCTTGGTCAGCGGATCGCAGGTTTCCTGGACGCCGCCGGTCACCGGGCAGTCCCGGTCCACGTAGCAGACCCTCACCTTGGTCTGGCTGCAGGTCTTCGAGCAGGGAAGGCCATTGGTGCCGCACTCGAAGCCGGCGCCGTTGTTCTGGAAGGTCTGCACCCCGAAACGGATGCTGTTCTGGTAATCGTGAATCAGCCCGGAGGGACCGGTCGGCTGGTAGATCTTGACCGGGAACGATCCGATCGGCACTGTGTTCAAAAGCCCCTGTTCCAGGATGAACCCCGGAGCGCTCTGGGAGGCGGAGCCGAGGGCGGTCGAGGAGGGGTCGATGACCGGGTTGGTGGTGACGTTCACCAGGCAGTAGTTGGCCATACGCTGTGCCTGCTGCTGCTCCGTGCAGCTGGAGAAATTCTGTGCCGAGCTGTTCCAGCAGGCACCCAGGTATCCGGTCTGCGCCGTGCCGCTCGCGTCGAGATAGGTCAAAGCGCCGGAGCAGACCGCGTATCCCGCGTTGGTGTCGGTCATCGAGCCTGGGGGAATGGTGGTGTAGATGTTTTTGCACTCGGCAAGCAGCGGCCCCAAGTTGGATTCGTACCCCTGGCTGCCGCCGGTGATCCCCTGGTAGCAGTCGTGCAGGATGTGGTTCCAGACGGAGACTGCGGTGACGTTACTGGTCGCGAGGGCTCCCTCAGTGCCGACGCACCCCTTGGTGTTGTTCTGGAAGCTCCCCAATTGCGGCGGATTCTCGCTGTTTACCTTCATCCAGTCGTCCATGGCGGAGAGGCAGTCGTCCTCGTTGTAGTCCCCCTTGTAGATCTCTATGTAGGTCTGGCCGTATTCGGTCGCCTGGTTCTGGGTGGAGGACACGCCGCCGGAGGTGCCGCCCCTGAGGGCGAAGGTGATGTCGGCGAGGGCGGGGTCCGACTTGATGTACTTTCTCCCGGCGCAGCCGCGCGACTCACCGAGCAGCAGCTTTGGGCCGGCATCGTATTTCCCTCCGGTAAGAATCTGCTTCTGGATGTCGAACTTTGAGGCGGAGAGCCAGTTCAGGAAGCCCCCCTTGGCCACGAAACCGGTCGAGCCGGTGAGGACGGCTTCGGTGGCGGTGCCGATGTTGCTCACGTTGATGCAGACGTATTTGGTGGCCCCGGCGGAATAACTGCAGGCGGCCGGCATGGTCGCGCCCGAGACGAACCTGGCGTTGGCGCTGTCGTAGTAGTAGGTCTGCGTCGGCTCAAAGTATCCCGAATAGCCGAACGCCGGGTCGTAGGTGGTGTCGTAGCACTGCCTTTGTATGTCACACTTGTTGTTGCAGGTGTCCCCTGAAGTGACGGCGCTGCAGGTGGCGTCGTTGCTGCAGGCAGTCGGCGTGAAGGTGGTGGTGGTCAAGCTGACATAGTCGGAGTTATCGAGGTTGTTCGGGTTGAAACGGCAAAAACCGGCGGTGCACTTGCCGGTGTTCGGACAGTCTCCGTTGACTGTGCAGGGCTTGGCGGAATTGGTGGTCGTCGTCGTGCTGGTGCCGCTGACCCGGCAGGTTGCGCCGCCTTCGTCCGCACAGGTGGAATCGGCGCTGCATGCCGTGGAGGGTGAATTTCCGCAGTACTTGTTCGTGTCATCCTGGTAGAACAGGTCATACATACTCGCCGAGTTGTCGATCATGAGCAGAAGGTTCGGCGGAATGTTGGACGCGATGAAGGCGGGAGTGATGCAGTACGTCGCCGGGTCTCCCGCATCCCCCTCGACAGCGTGCGAGGGTGCGGGCAGCAGCGTAAGCATAAGGGCCAGGGTAGGAGCGGCCAGTAAAAATGTCTTTCTCAAGTCTTGCACCGGACACCTCGTAGTGTGAAAGTTCCCTTTTTCGTAAAGCGGCTGGCAGCGGGGCGGATAGCGGAAAAGTCGGGACAGGTCTAGTTCCTTCCTCCCGCAACCTCTGCGGCTAGCGCAAAAGCCCCTGCATCGCCTTGGCGTCCTTGTACCCCGGCACGATGCGCCCGTCGGGGAACACCAGGGTCGGCGTCGAATTGATGCCGGCCGACTCGGCGAAGCGGATGGTGTCGTCCACCGGCTTTTTGGCATCCTTCGCCCGGGGAGCGGGTAACGCCTCACCGGCAAAGGATTTTTCCAGAAGCTCCAGCGACCCCTCGCCCAGGATAACCCGGGCCTTGTCGTACGCCTTCGGGTGCATCTTCAAGGGGTAAAGCTTGATGTAGATGGCGAGATCCGGCTCAAGGGCCGCGAGCTTCTTCAGCTCCGCGTGCGCCTTGCTGCAAAATGGGCATTCGGGGTCGGTGAAGACGAACAGCTTCTTCTTGCCCTTGGGGTTCCCCATGACGAGAGAGTGCTCCGTCTCAAGCGTCGCGGGGTCCAGCCGGTCCGCACGCTTGGCAGGCGCGGGCGCGCCGACCGCCTGCCGCGAGGCGATGTCGAAGACCTGCCCGGCTATGATGTGCTTCTTGCCGTAATCCATGTAGGCGAGCCCGGTCCTTCCCTGCTGCTCTATGGTCACCTCGTAGAGGCCGCGCACCGGAGCGGGCTTCACGCCCTTCACTACCCCGATCTCCTTGAGAAGGCTCTTTGCCTCCTGGACGGTGATCGAGTGGCACGAGGCGCAGTCCCCACCGCATCCGTCGCCTGACATGGCGAAAACGGGAGCGGCGACGGTCAAGAGGGCGATGGCGAAAACGGTCGCGGCAAGTGAAGGGAGACGTTTCAAGACGGACATCGAGCTAACCTCCGGTTTATTACTCAGAAATATTCAGCAAGAACCGCGCCACGGCAACGGCGCCGTGCGCTGGGCGCTAAGCGGCCGGTTTTACTTGGGGAGGCATGACCATAACACGAAGAGGAGGTCGAAAACTACGCATTTTTTGCATAGCTGAACCCCCAGATGTGCAAAAAGGTCAACACCCACCCTGCAGGGGCGGCATTCCTGCCGCGACCATTGCCATGGCGATAGCGGCAGGAACGGCGCTCTACGCTGAAGCTCCTCCCCTGTCCAGCCCGTACTCCTTCAGCTTGTACAGAAGCGCCCGGTGGCTGATCTCCAAAAGCCTCGCCGCATGGGTCCGGTTCCCCGCCGTCTGTTCCAAGGCGCGGACGATCAGCGCGCGCTCCAGGGACTCGGTCCCCTTTTTGATCGAGAGGGAGGCGGGGATGTCGGTGGCCCGCCTCTCCACCCCCGCCCCCCGGCGCACCGCCTCGGGAAGGCACGACAGCCCGAGGCTCCCCTTCTCGCAGAGCACGAGCCCCCTCTCGATGCAGTTCTCCAGTTCCCGCACGTTCCCGGGCCAGCGGTAGCGGACCAGGGCCTGCATCGCCTCCGGGGTCGGGCGCACCCCCGGCACCCCCATCCGCTCGCCGTGCTTTTGCAGGAAATGCTCCACGAGCAGCGGCACGTCCTCGATGCGGTCCCGAAGCGCGGGGAGCGCAATGGCGAAGACGTTCAGCCTGAAATAGAGGTCCTCCCTGAAGCGCCCGGCGGCCACTTCCCCCGAGAGCTCGCGCGAGGTGGCGGAAATCACCCGGACGTTCACCTTGCGGGAAGCGGCTCCCCCCACCCGACGTATCTCCTCCTCCTGCAGCACGCGCAGGAGCTTCACCTGCAGGGAAAGCGGCAGCTCGGCTATCTCGTCCAGAAACAGGGTGCCGCCGTCGGCCTCCTCGAAGAGCCCTGCTTTGTCCTGGCTGGCATCGGTGAAGGCACCCCTGACATGGCCGAAGAGCTCGCTCTCCAGAAGAGAAGCAGGGATCGCTCCGCAGTTCACCGCGACGAAGGGGGCCAGCCTGCGCCCGCCGCAGTCGTGCAGCGCGCGGGCGACGAGTTCCTTTCCGGTCCCCGACTCCCCGAGGATCAGGACCGTCGTCTTGTGGTCGGAGAGTTTTTTCACCAGTTGCATGATCTCCGACATCTTGTCGTTTCTGCTGATCACGTCCCCAAGGTAGCGGCCGCGCTCCACTTCCTCGCGCAGCCGCCTGTTCTCGTCCTTCAACCGCTCGCGCTCCTCCGCCTTTTTCAACACCAGCGAGATCTCCTCGCTGTTGAACGGCTTGGAGATGTAGTCGTAGGCGCCAAGCTTCATGCAGCCGATGGCGTCTTCCACGGAGCCGTAAGCCGACATCATGATGACCGTGGAGGCGATTCCCGCCTCGCCCAGGCCGGCAAGAAACCCCTTGCCGTCCAGCACCGGCATCCTGATGTCGCAGAGGATGAAGGCGTAGTTGCCGTGGCGCGCCTTGTCGAGGGCGTCGCCGCCGTCCGCGGCCTGCTCCACGAGGTACCCCTGCTTCTTGAGCATGACCTGGAGCATGTGGCGCAGGTTCTCCTCGTCGTCCACCACCAGTATTTTTTTCTTCTCGGTCACAAGCTTGCTCCCATGATCTGTCAGATCTGCCGGATCGGTCGGATCTGACAGATGGGCAGCGTAAGCACGAACCGGCTCCCCTTCCCCAGCTCGCTTTGCACGGTCAGCCTCCCGCCGCACGACTCGGCGATCCTCGCTGCTACTGCCAATCCCAGCCCGGTTCCCTTTCCCGGCTCCTTGGTGGTGAAAAACGGGTCGAACACCCGCGGCAGATGCTCAGGCGGCATGCCGTGCCCGGTGTCTGCCACCTCGATGACGACCTCGGAGCCCTCGCTTGCCCCCCTCAACCGCAACTCCCCCCCCTGGGGCATGGCATCTTTGGCATTCATGATCAGGTTGATGAGGAGCTGCTCCAGCTGATACGGGTCGGCATGCAGCCTGGGCAGCGCCGGCTCGGCCTCCACCGACACCTGGATGAGTTTCAGCACTCCCTGCGCCGCAAGGAGCTCGACCACCTTCTCCAAAAGCGGCAGCACCTCGACCTCCTCGGCCTGCACCCCCTTGGGCCGGGCATAATCCAGCAGTCCCCGGACGATCCTGTCGATCCTGCTCGATTCCTCGGATATGCGGCGCAGGTAATCGGACTTCTCGGGGTCTCCCGACAGCTCATCGGCCAGGATGCCGCTGTACCCCATGATCGCCGCCAGCGGCGTGCCGATCTCGTGCGCCATGCCGGCTGCCAGAAGGCCGACCGAAGCCATCTTCTCGCTGCGGATCGCCTCGCTCCTCGCCTCGACGAGCTCCCTGTTGGCGCGGTTCAAGGAGGAGACCTTCTCCTCGACCTCCTCCCTCTTCTCCCTGAGCGCCACCACCATGGAGTTGAAGGCGTCGGACAGCTCCGCCACCTCAGTGCTCCCCGGAACGGCGACGCTGCCGCTCAGATCTCCGGCGGCGATCCTGCGCGTGGCGCTCAACAGCCTCCTTATCGGCGCGACGACACTCTGCGAGAGGAGGCAGGAGCCGACCACCAGCAGCAGCATGAAATCCAGCACGAAATAGGCGAGAAAAAGGTTGCGCGAGCCGCGCAGCCTCTCCTGCTCCGGAAGCAGCGACAGGGTCAGGCGCGCCGCGCCGATCACCCGCCCCTGCTCCATGACGGCCTGGTAGCAGCGTGCAGTGCGGGCGTCTGCGGAAACCTGGAAGGAGCCGCGTCCGCTTTGCAACGCGCCCAGCACTGCGGCGTCGGGTCCGGCCGGATCGGAGACCGCGTAGACGTTCCTTCCGGCGCCGTCGACCACGAGCAGGCCGCCGAACCCCCTGTCGCCTCGCAAGTGCTCTATGTAGCGTGCCGCCGGCGTCCCCTCCCCGGGAGGAGCTAGCGGGCGCGGCAAAAGCAGCGCGATGCCGGAGAGAAGCAGCCTCCCCTGTTCTCCCTTTTGTTCGAGCAGGTCTTTTTTGGCGGTGTTGAAGGAGATAAGGGAGAGGAGTATCCAGGTGAGCAGCAGCAGGGCGCTCAAGGCGGAGAGGATATAGAAGGTGAGGCTGAAACGGAAGGGTTTCATAGGGGGGGTCAGGTTCCCATGGTCAGGTACCAGTGGATGATTTTCTTGCCGTAGAAGATGTGGAGTATGGCGCCCCCCGCCAGAAAGGGTCCGAACGGGATGGCGAGGGAGGCATCCTTCTTCTTCGCCAGCATGATCCCGACACCTATCACGGACCCTATCAGGGAAGCGGTGAAGATGATGAAGATGATCGCCTTCCACCCCAGGAAGGCGCCCATCATGGCGAGCAGTTTCACGTCTCCTCCCCCCATACCCTCCTTCTTGGCCACCAGCTCGTAGCCGTAGGCGATCAGCAGGAGGCTTCCTCCGCCGGCCACGATGCCGATCAGCGAGTTCACCCATCCGAGCTGCGGGATGAAGAACGAGGCGACGAAGCCGATCACGATACCGGGGAGCGTGATGGAGTCCGGGATGATCTGGTGCTCTAGGTCGATGAAGGTGACCACCACCAGCGCGCTGCAGAACATGAAGAGAACGGCGAAGATCCCCCCCTGCCTCAGGATGATTTCGGCCGGCGCCTCGGTGAGGAACCGCAGCGGGAAAAGCCTCAGGAAAAGCCCCAGGGTGAGCAGGCCGTTCAAAAGCTCGACCATCGGGTACTGCAGCGAGATCGGCGCTTGGCACCCCCGGCACTTCCCCTTCAAGACGAGGTAGCTGAGCAGCGGGATGTTGTCGTACCAGCGGATCCGGTAGTCGCACTTGGGGCAGTGCGAGGGGGGAGATACGACGGATGCGCCATCGGGCATCCTGCAGATGCAGACGTTCAGGAAGGAACCGACCACGGCTCCCAGCACGAAGGCGAAAACGGAATAGATGATGTAGGGTGTGCTCAAAAAAACCTCTGGAAAGCCGTTCAACGTTCAACGTTTAAAATCAACCAGCTTTTAGCGCTTTGGCAGTACCGCCGGCGGCTGGTTTGACGCACAAGCAGCGACTTTAACATAGAACATAGAACATAGAACATAGAACATAGAACGTTGAACGGTTTTTAGGGTTTACCGCAGCCTCTGGATCTTCGCCAGGCTCTCCTCGAGGAGCTGCTTCTTGCCGGCGAATTCCGCTATCTTCTCGCGCTCCTTCACCACCACGTCTGCCGGCGCGCGCTCGACGAAGCTCGGGTTCTCGAGCTTCTTGGAGAGGAACTCGATGTCCTTCTCGATCTTCGCGATCTCCTTGTTGAGGCGTTTCTCCTCTTCTTCCACGTTCACCAGGCCTCTTAGCGGCACGATGATCTCCACGTCGCCTGCCACCTGCAGGGAGGCCTCCGCCGGGCGCTCGATCCCCTGCCCTATGGCGAGGTCGGAAAGGCGGGCGAGGCTCATCACGTACGCTTCGTTGCTCTTCAAAAGCCTGAGGCTCGCCTCGGACTTGCAGTCGAGGATGGCGGCTATCTGCTTGCTGGGCGCCACCTCCATCTCGCCCCTGATGTTCCTGATCCCCTTGATCACCTCCATGACCAGCTCCATCTCGGCCGCGTCGCCGGCAAAGCCGGACCACCCCTCGCAGGGGGTCGGGAAGGGGGCGATCATGATGGACTCGGCGCAGCCTCCCTGCTTCGGAAGCGCCTGCCAGATCTCCTCGGTGATGAACGGCATGAACGGGTGCAAAAGGCGCAGCAGGTTCTCGAGCACGAGCCACAGGACGTACTTTGCCGCGGCCTGCCGCTCGGCGTCCCCCTTGTAGAGGTCGTCCTTGGCAAGCTCGATGTACCAGTCGCAGAATTCGCTCCAGGTAAAGCGGTACAGATCGCCCGCCGCCTCGTTGAAGCGGAAGGAGCCGAGCGCCGCGTCGACCGAGGCGGCTGCCTCGTTCAGGCGGAACAGTATCCAGCGGTCGGCGCTGGATAGCTTGAGGCTCGCCGGATCGACCGCATCCGGCTCGAACCCTTCCAGGTTCATAAGGGCGAAACGCGAGGCGTTCCAGATCTTGTTGGCGAAGTTGCGGTACCCGGCGATCCTCTCCTCGGCGAGCTTTATGTCCCTCCCCTGCGCTGCGAAGGCGGCCAGGGTGAAGCGGAAGGCGTCGGTACCGTAGGCGTCGATAACGGTGAGGGGGTCGATCACGTTCCCCTTGGACTTGGACATCTTCTGCCCCTGGGCGTCGCGCACCAGGGCATGGATGTAGACGTCGGTGAAGGGTACCTGGTCCATGAAGTGGAGCCCCATCATCATCATGCGGGCGACCCAGAAGAAGAGGATGTCGAAACCGGTAACCAGACACGAGGTCGGGTAGAAGGAGGCGAGTTCGGGTGTCTTTTCGGGCCACCCCATGGTGGAGAAGGGCCACAGGGCCGAGGAGAACCAGGTGTCGAGGACGTCGGTCTCCTGGCGGATCTCGTCGGAGCCGCACTGGTCGCAACGGGTCGGGTCCTCCTTGGCAACCGTGATGGCGCCGCAGTGGTCGCAGTACCAGGCGGGTATCCGGTGTCCCCACCAGATCTGGCGCGAGATGCACCAGTCGCGGATGTTCTCCATCCAGTCGTAGTAGGTGTTCTCCCACTGCTGCGGCACGATCTTGGTGCGCCCGTCTTTCACGGCGGCAAGCGCCCTTTCGGCCAAGGGCGCCACCTTCACGTACCACTGCAGCGACATGTACGGCTCGACCACCGTCTTGCAGCGGTAGCACCCTCCAACGGAAAGGGCGTGGTCCTCGATCTTCTCCAAAAGGCCCGCCGCCTCCAGGTCCGCCACCACCTGCTTCCTGGCGGCGAAGCGGTCCATCCCCTCGTACTGCTTGCCGGCGGCGTTCACCACCCCCGACTCGTCGAACACGTTGATCCGGTCCAGGTTGTGCCTGACCCCCACCTCGAAGTCGTTGAAGTCGTGGGCAGGGGTGATCTTCACCACGCCGGTGCCGAACTCCACGTCGACGTAGTCATCGGCGATGATGGGGATCTCGCGGTTCACCAGGGGGAGCAGCACCTTCTTGCCGATCAGGTGGGCGTAGCGCTCGTCGGCCGGGTTGACCGCCACGGCGGTGTCCCCCAGCATGGTCTCGGGGCGGGTGGTGGCGACGATCAGGTGCTGGTCGCTCCCTACCACCGGGTAGCGCAGGTGCCAGAGGTTCCCCGCCTTGTCCTCGTGCTCGACCTCGATGTCGGAGAGCGCGGTGTGGCAGCGCGGGCACCAGTTGATCAGGCGATTGTCGCGGTAGATCAGCTTCTCCTGGTAGAGACGGACGAACACCTCGCGCACCGCCGTGGAGAGCCCCTGGTCCATGGTGAAACGCTCGCGCTCCCAGTCGCAGGAGGCGCCGAGCCTCTTCAGCTGGCCGATGATCTGCCCGCCGGACTCCCCCTTCCACTTCCAGACCCGCTCGATGAAGGCCTCGCGCCCCAACTCGAAACGGTCCTTCCCCTCGGCGGCGAGCTGGCGCTCCACCACGTTTTGGGTCGCGATGCCGGCGTGGTCGGTCCCGGGCATCCAGAGGACGTTGTAGCCGCTCATCCTCTTCCAGCGGCAAAGGACATCCTGCAGCGTATTGTTCAGGGCGTGTCCCATGTGCAGCACGCCCGTGATGTTCGGCGGGGGTATGACGATACTGTAGGAAGGCTTGTCGGAGGGGGACTCGGCGTGGAAGTACCCGCTTTGCTCCCACTTTTGGTACCAACGCTCTTCCACGCTCTTCGGCTCGTAAACCTTTTCCAGTTCCTTGTTTGCCATCTGATCTACCTCTTAAAAATGATGCGCTGATCCTTAAAGTAAAAAAGGGGATCGTGAAATCCCCTCGTTCTAACACTATGCGGCGCCAGATGCTCCCTAGCCGCGCACGCCGCCCCTGAGTTTCCTGATCTCTTCCTTTATGATCGACTCGGCGAGGTCGGGTACCACCTCCCAGACGATCCTCTCGATCACCTCGCGGGAAACCTTGGAGAGCGCGGCGATCAGCTGCTCCTCGCTGAGAGCGGCGGCAACGGCGGGCTGCGGCTGTTGCGCGGGCTCCGACGCCGGCCTGGCGCCTGCCGCAGGCGGGGGCTCGGGTGCCGCGACCGGCTCCGGCGAGGGGGCGGCAGCCGCCACCGGTGCCTGCGGCTCGAGCTTTCCGCTGTCGAAGGAGAAAGGCTCGTACTCGGGTAACTCAAAGGGCTCCGCGGCAGGTTCCGGTTCGGCGGCAGAAGGCTCCTCGCTGAAGGCGAAAAACTCCTCCTCCGAGACGGCGAGCGGTTGCTCCAGCTCCAGCGCAGGGCCGGTCTCCTCGATCCCTTCGGTTTCGTCCTCGAAGCTGAAGAACTCCTCGGCCTCGAATTCCCCTTCGGGCTCCGCTGCTGCGAAAACCCGGGAGGGGGGTGCCGCCGGGGCTCCGGTGGGCTCCTCCATCTCGAAGGCTCCCCAAAGGTCGTCCTCGAAACTCGCCTCTACCGGCTCTTCCTCGCTCGCCGCTGCCGGCGCCACGGGGGCAGGCTCGGCCGCTGCCATCTCCCCCCAGACGTCCTCCGCCTCCGGGAAGACGGCTGCAGCCGGCTCAGCGGGGGGCATGGTGTCGAAGGAGGAAAGATCCCCCCAGAGCTCTTCGGCGGCGGACTCGACGGGAAGCGGCCTGGCCGCTTGGGGAGCGGCCGCAGGGGGCACCGTGCGCGTCTTGCCCAGCTCGAGCATTTCCTTGACCCGGTCGATCAGCTGCTGGGACTCGAACGGCTTGGAGATGGAGGCATCGGCGCCGCAGTCGCGGGCCTTCTCCTCGTCAAGGGGCTCGAAAGCGCCGATAAGGAGCAGGATCGGGACGGCGCCGAGCTTCGGGTCGCGGCGTATCTCGGCGCAGACCTCGTACCCCGTCTTGCCGGGCATGAGCGCGTCGACCAGCATGACGTCAGGCTGTATCTCCCGCGCCTTCTCAACGGCCGCAGTCCCGTTGTCGACCACGGTCAGCTCAAACTCCTCGTTGGCAAAGATAATCGCCACGACCTTTTGTATGGTGATGCTGTCATCGGCGAGGAGCAGTCTGTTGCCCATCGATACCTCCCTACTTTGGAGCCTATGGTCAGGAGTTTAATTGCACTGAGAAAGTCGAATCGTCCGGCTAAGACAAGGAAGGCATCCAGCTACAGCTCAATGGATTTTCTCTTGTGACAGGACTGACGGAGATGACAGTGAGCAGCCAAGCGCAAATAGTTCCAGTTTCAAGCCAAAACGGTAGAAAAAGCTAGCATAAAGGGCGTAGGGTGTCAAGGTATTTGCCCTTTTCTTATTAATCACTGGTCATCGAAGCGCGCCATCTCGCCCAGCTCCAGGGGAACCCCGAAAAACCGGGCCGCAAGGGTGGAAAGCTCGCCTCTGAGCCTGCTGAATTCCTGCGTGTTCCTGTACTCCAGCCGGGCGGTCAGGAGTATCACGAAGGTGTCCGAGACCGGATCTATCCAGATCGACGAGCCGGAATACCCGGTGTGGCCGAAGGAGACTCTGGAAAAGCCGCTGCCGCGCGGCGAGGAGAAGGGGGACGAGATGTCCCAGCCAAGCCCCCGCACCACCTCTCCGCGGCGCGAGAAATACGGGGCGGTCATCTGGTCCACGGTCCGCTTTTCGAGCACCCTCTTCCCGTCGAGCGTCCCGCCGGAGAGCATCATGCGGCAGAGCCTGGCGAGGTCCCCGGCCGTGGAGAAGAGGCCGGCATGCCCCGCCACCCCGCCGAGCTGGCGGCAGAGGGGGTCCTGCGCCTCGCCAAGCAGCAGGCGCCCGTCGAAAAGAGTCGGGCAAAAACGCCCCTGGTCCCTGGGCTTGAAGGAGGTATCGGCCATGCCGAGCGGGCGGTAGAAGGAGACATGTGCATAGAGGTCGAGCGGGGCTCCGGTGGCGCGGCGCGCCAGCTCGGCAAGGAGGATGAAGTTTAGGTCGGCGTACCTGAAGCGGCTCCCCACCTCGCCTTTGAGCTTCTGCGCGGCTGCCCCCTCTATGGCGCTTTCCATGGGGTTATCGCCGTAGAGCGGCACGTCGTCGAGGCCGGAGGTGTGGGTCAAGAGGTTCAGCACCAGGATGGCGTCCTTGCCGCGGCCGGCAAGTTCGGGGAACCATTTCACCGCCGGGTCGAGCAGGGAGAGCCTCCCCTCTTCGGCGAGTTTCAGTATCGCGGGGGTGGTTGCGACGACCTTGGTGAGGGAGGCGATGTCGAAGACGGCGTCGACCGCCATGGCCGGCGCGTCGGGAAAGGGGGAGGTCCGGCCGTAGGCCTTCTCGAAGAGGACCTTGTCCCGGCTCCCGATCAGCACGACGCCCCCGGAGATCAGGTTGCGGCCGATGGCGTCGTTGATAAGCGCGTCTATCCTCTCCTGCTCCACCCCGAAACAGGTGGAGGAGAGGACGAGGAGCAAGAAGGAGCAGCAAAGGCTTCTAAAAAAAAACTTCTTCAATCTCAATTGCACGCTCGCTGCCTGAAGGAAGGCCCTAGTTCATCCTGAAGCTGACGGATCTCAGGAGATTCCCCTCGCTGTCCACTGCGTCGCAACGCCACTCGCCAGAGAGCCCCTTCTCGACCAGTTTCCGGCTGTAGGTGCGCCAGTGCGCCCCTTTCACCGGCAGCTCGTACTCGGCCACCACCTCGTCGTTCAGGTACCAGAGCTGCTTCACGGTGGTGTCGGTCCCCTTGGGGGCCGTAAACCTGGTAAAGCAGTAAAGCGCCTTGACGGAGGTGGAGGAGATGCGCCGGACCGAGTCGATCGGGTTCCCCTTGACGATCTTCGTGGTGACCGCCATCTCCGTGATTTTCAGCTCGCCCGCCCGCGACTCGCTCCACCCGGCGAGGGTGAGAAACAGGGAAAAGGTGACTGCAGATAAAAGCCTGGTGCGACTCATGGTGCCTCCAGCAGCGGTTCGCGGAGAAATAGGAATGCGATGCAGGTTTACCTCATCAAGACAGGTTAAGTAAAGCATTATTTTTATTAAGGGTTAAGAAGGCGCTTTCGCCCCTCCGTCCGGCCCGTCGCTGCGGGGTTCAGGTCCGGTAATCGGCGTTGATGCGCACGTAGTCGTAGGAGAGATCGCTGGTATAGACCACCGCCTGCCCCGCGCCGATTTTCAGGTCGATGACGACCTTGAATTCCTTCTGCTGCAGCACCTTGGTGCCGGCCGCTTCGGCGTCCCCGCCGGCGAAGATCCCTTCCGAGGCCATCACCACGTCGTCGAACCGGATCTCGACCCGCTCCTGCTCCACACGCGCCCCGGAATACCCCACCGCCGCGATGATCCTACCCCAGTTGGCGTCCTGCCCGAAGAAGGCGGTCTTGACCAGCATGGAGTTGGCAACGGAGAGCGCCGCCTTTTTGGCGTCGGCGTGATCGGCTCCCCCCTTCACCCTGATTTCCACGAACTTCGTGGCCCCCTCGCCGTCCTTCACTATCAGCTTCGCGAGCGAGAGGAGAACGTCGTGCAGGAGCGCCTTGAAGGCCTCCCCTTCCGGCGTGCCCTCCTTGATGGCCGGGTTCCCGGCACCGCCGTTTGCCATGATGAGGGCGGTGTCGTTGGTCGAGGTGTCGCCGTCCACGGTGATCGCGTTGAAGGAGCCGTCCACCGCCTCGCGGAAGGCGCTCTGCAGGAAGGCGCCGTCGACAGCGGCATCGGTGACCAGGAAGGAGAGCATGGTGGCCATGTTGGGCTGGATCATACCGGCCCCCTTGGCGATGCCCCAGATGCCGTAAGGCGTGCCGCCTGCCTCCCCCTGGCGCCGCTCGATCTTGGCGAAGGTGTCCGTGGTCATGATGGCGGCGGCCACGTCCTCCAGCGTGCCGTGGTCGAGCCCGTCCACGAGCGGCTGGATCCCCTTTCTGAAGCGCTCCATGGGGAGCGGCTGGCCGATGACGCCGGTGGAGGCGATGAGGAGCTCCTCGTCGGGGAGCCCCAGCGCCTCGGCGGTTCTTCTGCCGCACTCGAGCGCGTCGGCCATCCCCTGCCCGCCCGTGCAGGCGTTCGCGTTGCCGCTGTTCACCAGCAGTGCGCGGCAGGTGCCGTTTTGCGAGCGTTCGCGCGAGATGGTGACCGGTGCCGCCTGAACGCGGTTGGTGGTGTACACGGCCGCCACCTGAGCGGGGAGGTCCGAGAATATCAGCGCGAGGTCGAGACGCCCCGGCTTCTTGATGGCCGCCTCGACGGCGGAGAAACGAAAACCCTTCATAGAACCTCCAAACCGAAAGGCTGTTCAACGTTCAACGTTCGACGTTTGAGCGGCCTTCTGCCCCATGGCAGGACTAGTTGTTACGGGCACCATTGCGCGCCCATGTTTAACATTCAGGGTTCCACGTTCGGCAACGGATACGTGACAAGCCACCCTTGCAGGTCATATCGAAGTTCTAACCCTTTAGAACCTTGAAGCTTGAACGTGTCCGATTACTTGCCGCAGCACTTCTTGTACTTCTGACCGCTGCCGCAGGGGCAGGGGTCGTTTCTTCCCGCGCTCCTCTTGCTCTTGGACGGTGCGGCTGCCGGGGCCTCCTCCTGCTCCTCGACGAGGTTGTACACCATCCGGCTCGGTGCGGGCTGCTCCAGCTCGAACTGCTCCATGTCCTCCTCGCGGGCGACCTGCACCCAGAAGATCTTCTCCACCACCTCTTCCCTGATGCGGTTCATCATGTCCATGAAGAGCTGGTACGCCTCTCTCTTGTACTCCTGCTTGGGGTCCTTCTGCCCGTAACCGCGCAGCCCGATCCCCTCTTTCAGGTGGTCGATGGAGAGGAGGTGGTCCTTCCACTGGGCGTCGATGACCTGGAGCATGATCACCTTGATCAGGTGGTCCATCAGCTCGTCGCCGAATTCGGAGAGCTTCTCGGCGAAGCGCTGGCGCCCGCCCGCCCTCAGTGTGTCGTCGAAGTTCACCGTGGTGATCCGCTCGATCAGCTCGGGGGAGAGGTCGATGTTGTAGCCGAACACCTTGTAGACGGTGTCGGTGATCCCCTGCCAGTCCCACTCGCGCGCAGGGGTCCTCTCGATCGCGTAACTGCTCACGATGTCGGTCACCGTCTCGTCCATCATCCCGAGGAAGCTCTCCCTGATCTCCTTGCCGGCCAGGATCTCCTTTCTCTGGGTGTAGATCACCTCGCGCTGCTTGTTCATGACGTCGTCGTACTCGATCAGGTGCTTCCTGATCTCGAAGTTGTGCGCCTCGACCTTCTTCTGCGCATTCTCTATGGCGCGCGTGATCAGGCCGTGGGTGATCGCCTCCCCCTCCTCGATGCCGAGCTTGTCCATGATCATGGAGACGCGCTCGGAGCCGAAGATGCGCAAAAGGTCGTCCTGCAGCGAAAGGTAGAACCTCGACGAGCCGGGGTCCCCCTGGCGGCCGGAACGGCCGCGCAGCTGG
>CAZFMI010000053.1:0-29695 GCA_964519915.1 uncultured Geomonas sp.
GCTCGCAGTGCATCATGACCCCCAAGATGGTCGACGTGGCGAACCACCCGAACATCACCCTGTACACCTATGCCGAGATCGAGAAAGTCGAGGGGTACATCGGCAACTTCCAGGTGACCGTGAAGCGCAAGGCGCGCTCGGTCGACGAGGACAAGTGCACCGGCTGCGGCATCTGCATGACCAAGTGCCCCAAGAAGAAGATCCCCAACGATTTCGACCAGGGTCACGGGATGCGCACCGCCATCTACGTCCCCTTCCCGCAGGCGGTACCCAACACGCCGGTCATCGACCGCGAGAACTGCACCATGTTCCAAAGCGGCAAGTGCGGCGTCTGCGCCAAGGTATGCGGTCCTGGGGCGGTCGATTTCCAGCAGGAGGACAGGTTCAGCGTCGAAGCGGTGGGCGCCATCGTGGTCGCCACAGGCTTCAAGCTCTACTCCATAGACAGGAAGCCCGAGGGGAGCCCGATCCAGGGTTACGGCGAATTCGGCTACGGCACCATCCCCGACATCATCGACGGCATGACCTTCGAGCGTCTCGCGTCCGCCTCCGGCCCCACCGGCGGGAAGATCCTGCGCCCCTCCGACGGAAAGGAGCCGAAGCAGGTGGTCTTCATCCAGTGCGTCGGCTCCCGCGCCAGGGAGAAGGGGATTTCATACTGCTCCAAGGTCTGCTGCATGTACACGGCGAAGCACACCATGCTGTACCACCACAAGGTGCACGACGGCCAGGCCTACGTCTTCTTCATGGACGCCAGGACCCCGGGCAAGGGGTACGACGAGTTCTGGCGCCGCGCCGTCGAGGAAGAGGAAGCGGTCTACATCAGGGGGATGGTCTCCCGCATGTACCAGAAGGGCGACAAGATCGTGGTCATGGGTAGCGACACCCTGGTAGGCGTGCAGGTCGAGATAGAAGCCGACCTGGTGGTCCTGGCCACCGCCGTGCAGGCCCAGGACGGCGCCGACCTCCTGGCGCAGAAGCTGGGCATCTCCTACGACAAGTACAACTTCTACTCCGAGGCGCACGCGAAGCTCAAGCCCGTCGAGTGCGCCACCGCTGGTATCTACCTTGCCGGCGCCTGCCAGGGTCCCAAGGACATCCCAGACACCGTGTCCCAGGCGAGTGCCGCCGCGGCCAAGGTGATGACCCTCTTCTCCAAGGACCAGTTGGAGCGCGATCCGGTGGTAGCCAAGGTGAACGAGAAATACTGCGTCGGCTGCCTTGCCTGCAAGAAAGTCTGCGCCTACGGCGCCGTGGAGGAGAAGGTGATCCGGGACCGGCAGGGGAACCTGGTAAAAACAGTCGCCTACGTCAATCCCGGCGTCTGTGGCGGCTGCGGTACCTGCCAGGCCACCTGCCCCTCCAAGTCGGTCGAGCTCGACGGCTACACCGACGAGCAGATCATGGCGATGATCGAATCGCTTTGACGCTTAACGGCTGAAGGCCGTTCTATGTTCTGGGTTCTGGGTTCTATGTTCTATGTTCTGGGTTCAACGTTTGAAGCGAAGATCTTATTTTTCTCAACTATTTTCCGTTTTGGTTCGGGGTTCTGCTTTTCAACATAGAACGTAGAACATAGAACTTAGAACTTAAAACGGCCTCTGAGGTTTCCACATGCACGCTGAAGCCAAACAGCACGACTTCGAGCCGAAGATAGTAGCCTTCGTCTGCACCTGGTGCACTTACGCGGGGGCGGACTTGGCCGGCACCAGCCGGATGCAGTACCCGACCAACGTCCGGGTGCTCAAGTTCCCCTGCACCGGACGCATCGATCCGGTGTTCATCCTGCGGGCCTTTCAGAAGGGGGCTGACGGGGTGCTGGTCTCCGGCTGCCACCCCGGCGATTGCCATTACATGGCCGGCAACTTCCACGCCCGGCGCCGCTTCGCTGCCTTCCGAGCCCTGCTCCACTTCATCGGGGTAGACCTGAACCGGCTCCAGTTCTCCTGGGTCTCGGCCGCAGAAGGCGGGAAATGGGTCGAGGTGGTGACGGAGCTGACCGAAAGGGTGCGCACCATGGGGCCAATGCCGGAGTTCAAGGAGCTGGAACATGAGGAGCCCACCTTCGCCAAGGCTACGGTGGGCAAGCCCGTAGGCGCGTTTCAGGCTGCGGTGGACGAGGTCCTGAACACCCCTGAACTCAAAGAGGCGTACGACAGCATCTCCTAGATTGTCATTGCTATTTATCTGTAGGAGCGGCATTCCTGCCGCGATTCGGTCTGCGGCATGCTTGTCCGCCGTAGCCTGATTGGCGAAGACGGCTCGCGGCAGGAATGCCGCTCCTACAATACCCCCTGCCGGAAGATGCCCCTTTCCGAGAGAACAACGGGTGCGACAACACATGAACGCTAAAGCACACAAGATACTAACGGCCATAGAACCGGCGTACTACCAGGCAGTCACCGAGGCGATACGGCAGGAAGCGGTGAAACTCCTGAAAGAGGAGACCGTTGTGGGCGTGGTCGGCTACCTGCCTGGCCGTCGCAAGGGGACCGCCTCCCCCGCCCTGGTGACCACGGTCGAGCAGGCCGAGCAGCTCGTCTTCTCTCCCGCCTGCGCCAACAACCTCTCGGTCTACCTCACGAAATCGAAGAGGGGGGTGCTCGGGAAGGGACGCGTCGGCATCGTGGCCAAGGGTTGCGACATGCGCGCGCTGGCGGGGTTGATCGGCGAGTCGCAGATGAAGCGCGAGGAGCTTTTCATCATCGGCGTCTACTGCGCCGGCGTGTACGGGTTCGGTGCTGACCGCAGCGAAGCTCTGACCCAGGCCAACATCGCCAGGAAATGCCGCGAGTGCAACGTCCACGCTCCTGAGGGGGCCGATGTCACAGCGGGTGCCCTGACCGAACTCTCCGATCTCACACCGGTGGAGGCCGAGGAGATGGCGCGCATCGAGGCGCTGCCGCAGGCAGAACGCTGGGCCTTCTGGAAGGAGCATTTCTCCCGCTGCATCAGGTGCCTGGCCTGCCGCCAGGTCTGTCCCTTCTGCTACTGCGAGCAATGCCTGTGCGACAAGAACCGCCCCCAGGCAGTCGAGAGCTCCCCGAGGCCCGCTGGGAACACGGCCTGGCACATCGTGCGCGCCATGCATCTTGCCGGGCGCTGCGGCGGCTGTGCCGAATGCGAGCGTGTCTGCCCGATGGATATCCCGCTGAACCTGCTGAACCGGCGCATGGCCAAGGAGCTTAAAGAGCTGTACGACTACGAGGCCGGCCTGTCACCGAGCGACAAAGGCCCGCTCACCCAGTACAAGGAAGACGACGACCAGTCGTTCATAAAATAGATACCCTTGCACCGCGAGAGGCGCTGGGGACGCCGGGAAGATCAAAGGTTTCTCTGGTAAAACCAGCTGCCTTTACTCCGCGTACCTAGCGGTAAAACAACATCAATTCAAAGAGACTCCTATGCCGCAGATAATCACGGAAGAGAACCTTCGCAAACTCGTCGACCTCCTCGTTAAGGAGGCGAAACTCGTGGTGGGCCCCAAGATGTCAGGGGCGGTGGTCCTTTATGAGCCGCTTTCGGCAGGGTCCGAGCTGACTCTCGAGTCGCTCCCCCGTCGCTCTGCCAAGGAGCTGTTCTTCCCGGTCTGCGAAGACATCCTCACCTACAAAAAGGTGGACGGCAAGATGCAGGTGACCGACGTGGACCGCTCCCGGTTCCCCGAGACGGTGCTGATCGGGGCGCCCCCGTGCGACGCCGGTTCCCCCGCTATCCTGGATGCGGTGTTTTCCTGGGACTATCACGACGAGTTCTACCTGGAGCGCCGCCGCAAAAGCACCATCGTCGGCATCGCCTGCACCAAGGGTGATGACGCCTGTTTCTGTGCGGCCGTGGGACTCGCTCCCGACGCCCAAGCGGGAAGCGACCTCTTCCTCTCCCCGCTGAAGAACGGTTCCTACTCCTGCAGCGCGGTGACGGAAAAGGGACAGGCCCTGGTGAGCGCTCATGGCGGGCTGTTTGGCGAGGCGGCTGCGAGCGAAGCGGTTCCCTTCGTCGACCAGTCCACCGGCAAGCTCGACCTGGTGAAGATAAAGAACTGGCTCGACACCCACTTCGAGGACCCGCTCTGGGAGAGCATCGCCGACATCTGCGTCGGCTGCGGGGCCTGCGCCTTCATCTGCCCGGCCTGCCACTGCTTCGACATCAACGACGAGGGGAGCGCCGACGAGGGGTGCCGGCGCAAGCACTGGGATGCCTGCGGCTTCAGCAAGTTCACCAACCATGCCTCCGGCCACAACCCGCGCGACATCCAGAACAAGCGCTACAGAAACCGGATCATGCACAAGTTCAAGTATTACGACGACAAGTTCGGCAAGACCCTTTGCACCGGCTGTGGCCGCTGCATCCGCGCCTGCCCGGTCGGGATCGACATCGCGGAGATCCTGCAAAAGATCGACGCGCAGGGTTAAACCCAGAAAAGTCCATCCACAGGGATGCAGGGGATAAATGGGATAATAACCCGGGCATTCATGGTTTTCATCGCCTGCAACCCCTGCACCCCTTTAAACGCCTTTGTGCCTGATTTTAATCGCGGCGGGAACGCCGCTCCTACGAGAGACAACATACATGTGCCAATCGAAGAACATCTACCTGCCGAACCTCGCCACCATCGAAGCCATCGTCGACGAGACGCCGGACGTCAGGACGCTGCGCCTTGTCTTCCAGGATGAGCAGGTCCGCGAGAACTTCAACTTCAGGGCGGGGCAGTTCGCCGAGTACTCCTCCTTCGGTTCCGGAGAGTCGACCTTCTGCATCGCCTCCGCCCCGACCCGCAAGGGGTACATCGAGTGCTGCTTCAGGAGCGTCGGGAGGGTGACCGAGTCGCTGAGGAAACTGGAGGTAGGCGACACCGTCGGCGTGCGCGGACCCTACGGCAACTCCTTCCCCATCGAGGAGTTCTACGGCAAGAGCCTGGTCTTCATCGCAGGCGGCATCGCGCTTCCGCCGCTTCGGACCGTGATCTGGAACTGCCTCGACCTCAGAGACAAGTTCAAGGACATCACCATCGTCTACGGCGCCCGCTCCGAGGCCGACCTCGTCTATAAGCGCGAGCTCGCCCAGTGGCAGGAGCGCGACGACGTGAGGCTGGTGAAATGCGTCGACCCAGGCGGCAACGGCCCCGACTTCGACGGCAAGGTCGGCTTCGTCCCCAGCGTGCTGGAGGAGGCCGCCCCCAGCTCCGAAAACTGCATAGCGCTTGTCTGCGGCCCCCCCGTCATGATCAAGTTCACCCTCCCCGTGCTGGAGCGTCTCGGTTTCCCCGACGACGCCATCTACACCACGCTGGAGAACAGGATGAAATGCGGCGTCGGCAAGTGCGGCCGCTGCAACGTAGGAAACGTCTACGTCTGCAAGGACGGCCCGGTATTCACGGCACGCGAAGTAAAGGCGATGTCGCAGGAGTTCTAGCTAAGCGTGGTTCCGGAGAAACTAAAAGGGGGGAAGGGCAAAAAGCCTTTCCCCCTTCTTCTTTTGGCGAACATGTCCACCTCCGGATTTATTGATAAAAATCTTGACGCACCCCTTACTCGTAATTACAATGTACCCACCAAGCTGGAGGTACTACAATGAGGACCAACATTATTCGCATCGGAAACTCTCAAGGGATCCGCATTCCGAAAATTCTCCTTGAACAGAGCCGTCTCGGAACTGAAGTGGAACTGGAGGTGGAGAATGAAATGATTGTCATCCGTCCGGCCACTAAACCGCGTGACGGATGGAAGGAAAAGTTCAGGCTTATGTCCGAGAGCGGCGACGACAATATGCTAGACGAGCAACCAGGCGAACAAACGGAGTGGGACAAGGAAGAATGGGAATGGTAATCAAACGTTTCGATGTTTTCCTGATCAATCTTGATCCGACTGTTGGCAGCGAAATTCGAAAATCGCGACCATGCCTCATCATTTCTCCCGATGAGATGAACCAGTATATTGCCACCGTCATCGTAGCCCCGATGACAACAAAAGGGCGGGATTACCCGACGCGGGTGGCCTGCACGTTCAAGGGGAAGAATGGGCAAGTTGTTCTTGACCAGATACGAACAGTTGATAAATCCCGCCTAATTCAAAAGCAGGGCAAACTTGCCAAAGATGCTCAAGAAAACGTTTTGTCCATTCTGGCTAAATTGTTTGCACCATAGGAATTCCCGATGCCGTACCTCCTTCTCACCTTGAGCGCCCTGATCTGGTCCGGGAATTTCGTGATCAGCCGGGCCATGAACGATGTCATCCCTCCTGCCGGCTTCGTGTTCTGGCGCTGGATCGTGGCGCTCTTGGTGCTCTCTCCCATCGCCCTGCCGCGCCTTCGCAAGGAATGGCCCATCGTGCGGGCGAACCTGCAACTGGTCGGCATCTGCGGCCTCTTCGGCGTCACCCTGTTCAACTTCCTCATCTACACGGCGATGCACTCGACCACGGCGATCAACGCGGCGCTGGTCAATTCAGCCATTCCCATCTTCATCATCATGTTCGCTCGCATCTTCTACGGCCAGAAGGTCACGCTGCGCCAACACGCGGGGATCGCCCTCTCCCTGGTCGGGGTCGCCGCCATCATCCTGCGAGGAGATCCCTCCCGCATCCTGACGCTCAGCTTCAACAGGGGGGACCTCCTGGTCCTTTTAGCGGCCATCGCCTGGGGACTCTATTCCGTCGCCATCAAGCGTTACCCGCAGGGACTCAACCCTTTCGTGTTCCTGTTCTGCATCAGCGTCGCCGGCCTGGTGCTGCTCATCCCCTTCTATGCGCTGGAGATCTCGGCGGGGCACGTTATGACGCTGAACCGGCCGACGGTTCTCAGTGTCGGCTACGTCGGGATTTTTGCCTCGGTGGTCGCCTTCACCTGCTGGAACCACGGGCTGCGCAAGGTGGGGCCGCATATCGGCGGGCAGTTCGTGCACCTCATGCCCGCCTTCAGCACCATCCTGGCCGTCATCTTCCTCGGGGAGCGGCTGATGCCCTTCCATATCGCCGGGATCCTGCTTATCTTCGCCGGCATCTTCTGCGCCACCTTCAAGGTGAAAGCGCAGGGGTAATTCCCCGCCCCAGCCCTCGCACGCGCTGGGACCCCGGCCCCGCCTTCCCCCTTGATTGCACCTTGCTCATTACCTGCGTCTTTCCGTATACTTCCTTGCCCTTTTGCCGTGGAAATTGATATCGTATTCGGTAAGCTAGAACGGCTGCATCACATCCCCCACTCTAAAAAGGCGACCCCCATGTTCGAAGTTGTAAGCAACGAGATACTCGCGGAAAACCTCCACAAGATGGTGCTGGTGGCCCCACGGATCGCACGGGCCAGGAAGGCCGGGCAGTTCGTCATGGTCAGGCTGGCACAGGGCGAGGAGCGCATCCCTCTGACCATCGGCGACGCGGACCCCGAGGCCGGCACCATTACCCTTTTCATCCAGGCGATCGGCGCCTCGACCCGCAAGATCGTCGCTACTCCGGCCGGCGGGTCCATACGCGACGTGGCAGGCCCGCTTGGCAAGGAGACGCACATCACCAACTGGGGACGGGTCGTCTGCGTGGGTGGCGGCGTCGGCACGGCCGTTCTCTTCCCGCTGGTGAAGGCGCTGGCGGAGGCCGGCAACCAGATCACCACCATAATCGGCGGCCGCTCCGGCCGCTACATCATACTGGCAGACGAACTGGCCCCCCTCTCCGAGAAGCTGCTGATCACCACCGAGGACGGCAGCCTCGGCTTTAAGGGATTCGTGACCGGTCCCCTGTCGGAGATGCTGGCGGACCCTGAGCGCGCACCCCAGGCGGTCTTTGCTGTCGGCCCGGTGCCGATGATGAAGGCGGTGGCCAACATGACCCGCGAGCCGGGGATCGAGACCATCGTCAGCCTGAACCCGATCATGATCGACGGCACCGGCATGTGCGGCGGCTGCCGCGTGCAGGTGGGGGACGAAACCAAGTTCGCCTGCGTGGACGGGCCGGAATTCGACGCGCACCTGGTCGATTTCGACGGGCTGAGCGACCGCCTGACCAGTTACCGCAAGGAAGAGGCGGTCAGGCACGCTGTGACGGATTGCAAGATAGGCAAGGAGGTAGCACGGTGAGCAACAAATTGTCCCCTAAAGACAGGATGGCTATTGAGCGGACCCACATGGCCGAGCTTCCGGCAGACGACAGGAGCAAGAACTTCGAAGAGGTGAACCTCGGACTGAGCCCGGACCAGGCGCTCTCCGAGGCACAGCGCTGCCTGCAGTGCAAGAACAGGGAGTGCGTGGCAGGCTGTCCGGTCGGCGTTTCCATCCCTGAGTTCATCGATGCGCTCGCCTCCGACGATCTCCCGCGCGCCGCCCGGATACTGCGCGGCGACAACGCGCTCCCCGCCGTGTGCGGCAGGGTCTGCCCCCAGGAGACGCAGTGCGAGGCGCTTTGCGTGCGCGGCAAGAAAGGCGATGCGGTGGCGATCGGCTACCTGGAGCGCTACGTTGCCGACTGGGCGATGCAGCACCCGGAGCAGCTGTTGGCTGAGGCTGCCCCCGAGCCGACCGGCAAATCAGTGGCCGTTGTCGGCTGCGGCCCTGCCGGCCTTACCGCGGCAGGAGAACTGGCGCGGCAGGGTCACAAGGTGACCATTTTCGAGGCGCTGCATGACACCGGCGGCGTGCTCCGCTACGGCATCCCGGAATTCCGGCTCCCCAAGGAGATCATCGACCGCGAGGTGGCCGTGCTGAGCGCTCTCGGTGTCACCATCGAGTGCAACGTGATCATCGGCAAGACCCTTACCATCCCCGAACTGCGCCGCGAGTTCGACGCCATCTTCATCGCCAACGGGGCGGGTCTTCCCACCATGCTCAACATCCCGGGCGAGAACCTGAAGGGGGTATATGCGGCCAATGAGTTCCTCACCCGCGTGAACCTCATGGAGGCGGGGCGCAGGGAGGACAGTTCCACCCCGATCCTGCAAAGGGACGAGGTTGCTGTGATCGGCGGCGGCAACACGGCGATGGACTGCGTCAGGACCGCCCGCAGGCTGGGCGCCAAGCGCGCCATGATCGTCTACCGCCGCGGCGAGGCGGAGATGCCGGCCAGGGTCGAAGAGATCAAGCACGCCAAGGAGGAGGGGGTCGAGTTCGTGATGCTGACCGCTCCCATCGCCATAGCAGCCACCGAGGACGGCTGGGTCTCCGCGCTTCGCTGCCAGAAGATGGAGCTGGGCCCCCCCGACGACTCCGGGCGCCGCCGGCCGCAGGCGATAGAGGGGTCGGAGTTCGACCTTCCCGCAGGGATCGTCATCAACGCAGTCGGCACCAGCGCGAACCCGCTTCTGACCGCCACAGCCCCGGACCTCGCCCTCAACAAGTGGGGCAACATCCTCACCAGCAGCGAGGGTGAGACCAGCATCCCCGGCGTGTTCGCCGGAGGCGACATCGTCAGGGGCGGGGCAACCGTCATCCTGGCCATGGGCGACGGCAAGCGCGCCGCAGCCGCGATCAACGATTACCTGAAACGCTGACCCGCACCCGGCACAGACGTGTATAAAGAGGGGAGCTCCCATGCTCCCCTCTTTTTTTTGCGCCCAGGCCAGGGCTCCCGACCCGGGCTTCCTCTCACCGCTCCCTGTCCCTCCGGGTGGGGCTACCTGCCAAGGCTCCCCTCCCGCCCGCAACCGCACAGGCTCCGCCTCAGCCCTTCCCGGCCGATACGTTGACACCCCTACCTTTGTAAGTATTTTTTAAGGGTTGCTTTTCCCCCCAACCCACAAAGGAGGCACACACATGAACGCCAAGCTCTTTTTGCTGCTTTTGCCCCTGCTCTCTGGCTGCGCATCCGACGCCGACAAGGAAACCATGTCCCGTGCGCAGGCCCTGTTCAAGCCGGTCCCGAATAGCGCCTCGGCTATTAAGGGAAACGAGGCGACCGCGGCCAGGGTGGCCTTGGGCGCGAAACTCTTCTTTGACCCGCGGCTCTCCACCTCGCAACTCATCAGTTGCAATACTTGCCACAACCTCGGTCTCGGAGGGGCCGACCTCCAGGAAACATCCATCGGGCACGGATGGCAGAAGGGCCCCCGCAACGCCCCCACGGTGTTCAACGCCGTGTTCAACGTGGCCCAGTTCTGGGACGGCAGGGCCCAGGACCTGCAAACCCAGGCCAAGGGCCCGGTGCAGGCAGCCGTGGAGATGAACAGCAACCCTCAGTTGGTGGAAGCCACCCTGAAGAGCATCCCCGGCTACGCCCCTCTCTTCCAGGAGGCGTTCCCCAAGCACCATAACCCGGTGAACTTCGACAACATGGCCAAGGCCATCGAGGTATTCGAGGCGACGCTGTTGACGCCCGACTCCCCTTTCGACCGCTTCCTTAGAGGGGAGAACGCTGCCCTCGACGCCAAGGAGCTGGCGGGGCTGCGGGTTTTCATGGACAAGGGGTGCGCAGCCTGTCACGGCGGGGTGAACCTGGGTGGCGCGGGGTACTACCCCTTCGGCGTCAGGGAGGTCCCCTCCGGCGAGATCCGTCCCGCTGGGGATACCGGACGCTTCAAGGTCACCAACACGGAGAGCGACAGGTACGTTTTCAAAGCGCCTTCGTTGCGAAACGTCGCGCTCACCCAGCCCTACTTCCACTCGGGCAAGGTGTGGAGCCTCAGGGAGTCCGTCGCCGTGATGGGGTCTGCCCAGCTCGGGATCAAGCTGAACGAAGCTGAGGTGGAAAACATGGCGGCATTTCTGAAAACCCTCACCGGGACGCAGCCGAAGGTGGCTTATCCCATACTTCCGCCCAGTTCAGACCAGACGCCGCACCCCCAACTGCAATAAGCGTTGCTTGCCTCGTTATTTCCCGGAGGGAGGTTCAGGAGGAGGATGAAGGCGTTGCCCCACCGGAGGGAACCGCCGCCGCGTCGACGAGAGCCTGCTTGCCGGCCCGGGTCAACCCCTTGATATACAGCTCTCTCTTGCTCGCCGCGCTCCTGTCGTGCCCCCCCTCAAGGTAGAGGAGCGCCTTGGGTTGCCGTCCCCGGAAATACTTCGCCCCGCGGCCGGAGGCGTGCTGCAGCATACGCCTGTCGATGTCCGTTGTTATGCCGGTGTAGAGGGTCTGGTCGCTGCAGAGGATGATGTAGACATGCCAGTTCAAGGAAGTCCCGTTTATGCTGCCCGAGCCAGGGGTGGCTGCAGGGGTGAATTGAATCGTGAAGGCGGGGCTGCCGGTTAGAAGCCTCGCCGGAGGGTCAGATGAAATGCCAGATGAGGCCTACGTCGTAGGAGGTCTCGCGCAGCTTCGAGGTGAAGCCGAAGGTCCCGCTGGAATCCCGCTCGCTTATGCTCTCGCTGAGGGTGCACATCCCGCCGACGTGCGCCTCCAACCTGCCGGAAACCTGGTACCCGATCCCGACGGAGAAGTGGTGCTCTGCGATGGCAGGGAATCCCACCACCCTGAGGTATTCGTAAAGCAGTGTCGACACGGGCTGTCCCTGGACGGCGGTCGTCCCGGAAGCATCGAAGTTGTCATGTACCTTGACGGGGCTTTTGCCGTAATTGTAGCCGCCACGCAGGGTGAGGCCGTCCGGATCCTTGTACTGCACCCCTACCGCATAGACCCACTGGTCAGACCAGTCGAACTCCTTGTACCCCTTCGCGTCACTCCAGTTCAGCCACTTGACGTCCGTCTCCACCAGCAACTCGGGAGTGATGCGCCAGGCAACCCCTGCGGCCGCGGTCCTGGGCGATTCCATGGCCAGCTCCCTCCGCGGCCCGCCGGTCCCGAAGTCGGAAATGTCCTTGTGTGAGATGTTCTCCGCAGTGGTGTAGCTCCCCCCGAAAGAAAAGGGGCCCGCCCGGTAGATGGCGCCCACCTGTCCACCCAGGCCGTAGTTGTGAGCGGTGCCCTGCCCGAGGTCGAGCGAGCCGTAAAGCAGGTGGAGGGATGCGCCGACGGAGAGGTCTGGTGTGACGAGATAGGCGAGGTTGGGAGCGAACTTGAGGATCTGCAGCTGCGTGTAGATGTCGCCCTCGCTGGCGGGGCTGGCAGGGTTGAGGTCCAGCCCCTCGTTGCGGTAGTCGACACCCATTCCCGTGATGCCGAACATCCCCAGGCCGAAGCGGACCCGGTCGTTCACGGGGGTGGTCATCCCCACCGAAGGGATGACGAAAGGCTTCATGTTGCTCTTCGCACCCTGCGCGTTCGGGCCGACTCTGACCTGGGTCTTCACGCTGGGAGCATAAACGGTGGCGGCGAAAACGGTCTCCGAACCGGGGCAGTACGGTCCCATGCACATGGCGGCCGGATTGGCGAAGATGGCGCCGATGGCATCCTGAGGGGCCGCTACTCCTGCCCCGCCCATGGCACGGGAAGCAGCGGCTACGCCGATCAGGGTGTCCCCGTTGGTTGCCTGTGCATCGGGTAAGGGTGCCGCGCATAACAGTGCAAGTGCTGCAAGAGCTGCTTTCTTCACCATAAGGGCCACCTCAGTTCATGAGCATGACGCCTTATAACATTAATCATCAAACATGTAAACATTCTATTCCGTTTACATATCGGGGAGTTCACCGCATGCGCGGCCTGTCTCCCTCTCTACAACCACCCCTTGCGCTTGAAGTACCAGTAGGGTGCGATGCCCGAAAGGAGCATCAGGGCAAGAGCCCAGGGATAGCCGAACATCAGTTTCAGCTCGGGCATGAACTGGAAGTTCATCCCGTATATGCTCGCCACCAAGGTGGGGGGGAGGAAAACGACGGCTGCGATGGAGAAGATCTTGATGATCTGGTTCTGCTCGATGTTGATGAAGCCCTGGGTGGAGTCCATCAGGAAGTTGATCTTGTCGAACAGGAACGTGGTGTGCGACATCAGGGTCTCGACGTCCCGGGCGATCTCCCGCAGGGTCTCGGTCTGATCGGTCTGGTCGCGCAGGTGGCGCAGCAGGAAGGAGATGTCCCGCTGGGTATCCATCAGGCAGAGGCGGATCTTTCCGTTGCTGTCCTCGAGTTTGGCGAGTTTGCTGATGGCGTCTTCCAGCTCCGACTCCTCGTCCTCCAGCACCATGTGGCTCACCCCTTCCAGCTGGCGGTGGATGTCCTCCAGGGTGTCCGCGTGGTTCTCCACCTTCTGGTCCAGGAGGATCACCAGCAGCTCGGACGGCGTGCGGCACTCCACCTGTCCCCTCCTCGCGCGCATGCGCAAAAGGCGAAAGTCTGCGAGATCCCCCTCGCGGATGGTGATCAGGTGCTTTGCTTGCAGGATGCAGGCGACGGTAAGCGTGATGTGGCGCCCTTCCGTCTGGGACAGGAACAGGGGGTGAACGTGCAGCCCCGCCTGGTCCACGAAGCAGCGGGCCGAGATCTCGATCTCGTCTACCTCGTCCGACTCGGGGATGTCCGTGTGCAGGAGCAGTTCCAGCAGGTCCCTTTCCTCGTCGTCAGGTTCGTGGGCGTCGATCCAGTCGGCCTGCAGGATCTGGCTGGGAAGATCGGACCGTTGCAGCTCCATCTCTTTGATGAGCCCGTTCTCTATTTTGAAAAGCCTAAGCATGATGCGCTCCTGCTCGATCCGGTGGGGGGCCGCCGGCCGCGGCAACGCCCGCTCGCCGGACCGCTTGCGGGGTCAACAAGAAGGGCGGCCTCGTCGGCCGCCCTTGCTGTGGTCTTTGCTTTATTTCTGCGACAGCCGGTGTACGCAGTCGACCATGTAAATGGCGTTTTCCGGTGGGACGGTCGGAAGAATGCCGTGCCCCAGGTTGAAGATGAGGCCAGGCCTGCCGGCGTTCTCGTCCAGCACCCTCTTCACCTCGCGCTCGATGATTTCCTTCGGTGCGAAGAGCACGGTCGGATCGAGGTTTCCCTGTACCGCCATGTCGCCCAGGATGTCCCTGGCCTTGCCGAGGTTGACGTGCCAGTCCAGACCCATCACGTCGCCGCCGGCCTGTTTCACGATCTCCAGCATGGTGCCCGCGCCCTTGACGAAATGAATCACCGGGACGTTGGTGCGGTCCAGCCCGTTGATGAGGCGCTGGGTGTAGGGGAGGACGTAGCGCTCGTAGTCAGCCGGGGAGAGCATGCCGCCCCAGGTGTCGAAAATCTGGATGGCCTGGGCGCCGGCCTTGATCTGGGCGTTCAGGTACTCCATGTCCATGGTGGTGATCTTTTCCATCAGCGCGGCATAGATCTCCGGCTCGGCGTACATCATCCTCTTGAGGGCCGCGAAGTCCTTGGAGCCTTTCCCTTCCACCATGTAGCAGGCCAGGGTGAAGGGCGCACCGCCGAAACCGATCAGCGGCACCTTGGCGGCCAGTTCCTTGCGGAGCAGTTTCACCGCGTCCAGCACGTAAGGAACGTCGGCTTCCATCTTGGGGATCTTGAGCGCCTCTACGTCGGCCATGGTGCGGATGGGCTTGGCGAATACCGGACCGGGGACGAAATCAAGCTCCATCCCCATCGGCTCGATCGGGGTGAGGATGTCGGAGAAAAGGATCGCTGCATCGACGCCCAGGATGTCTACCGGCTGGATGGTGACTTCGGCTGCCAGTTCGGGGGTCTTGCACAGTTCCAGGAAGGTACATTTGGAGCGGACGCGCATATAGTCGGGGAGGTAACGACCTGCCTGGCGCATAAGCCAGACCGGCACCCTGTCAACCGGCTTTCCCCAACATGCGTCTAAAAATCGAGTGTTCATAAAAATCCTCCTGGTTGTTTATATTCGGTCTTTTCCGGGACTAAATAACAACTTTGCAACTGCAAGCCCTCACCTGCTTCTCTCCACAGGAGGCGGCTGTTCCTGTTACTTCTGCTCGCGCTGCACCTTGATCGGGACGTAATTGCAAAACGGTTCTTCTTCCATGTAGTCGCCGTGCACCGCATCGGCGCGGGCGCGGCAGCCGCCACAGACGTTCAGGTACTCGCACTGACCGCACTTCCCCTTGTAGCTCTTGAAATCCCGCAGGTCCTTGAAGATTTCGGAATTCTCCCAGAGCTCCTTGAACGGTGTCTGCTTCACGTTTCCCGCGGTGCGGTGGAAGTAGGAGCAGGGCTTCAGGTTTCCGTAGCAGTCGATGAGGCAGATGGTCTGGGCCGCGATGCACCCCTTGCCGCCGCCGGTGGAGAAGGTGAGCGAGCGGCGCTCGAACTTCTCGCCTTCGGCCTTGGCCTTCTGCGGAACGATACGGTAGTAATGCGGCGCGCAGGTGGGACGCATCAGGATGTCGTCGGTGTTCTTCTCCTGGTGGTAGTGCCAGTCGAGGATCTCCTCGTAGTCCTCCTTGGAGATCAGCTCGCTCATGATCTCCTCGCCGCGGCCGGTGGGGACGATCATGAACATGTACCAGGCCGTGGCGCCCAGGGACTTCGCCACCTTGAAGGTGTTGGCGATGTCGCTTTGGTTCCTCTTGGTGAAGGAGGAGTTGATCAGGAACTTCTGGCCGTGCTTTCTGAAGAGTTCGGCCGCGCGCAGCACGCCTTCGAAGGAACCGGGACACTGGCGGAAGTTGTCGTGCACCTCGGCGGTCGAGCCGTCCAGCGAAAGGGAGACCATCTTGATGTCTGCCTCTTTCATCTTCTCGCAGACCTCGTCGGTCACCAGAGAGCCGTTGCTCGCCATGCACATCCTGAGGCCGAGCGAGGTGCCGTACTGAGCGAGTTCGAAGATGTCAGGCCTCATCAGCGGTTCGCCGCCGGAGAGTACCACGACCGGCTTGGAGTAGTCGGAGATCTCCTTCAGCAGGTTCTTCCCCTCTTGCGTGGTGAAGTCCCCCTCGGAGGAGGTGAGCTCCGACGAGCAGCGGCAGTGGACGCATTTCAGGTTGCAGCGCTGGGTGGTCTCCCAGGCGATCCATTTCGGTACGAACTCTTCGGCCATGGCATCTCCAAATTAAATGACCTGGAAGCGTTGCAAGCGGCGGGGGGCTCATCGGCTCAGGCAGGGAACTGAAACATGCCAAAACGGTCGGCTCTGCGACAAGGTACGCTTGATTTACCGTCCCGCAGCAAACGGCGTCGGAGCGGCATCCAGGAGGTAAAAAGTTTAGAGCAAACTTTACTATGAAAGTCGAGTTGAACTCAAGAAGAATCGCCTATTCCGCCATTTTGCGGTTGAAGGTGTATACGGCTATCAGGAAGGAAACTGCGGCAGTTACAATCAGGTTGATGAAATAGCGGGCGGGGATGTGCCCCTGTAACAGTGCGTCCCTCGCTCCCTCGAAGACTGCAGTGGTAGGGAGGAGTTCTATGACAGGGAGGATGGAGGCGGGGTAGGAGGAGAGCGGGAAAAAGATGCCTGCCATGAAGATGAGCGGCACGATGACAACGGACTGCACCCTGCCGATGTTCTCCGGCTTGTCGATGATCGTGCCGCAGATAGTTCCCAGGCAGGAGAAGGTCATGGAAGAGATGCCGATGCACATGAGATAGGCGGGTAGATGGCCGAAGTCTATGCGAAACGGCGTAAGGAGGAGGATCACCAGGAAAACGACCGTTCCCTTGATGGCCCCCTGCGAAAAGCCTGAGAAGATCTTTCCGAGGACAATGTCGTAGACGGTTATGGGGGTGACGCGGTACTCCTCGATGGTGCGCTGCACCCGGCGGTGGAACCACATGCTCCAGGAGCTCTCGTCGAACGCCGCGTTGACCGCGGTCATGGAGATGAGGCCGGGGGCGATGAAGAGAGGGTAGGGGACCCCTTCCACGTTGGTAATATACCCCTTGAGGCCGAAGCCGAAGGCGAGGTAGAGGGTAAGGGGGTAGGCAATCACGGCGATGAGCTCGGAGAAGATGCTCCGCCTAAGCACCAGCATGTCCCTGCTCCAGATGGAAAAAGCGCCTTTCACGATCACCCCTTTTTGTCTGACCTGTCTGACTTGTCTGACCTGTCAGTCGGTCGAACCTTTAGAGCCCTTATTCCCTCACCTTCTCCCCGGTCAGGGAAATGAAGACGTCCTCCAGGGTCGGCTCTTTCAGGCAGATCCTCCTGATGTCGGCGTGACCCAGGGAATCCATGAGCGGCTTGATGGCTTCCTCTCCGGCCAGGGTGATCTGGAAGATCCCCCCGGTCCTCTCTACGCTGCGGACGAACGGGAGCGCCGCCAGGATCGCCTCGTACTTCTCGCTGTCGCGCCGGAACTCCACCTGGTAGGTGTGGGCGCGGGAAAAGGCGTCCTTTAGCTCGGCCGCGGTCCCGTCGGCCAGGCAGACCCCGTGATCCATGATCATGATCCTGTCACAAAGCGCGTCGGCCTCGTCCATGTAATGGGTGGTGAGAAAGACGGTCATGCTCCGGCGAAGCCCCCTGATGTACTCCCAGAGAGCACGCCGGGATTGCGGGTCCAGCCCGGTGGTAGGCTCGTCCAGGAACAGCACCCGCGGTTCGTGCACCAGGGCGCGGGCTACGACCAGCCGGCGCTGCATGCCGCCTGAAAAGGTATCGGGGAAATCGTTCTGGCGAGAAGCGAGCCCGGTCATCTCCAGGAGCTCGTCTATGCGCGGGTTGTAGGCCGAAGGACCCATGCCGTGCAACTTGCCGTGAAGCATCAGGTTCTCACGGGCGGTGAGATAGCGGTCCAGGTTGTTTTCCTGGGGGACCACCCCTATCACCCGGCGCACCTCCTTTCCCGCGGTGAGCACGCTGAACCCCTCGACGAAGGCGTCGCCAAGGGTCGGACGCATCAGGGTGGTAAGGATCTTGATGAGGGTGGTTTTACCCGCCCCGTTCGGTCCGAGCAGACCAAAGACGGTTCCACGCTCCACTTCCAACGAGAAGCGGTCGACGGCCTTGAAGCTGTCGTAGCTCTTGGTTACCTGGTGCAGCGTGATGGCATGGGTCATTTCAGCCCCGGCAAAAGTAGCGGAGATCCAACTGGAAAGGGAGTACCTGCTTAAACGCCTTTTCCTGAACCGCCGGTTTCAGCTAGCTTAGCGGGAAGAGCAGCGAGAAGATGCTCCCTTCCCCCCCAGCCCCAGGCTCCACCCAGACCGCTCCTTCGTGGGCCTCCATGATGCCGCGGACGATGGAAAGCCCCAGGCCGGATCCCTTCGACATGAAGGCGGTGTCCCCCGAGGAATGGTGGGCGATGTCTCCCACCCCGTAGAACTTTTCGAACACCCTCACCCTTTCGTCGCACGGAATCCCAATGCCGTTGTCGCTCACCTGGAGCAGGTAATAGCTCTCGGCCGAGGCCATACCCTTGGGAAAAGCGGGATAAAACGGCCGCACAAGCGGGGCGATATCCTTCAGCTTTGCGTGCTTCAGCACCTTGCCGGTCAGGCGCACCTCGCCGCCGTCATGGGTGAACTTGATGGCGTTCTCCAGCAGGTTCCTCACCGCCAGCATGGCGAAAGCGTCGTCGACCGGGACTTTACTCTCGTCACCGGAAATCTCCACCTTTATGCGTCGCTCCGAAAGCGGCAGCGCGAACAGGTCGTGAACCTCCCTGCAAAGCTGCATCAGGTTGGCCGGCTTCTTCTGGGCCAACGGCCCCTGCGCTTCTATCCGGGAGATGGAGAGCAGATCGTCCACCAGCTTTCTCAGCTGGACCGTTCCTTCATAGACGGAGACGAAGATGTTGTGTTGCTCGGGTGTCATCGGGATCCCTGAGTACTTCAGCAGGAACTCCACCCCGCCCATGATGGAGGTGATCGGGGTCTTCAGCTCGTGGGAGGCGATGCCGATGAAGCTGTTCTTGGCCGTGTTCAGACGACCGAGCTCGATGTTCGCCCGCTTCACCTTCTGCAGGTTCTCCTTGAGCTCCATCTTGCTCCGGTACAGCTCGTCTGCCTTCTCCTTCATCTTGTCGTACAGGCTGTAGTTGTCGATGAGCACGGCAAGCTGCCCCGCGATCGAGCAGAGCAAAAAGACGTCCCTGTCGCTATAGCTCCGCTCGGAGATGGTCCCTACCGTCATCACTCCCATCACTTCCTGCCCTATCTTGAGCGGCACCGTGCACCAGGAGCGCAGCCCCATCTCTATCGCGGCGGTCTTTGCCTTAGGCGGGAACCTCGCGTCAGGCTCCTCCCCGAGGAAAGGACGTCCCGTCAGCGCCAGCGTGCTCCACTGGGCATCCTTTCCCAGCGAGTTCATCGTCTTCTCAAACCCTGGAGAAAGCCCCAAAGAGGCGCGCATCCTGAGCCGGTCCCCCTCGAAGAGGTGGATGCAGGAGAAATCCATCTGCAGCATGTTGTGCAGTTGGAAGAGGAGGTCCTCCATCACCTTCTCCACCCCCTTGGTGTACTGGAGGCGAAACGCCACCGCATACAGGGTGAGCAGCTCCCGGTCGCTGGTCCTCTTCTCCTCCTCGACCTCGCGCCTCTTGGTGATGTCCTTGATGATGAAGACGAAGCCGACTCGGTCGTTCCCTCCGGAGCGCATCGGGTAGCTCGCCACGTTGTACCACCCGCTCAGGTTGGGGAAGCGGATGTCCTCGTCCGTCTCGCCCTGCATGTGCAGGAAGCGGAACAACTTCCCTTCCGGCTGCTCGTTGCCGAAGAATATCTCGTCGATCCTTCTGCCGATGACCGCGCTGTAACCGCCGGGGAAATAGGCGCTGACCCGCCCGTTGCAGCGGGATATCACGCCGTCGGCATCGGTGATGATGATGAGATCGGAGACCGCGTCGAATACCGACTCCCACTCCGCCTTGCCGCGGCGCACCGCCTCCTGCGTGCGCCTGTGGGTCCTGCGCTCCTCCGCCTCCCTGCGTTCCCGCTCCAGCACCGGAACCAGGCGCGCCAGGTTCCCCTTCATCAGGTAATCGCTCGCCCCCGACTTCATGGCGGCAACGGCCAAGTCCTCGCCTATCTTTCCGGAGACGATGATGAACGGGATGTCCTGCCCGGTCTCATGCAGCACCCTGAGGGCGCCCAGCGCGTCGAAAGAGGGCATCCGGTAGTCGGAGAGGATCACGTCCCACTGCCGCTCCTGCAGCGCCTCGCGCATGCTGGATTCGGTCTCTACCCTCAGGTGGTCCAGTTTGTAGCCGCCACGGGAGAGCTCGCGGATCAACAGCAGGCTGTCTTCCTCCGAATCCTCGACCAGCAGTACCCTTAGCTCGTTTACCATGTAAAACCCTTTAAAAACGGTTGGCTTGACGGTGGAAATTGCCAAAGAAAACCGGGAAATTGATTAAGCACCACCCGCCGGCCCCTCTCCCCTGCGGTCCTCCCCTGGAGGGGGACGGAGGTTTTTAGAGGAAGCTCGACACATGGAACGTCCCGTCCCCGGGAAGGAGAGGGTGGGGGGACCTCGCTCCGGCTCGCCCATTGTCAATTGTCCGTTGTCAATTGTCAATCGGTCTTCGGCCGTCGCTGGTCAGTCTCTCATCGGGGTTGATCGGATGGCAGCGTGAAGAAGAAGGTGGCGCCGACACCAGGGGCGCTATCGGCCCAGATTTTGCCGCCGTGGCGTGCGACGATGCGCTGGGCGATGGCGAGTCCCACACCGCTCCCTTCGAACTCGTCGGCGCGGTGCAGCCTGTGGAAGACGGTGAAAAGCTTTTCTGCATAGGCCATCTCGAAACCGGCACCGTTATCGCTGACGAAGTAGACCTTCTGCCCCTCTCTCTCCAGGGCACCGAAGCCGATGCGCGCCGCCGGGGTCCTGGAGCTGAACTTCCAGGCGTTGCCCATCAGTATCTCCAGCAGTTGCCGGGCCAGCTTGGGGTCCGCTTCCGCCCTGACCCCCTCATCGATCGCGAACTCGACCTGGCGCTCAGGCTCGCGATGCCTCAGTTCCAGTGAGATGACCTGGGCCTTCACGCTCAGATCAACGCTCTCCCGGCTCAGTTCCGTCCTCCCCACCCGCGCCAGTTGCTGCACGGCGTCGATGAGCTGTGACATCTTCCCCGCCGCTTGGCAGATGCGTGTCAGATACTCCTGCGCCTGGCTGTCCAGCACCGTGCCGTAATCGTCCATCAACGCGCGGCTGAAGCCGTCTATGTGGCGCAAGGGGGCGCGCAAGTCATGGGAGACCGAGTAGCTGAACGTCTCCAGCTCCCGGTGGGCCGCCTCCAGTTTCGACCCCTGCTCGTCAACCTGGTGCCTAAGCTCGGCCTCCCGCTCCGCGGTCTCGCGCACCAGGACCAGCTGCGCCCCCTCCCCTTGGAACTGGCAAGGACGCCAGGTGAGCTGGGCCTGGAAGCTCTTCCGGTCCTTTGCGACCTGTCGGCAACCAAGGACCTGCTCCTGTGAAGAGCTGGGGTCTCCCGCGACCTCCCCCCCGCCGAGCTGGGAAAGGGAAAGCTCAAGGAATTCGCCGCGCCCATACCCGTACAGCCGCAGCGCCGCCTCGTTCACCGCCAAAAGCCTCTGCGTCTCCCTGTGACACACCCACATCGGCTGAGGGTTTTTCTCGAACAACTCGCGGTACCCCGCGTCGGTTTCACGCAGCGCCACTTTCCCCCCTTACCTGCCCGAGCTAAAGCACATGACCTGCCATGTCTCCCATGAGAGGCCCATGCTTTCCAAAGTGTCTCACTATACTACATTTGCGAAAACTAAAAAGAGGAACGATTGAAATAACTTTGCAATGCCGGGTCCGCAGCGGTGGGGCGCAGCAGGTTCATTAAGCGGTCTCTACCAAAGCGGAACGCGCCTTTCCTGGAATGTGCCTCGCACTACTCCTCTTGCTCCGGCAACGCCGGAAGCAGGAGCGTGAACAGACTGCCGGCACCCGGTTCGCTGTCGGCCCAGATGTAGCCGCCGTGGGCATCCATCGCCTTTCGGCAGAAAGCGAGCCCGAGCCCGGTGCCGCTGGTCTTGCCCTGGCGCCTGTTTCTTGCCTGCACAAACCGGTCGAATATGGACCCTAGCGATTCCTTCGGGATGCCGACGCCGCTGTCGCGCACCGTTATCCTGACGAAATCCCCCTCTCGCGGCAGCTCGCGCTCCCCGTAGCTCTGCTGCGCGACAGGCCCGGTGACGGAGCCCGGCTCCCTCACCAGGTCGGCGGAGATCTCTATCTCCCCCCCCTCTGGGGTGAACTTCACCGCGTTGGAAAGGAGGTTCCCCAGAATCCGGCTGAAGGATGAGCGGTCCGCGGAGATCGACGGCAGCCCGGGGGGGAGCGTGGTGTAAAGCCTGATGCTGCCCCGCCGGGCCAGGGTCTGGAACTTGGCGACGCTCCGGTTTATCAGTACAGCCGGGTCCTCCTCCCTGAAGTAGAGCTTCATCTTCCCCGCCTCGAACTTGTGGATGCCGAGCAGGGTGTCGATCATCTCCACCATCTCCTCGCAGCTCTCGATGGCCGCGTTCAGATACTCCGACTGGTCCGGGGTGACCGGTCCCAGTCTGGCCTCCCGCACCAGGTCGATGGACCCCACCACCGCGGTGATGGGAGATTTCAGGTCGTGGGAGAGCATGCTCACGAAATCCTCTTTTTCCTGCTCCAACTCCTTTAGCTTGGAGATGTCCCTGATGATCTCCACGCTCCCTACCAGCTCGCCCTCCGCATTTTTGAGCGGCGCCGCAGAGGAGAGCACCGGCATCTCCTGCCCGGCGACGCGCAGCGTATAACTGACGTCCAGGCAGGGCGCTCCGGTGCGCAGCACGGTGCGGGCCGGCAGCTCCCCCCCCGGCAGCTCGGCCGTCAGCACATCTTCCAGGGTCCTCCCGAGAATCTGGCACTTTTCGGCGCAGAGCACCTTTGCCGCCTGCCGGCTCGCGGTGATGATGCGTCCCTCCAGGTCTATCGCCAGGAGCAGGTCCGCCATCCCCTGCAGCACCGCCTCCATCTTGAGCCGTTCCTCGTCCAACTGGCGCGACAGCCTGGCGTTTTCCTTGCGCGTCTTGTCGATGTCGAGGGCGCGCTCCACCTTCTGCAGCATGTCGTCCGTGGAGAAAGGCTTGGAGATGTAGTCCAGCGCCCCCTTCTTCATGGCGTCCACCGCGATGTCCTCGCTGCCGTGGGCGGTCATCATCACCACCGGGGTCTCGTCCCCGCGGATCCTGCTCAGCACCTCCAGCCCGTCCATGCGCGGCATCTTGATGTCGAGCATGATCAGGGAGAAGGCCTCCCGCTCGACCGCCTCGAGGGCCTCCACCCCGTCACGTGCCCGTACCGTCTCGTACCCGGCATCCTCCAGCTGCAGCTTGAGGATGAGCGCGATATCCGCCTCGTCATCAACGATGAGAATCTTGTCCTTTTCCATCTGTCTCCCCTATTATCGGCACTGTGAAGCTGAAGGTGTTTCCGTGCTCCGCCGCTGCGGTGTAAAAGATCCGCCCGTGGTGCCGCTCTACGATCTCCTTGCAGATGGCGAGCCCCAGGCCGGTCCCCCCTACCTTGCCGCGCTCCGAACACTCTATCTGCTGGAACTTCTTGAAAAGTTTTTCCCGGTCCGACCACTGGATCACCCGGCCCCGGTCCGCCACGGAAAGCACCACGTAGTTCCCCTCCTGCTCCGCGGACACCATGACCACCTTCCCCTCGGGGGAGAACTTCACCGCGTTGGAGAGGAGGTTCGTCATCACCTGGATCAGTCGGTCGCTGTCGCCGTAGACCGTGGGGAGATGCTCCCCTACCGTGTTTACTATGGTGATGTCCCGCCCCATGGCGTACGACTTGATCTCCTCGACCGCGTAGACGGCCAGCTCCCCGATGCAGACCGGCTTGAACTTGAAGACCATCCCCCCCGATTCTATCCCGGAGATGTCCAGGATCTCGCTTATCAGCCTGATCAGGCGCTGCGTGTTCCTGAAGCAGACGGTCAGAAGCTGCCTCTCCGTGTCGGTGAGCCATTTGCTTCGGGTCAAAAGGAGCTGCAGCGACCCTTTAATGGAAGTGAGCGGCGTCTTGAGCTCATGAGAAACAGTGGAGATGAACTCGGTCTTCATCCTGTCCACCTGCTCCTCCATGGTCACGTCCCGGATGGAGAGGACGATCCCCGCGAAATTCCCTTCCTCGTCGGAGAGCGAGGAGAGGTAGACGTGCAGCCGCTTTCCCTTCACCGTGAGTTCGTCCTTGCTGCCGGAAGCGCGCTCCTGCCGCCCGAGCGCACCGATGCGATCCAGAAGCTGGGAGAAGCCCACCAGCTCGCAGACCCTTTCCAGGGGCTGCCCTATCACCCGGTGCGGCACCAGCTCGAAGAGCTGCTGGGCGGAGGGGTTGAAGAGGACCACCTTGTTGTTGAGGTCCGTCACCACGACCCCCTCGGCCAGGCTGGTCAGCACCGCCTCCAGCCTCCCCATCTCCATCGAAAGGGCGGAGGTGCGCTGCTCGACCATCCTCTCCAGGTGCTCGTTTAGCTCCTGCAGGTCCTGGGTCTTCTTGTTGATGATGCTGTCGCGCTCCTTCAGGGCATCGGCCATGGTGTTGAAGGAGTAGGCGAGTTGCCCTACCTCGTCCTTTTGATTCCCCTCGACCCGCTGGTCCAGGTCCCCCTCCTCGATCCGGCGCGCACCGGCGGCTAGCTGCGTCAGCGGCCCGGTCAGGTGGCGGGAGGCGAGGAAGGCGAGGCCAAAGGAGCAGAATATGCCGATGAAGGCGGAGGCGAGGATGTTCGCCAGGTTTTCCCTTCTGGTCTTCTCGAACCGCTCGGTGGAGACTGCGACGGAGAGCGACCCGACCAACTCCCCCCTGCTGTTCTGAAGGGGGTCGATCACCGTCTCGTAGCTCCTGGAGCCGAACTCGGCCTCGCCCCTGAACACCTCGCCGCGCTCCAGCACGTCGATGACCCGGGGGGGGAGCATGGAGGAGTCGCGCAGGCTCGGTGGGAGGCTGCTCGCTATGCGCAGGTTTCTTTGGGTGATGGTCACCTGCACGTCCAGTCCCGTCACCTCCTGCAACTCGCTGGTCAGGCTCGGTTTCTGGTTCAGTACGCACCCCGACACGATGCACCCCAACACCTCGCCGTCCGCCGCAAGCACCGGCATGACGACGGCTGTCACCAGCGCCTCTGCGCCCCCTTGTTGCCGGCTGCAGTAATCGGTCACCCCCGCACGGCAGAGAAAGGAGGCGGGGACGATTTCAGTGGAGACGACCACCCGCTTGCCGACCAGCGCCTGATCGACCACCGCCGGCAGGTCCAGCACCTCGCCTAGCGAGGCGCCCTTCATCTGTCCTATCACCTTCTTCTGCCTGTCGAGCACCACCAGCAGGTCCAGGTAGGGGAGTACCCTGTGCAGGTCCTTCAGCCTGTCGCCCAGCCAGACGTGGTCTCGCTGGCGCATGCGGCTGTGCACCACAGGCGAGGTGGCCGGCTGCAGCAGGGAGTATTTGACGATATTTGACCGTTCGAGGTACTGGTGGCGGGCGTAGGTGAGGTTGGTCTCGAGGTTGCGATCGATCTCGGTGCGCAAGGACGCACTCATGGTCTTCATGGTGGAGTACAGCAACGTGGAATAGGAGATGAGGAGGATGGCGAGGATGGACAGGAGCAGTTTGGTTCTTATGCCAAAGCGTATTTGCATCGCCTATCCTTTTGAAAAACAAAAGGTTGAGGCTAAGAGCTTGTCCTCTCAACCTTAACCTTAACCTCAACCTGGTTTCTTTAAGCTCCTTCGGCTTTCAGGTTCCTGGTCATGAGCTCCAGTACCGCCTCGCGGGCCGGCTTGTTCTCGTAGAGCATCCGGTACATCTGCTCGATGATCGGCATCTCTACCCCGAGCTTCCTGGCCAGGTTGTACGCGGACTCGGTCGTCTTCACCCCTTCGGCGACCATGCGCATCTCGCCAAGGATGTCCGCCAGCTTTCTCCCCTGCCCGATCTGGATCCCGACGCTGCGGTTCCTGGAAAGGTCGCCGGTGCAGGTGAGTACCAGATCCCCCATCCCGGCAAGGCCGGCGAAGGTGGAGGGTTGCGCTCCCATGGCGAGCCCCAGCCGGGTCATCTCGGCGAGGCCGCGGGTGATCAGGGCGGCCCTGGTATTGCTGCCGAAGCCGAGTCCGTCCGATATGCCGGCTGCAATGGCGATGACGTTCTTGATGGCGCCACCCAGCTCTACGCCGATCACGTCGCTGTTGCGGTAGACCCGGAAGTAGCTGGTGGTGAACGCCTCCTGCACCCTGCGGGCGACCTCCTCCGACTCCGAGGCGGCGGTCACTGCGGTCGGCATCTCGAGGGCTACTTCACGGGCAAAGCTCGGGCCGGAAAGGGCGGCGAACCTGGCGTACTGCTCCGGGGGAAGCACCTCGCGGTAGATCTCGGAGACCACAGCCAGCGTGTCGACCTCGATCCCCTTGGAGGCGCTGACGATGATCGCCTCTTTGGGGATGAAGGCGATGGAGTTCCCCATCACCCGGCGCACCAGCTGGGAGGGGACCACGCAAAGCACCATGGAACAGCCCCGGTACGCCTCCTCCAGATCGTTGCTGAAGGCGAGCCCTTCGTGCAGCTTTATGCCCGGCAGGAAGAGGTTGTTCTCCCTGTTGTTGCGCATCTCCAGCACCAGCTCGGGCTCGTAGGCCCAGAGCGTCACTTCGTGCCCCTTCTTGGCCAGCAGGTCTGCGAGGGTAGTCCCCCAGCTGCCGGCACCTATGACTGCTATTTTCTCTGGCATCTTTTTAAGCCCTCTTTACGTATTGTGCCCCTTTGCGAGGACTTCTCATGATACGGAATCGGCACCTGTGACGGCTACAGCTCCTCCACCGCCCGAACCGGTTGTTCGTCACCCCTCTCCAGGGACTCCCTGGCGATCTCCATGCTCTCGAGGGCGAAGCAGCGCAGGAAGGGATGCAGGTGGTTCGGAAGCGGGTTGCCGATCAGGCTCTGCGCGAGCGCCACGACCTTCGCCACGTCGCCTTTTCCCCTGCCGCAGCGGCGCATCAGGTCGGCACTTACCAGAAGCCTTTCCCGGATCACTTCCAGCTCGGGCGCCAGAAGCTCCTCGCAGAACCTCTCCAGCACCTGCTCGGTCTGCAGGCCGGTGCGCTGCTCCTCGGCGTAGTCGTAGACCCTTTGCGAGGCGATGAACCAGCCGGAAAAGAAGGGATCGGCAAAAAGGTCTCGGGCTGCCTGCTCCCCCTCCTGAAAGCTCAGCTCGCGGCACTCCGGCAGATCGGCAAGCGTCGGCGCGAAGGGCGCCGGCGTCATCCGCTCGCCGGCGAAGATGCCGCGGCGCATGTAGAAGTCGGCGGGGAGATAGCAGAGCTCGCGGCTCCAGTAAAGGGCGTCGCGTACCTGCTCCAGCAGGTACTCCGGCGACACCTGGTGCAGCTCGTCCTGCATCCGGAACCCTTCGAGTTCCGCCTGAAAGCTGTCCAGCGTCAGTTCCCCCGCTCCCCACGCGGCAAGCACCCCGCGCCGCTCGTGCACCTGCATGTACAGCACGCAGACGCTGGCGTTGCCCACCCACCTGGAGAGAAACAGCGACCTGTAGCCGTCGCCGTCGGGCGCCGTCGCGAAGGCTTCGTGAAACGGAAGCAGCCGGCGCGGCGCAGGCGGTTTCACACCGAGGAAAGTCAGGCGCCGCAGGCACCTCTGCGCCTGCCCGGCAAGCTCGGGGTCGCACTCCTGAAGGAAGTTCTGCAGGACGCCGGCGGCCAAGGGGTCCCTGATCCTTCCCAGGGCCTGCAGGGACGACTGCACGATAGAGCGGTCCTCGTGCCAAAGCAGCGCCTCCAGCATCCGGGAGCCCAGGGGGTCCGCCGAGCCGGACAGCTCGCGGATGACCATCTGCTGCACCTCCGGCGGATAGGAGAGGAAGTCGTCCAGGAAGGTGACCATCCCCTCTTCGCCAAGCTGGATGGCCCCTTGCAGCGATTCCCCGAGCGTGTTGCCGGTGCCGGCCGGCTGCTGCTTGAAGGGGGGGGAGTGCACGTCGACGCCGTAACCTTCCAGGGCCACCATCAGGGCGGCCTTGCCGTCGGCTCCCAGGTCCTGGCGCTTGAGCGCTATCTGGACCAACTGGTCCAGCCAGTCCCCGCTCTCGAAGAAGTCGAGTATGTAGGCGTACTTGCTGATCAGCTCGCCCGAGCTTTCCCGCCACAGCTCGCGCACCAGCGGGCGCAGCGCGCGCCTTCCCGCCTGCTGGAACTTCAGCCCGATGCGCTCCATCTCGTGGATCGAGATGCCGTCACCCTTGAGCCTCCCCAGGAGGTCGAGGATGTCGCGGCGCTCCTGAAACGAGTTGTCAATCTTGCTTATCTTTTGCATGCCCGTCCTCAAAGTACATGGCACCCCTCCAGCCGTGAGGGAAATTGCAAGGTCCGACCGTTCAACCGCCTGCGTTTCTTCCGGCTACAGCCATACGCCCGAAATGAAGCCTTACTCTTCGCCGTTGTCGTCGGCTTCCGATTCCATTCCGACGATCTCGTCGATGTCGGAATCGTCCTCGGACTCCTCGTGCTCCTCTTTCTCGGCAAGGCGCGCCACGGCCACGACCCTCTCGTTCTCCTCCTTCACCATGAGCCGCACCCCTTGGGTGTTGCGCCCGATGATGGAGAAGCCGGCGACCGGCACGCGCAGGATCTTACCCTGATCCGTGATCAGCATCAAGTCATTCTCGTCGTTCACCTGCTTGATGTCCACGACGCAGCCGTTTCTCTCGGTGGTCTTGATGGTTATCACCCCTTTGCCGCCGCGCGACTGGGTGCGGTACTCGCTGATCTCGGTCCGCTTGCCGTAGCCGTTTTCGGTGACGGTGAAGATGGTGGAGTCGGTGAAGTTCTCGTTCAGGATCGCCATCCCGATCACCACGTCTTCGTCCTCAAGGGTCATGCCGCGCACGCCGCGCGAGACGCGACCCACGGTGCGGACGTCCTCCTCCTTGAAGCGGATGCACTTGCCGGCGGCCGAAGCGAGCAGCACGTCCTGCTTCCCGTCGGTCAGCGCCACGGAGATGAGCTTGTCCCCGTCGTCCAGGTTCACGGCGATGATGCCGCCCACCCTCGGGTGCGAGTACTCCATCAGGTTCGTCTTCTTGACCACCCCGTTTCTGGTCGCCATCATGATGAACTTGTCGTCCGCGAACTCCTTGACCGGGAGGATGGTGGTGATCTTCTCGCCGTTGGCCAGGTTCAGCAGGTTGACGATCGCCTTGCCGCGCGCGGCGCGCCCCGCCTCCGGGATCTCGTACACCTTGAGCCAGTAAACCTTGCCGGCGTCGGTGAAGAACATGAGGTAGTCCTTGGTGGAGGCGATGAACAGCTGCTCCACGAAATCCTCTTCCTTGGTCTTCATGCCGGTCTTCCCCTTGCCGCCGCGGCGCTGGGCGCGGTACAGGGTGACGGCGTTACGCTTGATGTAGCCGGTGTGCGAGATGGTGACCACCATGTCTTCCTCGACGATGGTGTCCTCCAGCGAGATGTCAGCCGTCTGCATCACGATCTCGCTCCTTCTCTTGTCGCCGAACTTGTCCTTCAACTCGAGGAGCTCGCCCACGATGATCTTCAGGATCTCCGCCTCGGAGGCGAGGATCTCCTTCAACCTCGCGATGTACTTCAGTATCTCGCGCAGTTCCTCCATGATCTTGTCCCGCTCCAGACCGGTCAGGCGGTGCAGCCTCATGTCCAGGATGGCCTGGGCCTGCAGGTCGGAGAGGCCGAAGCGCTCCATGAGCCCCGCCTTCGCCTCGGCAGGGGAGGCGCTCGCCTTGATGAGCGCGATCACCTCGTCCAGGTTGTCCAGGGCGATTTTCAAACCCTCCAGGATGTGGGCCCTCGCCTCGGCCTTCTTCAGGTCGAAGATGGTGCGGCGGGTGACGATCTCCTTTCTGTGGTCTATGAAGAAGTCGATGGTCTCGCGAAGCGTCAGGATGCGCGGCCGGCTGTTCACGATGGCGAGCATGATGATGCCGAAGGAGGACTGCATCTGGGTCTGCTTGTACAGGTGGT
>CAZFMI010000054.1:0-27863 GCA_964519915.1 uncultured Geomonas sp.
ACATGGGTTGCCCCTACGGCCGCATGACCAGCGGGCTCACCGGCGGCGGGATGCTCAAGCGCCCGGAACTGCTTGAAGAGATCATCCCGGCGCTGCGCGAAGCTATCCACGGTTCCTTCTCGATCAAGCTCCGCGCCGGCTATGAAGATCCGCAGCAGGTCTTCTCGCTGCTCCCCCTGTTCGAGGCGGCGCGGGTCGACTTCCTGGTGCTGCATCCGCGCACCGTGCGCCAGGCCTACAACGGTTGGGCCGATCACGGCATAACGGCAGAGGTGGCAAAGCGCACCGCCATCCCGGTGATCGCCAACGGCGACATCAGGAGCAGCGCGGCCGGCCTGCGCCTGCTGGAGGAGACCGGCGCCGCCGGACTCATGCTGGGCAGGGGCGGCATCGGAGAGCCGATGCTCTTCGAAAGGCTGCGCGGCCGCGCCGCCGCCGACCCGGACACCGGCGAGCGAAGGGCGATGCTCCACCGCTACCTTACCGATCTGCTCCCGCTTTACTGCGACCTCTTTTGCGGGGACGCCCAGGTGCTGGGGAAGATCAAGGGGGTCGTTTCCAACGTGGAGGACCCCGAACTGGACCGGGAGCTGAAAAGGTTGACACGCTCCAGGACCCTGGCTGCGTTCAGGGACTCGCTCCAGGAACTCGCCGGCTAGCCCTCCCAGTAATCCTTGGCGAAGAAGAACATGACGACGGCAAACGCCAGTGCGCCGATCGGGAACTGGAACGCCGCATGGTACGCCTGCCCCGTCGCTTCCGGCGTCGTCTTCACGACCGAGCCGATGATTATCCCCATCACCTGCTGCACCGATGCTGCCCCCATGAGCACGAAGAAGTTGAGCGAGGTAAGAGCGGTCCCCACGATGGTGACCGGGAACATGGAGCGGATGATCGGATAGACCATCACCCCGCTCGACACGCAAAGACCTATCGCGAAAAACAGGGCCGACAGCGCCGGGGTCGACATCCGGTCCGCCACCCCTAGAAAGCTGGTCATGAGAAGCAAGAGAAGCAACTGCCCCACCAGCAAGGTTTTCTTGTAGGAATGCATGACCTTCCGCGCCACGACGTCGACCATCAGGCTCCCCGCGATAAAGCCCAGGGAGGTGTACATCAGCATCCTCCCCGTTTCCTCCCGGCTCAGCTTTACCACCTCCATCAGGTACGGCCCGCCCCAAAGCCCCTGCACTGCCAGATAGTTGCCGTACCAGGCAAAGGCCACCGCAGCCAACAGCCAGAAGTCGCTATTGGAGAAGATCTGCTTCCACGCCTCGACCATGCCCACCCGCGACGGAGCAGCCTCCTCCCCGCCGTCCGACGCCTTGGCCGGCGGCCTGTCCCGCACCAGCGAGAAGCAAAGCACCGTGACCACCCCCTGCAGCACCCCGGCGGCCAGGAACGAGTCGCGCCACCCGATGAGCGAGACGGCCAAGGCCAGCGGCGCCGTTCCTGCCAGGTTCCCGAGGTTCCCCACTGCAACCATGAGGCCGGAGACCTTCCCGAACTCCTGCTTGGTGAACCAGTGGCTGAAGATGGTGAAGGTGGCCATCAGTACCGATGCCGTCCCCACTCCGATCAGGACACGGGCGGCCATGGCCTGCCCCATGCTGGCAGCCTGGGAGAAGAGTATCCCCCCGACGGCGGTCAACACGCCGCAGCCGCTTATCACCAGGCGGCTCCCCAGACGGTCGATCATCGGCCCCAGCGGTATCTGCGCCGCGGCATACACGTAGAAAAGAATGCTGGAAAGCGAGCCCAGCTGGGCGGGGTCGAGGTCCAGGTCGCGGGAGACATCCTTGGCGACCACGGCTAGCGACACCCGGTAGAAGTAGACCAGGATGTAGACCAGGGCCAGGATAAAGAAGATAAACCAGCGCTGGCGGCGCACCCGGTTGTGTTCGTGCATTTGTCACCCCCGCCGGCACTCTAGCACACGGTTTTGCGCACCGCAACAACGCGCGGTGGGCTGGGCGTCTTGTGAGGCCGGCTTTTTCCTGTAATCTCTTTAGCGTCCGTAGCACCAGCCTTTTGCGCTCGTTCGATTTGGAGGGAAACGATGTTCCTGGAAAACGATCTCAAGCTTGGATTCGGCGACGTACTGATCAGGCCGAAAAGGTCAAACCTGAAAAGCCGCTCCCAGGTCGACCTTGAGCGGCACTTCAAGTTCCTGCACAGCAAGCACGAATGGACCGGTATCCCGGTGATCGCGGCGAACATGGACACCACCGGCACCTTCGAAGTGGCCGACCGCCTCGCTGCCCACCGGATGCTGACCGCCATCCACAAGCACTACTCGTCAGCGGAATGGGACAGGTACCTCTCCGGCCGAAGCGACGAGATCTACTCCCGCATCATGGTCAGCACCGGCACCTCTGACCAGGACTTCGAGAAGCTCTCCGACATCTTGGCCAAGCACCCCAGGATCGATTTCATCTGTATCGACGTAGCCAACGGCTACTCTGAAAGCTTCGTCGAATTCGTGCAGAAGGTCCGCCAGGCTTTCTGCGAAAAGACCATCGTGGCAGGAAACGTGGTCACCGGCGAGATGGTGGAAGAGTTGCTGCTCTCCGGCGCCGACATCGTCAAGGTGGGAATCGGGCCGGGCTCTGTCTGCACCACCCGCGTCAAGGCTGGGGTGGGATACCCGCAGCTTTCAGCGGTCATCGAATGCGCCGATGCCGCGCACGGGCTTGGGGGGAGGATCGTCTCCGACGGCGGCTGCACCTGTCCCGGCGACGTGGCCAAGGCGTTCGGCGGCGGGGCTGATTTCGTGATGCTGGGCGGGATGTTCGCCGGTCACGACGAGTGCGGCGGGCAGCTTCTGGAGCGCGGCGGCAGGCAGTTCAAACTGTTCTACGGGATGAGTTCCACGACCGCCATGGACAAGCATGCCGGAGGGGTCGCCTCTTACCGCGCCTCGGAGGGGAAGACCGTCGAGGTCCCGTACCGCGGCCCCATAGATGAAACGGTGAGGGACATCCTGGGCGGCGTCCGCTCCGCCTGCACCTACGTGGGCGCCTCGGCTCTCAAGGAGCTGACCAAGCGGACCACCTTCATCAGGGTGCAGGAACAGGAGAACAGGATCTTCGGGTAAGCCGGAGGGTGCCGGAAACGAACAAAGGCCGGTCAGATGACCGGCCTTTGTTGTGAGCGATGCAGTCGAGGACGCCACCCGGCTATCGTGCCGACGCCACCGCCGGGTTTATCTCGCAGCCGCTCTCGATCGGCAGGGTTTGGTCCTTGGACCAGCCGATCCAGGAACTGTCGTAGTTGTGCAACTTGTTCAGGGAGTAGCCGAGCAGGTAGAAGGTGAACAACGCCTGGGTCGAGCGTACTCCGGACTGGCAGAAGAAGTACTGGTCCTTCTTCGGGTCCACGCCCAGCTTTTTCAGCACCCCTTGGGACTCCGCCGCCGAGATCCACTCCGCCGCATTCTCCTTCTTCTTGAAGATCACCCAGTCGCCGTGCTTGCCCCAGGGGATACGCCCCTTCCTGAATGCCCCTTTCTTCAAATCCTCGCCGCAATACTCCTTGCGGTCCCGGTTGTCCCAAAGCTGCCCTTTTGCAGGATTTTGCAGGGAAACGATCTCGGGGGTATCGACCCTTAAACGCGGGGCGGAAACCTTGGCAACGAAGCTTCCCCGCCTGGCTTCCTCAGGGGCAAGGATCGCCGTGTCGTAGCCCGCCTCTTTCCAGGCCTTGATCCCGCCGTCCAGCACCCTGACGTCCGCCTTGCCGTAGTACAGGAAGGCCCACCAGAGACGGGTCGCGTCATATTTGGTGTCATACACTATGACCTTGGAGTCCTTGTTGATGCCGAGGCCTTGCGCCAACCTGGTGAACCCCGCGGCATCGACGATGTTACCGGTCACGCCGTTTTGCGCCTCGGCCGGAGCCTCGTAGGCCGGACGATCGACCTGGTAGGACCCCGGGATGTGCCCAAGGCGGTACTCGATGTCGTTTTCCGCAGCCAGGATCACCAGCTTCGGGTCCCTGGCGTCGATAAGCTGCTTCAACTCCTGCGCTGTAATCAGTGCAGAACCCCGGGCGTACCCTTTGTACCCTTGAGGCTGCTTGGCCCATGCTGTAGTGGCAAGGCCCGTTATGAGTGCCAGAACCGGAACGAGCCGCAACAGATATTTCCCTAACATTGTCTACCTCCACGATGTGGTTCTTCAAAAGCAACGTGTGCAGTAGATACAACTAAATCGGTCAAGATTGCAACAGTTTTTTTCAGCATGTTACTCAGGTAACGTGGAAACCATTTCCTACAATTTCGGTTCATTTAGTTTTCCCTGCCATTCCGGCAGGTTGGACAAGATGTTCCGGCGACTGGCTTCGGCACGCCTGAGGAGTTATTGAGGTATGGATGGGAGTGGCGGCGGGGTTCACCACCCGGGTGAACGGAAATGGGCGCGCAGCGGAAACTGCCTGAGGGGTAGGAAATCAGGAAGGCAGATCATGCAGCCTTCACATGACCTGCCTTTATGGGGTTTGCTTACCTAGATCGGCCGCTCCAGCGGCCCCTCCCTTCAAGGGGAGGACGGGAGGGGTACGGTCAGAGGGGGCGACCGGGGAGACCCTGAAGCGCGACCCTCATGCGCCGCAGCGCCTCGGCCAGGAGCGCCCGGCGGCAGCCGAAGTTAAGCCTCACGTACCCCGGCAGCCCGAAGTCGGCACCGCCGGAAAGCCCGACCCCGGCTTCCTCGAAAAAGCGAACGGGATCCTCTATCCCGGCGTCACGCACATCGATCCACGAAAGGTAGGTTGCCTCCACCGGGAACACCTTCAGGCCCGGCATCGTTGCCACCTCCCGCTCCACGAGGTCCCTGTTGCCGCGCAGATACCCTATCAGCTCCTGCCTCCACCCCTCCCCTTGCCGATAGGCCGCCTCTGCAGCCGTGTACCCGAGCAGGTTGACATGGGGAACGATCCTCCCCATGCCCTTGCGGAACGCGCGCCTCAGGGCGTCGTCGGAGATCACGGCAAAGGAGCAGCCAAGTCCCGGGACGTTGAAGGTCTTGCTGGGGGCGAGCAGTGTGACGGTGCGCCGGCTTGTCTCAGGTGACAGGGTGGCGATCGGTACGTGGCGCACCCCCTCCTCCAGGACCAGCCCGGCGTGGATCTCGTCGCTGCAGATGACCAGGTCGTGCCTTCGTGCGAAGTCGGCAAGCGCGGTCAGCTCCTGCAGCGTCCAGACCCGTCCCACCGGGTTATGCGGGCTGCAAAGCAGGAGCTGCCTCGTTTTGACGGTTACCGACCGCTCGAGGGCGTCGAGGTCCACCCCCCAGCGCCCCCCCTCGCAGCTAAGCGCCACCTTGACCACGTTTCGCCCAGACAGCTGCGGCGCGGACATGAAGGGGGGATAGACCGGGGTGAAGGTGATGATGTCGTCCCCGGGCTCTCCCACGGCGCGGCAGGCCACGTTCAACCCGGTCACCAGCCCCGGGAGCCAGGTGATCCATTCCTTTTGCACCTGCCAGCCGAACTCGCCCCGCAGCGACTCTATTACCGCCTGCGCCAGCCCCTCGGGCGGAGCGGTGTAGCCGAAAACGCCGTGGTCCACCCGCTCGTGCAGCGCGTCCATGATCGCCGGCGCGGAGCGGAAATCCATGTCCGCCACCCAAAGGGGAATGATGTCGCGGTCCTTGTACCTGTCCCACTTCTCGCTCGCCGTGCCGCGCCGGTCGATGATCTCGTCGAAATCGTACTGCTTCGTCATTTAAGCTCCCATGCTGTCAGTTCCGCCAGGCTGTGCTGGAACTTGCGGCGCGTCTCCCTGATCACGAAGGGGACCTCGCGCGGCGTCCCGAGCAGGGTGAAGTATGGCAAAAGTTCGGCCTTGAGTCCATCTATACTCCACACCGGCTCCCCGGCCTCCCGGTATCCTCCCAGCCACTCCTCCTTCTTGGCGTATTCCTCCAGCCAGGTGTAGGGGGACGCGATCACCAGGAGCCCCCCCGGGTTGAGCCTCTCGCGGATGGAGCGAAGGAACCGGCGCGGCGAGTAGAGGCGGTCGATCAGGTTGGCTGCCAGCACGAGGTCGTACCCTGTGAACCTCGCCGGCAGGTTGCAGGCATCGGCCTGGAAGAACTGCACCCGGTCCCGCACCCCTTCGAGATCGAACTCGGACAGGTTCAGCTCGTGGAAGGAGACGATCTCCCCCTCTTCCGGCAGCGCGTAACGCAGGCGCCCCTCTTCCTGCATCCTTGCCGCCAGGCGGAAGAAGCGGCTGGAGAAATCGAGCCCGGTCACCTGCTCGAACCCGCGCGCCAGCTCGAAGCTCGCTCGCCCCACGGCGCACCCCAGGTCAAGGGCGCGCCCCCTGGCGCGGCCGCGGCTGAGCTCCAGGCAGATCTGAGCGCAGCTCTTCGCGAAATTGGGGATGCCGAAGTGTCCCGCTCCATAGTGGGCATCGCAGTACTGGGCCGCGAGTGCGTCCGTCTCGTACGGGTCGTCCAGCAGCACGACCGGCTGGGCCGTCTCCAGGTACCGGAAACCCGCGTGCTGGAAGAAGTGCCTGCGGAAGGCATAGCGCGCCTCCCGGGTCGCCTCGTTTCCGGTCGAGATCCAGCTCCCCCCCTTGATCAGGTTGTGCCGTGTGTCGAAGGTCGGCGTCGAGAAGTCGTCGTACCAGGGGTGGATGCGGAAGCCGGGGAAGGGGTAGATGGGGGTCTCGGTCCACTGCCAGACGTTGCCGACCACGTCGAAGAACGCCCCGAACGAGAAGCGGTCCACGGGGCAGGAGGAGGCGAAGTACTCGAGGTTGACGTTGCCGGGCGCGCGGTTCCATCCAGGCGGGTCAGGAAGCGCGGCCAGGTCGTGGAGCCGGTGCCACTCGTCCTCGGTCGGCAGCCGAACCGGCCTTCCCGTTTGATCGCAGAGCCAGCTGCAAAACGCCTTTGCCTCCAGGCAGTTCACCTCGGCCGGCCAGTTCCAGGGGAGGTCGATCACCTCCAGCATGGTGCGCAGCCCCCACCCCTCGTCACGCGCCACCCAGAAGAGCGGGTGCTCGGCATCTTTGAAGTTGCGCCAGTTCCACCCCTCCTCGGTCCACCATTTGCGCTCCCGGTACCCTCCCGCCTCCACGAAGGAGAGGAATTCCCGGTTGGAGACCAGGTACTTCGAGGCGGCGAAAGCCTCGACCTTCGCCTCGTGCCTGCCGTACTCGTTGTCCCAGCCGTAGAGCGGGTGCCCGTCCCCCTTCCCGAGCCTTACCGTGCCTGCCGGGACCGGCAGGAGCTCGTTTGCCTGAGGCTCTCCCGATTCACGGCAGATCTCCCAGCATTCATGGCGCCGCACCCTATCGATCGGGAGCTGGCGGATCAGCACCGATGACGTCTCAAGATGAATCCGCTCGTGCTCGATCCCCATGATGACGGCCCAGAAGGGGCTCTCCCAGGTGATGGGGAGGGTGAGCGGCATGGTGCGGATCAGCCCGTCCACAAGCTCGCGTACCCGGCCGCGAAAAGCCTTCACCTCGTCGAGGCCGGGCCAGTCGTAATGCGTCTCGTCCAGGTCGTCCCAGGACATCTCGTCGACCCCTACGGCGAAAAGCGACTCAAAGCGCGGGTTGACGCGCTCCTGTATGACGCGGGCGATGATCAGCTTGTTTATGAAGAAGGCGGCGGTATGCCCGAAGTAGAAGATCAGCGGGTGCCTGAGCCGGTCGGCCCTCAGATAAAATGCGCCTTCATCCTTCAGGGTCTCATAGAGAAGTTCGTCCACGGTGAAGGTGGCGTGAAAATACTCTAGTATCTCCGACCTCTTCAGTTCCGGGTCTCCCTCATCCAGTACGATCGTGTGAGTCTTTCTCAGATCCATGACATCCCCCGTTACTGGTTAACCATTTATAACAATTCCAGTTGCATATGCTTCAACAGATTCCTGTCTCTTTGTTTGAAATCAATCCACGAGATAGTGCCTGCCCTGTGAATATAACAGAAATTCTTTCTCCCGCTTGCAAGGCGCAAGTTAACGGAGGCTGTTCCCGCTCGCCTGCTGCCCCGGTTGGCTTCTATTTTTGAATGGCCAACAGGCGACGCCCAGTTGCGCTGCCATCTCCGTTTGCGACCTGTCCGCGCGCGGAGTCCTGAGCATGATGACGACTGCGGTATGCTATGCTACCGCTACCTCGATGACAGGCACGACAAGCGTGAAAAAGGCGCCCTTCGATATCTCAAGGGGCGCCTTCTTATCATCCGTCCTGGGTAAAATTCCGCTATTTGCAGGTGAAGTTCGACTCGATGCGGCGGTTTTGCTGCTTTCCTGCCGCGCTCTTGTTGTCCGCCACCGGCTTGGTCGGGCCGTAACCCACCGCCTTGACCCTCTCGGGGGCAATGCCGAACTTGTCGACCAGGTAGCTGCGCACGCTGTCGGCACGGCGCTGGGAGAGCTTCATGTTGGCGCCCTTGTCCCCCACGCTGTCGGTATGCCCCTCGATGACACCGGCGGCATTCGGGAACTCCTTCAGGAAATCGGCCAGCGCCTTCAGTTCGTCGTGGTACTGCGGCTTGATGTCGGACTTGTTGGTGTCGAACCTGACGTCGATCACCGCAGGGCGGCAATGCTTCACCGGGGCGGCCTCGGGCTGCACCGGCACGACGACGGGAACCGGCGCAGGGGCGGGAGACACGACCTCGAGCCTTGCCAGGCTCCTCGCAGTGCCGCCGTCACCGCTGCAAAGAAGCGTATAGGCCGCGCTGTCCAGCGGAGAGACCTTCAGCGACCCGGAGGTCGGCACCTTCCCGACGCCCGGCTCTATCACGCAGGCGGTTGCGTTGGTCGAGGTCCAGCTGAGGGTTGCACTCTCCCCGCTGGCGATCCTCGCCGGGGTGACGGTCAGCTGATCGGTCGGCGCGACAGGTACAGGCAGCGGTGCAGGAGGGGGCGGAGCGGGGACGACACGTTTGGCAACCGGCTCGGGGGTGCTGGGCGGGCAGGGAGCCTTCGCCATCGCCGTCGCCTCTTTAGCCAGGGCGGCACCCTCTTCGGTGCGGCAGGCCCTGAACACGTCGTAGGCGTTGTTCTTGGCCGCCTCGGCCTTCTGGAACTCAGCCGGGCAGAGCTTGCCCTTCCCTTCAGCGCGCGCGGCTTCTACGGCGCGATCGGCCTCCTGCATCTCCGAACGGATGTAATAACCCGGGATGTTGCCGCGACCGGTGTTGACCTCGTAGTGCGCGCACCCGAACAAGCTTCCTGCCGACGCCAGCGCGACAAGCAGAAAGGTTCCCCTCAATTGCCGTTCCTTTTTCATTGTGCCTCCCATGATAGTCATCTATTCGACTTCTGCCACAGACTGGATCAGCCTCAAGGTCAGCTGCCAGCAACTGGACTTTGAAGTTTGGCTGCCATTGAAACGGGTACCGGATTGTCAGTGACAAACCGAAACATGCTTCAGCAGCTCTCTGTGTCAGTGTGTAAAGGTAACCCCAAAGATGAGAAGCGTCTACTGTGCGCTTAAATTAATTAATTTTTATCTCGTGACAGAATGAGGCCAGGCAGGTTGCGAATCGCATGCGTGCAGGTACTTTGGAGGCAACGCAGCTCTGCCGCGGCGTCAGTGCTTACCGGCTACCTGACACAGCCTTTTCGATGCCGGCCAGGAACTGCCCGGAGGTGAACGGCTTGGGGAGGAAATTCACCCGCTCGTGCTCCGCCGGGCTGTGCACCTTCACATTGAACGTGTAGCCGGAGATGTAGAGAACCGGCAATCGCGGGTATTTTGCCGCCACACGTTGGTAGAGTTCCGGCCCGCTCATCTCGGGCATGACCACGTCGGTGATCAGCAGATCTATCGGGTTCCCCGCGGCTTCAAGCATCTGCAGGGCCTTCACCGGCGTTTCCGCGAGCAGCACGTGGTAACCCGAGGATTGCAGCAACTCCACCGCCATCTCCCGGATCGTCTCGTTGTCGTCCACCAGCAAGATCGTGGCGCGGTTGTCCTTCCACTGGCTGCTATCCGTTGCTGCCGGCTCGCCTGCGCCGGGCTTCACCTTCCCGGCGGACCTGGGGAAGTAAAGCTGGAAGGAGGTCCCCCTCCCCACCTGGCTCACCACCTTTATATATCCGCCGTGCTGCTTGACTATGCCGTAGACGGTAGCCAGGCCGAGGCCGGTTCCCTGCCCTACCGGCTTCGTGGTGTAAAAAGGCTCGAAGATGTGGCTCAGCACCTCATCGCTCATGCCGCAGCCGTTATCGCTAAACGACATCAGCACATGAGGGCCTTCCTTTATCCCGGGGTTCAACCGGATGAATTCCTCGTCGATGGCGACGTTGCCGGTCTCGATCACGATGGCGCCGTTTCCCTTTATGGCGTCCTGCGCGTTGACCGCGAAATTGATCAGTATCTGCTCGATCTGGCCGCGATCCGCAAACACCGGGGCGCCGAAGTTGGTGAGGTCGGTCTTTATCTCTATGTTCGCCCTTATGGTCCGTTGCAACAGGTCCAAAAGCGACGCGATCACCTCGTTTAACTCCAGCACCTCCATGGTGAGCATCTGCTTGCGCCCGAAGGTGAGCAGCTTCTTGGTGAGGTCCGCGGCCTTGTGAGCGGACAGGAGGATGCCGTCCAGCTTCTTCCGGTTGGGGTCCTCGGCGTCGAGGCTCCGTTTCGCGATATCCGCATATACGAAGATCGGTGTCAGCAGGTTGTTGAAGTCGTGGGCCAGCCCCCCCGCCAGTTGCCCGATCGCCTCGATCTTTTGCATCTGCCGCATCTGCTCTTCCAGCCTCAAGCGGCTCTCCTCGCTGCGTACCCTCCCTATGGCGATGCTCGCCATGTGGGCGGCCGACTCTATCAGGGCGAGCTCCTCCTCGCTGGGGCTACGGCGACTGCGGGAGTAGATGGCGAAGGTTCCCAGCAGTTCGCCGCTCACCGAGAGAACGGGCTCGGACCAGCAGGCCCGCAGGCCGGCATCCCGGGCGGGCAGGAAACCCCTCCAGTAAGGGTGCGTCTCCAGGTCCTCGACTATGACCCTCTTCTTCAGGAACGCCGCCGTGCCGCACGACCCCATCCCCTCCTTGATCTTCAGGCCGTTCACCGCCTCGTTGTAGGCGTAGGGAAGACTGGGAGCGGCGCCATGGAGCAGACGGGTCCCCGCCTCGTTCGCCAGCAGGACGGAACAGAGCCCCCCCGGGCTCTCCTGCTCGACGAAACGCACGATGTAGACCAGCAGTTCCTCCAGGCTCGATCCCGTCGCCATCTGCTCCAGTATCTTCAGCCTTGTTCTCTCCCGCCGCTCAATGCGCTTTCTCACCGAGATGTCCCGCACGATGGCAAGTACGGCCGGCTGTTCCTGGTAGTCGATCAGTCTGCTGCAGACCTCGATCGGGACCGCCTCTCCGCTTCTGCTCAAGTGCACCGTCTCGTACATGGCCCGGCCCACCTTTCTTACGGTGGCCAGACGCTCGGCGATCCAGCCCTTTTGCTCCGGCGAGTTGAGGTCGTACAAGCTAAGCTGCAGGAACTCTTCGTAGCTGTACCCCATCCGGTCGCAGGCTGCCTGGTTCACCTCGAGGATCTTGCAGTCGAGATCATGGATGCAGATAGCGTCTCCGGCGCAATCGAAGAGTTGCCGGAATTTTGCCTCCGTCATCTGCAGGACTTTTTCCAGGCGCTTGCGTCTTTCGTTGTTCAGGTGGAGGGTCAAAAGCGCAGCCGTCATGAACACGGCAACGATGGCCGCCGCCCAGAAGGCCGTCTTGTTGACGGCGTAGAAGGAGACGGGGCTGTTTATCAGCAGGGCATCGGCGGGGAGCTTTCCCCGGTCGATCTCAAACCTGCTGAGCAAGGCGTCATCGAACATCGCCTCGGAGAGGTTGCCGGTCATCACCGGGATCCGCTCGGCCTTCTCTCCCGCGAGGATCCTCAGGGCGAGTTCGGCGGCCTTTTGCCCCTGGACCCTCCCCTCCATCATGCGCCCGCCCACCACGCCGTAGCCCAACTGCGCTTCATGAACTGCATAGACCGGGACCGAGGTTGCCGATGTGACGATGCTGGCGACCTCGGACTGCCGGAACGTGCGCCCGCCCTTTTCGACGGAGTAGGAAAGCAGCAACACGATGCGGTCCGGGGGGAGCGTTCTCAACTGCTGCACCGCCTCTTCAAGAGGCACCTCCGGCAGGAAGCGGAACTTCACCTTCCCCAGTTGCGAGGCCTTCTGCAGGAATTCGCGCCGCATGGCAAGGCCGGTATCGGTGAAATCGTGCACCAGCACGACTTCCCGTGTCGCCGGGTGCAGGTTGAGAGCCATGGCCAAGGTGCCGGCCATGTCATGGTACTCGGCCACCCCTGTCACCTTTTGCTCCCCTGCGATCATCCCCGGCTCGAAATCGTTTATGCCGCAAAACACGAGCGGCGTACCCTGGAAAAGGGTGCTCCTGTAGCGCAGGGCGAACTGGAGCGCCGCATTGTCTAGGGCAATGACTACGTCAAACCGCATCCCCCTGTACTTCGCAGCAAGAAGTCCCGCCACCTGGGGGAAGTGCCTCTTGTCCGGGAAATTCTTGGCGTCGAGATGCTCGATCAACAGCTCTATGCCGGAGTCGTGCTTGGTGAGGGTGCTGCGCAGCCCGCGCATCTCGTCGTCGGACCAGTCGTAACCGTTGTTGTAGGAATTAAGGACGAGCACATGCGGGGCGGCGTGCGCAGCATGCAGCAGCGGTGCGCCGGGCAACAGCAGCGTCGCCGCGCAGCAAAGCAGCCGCAAAACGGAAGCAAACGCGATAGGTTGAGGGACAGCGCGCATTTCCACCTCGAAAACGATCAGGTCCGGCGGTGAGGCAACGGGGGTGCTCCTTCCCGGCGAAGGCCGGCACCCGGGGTTCCTCATTATTCGGCAAATCCGCGAATTACTTGAACACGAAAAGATTTTTGATCCGGGAAGGTTCCGTCCCCCAGCAGTTCGCGGCACAGCTCCATGCCGAGCTGCTGAGGTCGGGACTGGTTCTTGAAAAAATCGGATCCTGCCCCAGGTCTGGGGCTGTGGCTGGCGACGGTGCTCGCAAACGAGAAGGCGCCCCCAGGGGGGCGTCTTCATTTGCCGCTGTTAACGTGGCGCAGTTCCGGTCAGACCGGTCTAGGGTTGCAGAGATAGCCTTCCTCGTCGGCCTTGGCCCCGCACCTGTTGCAGACGAATTTCGGATGAGCGGAGTGCCTGTCCATCTCTTCGATTCTCCCCTCATGCTTCAACTGGCACATATGCGCCTTATGCTCCGCAGGCTTCGGACAGCTTTTAAGTTCGCTCATGGGGTGTCTCCTTTGCTGTGAGGTTGATGGTTATCATAGCAGATCGTGTCCAACCCCGCAGCAAAAGGGACCTTCCACCCTCGCCCCACCCTTTCCGCAGGCTCTCCTATTTACATGACCATCGAAGTTGGTAACATTAATGAGCAATTTTGTCCACCCGAGCGAAGGAGCCACATCTCATGCAGAAAACCATGCGCGCACTGGTGAAGAAATACCCGAAACCGGGGTTGTGGCTGGACGAAGTCCCGGTGCCGGAGGTCGGCATAAACGACGTCCTGATCAAGGTCCACAAGACCGCCGTGTGCGGCACCGATCTCCATATCTGGGACTGGAACGCATGGGCGCAGAAAACGATCCCCGTTCCCATGGTGGTAGGGCACGAGTTCGTGGGGCGCGTGGCAGCCATGGGGAGCAACGTCGCCGACCTGAACATAGGGGACATCGTCTCCGGCGAAGGGCACATCGTCTGCGGCAGGTGCCGCAACTGCCTGGCTGGGCGGCGCCATCTCTGCAAGGACACCAACGGAGTCGGGGTGAACCGCGCCGGAGCCTTTGCCGAGTACATCTGCATCCCGGTCACCAACGTCTGGCACGCGGATCCCAACATACCGATGGACATCCTCGGCATCTTCGACCCCTTCGGCAACGCGACCCATACCACCCTCGCCTTTCCGGTCCTGGGGGAGGACGTGCTTATCACAGGGGCCGGCCCCATCGGCATCATGGCAACCGCCATCGCCCGCCACGCCGGCGCTCGTTTCATCGTCACCACGGACATGAACCCGTACCGGCTCGACCTCGCCAAGAAGATGGGGGCCACCGTCGCCTTGAACGTCAAGGAGGGGACCCTGGCTCAGGTACGGCAGCAACTCGGCATGAAGGAAGGCTTCGACGTGGGGCTCGAGATGTCCGGCAACGGAGAAGCGTTCAAGGAGATGCTGGACAACATGTGCCACGGCGGCAAGATCGCCATGCTCGGGATCCCGTCCGCAGATCTCGCCATCGACTGGAACAAGGTGATCTTCAACATGCTGACCATAAAGGGGATCTACGGGCGCGAGATGTACGAGACGTGGTACCTGATGCAGTCGCTCATCAAGATCGGCCTGGACCTGACCCCGGTCATCACGCACCGGATGCACTACACCGCCTTCGAGGAGGCGTTCGAGGTGATGAGCTCGGGGAACTCCGGCAAGGTGCTCCTCAACTGGGTGGAGGATTGAAAGGACCTCGCCCAAAGCCGCCAAGAACATCGGGAGCCAGCCAGATAGAGATGTGCCGTATCACCAACCCCTTGAGCCGCTTTGCTTTGCATCTTTGCGGCTTTGCGTGAGGAGGTTTCAGATGTCCGACAAGTTCGCCTGGATAGCGGAAGAGATGAACACCCTGAAGCAGCAGGGGCTGAAGACCCAAATTCGTACCATAGGTTCCGCCTGCGGCCCCTGGATGGTCGTGGACGGCAAGAAGGTCTTGAACTTCTGCACCAACAACTACCTGGGACTGGCCAACCACCCCAGGCTGAAGGAAGCCGCGCGGGCCGCGGTGCAGGTTTGGGGGGTGGGGCCGGCGGCCGTGCGCAGCATCGCGGGGACGCTGGAGTTGCACCGCCAGCTCGAAGATCGGCTGGCCGCCTTCAAGGGAGTCGAGGACGCGCTCTACGTCCAGTCGGGGTTTTGCGCCAACCAGGCGGCGATCCCCCCCATGGCGGGGAAGGGAGACGTCATCTTCACCGACCGCCTGAACCACGCCAGCATCATCGACGGCTGCAGGCTCTCCTCTGCAAAGGTCGTTGTGTACGAGCATTGCGACGTGGAGGACTGCGAGCGGGTCATCAAGGAGAACCTGGGGGAGTACCGGCGGGCTTTGCTGATCACCGACGGGGTGTTCTCCATGGACGGCGACATGGCGCCGCTGGACCGGCTTTGCGAGATCTGCGAGCGCTACGGCATCATCAGCATGGTGGACGACGCCCACGGCGAAGGGGTCGTAGGGCGCGGCGGACGCGGCATCGTCGATCACTTCCACCTGAGCGGCAGGTTCGACCTGGAGATCGGCACGCTCTCGAAGGCGTTCGGCGTCATGGGGGGGGTCATCGCCGGAAGGAAGCCGGTCATCGACTGGATCCGGCAGAAGGCGCGTCCCTTCCTTTTCTCCAGCGCTGTCACGGCTGCAGACACCGCCGCCTGCCTGGCAGCGGTCGGTCTTCTGGAGGAAAGCACGGCGCTGGTGCAAAAGCTTTGGGAGAATACCCGTTATTTCAAGGAGGGGATGCAGCAAGCGGGCTTCGACATCGGGGAGAGCGTCACCCCGATCACGCCGGTGATGCTTGGGGAGGCAGCGCTGGCCCAGCAGTTTTCGCGCCTGCTCTTCGACTCGGAACCCGGCCTCTTCGCCATGCCGATAGGCTTCCCCACCGTACCGCACGGCAAGGCGCGCATCCGCGTCATGATCAGCGCCGCCCACTCGAAGGAGGACCTGGACCTCGGGCTGGAGGCCTTTGCCCGGACAGGGAGAACCCTCGGCGTCATCGGTTGAAAAGGAAAAACGGCAAGGCGTGCGACAGGGATGAATGGGATGCAGGGGATAACGAAACTTTCAAAGTTTTTGCGTTTATCCCTTTGATCCCCTTCATCCCTGTTTATCGTTTGTTGTTTTTTTACCTGCCCGAATAGAGCGCCAGCGTGACGACCGCCGGGAAGAGGTTGACCCCGGCAAAGAGGGCCGGTTCCAGGCGCTGGAAAGGCGAGACGAGCAAAGGGGCGGAAAAGGCGAGACACCAAAGCGGGGCGTTCTGCGTGATGATGCCGAACGCGGGAAGCATCAGCGCCCCGGCAATCATGGCGGTCATCCAGACAAGCTGAAACGGAGCAAGCCCTCTGCCGCCGCCGTCGGGAGAGAAGAGCGCAAAACCGGCCTCCCGGTAGTCCCGGGCGTGCCGGCGTTGCAGCATCCAGAAATGCGGCACCTGCCAGAGGTAGAGAATCCCCCCCAAGAGCACGATCCTGAAGTCGGCCGCATCACCGCCGGCCACGCTCCAACCTATCACCGGAGCTGCGCAGCCGCACAGGGCGCCGAGCAGCAGCGCGAAACAGGTGACGCGCTTTAGCGGGGTGTAGACCGCGAGGTACCAAAGCAGCGTGGCCAGGCCCAGGGCAAGCGGGACAGCTCCGCCAAAGAGCGCCAACAACGCGCCCCCGGCAAGAAGCGGTGCCGACCCGAGCAAGATAGCCGCAAGGGGCGAAAGCTCGCCGCTTGGGAGAGGGCGGTTTCTCGTGCGGCGCATCAGGGTGTCGGGAGTTCGCTCCAGCACCTGGTTGAAGCAGGAGGCGGCAGCAGCAAGAAGCGATACCCCGAGAAAAACGGCGCCTCCCGCGAGCGCATCTGCGGCCGACGGGAAGAGCAGGTACCCCCCCAAGGCGGCAGTACCGTTCATCAGGGCCAAGGGCAGCCGGAACAGCCGGCAAAGCCCCCTCAAGGCTGCCCAGGTACTTGCTCCCCTTCTCACTTCACACCCTTCAGATAATCAAGGACAGCCTTCATTTCTTCTTCAGGGAGGCTGGAGGGGGGCATGATCGGCGGGAACCCTTCCACTATGGTGGCAGACGGGTTCACGATCGACTCCCGCAGGAACGCGTCGTCCGCCGTTACCACCGCCGGTTGCCCCGCCCTGGTCACTTTCACCTGGCTGCCGTAGAGTCCCTTGAAGGTCGGCCCCGCCTTGGGGGAGCCGTCCACGGAATGGCAGCCGAGGCACCCGTATTTCTGAAGCACGGCCTCCCCCTTGGCCCCTGCCGTCCCCTCGTTCAGCCAGGCGGTGAACCGCTCGGGGGGGACCGCCTCCGCCGTGGTGATCATCGCCGCATGGGCCGTGCCGCAGTACTCTGAGCAGAAGATGTCGTAGGAGCCCGGCTTGGTGGCGACAAACCAGACGTGGTTCTTCATCCCCGGGACCGCGTCGCGCTTGATCCTGAAGGCCGGCATGTAGAAACCGTGCAGGACGTCCACCGATTCGATGTTCACCTGTATGGGCCTTCCCACCGGCACGTACATCTTGCTGCTGTTCTTGCCGTTTTCATAGATGAAGTTCCAGGACCACATCCGCGCCACGGCCGTCACCTGCAAGGCGTCCTTGGGCACCTCCCTGAGGGTCAGGTAGCTGGACCAGCCGTAATAGAACATCCCCAGCACAAGCAGGGTCGGCAGGACCGTCCAGACCACCTCAAGCCATAGGTTTTCCTCCACCTGGGAAGTCGGCTGCGGGTTGCGGGAGCGGCGATAACGTATCACGAACCAGATCATCGCCACGGTGATGCCGACCAGGAGCGCCAGACAGGTAGCAAACAGGAAGACGAAGACCGGGTCGACAGCTTGTGTAGTTGTGATCAGTTGATTTTCCACGATCGCCCCTTATCGGTACAGTACGTCGAAGAAGTTGAACCCGATGAACCACGCCAAGGTGAACAGGGTGACGAACAGTATGACGCGGAAGAGCCTGGGTTCATATTTCATGTGCATGAAGAAAGCGATGACGAGCCCGGACTTCACGCTGGCGATGGCGAGCGCCGCCCAAACCTTCCATACACCGAGTTCGACCCGGGTCACCAGCACCGTCGCGGCGGTAAGCACCAGCAGCGCCACCCACACGCCGGTGAGTTTTCCGTAGCTCAGGATATGTTCCGTATGTTCCGTGTGTACCGCACCTTCATTGGTCATAAAATTTCCTAGATAAAGACAAACAAAGACAAAGATAAAGATTGAGATCGAGATCGAGACTAATCGTGGGCCTGGCCGCCTGCTTGCTTTCCTTAATCTTTATCTCTATCTTTATCTGCCTCTACAAAATGAGGTAGTACAGCGGGAAGATGAAGATCCAGACAAGGTCCACCAGGTGCCAGTAGAGGGTCACGTTCTCCAGCGACACGTTGTCGCGCTCATGTACGCTACCCCGGTACACCAGCGCGCCTATCCAACCGATCAGGATCCCCCCGACGATGACATGGATGGCGTGCAGACCGGTGGTCAGGTAGTAGAGCCCGAAAAACACCGACTCGCCAGGCGCCCCCGCGACCAGTTTCGGGGAGTTGGGAAAGATGCCGTGCTCGATCTTGGCGCTCCACTCCAGGTACTTGATAAACAAAAAGATCAAGGCGCAGCCGACCGTCCCCGAAAGGAGCATGAGCGTCCGGCGCCGCTCGCCGCGCTTTATCGCGGTGACCGACATCGCCGCGAAGAGGCTGCTGGTCAGCAGCACCACGGTGTTGGTCGTCCCCAGCACCAGGTCGAGCTGATGCCCCCCCGAGGAGAACTGCTGCGGGTAGCGCGCCAGGTAAACCGAGTAAAGGATGAAAAGGCCACCAAACAGCAGCAGTTCGGTGAACAGGAACAGCCACATGCCGAGCTTCGCACCGAAATCGTCCCTATGCACGTGACTCATGCAACCCCCGCCCCCTTGAAATCGTAAGGCCCATGGGTGACCACTGGCTCCTCCTCGAAATTCTCCGTCGGAGGGGGTGTCGGGATGCTCCACTCCAGCGTCGCTCCCCCCCACGGGTTCCCGGTGAACGGCTCCCCTTTGAAAAGCCCGCGCCAGAGGTTCCACACCACGACGACCACCCCGGTCATCATCACCCAGCTGGCGACGGTGGCGACCACGTTCAGTTGGGTGAACTCCGGCAGGTAGTCGTAATAGCGGCGCGGCATCCCCTGCATGCCGAGCACCTGCATGCTCAAATAAAGGACTACGAACCCGGCGAACATCAGCAGCCAGCCGAAGATCGCCGGTTTCTCCCGGTACCTGCGGGCGTAGAACTTGGGGAGCCAGTAATGGGCCGCGCCAAAGAAGGCGAAACCGGTCCCGCCGAACATCACGAAGTGAAAGTGCCCCACCACGAAATGGGTATCGTGCACATGTATATCGGTGGCGGCCGCGCCCAGAATCAGGCCGCTCAGGCCGCCGATCGAGAAAAGCAGGATGAAGGAGAGCGCAAACAGCATGGGGGCCTCCAGCGAGATGGACCCCTTGTACAGCGTGGAAACCCAGTTGAACACCTTGATGGCCGAAGGTATGGCCACAATGAAGGTCAGGAAGGAAAAGATCAGCACCGCCAGATCGCTCATGCCGCTGGTGTACATGTGGTGCCCCCAGACGGCGGAGCCTGCTGCGGCGATGGCCAGGCTCGAAAAGGCGATCATCTTGTACCCGAAGATCGGCTTTCTGGAGAAGACCGGTATGATGTCGGAGATCACACCCATGGCCGGCAGGATCATGATGTAGACTGCCGGGTGCGAGTAGATCCAGAACATGTGCTGGAACATGATGGGGTCGCCGCCGCGCCCCGGATCGAAGAGCCCCAGACCCAGCAACCTCTCTGCCGCTACCAGAACGAGCGTGATGGCGATGATGGGTGTGGCGAGGATCTGCACCCATGCGGTCGCGTAGAGCGACCAGGTGAAAAGGGGGATCCTGGTCCAGGTCATCCCCTCCGCCCTGAGGCGGTGGATGGTGGTGACGAAGTTGATCCCGGTGAGGATCGAGGAGAAGCCCAGGACAAAGACGCCCAAGACGGCGAGCGAGACGTTGGTGCCGGTCCTGGCGCTGAAGGGGACGTAGAAGGTCCAGCCGGTGTCGGGCGGGCCGCCGCCGGTGAAAAGCGAGACCAGCACGATCAGGGCCCCTATGGCGTAAAGCCACCAGGAAAAGAGGTTCAGGCGCGGAAAGGCGACGTCCCGGGCGCCTATCTGTATCGGCATGATCAGGTTCCCAAACGACGCCGGGATGCCCGGGATGATGAAGAGAAAGATCATCACCACGCCGTGCACGGTAAAGAGCGCGTTGTAGGTCTGGGCGGTGACGATGGTGGCTCCCGGCGCGATCAGCTCCAGCCTGATCAGCAGCCCGAGGAAAGCCCCTACCAGGAAGAACCCGAGCACCGAGTAGAGGTAAAGCATTCCGATCCTCTTGTGGTCCGTGGAGAAGATCCAGGATTTTATCCCCGTTTTACCGGTATCTTTCCAGAAGCCGCCTGCAACAGGCGCCGTGCTTTCCGCCACGCTCATTTTCCCCCCAATTTACCGCATAGGACGCGAAACCCCAAAGGGGCGAACCCCTTCCCGGTTTTCCGCTTTCCTCTGCGCAATCTGTTTCAGCCTTTGCCGTTGCTTCCTTTTCTTCCCTTCTTCCCGCCAAAGATCAAGAAGGCGAGAAACAAGAGAACAGAGACGATGATCACCGTTGCGCTCACTCGCAGCAGGTTGAACTGGTAGCTCTTCTTCTCCGGATCGAAGCTGAAGCAGTAACTCACCACCTTGCTCATCGTCGTCCCCACCCTCCCCTGGCGCGCCTCGATCAGGGCCAGGGTCACGTCCTTGGGGAGGAAGTGCGTGCCGTACAGGTAACGCACGATCATGCCGTCCCCCGACACCACGAAGCTCGCCACCGGGTGCATGAAGTCGATCCCCCGGCGCTTGAAGCGGTAACCGGCCGAGTCGGTCAGCTTGCGGATGCTTGCGGCGTCGCCGGTCAGGAAATGCCAGTTCCCGGCAGGGAACTTCCCCTTCATGGCGGCCTCGTACATCCTGCGGGAGCGCGCCGCGCGCTCGGGCGTCTCGGTCTCGTCGAAGCTTATGGAGATGACGCGGTAGTGGGTGCCGGGCTCCAGTTTGATGTCCGGAAGCACCCTGGCCAACCCTTCCTGGAGGTAGTTGCAGACGTTGGTGCAGGCGAAATAGACGGGCAGGACGATGGTAGGACCGGTGACCAGTTCGGCCAGGCGCCGCGGACGGCCAGTCTCATCCTTGAAAACGAGGTCGAGCGGTATCTTCGCCCCCAGCCTCTCGTCCAGCCCCACCTCCTCCCCGGACTCCACGGAGCCGGAAGGGGAATGCGACCGGTGCGGAGAACTGGCCCCTTCCGGTTGGGCGAGGGCAACGCCGACGGACAGCAACGCGAAGACCGCCCCCCATACCCCCCATCGCCATATCTGATGCATCTTCAAGCGGTTCTCCATTATGAGGCCAAGGAAACAATCCGCTCATTATAAAGCAAACTTCCCTGCTGTCCACAAAAGCCCTGCATAAAACTCACCCCCGAAGCAGCCAGCAGGGCCTTTCTACGCTGCGACAGGAACTTGGCGCCGCAAGGGCAGATAATGCTTGACTTAAAATTTTCTTACATTAGACTGTCTCAATGTTTTTCCTCATATGGCAGTCTAGCCGGGGGTGCCGCCCACCGTCCCGGCACAAAGGAGGCCGGTTATGAACAGGTTCCACGGAAAAATCGTCATGGCAGCTATCATCCTCTCGTGCGGTTTTGTCATGCAGGCCGAACAATCCGAGCGGGCGAAATCGAACCAGGCCGGCCCGGAAATGATCAGCCGGGATGTGGCGTTCAACACCCCACAGACCGCAAGGCAAACCAAACCTTTGGAGACGCAAAGCGAACGGGGTTCCTGGTAGGATCCCGGATCCGAACCTGAATTCGGCCTGGAAGGGGGCCTCTCCCTCCAGGCCGACCCGTTTCCAAGCGCCCCCGCACCCGTATACGCCTTTCGAGGCGTTTGGCGACTGCAACTCCGCTTTTCCCGTCAAAGCCACTTCCATTATTAATTCAAGTTTTCCTCCCCCTGTGTCGATACCCCTTATGATTCTCAATGCGGAAATCATACAGGAGATCGCACATGTCACTCACATCCCGCATCATCACGATCAACTTGATTGCTGTCGGTGTCACGGTTGCCTCAGCCATTCTTTTGGGTAGCGGGTCGAACCTGCTGGGCATCCTTGCCGCCGGCCTGACCATATTCATCTTCTCCGCGCTCGCCAGCTACCTGGTGTCGCGTTCCGAGACACGGGCCCTGCGGGAAGTGGCAATGGCGCTGGAATCCGTCTCGCAGGGGGATCTCGCCTGCCGCGTCGGCGACACCGGCAACGGAGAGGTCGCCCGCATAGGACGCGCCTTCAACACCGTGATGGGGGACTGGAACAAGACCATGCACCAGTTCTTCACCGTCACCGACCTGGTACGGGATTCGGTCGCCCTGGTGAGCGCCACCAACGACGCCATGGCGTCCGCGGCCGAGGACGTCGCGCTGCAGGCCTCCACCATCGCCACCGCCAGCGAGGAGATGTCGGCCACCTCCGGCGACATCGCGCGCAACTGCCTCTATGCGGCGGAGAACGCGCACAAGGCGACCGAGGAGACCAACTCCGGCGCCGAGATTGTCAGGAACAGCGCGCGCCTCATGGAGAACATCGCACAGCGCGTCATGGCCACCTCCGCCTCCGTGGCGGGGCTTGGCGAGCGCTCCGACCAGATCGGCGCCATAGCGGGGACCATCGAGGACATCGCCGACCAGACCAACCTCCTGGCGCTGAACGCTGCGATAGAGGCGGCCCGCGCCGGCGAGACCGGTCGCGGCTTTGCCGTCGTGGCCGACGAGGTGCGCGCGCTGGCCGAGCGGACCACCCGCGCCACCAAGGAGATCGACGCGATGATCAGGTCGATACAGACCGAGACCAAGACTGCGGTCGGCTCGATGGGCGAAGGGGTCGAGCAGGTGAATCAGGGGACCGCCGAGACCTGCCGCTCGGGGGAGGCGCTAAACGGCATCCTGAGCATGATCAACGACCTGACCATGCAGCTCTCCCAGATCGCCACCGCGGCCGAGGAGCAGACCGCCACCACCCACGAGATCACCAGCAACATCCAGATGATCACCAGCGTGGTCAACAACAACGTGGAGAGCGCCCGGAACACCAGGATGGCGACCGGCAAGCTGGTCCAGCAGGTGGACGAGCTGCACCAGTTGGTGGCGCACTTCCAGCTCACCGACGCCATGGTGTGGGACCAGAGCTTCGCCACCTCGATCGACACCTTCGACGAGCAGCACAAGAAACTCTTCGCGATGGTGAACGAACTGAACCAGGCCATGCAGCACAAGCGAAGCAAGGAGGCGATCGGCTCCGTCCTCAAGCGTCTCATCGAATACACCGGCAGCCACTTCGCCGCCGAAGAAGAGGTCTTCCGCAAGACCGGGTATCCCGAGGAGGCCGCCCACGTCAAGCAGCACCGCGATCTCGTGCAGCAGGTGGTCGCGCTGCAGGAAAAATTCAATTCGGGGGAGACCCTCCTTACCCACGACGTCATCCAGTTCCTGCAGGATTGGCTGGTGAAGCACATCAAGGGTACCGACAACCGCTACGGCACCCACCTGCGCAAGGCCGGCATCCGCTGATCGCGGCACACCATCTCCCCCCCTCGCTTCACGCGCCTGCTCGCGCAAGCGGGAGGGGGGGAAGCCGCCGGCGAAGATGAATCTCCCGCACCATCTCTCCCCAATGAATTAAAGCAGTTCTCCTCGCCAATTTTTTCTGCTATTTTGTTCTAATCTTCTCTCCCAGAGGTCGCCATGTCAGAAAAAACAGCACTCCTTCTGCTCCAGATGGGGGGCCCCGATTCACTCGACGCCGTCCACCCGTTCCTGATGAACCTGTTCACGGACCGCGACATCATCAAGATCGGGCCGGCGTTCCTGCAGCCTTTCATCGCCAGGCGCATCGTCAAGAAGCGCGCGCCGAAGGTCGAGGAGTACTACCGGCAGATCGGCGGCAAGTCCCCCATCCGCGAACTGACGGAGGCCCAAGGGGAGGGGGTGCAAAAACTCCTGGGGGACGGCTACCGAACCTTCGTGGCCATGCGCTATTCACGACCCTCCACCATAGACGCGCTGGCGGCGATCAGGCGCGAGGGGATCAACCGGGTCGTGGCGCTCTCGCTCTACCCGCACTACTCCAAGGCCACCACCGGCTCCAGCGTGAACGAGTTGCAGCGGGTGCTGAAGGAATCCGGCTCCGGCTCCGCCTTCCGGATCACCTACGTCGACCGCTTCTTCGACCATCCGCTTTACATCAAGGCGCTGGCCGACAAGGTGACCCGCGGGCTCGCCTCCTTCCCCGACCCGAAAGAGGTGGAGATCGTCTTCTCCGCGCATTCGCTTCCCCAGTCCTTCATCGAGGAGGGGGACCCGTACCTCGCCCACATCCAGGAGACGGTGCGCCTGGTCATGGAGCGGGTAGGCGAGGCGGACCACCGGCTCTGCTTCCAGTCCAAGGCGAGCCGGGTCAAGTGGCTGGAGCCCTCCACCGAGCAGACCATAGAGGCGCTGGCCAAGGAGGGGAAGCAAAACCTCCTGATGGTCCCGCTCTCCTTCGTTTCGGACCATATCGAGACGCTTTACGAGATAGACATCCAGTATGCAGAAGAGGCGAAGGCGCTCGGCATCAAGCGCTTCGCCCGAACCGAGTCGTTGAACTCCGACCCGCTCTTTCTTGAGTGCCTGGCGGAGCTGGTAAAAAAGGCGGTAGAAGGATGAAGACCTGCAGCATCTGCAAGAAAGAGTACGACGAGAACGAGCCGGATTCGCTTTACGGGGAGGCGGGGGAGTGGCTGGCGGAGCAACGATGGAAGGACGCCGGCGAGCTATGCCGCAGCTGCCGCGAAAACCGGGCCCGGCTGGTCATGATGTACGGACACGACTTGAACACTTAAGGCTTGAGAACCGTCGGCCACCGGGAAAATCCGGGAGAGGCAGCCGTCTTTGTTTTCTCTGGACTCCTCTGATTTTCTCCGTGCCTGCGCGCGATAGCGTGGCCGATGTTTTTTCTTTCTGGAGATTCACATGGAAAAGATCACTTTTGACGGCATCAACCTCACGCTGGCCAACCCCATCGAGCTGCCGCTGCGCTGGGTGGGGGACGAGGAACTGCTCAGGCAGCTTCTGGCTGCCTGGATGGTCATCGACGACCGCGATATCCCCTTCAACCCCCGCCTGATAGGAAAGCCTGGCGTCGGCAAGACCACGCTCGCCTACGCGGCGGCGAAGAGGTTGGGGAGGAAGGTCTACCTGTTCCAGGCCACCATGGACACGCGCCCCGAGGACCTGATCGTGACGCCGGTCATCGGGCCGGAGGGGTCGATCCAGTACGCAGCTTCCTCGCTGGTCTCCGCCATGATCAACGGCGGCGTGCTGATCCTGGACGAGGGGAACCGGATGAGCGAGAAGGCCTGGGCCTCGCTCGCGCCGCTTCTGGACGACCGCCGCTACGTCGAGTCGATCATTACCGGGCTCAGGATCCCGGCGCACCCGGATTTCAGGATCGTGGTGACCATGAACGAGGACTCTTCCACCTTCGAGGTGCCGGAATACATACACTCGCGGCTCCAGCCGCAGCTTTTCATCGACTTCCCCGAGGCGGACGAGGAGCTCGCCATCCTGAAGGAGAACCTTCCCTTCGCCGGGAGCGCCATCCTGGGCTATGTCGTGCAGTTCCTGCAGCGCGGGCATGCGGCGGACGAGCCGTACTCCGTGCGCGACGGGATCAATATCGCGCGCTATGCCCTGAAGATGATGTCGGCAACGGAGAAGGACGCGCGCGAACTGCTGCCGCTTGCCGTCGAGAGGATCCTTGGAGAAGAGGCGCTTCGCTATCTGAAATAACATCGCTCCGCCCGGTGAAGCCTCCCTGCCGCGCCGGCCGCCGGCTGATCGCGGCGGGCATGCGCTGCTGGCGGAGCGGACGCCTGACAAGACACCACTATGCCCGAGCAGCTCTACCTTGAAAGATTCGGCAACGTCCACGCCCTCCCCGTTCTCCATTACCGCATGGAGTTTGCGCACCTGGTGCGCGAGGCGTTTCTCGCCCTCGAACCCGACTGCATCGCCATAGAGCTCCCCCAGACCCTGGAAGCCCAGTTGCTGCGCGGCGTCCGTCGCCTGCCCGAGCTCTCCGTTCTCGCCTACCAGGCGGGCGAACAATCCGTCTTCCTGATCATCGAACCTGCCGACCCGCTCATCGAAGGGGCCCGACTCGCCCTGGAGCACGAGATCCCGCTCCACCTGGTCGACATCGACCTGGACAGCTACCCCTCGCACCCGGAACAGCTCCCCGATTCCTACGCGGTACAGCGCATCGGCCTGGAGCCGTTTTACCGGGAGGTGGCCAAGCTGTACCGTGAGGACGACCCGTGCGACGAGGACCTGCGCCGCGAGCGCGGCATGGCCTTCAGGCTGCAGCAGCTCTCCGCGCGGCACGAGAGGGTGCTCTTCATCTGCGGCATGTCGCATCTGGAACGGATTCGAAAGGACTTCGCAACGCCGCTCGCGCAGCCGTTGACCCGCACCCGGCGCGACGGGATCTCGCTCTTCAACCTGCACCCGGAATCGTGCCACGAGGTCCTGGCGGAGTACCCGTTTCTCTCCGCCCTCTACGAAACGAGGCGGTCGCCGCTCCCACCCGAACCCCCGTCCGGAGGCCCGTCGCTGCGCAAGAGTTTCGACGCCTTCGAGCTGATCCTGGGAGGGAAGCAGACCATCCCCGAGGAGGAGGCGCTTGCCGAATCGGTCCTGCGCAGCGCCCGCCGGGTCGGCCCCGAAGGCGGGATGCCGGACCGGCAGAGGATCATGCTGCGCCTGTTCCTTGAGGCGGCACGGCACTACCGCCAGGAGACCGGCGACCAGGTGCATTTCTGGCAGAAGCGGGCCTTCTTCCGTTTCGCCCGGAACTACGCCCTCTTGTCGCACATGCTGCTCCCCGACCTTTTCCAGATGCTGGCCGCCGCCCGCGGCTGCCTGGACGACAATTTCGCCTACGCCTTCTTCCGGCTGGCCGCCCGCTACCCCTATCAGAAGGAGGGGACGGACGTCCCCACCCTGCGGCTTTCGGCAGCCGAGCTCTGGTCCGCCACCCGCAGGATACGCTTCCGCCCCAAGGAGCAGGTGCGCGCGAAGGGGCGTCCCGGCATCAAGATGACGCACCGGAAGAAGGAGACAAGGCCGGGCGACTGGCTGGAGGGGTTCGACGACCCGTACATCTGCTCCTATCCCCCCGAGGACCTGAGCATCGAGGAGTACGGCCGGAACCTGAAGAGGATCGGCGCAAGGCAGCTGAGCGAGGAGGCGAGCAGGTCGGAGCCGTTCTCCGCCTCGCTCCTGGACGGCATCGACATGCGCGAGACCATCAGGAACCTGCACGAGGGAAAGATATACGTCAGGGAAAACAAGCGGCAAAAGAGCGGGATCGGCTGCGTAGTGGTGGTCTTTCACGAGGACCGTGACGACTCCCGCTATCCCTACTGCATGACCTGGCTCGGCGAGCACTCGCAGGAATCGGACATGGCCTTCTACGCCACTTCGCCGACGGGGAACATCGTGGGGCCGGGGATATCCCGCTGCGAGTACGGCGGGTTCCTGCTCAGCTACCCGCCGCGGCGCATGAGCGACGTCTGGCACGACATCGACTACCGGGACGCCTTGGGCAAAGGGGAGGTCCTGCTGATGGCGGCCCTTGATTATTCGTTGGAGAAGGACGTGCTGTATGCCGCGACGAAGCCGCCCAGGAGCTACATGAAGCAGCAGGCGGCGCGGCTGGGGAAGAGGATCATCTACCTGCCGCTGGGCAGCCTGTCGCCGGTGGCATTGAAAAGGCTGAGGGTCTTCCACATCCTCTACGGCAAGGACAAGCGGGACATCGCCAAGGATTACATCTGGTAAGGCTAAAAACTGTTCTACGTTCTATGTTCTAAGTTCTACGTTAAAAACGGAAACCGCCGCACCTA
>CAZFMI010000055.1:0-27741 GCA_964519915.1 uncultured Geomonas sp.
TCGTCGCGAGCATCAGGAACCCGATCCACGTGCTGGACTCGGCGCTGATCGGTGCCGACATCTGCACCATCCCGTACTCCGTGATGCTGCAGCTCGCAAAGCACCCGCTCACCGACGCAGGGATCAAGAAGTTCCTGGAAGACTGGGAGAAGGTTCCCAAGTAGGCGGAGCCGCCTTCCCGCGGGGAGGCGGGGACGAACAACCCGGGGCAATGAAAGTCATTGCCCCGATGCCCAATGCCGCAATCGGGGCGGGTCCTGGACCCGCCCTTTTTTACCTGCCGCCTTTAAGCGCGGCTGTTTCTGCGCTGCACCCATACGTAGACCGCCACCAGCGCGCCGCTCAGGATGATTACCGCGAAGACCGCCTGGTGCGAGTACTGCATGATCATCTCCTGGTTGCTGCCGATGAAGTAGCCGATGAAGGTCAGCACGGTGCACCAGATGCCGGCGCCGAGCAGGGTGTAGAGGGAGAACTTCAGGTGGTTCATGCCGGCAAGACCTGCCGGCAGCGAGATCAGGTGCCTGACCACCGGCAGGAGTCTCCCGATGAAGGTCGAGATCTCCCCGTGCTTCAGGAAGAACTTCTCCACCTTGGCGAACTTCTCCTCGGTGATGAAGACGTACCTGCCGTACTTCAGGAGGAGCGGGCGCCCCAGGTAATGGGCGGCGTAGTAGTTGGCGTAGGCGCCGACCAGGCTTCCCGCGGTGCCGCAGATGATGGCCGCGGTCATGCTCATCCTCCCCTGCTGGGCCAGGTAACCCGCCGGGGGCATCACCAGTTCGCTGGGAATGGGGATGATGGAGCTCTCCATCGCCATCAGCAGGAAGATGCCGGGATATCCCAGAGCCCCTATGGTTTGTAACAGCCAATCCACTACTGCATGCATGCCTGACTCTCCTTTTCACTTTCTTTGCGGGCGCCATTCTATACAGATCGCGGCAAAAAAACGACCAAATTAATTTATCCAACCTGCAGGACTGGCCACCTTGTCGGGTGCCAGGGGAGCGGCTCGGCCCCGGAACCAGCCGGGCCGGCGCTCCAGCCTCAGGCGAACCACAGGGGAACCATGGAAAAACAGATATACGTCATCGGTCACAGAAACCCCGATACCGACTCGGTCGCCTCGGCCATAGCCTACGCCGAACTGAAGCGGGCTCTTGGGGCCGGCCAGGTCACGGCCGCCATGGCCGGAGCGCTGAACCCGCAGACGACCTGGCTGCTCTCCAGGCTGGGCATGGCGGCGCCGCTGTACCTGGCCGATGTGCATCCCAAAGTGCGCGACGTGATCGGGCGTTCCCCGGTCACCGTGCAGGAGACGGATCCCCTGCTGACCGCGTTGGAGCAGTTCCACCACCACGGCATCAGGATCCTCCCGGTCCTGGACCTAAAGGGGGCCCCAAGCGGCGTGATCCCGCTTCTGAAGATCGCCGAACGCTCGCTTCTTACCGGACCCGACTCGCTGAGGCTCGTCACCGCCTCGCTTGCCTCGCTCGCCGCCTGCCTCGAGGGGGTGTTCCTTGCCGGCTCAGCCGATCCGGGACTCGAGACGCTGCACCTCTTCGTGGGGGCCATGGCAGAGGAGTCTTTCAACTCCAAGATCTCGGGTTTCGAAGCCGGAAACCTGGTCGTGGTGACGGGCGATCGCCGCTCCATCCAGCTCTCCGCCATCGAGCGGGGCGTGCGCCTTCTGGTGGTCACCGGCGGTCTTTGTGTGGGAGATGATGTGGTGCGGCTCGCCGCTGCATCGGGCGTCGCCCTTCTCTCCACGCCGCTCGACACGGCGGCAACCGTTTCCAGGGCGCGCCTTGCCACCCCGGCCGGCCACCTGGCGGAGCCGCTCTTCGAGAGCGTCTCGGTCGGAGCGCCGCTCGGGCGCCTGAGGGAGAAGCTCCTGCACTCGGGAGAGACCGCGGTGCTGGTGACCGAGGAGGACGGCACGCTCGCCGGTGTCGCCACCAAGTCGTCGCTGTTCGCGCCGCTTCCCTATGCCCTGATACTGGTCGACCACAACGAACTCTCCCAGTCGGTCCCGGGAGCCGAGGACCTGGAGATACTGGAGGTCATCGACCACCACAAGCTGGGGAATCCTCCGACCAGCAACCCGATCCCCTTCATCACCGCGCCGGTGGGAAGCACCTGCACCATAGTCGCCGCGCTTTACCGGGAACACGGGGTGGTCCCGTCATCCGGCACCGCGTCGCTTCTTCTGGCCGGGATACTCTCCGATACCGTGATCCTGAAATCGCCCACCACGACCCAGCGGGACCGTGACGCCGCGCAAAGGCTCGCCGCGCTGGCGGGGCTCGACTGGGAGTCGTTCGGCGCCGAGATCTTCGCCGCTTCGGGTGCGCTTTCCGGCTACGGGAGCCCGGGGCGTGTGGTGGGCTCCGACTTCAAGCTGTTCAGCCAGGGGGAGGTCCGCTTCGGCATAGGGCAGGTGGAGGTGTTCGGCTTCGACGAGTTCCAGCGGATGAAGGGGGAGCTCAGGGCGGCGCTGGCCTCCCTGCGTGAAAAGGAGGGGCTGGAGATGGCCGGCTTGATGGTGACCGACATCTCCACCGAGAGCACCATGTTCATGATGGAGGGGGGGCAGGCCTACACCCGCTTCATGGGGTACCCGCAGCCCGAGCCGCAGGTCTTCGAGATGAAAGGGGTCATGTCGCGCAAAAAACAGCTGGTGCCGCACCTGATCAAGGTGCTGGGAGGACGCTAAATGAAGGGAACCTTTCTGGAGCGGATCGCAGGCGAGGTACTGATCGGCGACGGCGCCATCGGGACCATGCTTTACGCGAAGGGTGTGGCGCTCGATGCCAATTTCGAGCACCTCAACCTGGTGCGGCCGGAGCTGGTGCTGGAGTTGCACAGCGAGTACCTGGACGCAGGCGCGCAGGTGATAGAGACCAACACCTTCGGCGCCAACTACGCGAAGCTCTCGACGATAGGTATCGGCTCCAAGGTAGCGGAGATCAACCGGCAGGGGGCGGTGCTCGCCAGGCGCGCGGCCAAAGGGCGCGACGCGCTGGTGGCGGGCTCCATCGGTCCTTTGGGGCGCGGCAAGGGCGAGCTCTCCCCGGCAGAGGTGGCGGAGTGCTTCCGGGTTCAGGCTGGGGCACTTGCCGAGGGAGGAGCGGATCTCCTGATACTGGAGACCTTCTCCGAGCTGGAGGAGCTGGAAACTGCAGTGGCCGCTGCCAAAGAGACCGGGCTCGCCGTGGTTGCCAACCTCGCCTTTGGCGAGGGTTCGCGGCTTGCCGGCGGCATCGCTGCCGAGAGTGCGGCGCTCCGCCTGGTGGCGGCCGGCGCGGACCTGGTGGGGGCGAACTGCGGTGCCGGCCCTCTGGAGCTCCTGGCCACCCTGAAGAGGATGGCCGCCGTCACCAAGCTCCCGCTCGCCGCGTACCCCAACAGCGGCTTCCCCGAGTACGTGGACGGGCGCTACATCTACAGGACCACACCGGAATACTTCGCCGCGATGGCCGAGGAGATGGTTGCGGCCGGCGCCGCGCTGGTGGGCGGGTGCTGCGGCACCACCCCTGAGCACATACGCATCATGGCGCTGCGGCTCAAGGGGATGAAGCCCGCCGCGCGCGTGCCCGTCAGCGCCGAGAGCCGGCCGCAGGCAGTGGAGCGGGCCGGGAGCATCGGGTCGAGCTTTCTCGACAACTGGGGAAAGGAGATGGTGGTCACGGTCGAGTTGGATCCCCCCAGGGGGCTCGACTGCGGCAAGGTCCTGGCCGGCAGCCTTGCGCTCAAGGAGGCTGGTGCCGACGCCATCAACCTGGCCGAGAACCCGCTGGCGCGGGTGCGCATGGGGAACCTGGCGCTGGCCTCGCTGATCCGGCGGGAGGTGGGGATCGAGGTGATCGCGCACATCACCTGCCGGGACAGGAACCTCATCGGGCTCCAGTCCGACCTGATGGGGGCGAGCCTCCTGGGGGTCACCTCCATCCTCGCGGTCACCGGGGACCCGGCGAGCCTCGGGGAAGAGGCGGGGGCGTCCTCGGTCTTCGACCTGAACTCCTTCACCCTCATCAAGCTTTTAAGCGACCTGAACAGCGGCGTCAACGCACTTGGCAACCCGATCGGCGCCGGGACCGGGTTCACCATAGGCGCCGCCTTCAACCCCAACACCCAGAAGATGGAGGTGCAGGTGGCAAGGCTCGCCAAGAAGGTGGCAAACGGCGCCTGCTTCGCCCAGACCCAGCCGATCTACGACCTCGCCAGGTTCGAGCAGATGATGGAGCAGACCGCGCAGCTGGGTATACCGGTGCTTCCCGGCGTGCTGCCGCTTGTGAGCGGCAGGAACGCCGAGTTCCTGCACAACGAGGTCCCGGGGATCGTGATCCCGGATGCGATCAGGGAGCGGATGGCGGGGAAGGCGGGAGAGGAAGGCATAAGGGAAGGTCTCGCCATCGCGCGGGAGTTCATCGACGCCACCATCGACAAGGTCGGCGGCTTCTACCTGGTACCCCCCTTCGGGAAGTACGAGGTCGCTGTGGAGCTGGTGAGGTACATAAGATCGTTCGCCCGCAAAGAACGCTGAGAACGCAGGTTCATGGTCTTTTGGGATCGTGAGACTATGAATCCGGGACTGCGGTTTGCATCAGGTTTGCCTTCCCTTGAAGGGCTTTCTCTGCGAACTCTGCGCCCTCTGCGGTGCAGCGCTTTTGCTTAAATTTGACCTGCATCAATTCAAAAAACGACAAAGGAGCAGATGATGACGCAACAGATGACAAAGAAAGACCTTCTCGAAAAGGGCGCGATCCTCCAGCGCGACCGGGAGACATACGCCATCGCCCCGCACATCCCCGGGGGCTTCACCGACACGGCGACGCTCAGGAAGATCTGCGATGTCGCCGACAAGTACGGCTTGGCATTGAAGATCACCTCCGCGCAGCGCGTCGCCATGATCGGCGCCAAGGAAGAGGAACTGGACGCCATCTGGACCGATCTCGCCCAGACCCCCGGTGCCGCCATCGGGCTTTGCGTCAGGAGCATCAAGATCTGCCCCGGCACGCAGCACTGCAAACGCGCGGTTCTTGATTCCGCCTCGCTCGGTCTGAAACTGGACAAGATCTACCACGCCATGGAGCTCCCCAACAAGATGAAGATGGGTGTCTCCGGCTGCCTCCTCTCCTGCTCGGAATCCGGCGTGAAGGATATCGGGATCGTTGGGCACAACAAGGGGTGGCGCATCTTCGTCGGCGGCAACGCCGGCCCGCGCCCGCGGCTGGGCGACCTGTTGGCGGATAACGTGCAGACCGAGGAGGACGTGCTGGAGATCGTGGCCAAGACGGTGGAATTCTACAGGAACGACCCGCAGCAGGGGCGTCTGGGCAAGCTGGTCGAGCAGATGGGAATCGAGGCGTTCCGGGCCGCGGTGCTGGGGACGGACGGGAGCGTGAAGTAATATGGACGTGGCAGGGACGAGGAAACGACAAGGCAGCGCGGGAGGCTCCCGTGGCGCTTATTGAGGATGCCGGCTTCACGCGCATCAAGAACAGGATCGGCAAGGCGATAGCGGATTACCAGCTGATCTCCGAAGGGGACCGGGTCGCCGTCGCGGTCTCCGGCGGCAAGGATTCCTACACCATGCTGCATATGCTGGAGACGCTCAGAAGGCGCGCGCCGGTGCGCTACGAGCTGGTGGCGATCAACATCGACTCGGGCTACCGCGGCTACCGCGGCGACATCATCGAGGAACATCTGCAGGAGCACGGCTTCACCTACCACATGGAGAAGACGGACCACTACGACATCATCTCGCAGAAGCGCCGCCCCAACTCCTCGTACTGCTCCATCTGCGCGAGGCTCAAGCGGGGCACGCTCTACACCCTGGCCCAGCAGTACGGCTGCAACAAGCTGGCCCTTGGGCACCACATGGACGACTTCATTGAGACGCTGCTGCTGAACCAGTTCTTCGTCGGCTCCCTGAAGGCGATGGCGCCGAGCATGCTGGCGGACAACGGCGTCACCACGGTGATCAGGCCGCTCGTCTACGTGCCGGAGAAGGAGATCATCCCGTTCTCGCGCAACAACCGTTTCCCCGTGGTCTGCTGCTGCTGTCCGGTATGCGGCACAGCCGACCTGCAGCGCAAGAAGATGAAGGAATTGCTGGAGACGCTGGAACGTGACAACCCCCTGGTGAAGAAGTCCCTTTTGAAGGCGCTTTCCAACGTGCATCCTCGGCACTTGCTGGACAAGGGCCTGACCAGGAAACCCTCCTGACGCAGATCGGCTATGATGTCCTTCGCCGTCAGGTACCCGCAGTAGACGACTATCCCCAGGGCGCATACCACCATCGGTTCCATGTGTGCCACCTCCATCGTTTGATGTGTGCACCATAGCACGGGGTAGTGACAAGATAAGTCGCAAGAGGCTGAGAGGCGGATCAGGCCGATCTGTCGGATAACAATTCAAGGTGAGGTACATGGCAGAGAACAACGCGCAAAAGGCAAGGATAGCGGTTCAGTGGGGCTTTCTTCTCTTCTCACTCTACCTGGGGGTGACCTTCTACCGTTTCGTGCAGCATTTCCGCACGGGAGGAGCAACCTCCTTCGTGGAGCGGCCGGACGGGGTCGAGGCCTTCCTCCCCATCTCGGCGCTGGTGAGCCTGAAAGGGTGGATCGCCTCGGGGTCGATAAACGACGTGCACCCCGCGGCCCTGGTGATCTTCCTGGCGGTTATCGCCGTGTCGCTCTTTTTGAAGCGCTCCTTCTGCTCCTGGATCTGCCCGGTCTCAACGGTGACCGAGCTGTTGTGGAAGGCGGGCTCCAGGCTGTTCGGACGCAACTTCCGGGTCTGGCTCTGGTTCGACTGGCTCCTGCGCCCCGTGAAATACCTGCTGCTCCTCTTCTTCGCCTTCTCGATCCTCCTGCTGATGTCGCCGGAAAGCGTGGAGTCCTTCATCCTCTCCGACTACAACAAGGTGGCGGACGTGAAGATGCTCGATTTCTTCCTGAACATATCCGGCCTCCCGCTGGTCTTCATCCTGGGGTTCCTTTGCCTCTCCCTTTTCTTGAGGAACCCGTTTTGCCGCTTTCTCTGCCCTTACGGCGCGCTTTTGGGGGTGCTGTCCCGCTTCTCCCCGGTCAAGGTGGAGAGGGCCGAGAGCGCCTGCATCTCGTGCGGCAACTGCAACAAGGCCTGCCCTTCGCACCTCGACGTGATGCACGCGAAAAGGGTCTGCTCCGAGGAGTGCATCGGCTGCCTGCGCTGCGTGAGCTCCTGCCCGAGGCCCGAGGCGCTGCAGATGAGGGTGAAGGGTGGCAAGGTGGTCCCGGGGATGGTGTTCGCCGCCCTGGTGGTGGTGATGTTCGTCGGCGGGACCCTGGTAGGCAGGGCCACAGGGAACTGGCACAGCTCCATCGGCAAGGGCGACTACCAGAGGCTGATCAGCAACAGCATGGACCTTCCCCATCCGTAGCCCATCCCCCTCCCGGCCTTTCCCTGGAAGGGGGCGCTCACGGCAGAAGTATCGCTAAGGGGTAAAACGACAAGGAGGGGACGGCATCGCTGCCGTCCCCTCCTTGTTTGCCTGTCTTTTTGCAGCTTGATGCTACCCTTCTTCTTCCTCGCCCAGCGAAATCTCCCGGTAGGCCCGGTCCTCTTCGAAGCGCTTGGTCTGCGCCTGCTGCTTCTCCAGGTCGGCCTTGCACTTGACGCAGTGGCGGGCAAAGGGAACGATCTTCAGCCTCCCCATGGGGATTTCTTCCTCGCACTCCTCGCAGATCCCGTACTCCCCTTCTTCCAGGCGCAGCAGTGCTTCGTCGATGTGCTTGAGCTTCTCGCGCTCCCGGTCGCCGAGGAGCAGGCCGAGTTCGCGGTCGCGCTCGCTGGACGCCTGGTCGTAGATGTCTCCGCTTGGTTCGTTGACCGGAATGTCAGAACCGGATTTAACGGTTTTGTTGATCTCTTTAAGCGTCTCCTCTTTCAGTTTAAGGAGCATCGCTTTCATTTCATCTGGTTTTTCTGTCATGTAAAATCCACTCCGTTTGTTCGATGGCCCTCAAAGCGACGCAATGATACAGCAATAGGGGTTCATGTCAAGTCAAAAGCCTAGCTTACGATTTCACCTATCAGGTCATAATCGGACGAGTCAGTGATCTTCAATCTGACTATGTCACCCACGTTGGCATTGCCCGCCGTGATGTAGACCAAACCGTCGACATCGGGTGCCTGCCGGGAGGAACGACCTTTCAAAAGCAGCTCCGTTTCCTCGCTGTAGCCTTCCACCAGGACGTCCTCCTCGCTGTCCACCAGGGTCCTGTTGTGCTTGAAGGACACCCTCGCCTGCGTGCGCATCAGCTTCTTGTGGCGCTCCCTCTTGATCCGCTCGGAGACCTGGTCCGGCATCTCTGCCGCGGGTGTCCCTTCCTCGCGGGAGTAGCAGAAGACCCCCAGCCTGTCGAAACGCGTCTCCTCAACGAACTGCAGCAGTTTCTTGAAGTCGTCGTTGGTCTCGCCGGGGAAGCCGACGATGAGCGAGGTCCTGATGGCGATGTCGGGTATCTCGCTGCGCAGCCTGGCGATCAGCGCGCGGATGTCCGCCTCGCCGCTTCTGCGCTGCATGCGGGAGAGCACCGGGTCGCTTATGTGCTGGATGGGGAGGTCGAGGTACTTGCAGACCTTGGGCTCGTTCTTGATGAGCTGGATCAGCGAGTCGGTGACCCCGTCCGGGTAGGCGTACAGGAGCCTGATCCACTTGAGCCCCTCCATCTTGGCGAGCTCGGTGATGAGGAGCTCGAGGGAGGGGGCGTCGGGGAGGTCCTTGCCGTAGGCGGTGATGTCCTGGGCGATCAGGTTCAGCTCTTTCACCCCGCCTGTCACGAGCCTCTCGGCCTCCGCCAGAAGCGTGGAGAGGGATCGTGAACGGAGTGCGCCGCGCAGGGAGGGGATGACGCAGTAGGCGCAGTTGTTGGAGCAACCCTCGGCTATCTTCAGGTAGGCAGTGTAGTGCGGCGAGGACTGCAGGCGCGGCAACTCGTCGTTGTAGACGAAGTTGGGGTCACCCGTGTAGCAGAGCTGGTCGCCGGTCAGCTTCTTCTCCGCGATGATCTCGGCGATACGCGGGTAGTCGCCGGTGCCGATGAAGATGTCGACCTCCGGGAGCTCCTTTGCGAGCTCTTCCTGGTAGCGCTGCGGCAGGCACCCGGTGACGATCAGCAGCTTGCAGCGGCCGTCGTGCTTCCTGTCCGCCAGATCCAGGATGGTGTCGATGCTCTCTTGTTTCGCCTCTTTGATGAAAGAGCAGGTGTTCACCACGATGATATCCGCCTGCATCTCGTCCGTGGTCACCTCGTACTCGTCGCGCGACAGGTAGCCCAGCATGACCTCGGCATCCACCAGGTTCTTCGGGCAGCCCAGGCTTACCAGGCTCACTTTTTCCTTAATCTTATCGCTCAAAAAATTCCCCTCTTCTTAATTAACTTCTGAAGTTGACGAACTGCATGTCGATGTCCAGATCCTTCCCTTTCAGGATCCTGATCACCTCCTGCAGGTCATCTATGTTCTTGCCGGTTACCCGGAGCTGGTCGTCCTGGATCTGGCTCTGCACCTTGAGCTTGGTCTCCTTGATGACGGCGCCGATCTCCTTCGCCTTCTCCTTGGAGATGCCGACCTGCAGTGTGATGATCTGCCGCACCATGCTCCCCGATGCCTGCTCGACCTTGCCGTACTGCAGCGCCTTGGGGGAGATGTTGCGCTTGATGAACTTGGACTGCAGTATCTCGATGACCGCCTTGAGCCGGAAGTCGTCGTCCGCGAGCACCTTGATGCTTTCCTTCTCCAGTGTCACTTCGCACTTGGACCCCTTGAAGTCGTAGCGCTGCGCGATCTCCTTGATGGCCTGGTTGATGGCGTTGTCGACCTCCTGCATGTCCACCTTGGAAACGATGTCAAATGACGGCATGAAAGACCCTCCTGTAAAATCAGGTTTAGGTTGAGGTTAAGGTCGAGAGGGGGGTACGCGAAGCCCGCTGTACGGATTTTCTCAACCTTAACCTTAACCTGCCTCTATCTGTTTTTAATGACCTCGACCCCGGACGGGACCTTGAAGCTGAATTGGCTGCTGCTGACCCCGCGGTTGGTCCTTACGTTGCTGAACTCCATCCTGGTGCTGTTGCCGATCTGGTCGATGACGGTGGAGGAGACGATCGGGAAGGGGGTGACGGGGCGCCCCTTGGCGAGGTAGCTCTCCACCGCATCCCCGTCGATGCCGAGCAGCAGTTTCGACATGGCCGGGCTTTTCCTGTTGGGGACGAGCTCCAACTGGTAATCCCCATTCTTGTCCCTGGCCTCCGCGGCGAAGGAGATGCTGAAGTCCTTCGACACCTGCCCCATCCCGGCCAGGTAGCTCATGGCGATACCGTTGCCCGCCTCGAAGAGCTGGGCGAGCTCCATGACCATCACCTGCTTCTGGTCGGGGAGGTAATACCAGACCGTCTTGCCGTTGGAGACGATCTGCTGCTTGGGCCTGGTGTAGTTGAAGCGGAACATGGAGTCCTTGCCGCTTCCCTTCTTGATGAAGAGCTCCCCCCCGCCTTTCTCTTCGCGCCTCATGCTTTTCAGGACGCTCTTCTGGCTGAAGTCCGCCTGCAGGTCGTTCAGGGTGGCGTAACCCTGCTCCAGCGTGCGGACCACCTGGGAAAGCTCGGCTGCGAGGGAGAAGGTTGCCGTGAGCGCGACCGAGGCGATGCAAAGGGCCAGTACTCTTGCCAGTCTCATTTTGTGACCTCTGAAATTAGTGAAGGTCTCGGGCTAGGGCTCGGGACCTCTCAGGGTTGGCTGCAGTTTGACCGGGCATTCTGACACACAACCCGGTCTCGTGCAACCCTTTCATTTATTCTCCAGGGCCCCCAGCATGGTCCCCAGGGAGGCGGTGGCGGGGATCAGGAAGATGCTCCCGCCGCAAAACGCGTCCGATACCGAGAACATGGTGTCGATCATCACGATCGCCTCGCCATCGCTTTCCGGCTCCATCACCTGGGACAAGAGCTCCGCCGCCTTCCCCTTGACCAGGGTCGGGACCGAGGGGAGGAGCGTCATCTTGAGCGTGTTCCCCAGGGCGTTCAGGCAGGCGGAGGCGAGTATGTTCCCCACCTCCATGAGAGTCGCCCTCTCCATCTCGGAGAGCGGCTCCCCTTCCTTCGGGAGGCTCCCCAGCAAGAGCTCCAGGATGCGAAGCGCGTTTTCGTGGAGCAAGAGGATCAGGATGCTGCCGCGCACGTTCCCCAGGATCTGCAGGTGCAGGGCGGTCACCTCCTGCGAGTCGAGCAGGTCGGAAACCCCGGCGACGTCCATGAACTGCAGGCGGGGGACCTGTATGGCAACCCCCTTTCCCATCAGTTGGGACAGGGCCGTTGCGGCATGCTCCATGCCGATGTTGCAGACCTCGGTCAGTGCGTCCAGTTCGGCATTTTGCAGGATGCGAGTCGACATTGAGCCTCCGGATGGTTCGGGCTTCCTCCGCCGCAGGGGGAGGGGGGTTGCCTGGCGTTTGCCAGTGAAAGTTACAACAGGTCTGCCAGGTCCAGTATGGTGACCACCTCGCCGTCCCCGAGCGTCGCTCCCCCGGCAAGCCCTGCCATCTTGGAAAGCGGCCGGCCGAACGGTTTCACGAAAAGCTCGTGCTGCCCCAGGAGGCGGTCCACAACGATCCCCACCCGGCGTCCCTTGGCCTCCGTGACGAACAGCGGCAGGATGCCGTCGGGGAAACGCCCCAGGGGGAGCCCCAGTACCCGGTTCAGGCTCAGAAGCGGTATGGTCTCGCCGTCCAACAGGAAGGTCTGCCTCTTTCCCACCGTCTCTATCTGGCGGCGCGACAGCTCGACGGTGCGGTGCACCGCGGTCACCGGGACCGCGTTCTTGACCCCGCCGCACTGCACGATCAGGGCGTGTATGATGGCTATGGTCATCGGGAGCCTGAGCGTGAAGGTGCTCCCGGCGCCGGGATCGGACTCGATCCCCAGCGTCCCCCCCAGCTTCTGGACTGCGGCGTTGACCGCGTCCATGCCGACGCCGCGCCCGGAGATGTCGGTCACCTCCTTGGCGGTGGAAAAACCGGGCATGCAGGAGAGCATCAGCGCCTGGCGCGGCGAGAGGAGTTCCCCCTCCTCTGGTGTGATCACACCTTTTTTGACCGCCGCGTCGATCATTTTCTGCGGGTCCATGCCGCGCCCGTCGTCGCGCACCCTAATCTGGATCCGGTCGCGGTCCCGGATGACCGAGAGCTCGACCACACCCCTGGCGGGCTTGCCGGCGGCGACCCGCTCGGCGCTCTCCTCCATCCCGTGGTCCACAGCGTTTCTCAGGATGTGGTTCAGGGGGTCGACAAGCTGCTCGAGGATCCCCCGGTCCAGCCCGATCTCCCGTCCGGTCAGCTCGAACTGGAGCTCCTTGCCGCTTTTCTTGGCGAGGGTCCTGACCGAGCGCTGGAACCTGTCGCAGATCGCCTCGAAGGGCATCAGGCGCACCTTCATCACCTCGTCGTGCAAGGCGCGCAGGAGCTTTGCCGTCTCGGAGACGGCGTCGTTCAAGGCGGGTGAGCCGAGCTCGCGCCCGATGTTGAGCAGGCGGTGCTTGTTGGTGACCAGTTCGCCGGTCAGGTTGATCAGGTGGTCCAAAAGCTCCGTTTTCACCCGGACCGTGCCCCCCGTCTCCCCGGAGGGCTCCTTTGCCTTCTCCGGCTCCGGGGGAGCCGGGGTCGGTTTCGGTGAGTCCCGGGGGGGCTCAGGCGCCTCCTTGCCCCGGGGAGCCGGGGTGTAGCCGGCAAGCCTCTGGGCGTAATCCTCGGTCGGGCGGCTCTCCACCCGGTCCGCCTCGACGTCCGCCAGCAGCGCGTCGATCAGGTCCACCCCTTCCAGGAGCAGGTCGGCCACGCCGGCGCCGAACTCAAGCGCACCCTCCCGGACCCGGGCCATCAGGTCCTCCATCCCGTGGGCCACCAAAACGACCTCGCCGTACTCCATGGATGCCGCCATCCCCTTCAGGGAATGGGCCGCGCGGAACAGCGAGTCGATGGCCCCCTTCTCCGCGGGGGACTGCTCGAGGGCGACCACCTGCTCGGCTATCGCCCTCAGGTATTCCCTGGACTCGGAGAGGAAGAGGTTTTTGTACTGCGACATGTCCATCCGCTATCCCTCGGCCACTTCCCTCAGGACACGCGCGACGAGCTCCGGGTTGAACGGTTTGAGGATGAAGGCCTTGGCTCCCGCCTGCGTCGCGGCGGTCGTCAGTGACTCCTGCCCGATCGCGGAGCACATGACGACGCGCGCCTGGGGGTTGAAGGCCATGATCTCCTGGAGCGCCTCGATCCCCGTCTTGTTGGGCATGACTATGTCCAGCGTGGTCAGGTCGGGGCGGCACTCCTTGTACTTCAGGACCGCCTCCTCGCCGTCGGAGGCCTCGGCGGTAATCTCGTAACCCTCCTCGGTGAGGATGTCGCGGAGCATTTTTCTCATGAACAAAGAGTCGTCTACAATCATGACCGTGGTGGCCATCAGGTACCTCCTGGTTTTGTAGCTTGGATGTCGAGCCCTAAGGCTGCAGTCGGAGGGCAGGCTGTCTCAGCCCGTCTTCCAGCCCGGTCAGGAGCGCCTCCAGATTTACCAGGCGCACGCTCCCCCGGGCGGTCTCGAGGAGCGCCTCGGTCAGCGGGTCGTCGTCGGGGCGCTCCCCGGTCACGGCATCGCAACCGATGATGCAGCTCACCGCGTCCACCCTGAGTGCCAGGTGGGCGAGCCTGGTGTCGAGCACGAGGAGCTTTCCCGGCAGGGGGCGCGCCTTGAGCCCCAGGTAGAGCGCCAGGTCGACCAGCGCGGTCAGGTTGCCGTGGAAGTTGATCAGCCCCAGGTAATGCAGGGGGGCGCCGGCAAAGGGGAAGCTCGCCTGGGGCTCCATCACCTCGCTGATCTGTTGCAGGTTGCAGGCGTAACCCTCTCCGCCCGCGCTGAAAAGCAGGAGCCGCTCGGGTATCACAGGCCGGACTCTCCCTGGAGCTGGAACCTCTCCACGGAGTTGAGCAGCTCGTCGGCCAGCTTCGACAGCTCCTGGGTCTGGAACACCATCTCCTGCATGGCTGAGTGCTGCTCCTCTGTGGCGGCGGAGACCTCCTCGGTGGACGCGGCGTTGTCCTCTGCCACCTTGGCGATCTCGTCCACCATGCTCACCATCCTGGCGGCGCCGGTGGTCTGCATCTGGGAGAGGTCCGCGATGGAGTTGGCTTTCCTTTCGGTCTCGATGACGGTGGCGAGGATCTGCTTGAAGGAATCGGCCGTGGTGTCGACGTTCTTCTTGCCGGCGATGATGCCGCGCGAGCTGTCCGTGATGGTCTCCTGCAGCTTGCGGCTCTCCACCTTGACCAGGTCGATCATCTCCACGATGTCGGTGGCGCTCTTGGCGCTGCCGTCGGCAAGCTTTCTCACTTCTTCGGCCACCACGCCGAACCCCTTGCCGTATTCGCCTGCGCGTGCCGCCTCGATGGAGGCGTTCAGTGCCAGGAGGTTGGTCTGGCGCGCCATGTCCACGATGAAGTCGGCGATCTTCCCGACCTGCTGCAGCTTTCCGTTTAGGTCCATGAACTGCATGCCGATCAGTTCCACGCTGTCGAAGAAGCTCTTCATCCGCTCCAGTGAGTCGTTGGCGAGCTCCCCCCCCTTTTGGGCCGTGATGCTGGTCTCGCGCGCCGCCTTCGCCGTCTCCTTGGCCCGCCTCGCCACCAGGTCGACCGAGATCGCCATCTCGTGGATCACCTTCGAACTCCTGGAGAGCATCTCCGCCTGAGTCTCGGCGCCGCCGGAGATCTGCTCTATCGCCTGGGCCACCTCCTCCGTGGAGGCGTTGATCTCGAGGGCTGTGGAGGAGAGGGTGCGGGAGGATTCCGAGACCCGCTCCGCGGTCTCCCTGATCTGGCGCACCAGCCTCCTCAGGCTCTCCAGCATGGCGTTTATCGAGACCGCCATGCTGTGCGTCTCGTCCGGGAAACGGGTGGGGGGGAAGTCCAGGTCGCGGGAGAGGTCGCCTTGGCTGATCGACTCGGTGGCGCCGCGCAGAAGGGAGATATTCTTGGTGAAGCTCTTGGAGAAGAACGATCCGAGGATGAGGCCTATGGTGAGCGCCACCACGTAGGAGAGTACGTTGGTGATCTCCGGCGAGTAGTCGAGCAGGCCGACCCAGGCGGGGACAAAGGCGACGGCCGCGACCACGGCGAGGAATCCTAGGATGAACTTGTACCCGATTTGGATGTACATTGGGGCGAGCTCCTTTTGCTGCTGCTTGGGTTATGCTATGGCCCGGTAGATCCTCTCCACTGGGCAGACGGTCTTGAAACGGGCGCGGGCCCTGCCGAAGAGGGTCTCCGACTTGCCGAGCACCAGGACCCCTCCCGGGGCGAGCGCGTCGGCGAAGCCGTTCAGGATGGTCTCCTGCCGCTCCCTCTCGAAGTAGATCAGGACGTTGCGGCAAAGGATCAGGTCGCAGGGGTCCCACGCCGGTGGATGGTTCAGGTCGGCCCGCGCGAAGCCGACCTGGGAGCGGATCTCCTGGTCCAGGCGGTAGCGTTCCCCCTCGCGGGCGAACCAGCGCGACAGCATCTCCGCCGGCACCTCGGCCAGGCGGTCCGGATGGTACAGCGCCTCCCGGGCCTGCTCCAAGGTGGCGGCGTCGACGTCCAGCCCGCGGATGGAGAAGCGCCCTTTCTGCAACGCATCGGCAAAATGCTCGCGCAGGATGAGGGCCAAAGTGTACGGCTCCTCGCCGCCGGCGCACCCGACACTCATGAGGTTCAGCTCCCGGCGTGCTCCAAGAAGCTCGGGAATGACCTCTCCGGAGAGCCTTCGGAACACGGAGGGGTTCCTGAAGAAGTGGGAAACATGGATGGTGAGGACCCTGAGCAGGTGTTCCTGTTCGGCGGGGCTCTCGGTCAAAAGGAGGCCGTAAGCCTCGGCCGAGGGTGACTGGGTGGCCCGGACCCGTATCTGGATGCGCCTCTTGACGCACTTGTCCTTGTACCCGTCCAGGCTGAATCCGGAGCGCGCCTTAAGGATGCGTCCGATGACGTCGAAGGTGTCCGGAGCGATCTCCGGATCCATGCGGACCTCCATCATCGCGCCGCTCTCCGCCTGCCCTGCCGCCTGCCTCGTGAGTTCGAGGGCATCTGGACCTCTGCTGGTAAATGGTTGGGAAATCGGCCTAAATGGAGCATCAATAGCAAATTGCGCCCCAAAAGTCAAAGGACTCTGCCTGCAAAAGAAAAGCCCCGCCTTGCCGGCGGGGCTTTCCGTTGCTCTACGACGCCAGATAGGCGGCGATGTTCTCGGTCAGGGTGCGGTAGATCCTTCTGCATTCCGCCTCGTCCCGCTCCAGGAGGGTCACCCTGAACCCGAGCAGCTCGGTGTTGAAGGAGGAGAGGGGGACTACGCAGATCCCGGTCTTCGCGAGGATGTAATATACGAACCGCTTGTCGGGGGCGACGCCGGGCTGGTCGACGATACCCTCGACCAGGCTCCTTATCTCGGCGTTGTCCAGCTTGAGCGTCTGGGTGTGGTTCAGGACCCCCGGCTTGAAGGGGACCGCCATGTAGAAGGCGCCGTTGGTGCGGTTCACGGCGAGTTCGGGGACCGCGGAGAGCGCCTCGTAGGTGATGTTGCTCATGCGCTCGTAGCGGGAGATCCTCTCCTTCAGGTAGTTGTGGTACTCCGGGTGCCTCATCACGGCAGGCAGGCAGCGTTGCGGCAGCGTGGTGGAGCAGACCTCGTTCATCTTGGAGGAGAGGATGGAATTCACGAATTTCTTGAAGCGCGTGTCGCGCTCGCCGTTGTACACCTCGATCCAACCGCAGCGGGAGCCGGGCCAGGGGAGTTCCTTGGAGATCCCCTTCATGGCGATGGCCGGGACCTCCCCGATCAGGTCGGAGATGGGAACCGTCTTCTCGCCGTTGTAGACGATGTTGCTGTAAACCTCGTCCGCGATGATGAAGAGGTCGTACTTCTTCGCTATGGCGACGATCTGCTTGAGGACCTCGACGGGGTACACCATGCCGGTCGGGTTATCCGGGTTGATGATCATGACGCCGGAGATCTGCGGGTTGTACTTCACGTGGCATTCCAGGTCCTCCATGTCGGGGTACCAGTTGTCCTCTGGCTTGAGGCGGTAGCAGACCGGAATGGCGTTCGCGTGGGAGGCCTCGCCGATGGAGTGCGTGGTGTAGGTGGGGGAGGGCATCAGCACGCGGCTCTCGGGCCTCAGGTTCCCGTACACCTTGGCGATGGCGTCGCCAAGGCCGTTGAAGAAGATGATGTCGTCCGGGGTGATCTGCGCGCCCCCCCTCTTGTTGGTGATGTTGCAGATGAACTCGCGGGTCTCCAGCACGCCGCGGGTGGGGCAGTAGGCGTAACTGTCGTCGTTCATGGCCTCGGCCGCCACGATCTCCTTCATCCAGAGCGGGATGTTCTCACCCTTGACGATGGGGTCGCCGATGTTCTCCCAGTTGATCTTCACCCCGAAGCGTTGCACCTTCTCGGCAACCGTGACGATATTCCTGATCTCGTAGGTCAGTTCTCCCGCGCCGGGAGCGACAATCTCGTTGCGCATCTCTTTCCCCCTCAAGGCAATCCGTTTTTTTGACGTATACCGTTATTTGTGTACAAAAAAAGGCCGCGGGGGTCCCCCACGGCCTTCAGTTAAAATCTTGTTTTCTGAATCAGCAGTGGCGGCTCTAGAAGGGTCTGGCCGCTGCTGCTGCGTGGACGCTGCCACGTGATGTAACGCTGTTAGTATACATGACGCCTCAAATAACATGCAGGGGGTGGCAATGTCAACGTTTTTTCTTCTACCTCCCCGCCTGCAGTGAGACGGTGAGCCGGCCGTCTCCGTCGCGCCAGCGAAACCAGCCGGCAGGGGTTGCCAGCCTCGCCCAGTCTTCATCCACCTCGATCACCTGCACCAGCTGGTCGCGGGTCACCGCGGCCAGCTCGGCGCCACCCTCGCCGGGGGCGCTTCTGAGCAGGTACCACCCTTTCTTGAGCCCCGGTAGAACCTTCACGGTCCTGCCGGGGAGGTACTCCCGCCAGCTGGCGTACTCCCAGCCCCGCGTCTCCGCGAGCCACCCCAGCCTCCCGGCGTCGTCCATGAAGAGCCTGGTCCACCCCCCGCGTCGCGCGCTCGCCGCGAGGATTGGCGCAGCCGCGTCTCCCGCCAGGCGCGGCAGCGAGGCCGGGCTCTTCTCGGCGATACGGTGGAGTCCCGGCTCCTGGTAAAGGGCGAGGTTTCCCGGCTTCCACCCGCTTCCCTGTTTGAGGGTGAGCACGCCGCAGCCGCCATAGGGTCTTGGCGCGGGAGGTGCCGAGAACGCGGCGCCGCAGCAGATGAGGGTCAGGATAAGGGATAGCAGGGTGGGTAATCGGAGCATGGCGAAAGCTACATCTCCACCAGGGCGAACTCGTTGCCGTCGGGGTCGGCCACCACCGCCATCTTTCCCCAAGGGGTCGATTCGAGCGGCTCGGTGAAGCGCGCCCCCTGCTCGGTGAGCCTCGCGCAGAGGAGTTCCAGCCCGTTCACGTTGAAGGTGATCCCGGTGTGGCGGCCGACCAGCTTCTTCGCGGCATCGTGCATGGCGAGCGCCACGCCGAGCGTGGTCCCCTGCCCCGGGAGGAATTCCATCATGTACTCGGTCTCCTGCCCGGGGGAGAGGGCGAGCAGCTCGCGGTAAAAGCGGCGTGCCGCAGGAAAGTCGTTGACAAAGACGACGATGTTCTTAATTTTCTCTACCATTGGAACCGCCTTAAATGATATATGGTGTGACAGCGTTTTAATACATAGCAGAGTGGGCGGGCGCTGGCAAGCGGTATCGTCGCCGCGGGCGTCCCCATGGGGGGGTGTGTGACCCAGCAATTTTTGCCTCGGGAGGTGTACGTCGCCTCCTCGTACATGGCTCCGGTGGGACGTTACAACGGCCGGGAGCGGGAGGGGCTGAGTTTCCTCGAGATGGCGGAGAGGGCGGGGGAGGTGTTCTCCGGCAGCCGGCTCAGGCGCAGCGAGGTAGACGCGGTGGTGGTCGGCAGCCAGAACCCGGTCGCCTTCTCCGGCGTCGACAACACGGCCGCCAAGATCGCCGGCGTGCTCGGTATCTCCGGGGCCAAGTCGGTGCTGATCGACACCGCCTCTTCCTCCGGCGCCTCGGCTCTGGAGTACGCCTACCTGCAGATCGCCTCGGGGCGCTGCGACCACGTCCTCGCCATCGGGATACAGAAGATGAGCGACGTCTCCACCGGACAGGCGACCAGGATCGTGGCGGGGGTGATCGACCGGGACGAGGCGGAGTTCGGCCTCTCCATGCCCGCCTGCGGGGCGCTCGTCGCGCGTTCGCTGATCGAGAGGCTGAAGCTCTCCAGCGAGGAGTGGACCGCATTCTCGGCGCTTTTGACCCAGAGGGCGCACCGCTTCGCCGCGAGGAACCCCGACGCGCACCTGGGGTTCGAGATACCACTTGAGGATTACTACCGCCAGATCGTCACCGGGAGGAACTACCGCTACTGGTGGCCGCTTCGCTACCACGACTTCTGCCCGATGTCGGACGGGGTGGCGGCGGTCCTTCTCTCCGCGACCCCGCACGAGGTGATCGTGTCGGGGGTGGGGAGCGCCACCGACATCCCGACCATCGCGGACCGCCCCTACTTCCACAGCTTCCCGGCCACGGTGCGCGCCGCGGCCGAGGCCTACGCCATGGCGGGTATCAGGGACGTCACCGACTTCGCCGGGAACATCCACGTCAACATGCACGACCCATTCAACGGCTTCGGGCCGATCAACATGGTGGACCTGGGCTTCGTGCACCGTCGCCGCATCGTCGAGGGGCTCTTGAACGACGAGCTGACCGGCGAGCGGGGGAGCTTCCCCACCAACATCACCGGAGGCCTCAAGGGGCGCGGCCACCCGCTGGGGGCCACCGGCATGATCCAGATCGTCGAGAACCACCGGCTCATCACGCAGGGACGCTTCCGGATGGGGCTCGCCCACTCCATCGGGGGGCCGATCAACAACAACGTGGTGACCATCCTGGAGCGGACCAGCCATTACCGTGAGCGTTCCCGTCCCCGGCTCTCCCCCTGGGGGCTCCCCCCGCTTGGGCGGATGAAGCCAAAGAGCCTGAACGTGAACGAGCTTCTCAGCGGGGCGGGCGAGGTTGAGGGGCGCTTCGTGACGGCGACTACCCGCTTCGACTTCAAGACCGGCGCCCCGGAGGGGATCATCATCATCGTCTCCTGCCTTGCCATGGGGGGCAGGTACTCCTTCCTCTTCGGCATCGCAGGCGAGCATTACCGCGAGGTGGTTCGGCTGAAGTCGGGCGACCGGGTGAGCCTGGAGCGCGGGGAGGAGGGGATACTGGTGAACCGGATCCCCGTCAGGAAGTTCTACCAAAGGACCATGAACGGCGTGCTTGAGCTTGCCGGCTCCGGCTGGAAGAAGCTGACCGGCAGCGGCTAGAGCTTTGCCGTTGACACGGGGGGCGTGCCGGTATATCAACGAGCCTGCCTCAGGCCCCGGACGGCTGCGGCGCGCTCCCGGACCTGGCCGGGCCCCCGCTCTCCGGAGCCCCCTCGCCCCTGGGGGACGCCATAGGTGCCGGGGGGATCGCCCCCGCCGACCGCCCCCGTACCGGGCGAAGCGGCAGGGGCGCAAACCGGAATGGTGGACTGAGAAACAAAGGCAACGCGGTCAAAAGAGTCAGCAGGATAAGGCAAGGAGTGCAGCAACATGTCATTGATGTTCAAGATACTGGGGGTGATCTTCGCCCTTTTCATACTGCTGTTCATCGCCATAGTCATCGAGGAGTCGTTCATCGGCGGCCGCCGCAGGCGCAAACTCGAGCAAAAGGCGCGGGAGGGGCAAAAAGCGCGCGAGGAAGCGGGAGGGCGATGATCCCTTCCCTTCTCTGAGGGAACTCGTTTCGGGGGAGTGCGGCCATGGCTGGCAGGCTGCGCCCTTAAAGCGCTCCAGCGGGCGCCGGCGAGGGGGTGCTCAGGGTGCTGCTGGGAAAAGCCGTCGAGGGAAGGTGTGGCGGAAGGGCTCAGTTCCTGCTGCCGGACATGGTGAAGCCGTCCTCTCTCCCCCAGAGACGGCGGGTGCGGGGAAGCCTGCGTGGCGCGGGAAGCGCTGCCGCGGCGGGTACCTCCTGCCTGGGGGGGGCGGCAGGGGCCGCCTTATCCCGCAGGGGGCGCAAAGGTATGACTGCCGCGAGGTTCCCGGACGCGTTGGCTGTTTGAACTGGCTCTTGCTGTTTCACTGACACCTCCCGCCGGTTGGACCGGTACGGAGGGGGAACAAGCAAAAGGCGTTCCTTTTGGCAAGTGGCTGTATTGCCGGGGAAGTGCGGCTGCCGGGTCGCGGGTCTGCAGCAGTTTTTTTGACTTCCCCGGGGGGCGCTGACGGGATTTTGACTCTAGAAGTTCACCTTGCGCCAGACATCGACCACCGTGCCGATGGTGCGGGTGCCGTCGTCGGGACGAAACGGCGCGTAGGCCGGGTTGTCGGGGGCGAGGTAGACCTCGTCTTCCTTCAGGCGATACCTTCTGAGGATCGTCTCCCCCCAGCGGTTGTTGACCAGGATGATGTCGCCGCTTTTTTTCTGCTCGCTGTCGGGCTTGAAGATCACCAGGTCTCCGTCGCGGATGGTGGGGGCCATGAAGTCGCCGTAGCAGATGATGGCGTAGCACCCCTCCGGGAGGTCCGGGACCGAGACGTACTGGCGGGCCGAGCCTGTTGTCCCGTCCGGGAAGTCGTCGGGGATGACGTCGAGAAGGGGTGCGCGGCGGGCAGCGGGGTGGTCGGCCGCAGTCGCATGCTTGAAGCTCTCGCCGATGCCGTCTTCAAGCCACTGAGGGTTGATGCCGAAGGTGTGGGAGAGGGCGATCAGGAGGGTGTCCGAGGGTCGCTTTCTACCGGTCTCGATGCCGCTTAGGAAGCCTTGCACGATGCCGAGAGACGCGGCAAACTCCTTCTGGGTGAGCCCCAGCGCGAGTCTCGCCTTTTTGATCCGTTCTCCGGTTTCAGCCTGGTAGGTCCTGGCGGGCATCATTATCTCCCAGTAATGCATCATTACTTCAGGCGGAGTGCCGTGGCGCGGTCATCGGCGCCGCTCTCCCCCCGACCTGCGGCAACAGGTTAGCAGTTATGCGCCGTTGCGGCAATATAAAATTTCTCTGTGATAATCCGGCGGGGGTGCATCTGCCGAACCGCTCCACCTCCCCTCCCGGTAGCGGCGCGCATCCCTTTTCCGGCGGGTTGTCGCAGCTGTCGGTTAGCAGGGGTAGGGAGGGTTAGCTCATGAGTATGTCGTTGATTTTTTCCGGCCAAGTTTATATAGTGACCCGACAGTCTTAAGCCAAAGGAAGGACACTATGGTACGAACGATACTCACCTATCCGGACCCGGAGCTCAAGAAGCGCTCCAACCCGGTTACCGTTATCACGGACAAGACGCGCGAGCTGGTGCGGGACATGGCGGAGACCATGTACGACGCCCCCGGCGTCGGCCTGGCCGCGCCGCAGATCGGGGTGCACCAGCGCATCATCGTCATAGACGTCACGGGAAAGGACGAGAAGCCGGAGCTCATCGTCGCCATCAACCCGGAGATCGTCCACGCCGAGGGGGAGGCCTTCGAGGAGGAGGGGTGCCTGTCGGTCCCAAAATTCTCCGCCAACGTCCGCCGGCACGCGCGCATCGTGGTGAAGGCGCTGAACCTCGAGGGAGAAGAAGTGCTGTTCCGGGCCGACGACCTCCTTTCCATCGCCTTCCAGCACGAGATCGACCACCTGGACGGCGTGCTCTTCATAGACCATCTCTCCCCCCTCAAGAAGGGGATCTTCCGCAAGCGCTACCAGCGCGCCCTGGAAGAAGCAAAGGAGCAGCATTGATGACCGGTATGCGCATCATCTTCATGGGTACTCCGGAATTCGCCTGCCCGACGCTGCGCGCCCTGATCGAGAGGGGAGAGCAGGTGGTGGCGGTCGTGACACAGCCCGACCGCCCCAAGGGCAGGGGACAGCAGACCCTTCCCCCCCCCGTGAAGGTACTGGCCGAACGGCACGGCATCCCCGTGCTGCAGCCGGTCAAGGTGCGCCTGCCTGAGTCGATAGAGGAGATCCGTGCGCTCGAACCCGACCTGATCGTGGTGGTCGCCTTCGGGCAGATCCTCCCCAAGGCGCTCCTCGATATCCCGAAAAAGGGGTGCATCAACGTGCACGCCTCGCTCCTGCCGCGCTACCGCGGCGCGGCGCCCCTGAACTGGTGCATCGTAAACGGCGAGACCGAGACCGGCGTCACCACCATGATGATGGACGTGGGGCTCGACACCGGGGACATGCTGCTGAAGAGAGCGACCCCGATAGACCCGGACGAGGACACGCAGAGCCTGCACGACCGCATGTCGCAGTTGGGGGCCGAGCTTTTGGGCGAGACACTGGAGCGCCTGGCCGCAGGTGACCTCGTCCCCGAGAAGCAGGACGACTCCCTCACCTGCTACGCCCCGATGATGAAGAAGGAGGACGGGCTGATCGACTGGAGCAGGGACGCGCAGAGCATCAAGAACCAGGTGCGGGGGATGACCCCCTGGCCCGGCGCCTACAGCACCCTGGACGAAAAGCTCCTCAAGGTGTACCGGGTGCAGACCGGCTCGGGAAGCGGCGCGCCGGGGGAGATCGTCTCGGTCGGGCGCGACGGCGTCGAGGTCGCCTGCGGTGCGGGGAGCCTCCTGATCCGAGAGCTGCAGCTCGAGGGGAAGAAGCGCCTGTCGGCTGCGGATTTCCTGGCCGGCTACAAGCTCCAGCCGGGCGCAATCCTCGGCAAAAAGGGCGCCGCTGTTGGGGTATAAGGGGAGCTACCAGAGCCCCCCCCAGAAGCGGCTCTTCGTGGCGCTCATGGGGGTGACCTGCCTCCTGGTGGTGGGGCTTATCTACCTCGGCTGGTGGATACCCACCCTGGGGCTCGCCAACATCCACCCGGGCCTGCCGCGCATCGTCGGGATGCTGTTCGCCATCCTCTCGGGGATCGCCGTACTGGGAACCCTGCTCCTCGTGCTGACCACGGCGTTTGGCAAGGACATCCTCTGTACCCGGTTCATGCGCGGCGTGGTGATCAAGTTCCTGCTGCCGCTCATCGAGCAGATCGGCAAGCTCTGCGGCATCTCCAAGGACACCATCCGCCAGTCCTTCGTCGCCATGAACAACTCCCTGGTCGCCTCCCAGCGCCTCAAGGTGAAGCCCGACCGGATCCTGATCCTGCTTCCCCACTGCCTGCAGCTCTCCGAATGCGAGATCAAGGTGACCGGAGAAATCGACAAGTGCATGCGCTGCGGCAGGTGCGACATCATGGGGCTTGCAGGGCTTGCGCAAAAGTACCGGGTCGACATCTCGGTCGCCACCGGCGGGACACTGGCCCGCAAGGTGATCATCGAGAAGCGCCCCCAGCTGGTGCTGGCCGTCGCCTGCGAGCGCGATCTCACCTCCGGCATCAAGGACTGCTATCCCCTTCCGGTGATCGGGGTCTTGAACGACCGCCCCTTTGGACCCTGCTTCAACACGCGCGTCGACGTGGACAAGATAGACTCCGCCCTGCGCGCCGTGCTGGCTTAACAAAAGAGACCCGATGAAATTCCGCACCCTGCTGCAAAAGGTTTCCCCGCGCAATCTCCCCTTTCACTTCCTCCTGGCAACACTTCTCGTCCTGGTCTGCGCCGGCGCCGTCCTGGCCGCCCGCATCACCGACTACCGCGTCATGAGCGAGCCGGTGAGCGACCGCGCGGGTAGGGCGCTTGTCGCCGTCAGGAGCTTCACCTGCGACGGCGTGCCGCGCCTGCTCGCGATCGATCCGGCCACACTCTTGAGCTACGACCTCCCGGCAGACTCCGTGAGCAGGAAAAGCGGCTCCGCGAGCGCGTGGCTCGACTCCACCAGGCTCGGGCGCGCGCTTTCCAGGTACAACTCCGCTCCTTACCGGCTGCAAAACGGCGGCGCGGTAAGGGCCGAGGCGGAGGTGGACGGCCTCTTCCTCACCGTGGATCTCTGCCCTTCAAGGCGCCCCTTCGAGAGAGAGCTTTTCCAGGCGGCGGCGGGACTGTCCAACGAGGCTCCAGTGCCGGTCGCCGTGGCGGTTACCGGAGCATGGCTCAACACGCACCCGCAGGAGCTTGCCTACCTGAAGGGGGAGATCGAGGCGGGGAGGCTTGCCGTCACCTGGGTGAACCATTCCTACCACCACCACTACGACCCCAAAGCCCCCCTGGCGGAGAACTTCCTGCTGACGCCGGGGACCGACCACCTTTCCGAGGTGCTGGAGCTGGAACAGCAGCTGCTCACCCTCGGGCTGGTGCCTTCTCCGTTTTTCCGGTTCCCCGGGCTCGTCTCGGACCGGGCCACGGTGGAGCGCCTGCGGGAACTCTCCCTGATTCCGATCGGCTCCGACGCCTGGCTTGCCAAAGGGGAGGAGCCGCGCCGGGGAAGTTTCATCCTGGTGCACGGCAACGGCAACGAACCCAAGGGGGTGAAGCTGCTCCTGCCGCTTTTAAAGAACAAGGATCTCCGCCTGTTGCCGCTTCCCGCCGCCTTCGGGAGCTGAAACCGTCATCACCTTCACGAACTCCGGGGTGGCCGGGGCGAGGGGGGTGCCCGCAAAAGAGGTACATCGTCATGAAAAGACTCCTTATCGCCCTCCTTTCCATTACGCTCCTGGCCCCGAACCTCCACGCCGCAGAGAAGCGCGAGCCGGTGCCGCAGTACGTGGTTGCCATCTCGCCGACGCCGGTTCTGAACACCCCCGATTTCAGGAGCACCTTCAGCGGCGCCATCAAGCTCGACCCCTGCCTGGGGGTGCGTCCCATCGAGTTCGTCGCGCTCGCCGGGACGCTCTTCTTCGTGCAGGAGGCGCTGGAAAAAGACGGCATCGCCGTCTATCGGGTAAGCAGCAGCGATTACCCCTACCCCGCCAAGAACGGGCTGTTCGTCGACGCGCGCTTCGTGAGGAAATGGGGCGGCGGGCCGCTTGCCGAAAGAAAGCGGCATCTCCCTGAGTTGCCGGAGATACAGCGAAGACTTCTGGCCGCGGTCGGGAAGCCCTACGTCTGGGGGGGGAACGTGAAGGACGGGGTGCCGCTTTTAAGAAAGCTCTACCCGGAGGGGGAGAGCCTCCCGGGTGTGGACTGCTCCGGGCTCCTCTACGAGGCGACCGACGGCTTCACCCCCAGGAACACCTCGTCGCTCGTCTCCTTCGGGGAAGGGGTGCCGGTCGCCGGGCTCTCGGCCGAGGAGGTCGCCGGCATGCTGAAGCCCCTGGACCTGCTGGTGTGGAATGGGCATGTGATGATGGTGCTCGATCGGGACTCCATCATCGAGAGCAGGATGGGGTGCGGCGGGAGGAGCGGAGTCATGCTGACCCCGATTAAGGACGCGCTCAGAGAGCTTATGAAGAGCAGGAAACCGGTGCAGCGCTACCCCGAGGGGGGGGCGGCGGCGAGAAGCTTCGTGGTCAGGAGATGGCTTTCCAGCTGACGACGCCTGGCTAGCAGCGGCCGGGGACGGTGAGCGTGACCGCTTTCTTCCCCGCCGCCAGCAGCGCGCCGCACCCCTGCAGCTCGTCGGTCGAAGGAAGCGGCCCGTCCGGGACCGCCGCGAGGAACACCTGGACTATGCCGGGGTCGAGCGCCTCTCCGCTCATGGCGCGGATCATCTCCCTCGCCTCGTGGTAGGGGTATCCCTTGCGGTAGGGGCGGTCCATGGTGAGCGCATCGTAGATGTCGGCGACGGAGACGATGCGCGCCTCCAGCGGGATCTGCTCCTTCTTGAGACCGGAGGGGTATCCTGTGCCGTCGTATTTCTCATGGTGGTAGTGGATGATGTTCTGGGCCACCTCAGAGAGGTCGGCCTTCTCCGCCACGTCGGCACCCCAGCCGGTGTGCATCTTCATGGTCTCGAACTCGTGTTCGCTCAGGCGCCCGGTGCCGTTCAGGATGATCTCCGAGACCCCGATCTTGCCGCAATCGTGCAGCCAGCTGCCGTACTTTATCTGCCGCTGCGTCTCCTTCGCTATCCCCATGGCGTCCGCAATGAGAAGGGCGAAAACGGCGACCCTGTCGCAGTGTCCCCTGGTGCTCGGGTCCTTGAGCTCGATGGTCTGGGCCAGTGAGCGGAGCACCGACTCGTCCTCACGCCTGATGGCATGGACGGTCCGGTAGCGCCTGAGCCCCTCCTGCACCACCTGCAGTATCTCCTCATCCTTCCATGGCTTCAACAGGTAGCGGTACACCTCAGAGTTGTTGATGGCGGCAAGCGCCGTCGGGAGGTCCACGTACGAGGAGATGAGCACCTTCACCGTGTCCGGTGAGACTTCGCGAAGCTTGGTCAGGAAATCGAGGCCGGACATCCCCGGCATCTGGTTGTCCGAGACCACGACCGCTATCTCGTGGTTCCTGAAGAGCTCCATCGCATCTGCCGCGTTGCTCGCGGTGAGCACGTCGATCCCCCTGGAGCTGAACAGGTCGCGGGAAGCCTGAATGATCAGCCTGTTGTCGTCGACGAACAGTATTTCTGCGGCCATGGTTGCCCCTCGCATCTCGCTGGTGTACCGGGCGCGGCTCTGGCTAACTCCTTTGCCCGCCTCGGATTTGCGTGCAATGGTAATCTTTCATGAGTATCTTGTCAATTCCAATCTAACGGCGGGGCTTTCGGGCGGGTACTGGGGGGGGGATGCCGT
>CAZFMI010000056.1:0-26656 GCA_964519915.1 uncultured Geomonas sp.
GAGCGCCAGCCTTACAAGCTGGATGTCGGGGGTTCGATCCCCTCTTCACCCACCACAAAGATGTCCCAACGCTTCGCGTGCGGAGTTCCAGTTCAAGACCCCCGGGGTTCGACGCGGAACATGGACGCGGAACGGTTTCCCAACAGGTACTAGAGTTGGGGTTGTAGCTCAGTCGGTTAGAGTGCCAGCCTGTCACGCTGGAAGTCGCGGGTTCGAGCCCCGTCAACCCCGCCATAAAGGAAAGGTCGCCAGATGCGGCCTTTCCTTTTTTCTTTTGGTGCCCCCGGCCGTCCTGGAATCCCTCTCCCTGAAGCACCCCATCCCGACCGGCCCCTGCGACGGAGACCGGCTTTCCCGGCGGAGCCTGACGCAGATCGCGTGTCCTTTCGCGCCTTTCCCGGCCTGCTCCCCTTTCGCCCTTTAGCTTGACTTGGCGAAGGCAAATCGTTTATCCTCTGCGAAGTCCCTTTCAGGCGCTTCCTGCGCCCGGTCGGGCCCTTTTTTTGTCTTTTTCGGCGACCAAAACGCAAACGGAAAGTGAGCCCCCCTTGAAACCCATCAAACCGATCGTCGTCATCCCGACCTACAACGAAAGGGACAACCTGGAAAAGCTGGCCAGGCAGATCCTTTCACAGGACCCGGCCCTGGAACTGCTCGTGGTGGACGACAATTCCCCGGACGGCACCGGGGAGGTCGCTGAACGGCTGGCCGCCGAGACCGGGAGGGTGAGCGTGCTGCACAGAAGCGGGAAGCTGGGGCTTGGCTCCGCCTATCGCGAAGGTTTCGCCCGTGCCCTCGCGCTGGGGGCGGACCTGGTCGTGCAGATGGACGCTGATTTTTCCCACGACCCCGCGATGCTCCCCTATTTCTTCGAGGAGATGCAAAGGTGCGATCTGGTGATCGGGTCCCGGTACCTAAACGGGGTCAGTGTGGTAAACTGGCCGCTTCGCCGTCTCATGTTGAGCTACTTCGCCAGTGTCTACACCCGTGTAATCACCGGGCTCACCATTTCCGACTGCACCAGCGGCTTCAAGTGCTTTCGCGCCGATACGCTGAAGGCGCTCGACCTCTCCAGGGTCCGCTCCGACGGCTACTCGTTCCAGATAGAGATGAACTACCGCTGCAAGGAACTCGGTTTTCATATCAGCGAGGTTCCCATCATCTTCATAGACAGACACGCCGGCACCTCCAAGATGTCCAGGAGGATCGTGCGCGAGGCGGTGTTCATGGTCTGGAAGCTGAAGCTCGGCTCCCTGGCGCGGATGCTGTCACCGAAAGGGAGGCCCTGATGTCCGATACGCTCTGGTCCATGCTGTGCCTCGCCGGGGTATGGGGATTCGTGGCTTGCACCATCACGCTGATACTGAAGGGGTTTCCGGCCCGGGACAGCTTCGACGGCAAAAGTGCGCTCAGGTGGGGGGGCGGGGTGCTCCTTTGCTTTATCGTGTGGATGGTCGGAATGACCAACGCGTGATGTGGTGCGGACAGATCCTGTTTAGGTTTTGTTATTTTAATTCTCTCTTAATTGTGGTACTCATAGTGCCTTATGCCCGTTTTTACCTGTAAAATAGGCGCCTCCGACGGCAAAATCCTGATCAAGGAGCTTGACGCGGTCAACGCCGGACTGCTCCGGCAAAGCCTGGAAGAGCAGGGTTACGTCGTATTCGAGTTGAAGAAGAAGCCGTTCCAGTTTTTGCTGGAATCCGGGGTCGGACGCAAGAAGATCGGCAACAAGGAGCTTTTGCTCTTCAACCAGGAACTCCTGGTGCTCCTGAAGGCCGGACTTCCGATCATCCAGGCGCTCGACACCATTCTGGAATCGGGGGGGGGGAAGCTAAACGAGATACTCGCCGCCATCCGGGAGGACGTGAAGGGGGGTATGGATCTTTCCGCCGCCTTCGAGAAGTACCCGCGGGTATTCCCCCATCTCTACATCGCGTCCATCCGCGCCGGCGAGAGGACCGGCGATCTGCCGCAGACCATCCGTCGCTACATCGCCTTTCTCAAACGGACCGAAGGGTTCCGCGGCAAGATCATCGCCGCCCTTTTCTACCCAGCCATCCTGATCACCGTAGCGGTGGTGGCCATCGCCCTGCTGCTCGTCTACGTGGTGCCGACCTTCAGCAACATCTACGCCGACTCCGGTGCCGCCTTGCCGCTGCCGACCCAAATGCTGATCAACTTCACCACCTTCCTCAGGCAATACCTGCTGCTGTTCATAGGGGGCGCCGTCGCGGCGGGGGTGGTTTTCAAGCGCTGGCGCGAGACCGAGTCGGGACGCTACACGGTGGACGGCCTGAAGGTCAGGGTTCCGCTCGTGGGCGGCATCACGGTCCGCTACGCGCTCGCCGGCTTCACCCGCACCCTGGCGACGGTGCTGGGCTCCGGCATACCCATCGTGGAGGCGCTGAGGATGTCGGTGGGCACCCTGAACAACAAGGTGCTGGAACGGGGCCTTTTGATGGCTGTGCACCGGGTCGAGGAGGGGAGCAGGCTCTCGACCGCGCTGGAGGGGATGAAGCTGATGCCCCCCCTGGCGCTGCGCATGCTCACCGTCGGCGAGACCACCGGATCGCTGGAGGAGATGCTCTCGGACATCTCGGACTACTTCGAGGACGAGATCGAAAGGAACCTCCAGGTACTGACTACGGCCATCGAGCCCGCGATCATGGTAGTCATGGGCGTGGTCATCGGCGCCATCATCGTCACCATGTACCTGCCGATCTTCAAGATCGCCAGCACCGTCAGCTAGAGGGAACATGCTGAAACCTTTCAGAAGGAAAAAACTGGGCGACATCCTGATCGAGCGGGGGGAACTGACCGCCGACCAGCTCGCCTATGCACTGGATAAGCAGCAGAGCACGAAGGAGCGGCTGGGGGTGATCTGCCTGGCGGACGGGCTGATCGGCGACGTGGCACTTGCCGTTGCGCTTGCCGAGCAGTTCGGGCTGGAGTACGTCGACCTCAGGGGCGTGCGCCCGGAGGAGTCGCTTTTCAGCGTCATCCCGCCGGAGACCATGTTCCGGTACCACTTCGTCCCCCTGGAAATGCAGGGAGACCTTCTCGTGGTGGCCATCTCGGACCCCACCGCCGTGCTGCAGCTGGACGAGATGTCGCTGCTACTGGAGCGGCCGCTGCAGTTCAAGGTCGCTGCCGAGTCGGAGATCGCCTATCACCTGAAGCGTGGGGAGGGGACCAGCCGCGTGCTGAAGGAGGTCTCCGAGGACTTCATGCTGCAGCTGGTGACCGAGACCGAGAAGGGGGAGGAGGTGCTCTCCGTCGAGAACGTCTCCGCCGACACCAGCCCCATCATTAAGCTCGTCAACTCGACCATCCTGGACGCCCTCACCAGGCGTGCCTCCGATATCCATATCGAGACGGCCCAGGACGGCGTCATGATCAAGTACCGTATCGACGGTGTCCTTTACAAGGCGACAGACCCCATCGACTCCCACTTCCAGGGTCCGCTCATCTCCAGGCTCAAGGTCATGAGCGAGCTGGACATCTCCGAGCGCCGCATCCCCCAGGACGGCAGGTTCAAGGTCCGCATCGGGGCGAAGTCCATCGACTTCCGTGTCTCCATCATGCCCAGCGCCTTCGGGGAGGACGCGGTCATCCGTATCCTCGACAAGGAGAGCATCGCCTCCGACCTCAGGGGGCTCACCCTGGAGACGCTCGGCATGGCCTCCCGGGAGATCAAGCGCTTCCGCAAGATGATCAAGGAGCCCTACGGCATGGTGCTGGTCACCGGCCCCACCGGTTCCGGCAAGACCACGACACTTTACGGCGCGCTCACCGAGATCCATACGGGGCTCGAGAAGATCATCACCATCGAGGACCCGGTGGAGTACGTCCTCTCCGGCATCACCCAGATCCCGGTCAACGAGAAGAAGGGGCTCACCTTCGCGCGCGGCCTCCGCTCCATCCTGCGCCACGACCCGGACAAGATCATGGTCGGGGAGATCCGCGACTCGGAGACGGCGCAGATCGCGGTGCAGTCTGCGCTGACGGGGCACCTGGTATTCACCACGGTGCATGCCAACAACGTCTTCGACGTGATCGGCCGCTTCACCCACATGGGGATCGACCCCTACAACTTCGTGGCCTGCCTGAACTGCGTCATGGCGCAGCGCCTGGTCAGGAAGATCTGCCCCTCCTGCAAGAAGCAGGTGCTGATCTCCGACGAAGAGCTGCGCGAGTCCGCCATAGACCCGGAGAGGACCCGCGGCGTCACCCTCTACGAGGCGAGGGGGTGCGACGACTGCAACGGCACCGGGTATCGCGGCCGCTCCGCCATTGTGGAGCTTCTGGATCTAAACGACGAGATCCGCGAGCTGATCATCTCCAAGGCGCCCACTGCAGCCCTGAAGAAGGCCGCCAAGGCCGCCGGAACCATGTTCCTCAGGGAGAGCGCGGTTTCCAAGGTGCTGGCGGGGGAGACCACCCTAAAGGAGATCAACCGTGTCACCTTCGTGGAATAGGTGCCTGATATGCTGATGCGAGGAAAAGCAGTCGGGCTGGAAATAAGCTCCGCCGGGTTGAGCTTCGCCCTGGTGAGCGGCGGCAAGAACCCCAAGGTGGAGTCCGGACTCTCCCTCCCCTTTGCCCCGGGGACGCTGACCCTCTCGCGCCGCGACCCCAACGTGAACGACCCAAAGGGGTTCGTCTCTTTGCTGAAGGAGGCGCACCTGCGCCTTTTGACCAAGGAGCATTCGGTCTGCGTCTCGCTGCCGGACGCGGTCGGCCGGGTGGTCCTCCTGGAGCTGGAGGCGAGATTCAAAAACCGTGAAGAGGGGCTGGACGTCATCCGCTGGAAGCTGAAGAAGAGCCTTCCGTTCGACATCGGGACCGTGCATCTGGATTACCAGACCCTGGAGGAGAAGGAGAACGGTGCGGTCTCGCTGCTGGTCTCGCTGATCTCCCGCCCGGTGGTGACCCAGTACGAGGAACTTCTGATCGCGGCGGGGCTTGAGGCCAAGCTCATCGATTTCACCTCCTTCAACCTCTACCGTCTCTTCGCGCCCAGGCTCGACATAGCCGAGGAGGGCGCCTTCGTCACCTACTACCAGGGGGCCATGACGGTGCTGATCTTCCATGCCGGCGTCCTGAGCTTTTACCGGACCAAGGAAGGCGTGGCCGACGTGCAGAATCTCTTTCGCGAAGTGAACAGCTCCTTCCTGGTCTACGGCGACCGCTTCCCCGGTCAGACGGTCGGCGAGGTGCTCTGCATGGCGCCCCCTTCCGATGCCGAGGCGTTCCGTGCGCTGGTGGCGGAGGCAAGCGGGCTGGAGCCCGTGCTGCTCGACCTGGAGCGCATGGTGCAGCAGGCCCCCACCCTCGGGCTGGACCGGCCTTCGCTGCATGCGCTGGCCGGCTCGCTTGGCGCCGCGCTAAGGAGCCTTTGACATGAAACTGACCATCAACCTTGCCACCAGGCGCTACATCAACATGCGCCGGCTGAACACCGGGCTCGCCGCCTCCCTGCTCATCCTGGCGGCCCTGCTGGTGTACCAGGTGCGCGAGATGGCCGGCAACCAGGTGGACATCAACAAGATAAGAACTGAAAGTGCAGCAGCCAGCCGCGGGAGTGCCGGCGAGCCGGCGGTGAGCCCGGAGCGGTTGCGGGAGCTTGACGCGAAGATCGCCTTCGGCAACGAGTTGATCGCCAGGAAAACCACCAACTGGATGGGGCTGCTGGACAAGCTGGAGGGGGTCGTGCCGCCGGGCGTGGCGCTTTCCCAGGTGAAACCGACCGTCAAGGACGAGAAGCTGCAGCTGACAGGGGTGGCGCGCAACTTTGCCGGTCTGCGCAGCCTGCTGGAGAACATGGAACAGTCCCCAAACTTTTCGGAGGTGTACCTTTTGAGCCAGAGTGAGGTAAAGGTCGGCAAGGCCCAGCAAGGCTTGAGCTTCAATATCTCCTGCAAGGTCAGCTACCAATGAGTTTCCAGATGCTACGCGACATGATCGCCGCCAGGTCCAAATCCTTTTCGTTCCTCGCCTTTCTGGCGTTGCTGGCCCTGGGCTGCCAGCTCTACCTTTCCCTTTGGCAGCGGCCCGCGCTGGAAAAGGCGCAGGTGGAGTGGTTCGCCAAGCGTGACGCGCTTGCCAAGGGGGAGACCCTGGCCGACTCGACCAGGTACCGAAACGGCGTGCGTGACCTGGAGGAATTCGAAAAGCGGCTGATTCCCAAGAAGGAATTCGCCGCGTTGCTGAGCCAGCTTTACGACACCGCCAAGGACAACTCCGTTTCCCTGGAAGGGATCACCTACAAGCCGGCCACCGAGAAGGAGAGGTTGGGGCAGATACTTCCCTATGGGGTTTCCTTCAGCGTCTCGGGGAAATACGGCTCGGTGAAGAGCTTTCTTGCGGACCTGGTACGCTACCGGGAGCTTTTGACCGTAGACGCGGTATCCCTCGCCAGCCAGAGCCAGGTGGAAGAATCTGTCAATCTGAACGTCCAGGCGACGGTGTTCCTCAAGACGGAGGGGGCATGAACCGCCAGAAACTCGCGCTTTTCCTGCTGCTGATCGGACTGGCAGGCTCCATCGCCTACGCCTTCCTGCGTTCCCCGAGACAGCAGGAGGTCGAGACGCCAAAGAACCGCCCCGGCGCGCAAGCCCCCGTGATCAGGCAGGGCAAGGCGGCACCCGCCAAGAAGGCTCTCGACAGCGGCACGCTGAACCTGGAGGCACTGGAGCAGGACATGCCCGGCTTCAGCGGCTTCAGGCGCAACATCTTCTCCCCGCTCTTCAGGGACGAGTCGGAGCAGTCGGCCTTGAAGCTGCCGCCCCCGCCTCCCCCCCCCATGAGACTGCCCCCTCCACCGCCGCCTCTACCGGCGTCGGAGCAGGCTGCACCTCCGCCGCCTCCGCCGCCCCCCCCCAGCCAGAGGCAGCTGGACGAGGCCGAGCTGGGGAAACTCATGTTTCTGGGTTTCCTCAAGAAAGACGGGGAGAGGACCGTTTTCCTCTCCAAGAACAACGAGATCATCCTGGCCAAGAAGGGGTCCAAGATCGGGACGAAGTTCCAGGTGACCGACCTGACTGACGAAGCCATCACCATCAAGTCCGTCAACAGCGAGGGGCAGATGGTGATACCGCTTGTGGAGAACAGATCGCTCAGCACGCGTCACACCAGTTCAAGGCCTTAAGGAGCAACTGCATGCACAGACTAAGATCGATCTCAACCCTGATGCTGGTGACCCTGGCACTGTCAGGCTGTACCGCAGGTCGCACCGCCTTCAGCAAGGCCGAGAAGCTGGAGCGAGAGGGCAACCTTGATGCCGCGCTGGTGAAGTATGCGGAAGTGGCCTCGGCCAATCCCGATGTCGGGGAATACCGGGTGAAGCTTCTGAACGTGACCGATGCCGCCGCGAAGGTGCACTTCAGGAAGGGTGAGGCGTTCTTCGCCCAGAAAAGCTACGACGATGCGCTCAGGGAGTACCAAAGCGCCTATGCCATGGACCCCACGCAACTCCAGGCGAAGGCCCAGGCCGACCTGGTGCTCAGACTCAGAAACGCGCAGACCTACCTGCAGGAGGCCCTGCAGTTCGAGAAGGATCGCAAGCCGCGCGAGGCAATGATCGCCTTCAAGCATGCCCTGGAATTCGAGTCGGAGAACAAGCAGGCCAAGGAGGGGCTGGACCGGATCATCGCCAGCAAACGCCCGAGGCTCGACGGCTTCGAGCTGAACCTCAAGTCCAACAAGCCGATCACCCTGAAGTTCAAGGATGCGAAGCTCAAGGAGATCTTTTCGATCCTGTCCCAACTCTCCGGCATCAACTTCGTCTTTGACGACGGGGTGAAGGACGTCAACGTCTCGCTTCACCTTGAGAACGGAAGTTTCCAGCAGGCGCTGGAGCTCATCACCGGAATGCAGCGGCTGGACAAGAAGATCCTGAACGAGAGCACCATCATCGTCTATCCCAAGACCCCCGACAAGCTGAAGCAGTACGAAGAGCTTTTCGTGCAGACCTTTTACTTGAACAAGCTGGATGCGAAGAAGGCGGTCAACCTGGTGCGGACCATGCTCCAGGTGAAGAAAATCTACGTGAACGAGGAGGCGAACGCCCTGGTGATCCGCGACACCCCGGAAGTGGTCGAAGTGGCGCGCAAGATACTGGAGGCGAACGACGTGCCGGACGCCGAGGTGCTCCTGGAGGTCGAGGTGTTTGAACTCTCCAAGCAGAACTCGGAGACCTTTGGGATGCTCCTTTCCAGGTACGCTGTTTCAATGGGCGTTACCGGCCCTAATAGCACGACCGCCTTTCTCGCTGATACGCTGGGTGCCGTAGCTACCACCACCCCAGTAGGCACCACCCCCGGAATACCTGTAGGACCGTCCAATCTCCTGAACGCATGGAGCATGAGGGGGTACAACGGCTACTTGACGGTTCCCAACGCGACCTTCAACTTCGGCAAGACCCTCTCCAACGGCGAGACTCTCTCAAACCCGAAGATCAGGGTGAAGAACAGGGAGAAGGCGAAGTTCAACGTCGGCACCCGGGTCCCGATCACCACCACCTCTTCCCCCTCGGGCGGGGGGGTGAGCGTGAACGTCCAGTATGTCGACGTCGGCGTGAAGGTGAACGCGGAGCCGACCATCCAGTTGAACAACGAGGTGTCCATAAAGCTCGGCCTGGAGGTGAGCTCCATCCTGCAAAGAGATACCATCGGTACCGACCAGGCGACCACCGTAGTCACCATCGGCACCAGGAACCTCGATACCGTTCTTTCGCTCAAGGACGGCGAGACCACCATCATCGGCGGGCTCATCCAGAAGACCAAGACCGACAGCAAAAACAAGGTCTTTCTGCTGGGCGACATCCCGCTTTTAGGCTCGCTGTTCAGCAACACCAACAAGGCGGGTGACAAGACCGAGCTGCTCCTGGCGATAACCCCGAGGATCGTGCGCGGTGTGACGATGCCTGAAAACGACGTGGCAGCCTTCTGGTCCGGACGCGAGGACGAGCCGTCCTCGAACCAGCCGTACGCCTCGTTCCTGGAGCCCGAGTTCGCCATGCAGGAAGCGGTTGCTGACGCTCCTGCTGCAGGACGCGCCCCGGCTCCGAAAACTGTCCCAGCTCCCAGGCCTGCCCCGGTCCCGGTTCCGGTTCCGAAGGCCGTTCCGCTACCTGCACCTGAAGCTCCGGCGCCGGACGCCATGCCCGAGTACCCGCCCGATCCGCAAGGTCCACCGGTTCAGGACGTTCCGCCTGCCCCGGCTCCGGCTCCGGCTCCGGCTCCTGCACCTGCACCTGCACCTGCACCGGCTCCGGCTCCGGCTCTGGCTCCGGCTCCTGCACCTGCACCTGCACCTGCACCGGCTCCTGCACCGGCTCCGGCTCCGGCGGCGACTCCGGGTTCGCAAGCGGCCAAAGCTGCCGCCCCCCTGGCAAACTCCCTGCTCGCCCTGAGCCTTCCCGCGTCCGTGAAGCTCAACGATACCTTCAACGTACAGGTGAACGCTTCCGGCATGAAGGACATGCACAACGCGGTCTTCGTCCTCACCTACGATCCGAAGCTGCTGGATGTGGTTTTCCAGGTGGAGGGGAACCTATTGAAGGAAACGGGGAAGCCCTCCACCTTCCAGTCGTTCGTGGACAAGAAAAAGGGCGAGGTTTGGGTCTCCGGCACGAGAAGCAGCGAATCCCTGATGGGGAGCGGGGTGCTGGCGCAGTTCACTTTCAAGGCGACAGCGAAGGGGACCGCCGGCATCGCGTTCACCAACGTCAACATAACCCAGAAGAGCGGGGCGCAGCTTCCAGTGACGGCATTCAAGTCGGTCGTGGAGGTAAAGTAGCCCTGGTGGGGCTTGCATCATGTGGAAATTCCTCGACAACAACCGTGGGTTGAGCCTCATAGAGCTGATCGTGACGCTCTCCATACTGATCATTCTCTCTTCGCTTATCCTCCCTTCGGCCCAGATGGCAGCCAAGAGGACCAAGGAGATCGAGCTGAGGAGGAACCTGCGCGAGATCAGGACCGCGATCGACGATTACAAGAAGCAGTACGACAAGGCGCAGGCTGAACAAAAGACCGTGCAGGTGGTGGACAAGAGCGGCTACCCCGCCACCCTCGAACTGCTGGTGGAGGGTGACGATTTCGGCGGGCTGGTCAAGAGCAAGAAGAAGTTCCTGCGCCGGATACCCAAGGACCCGTTCCACAAGACAGAGGGTGACGAGCCCGCGTGGGGGATGCGTTCCCATGACGACGAGCCCGACAGCACCACCTGGGGCGGAGATGACGTGTTCGACGTCTATTCCCTGAGCCAGGGGACGGCGATCGACGGCACGAAATACGAGGAATGGTGACCCCATGTTCAACAGGATTTTGAAATCACGGCGGGGCTTCACGCTGATAGAGCTGATGATCGTCGTTTCCATCGTCGGGATACTGGCGGCCATAAGCGCCCCCAATTACCAGTGGGGGCTCATCAGGGCGCGTGAGGCGGTGCTGCGCGAGGATCTCTACTCCATGCGCTCCACCATAGACCAGTTCTACGCCGACCAGGGGAAGTACCCCGAGTCGCTGCAGGAGCTTGTCGAGAACAAGAACAGGTACCTGAGGGAGATTCCCAAGGATCCCTTCACCAGGTCGAACGAGACCTGGGTGGTAGTCCCCCCGCCGCCGACGGACACACCGGAAGAGGGCTCCGGCGGGGTCTATGACGTGCACAGCGGCTCCAACAAGGTCGGCTCGAACGGCGTGCCGTACAACGAGTGGTAACCCCTGCCGGGACCACCGTAGCGTTCCTAACGTACGAGGCTTGAGAAAAGATGATTCAACTGCACAACGTATCGATGTCATATCAGTCGGACTCGACGGCGCTCAACGACGTAACCCTCAAGATCCCCAAAGGGGATTTTGTCTTTTTAACGGGGCAGTCGGGGGCGGGGAAGTCGACTCTTTTGAAGCTCCTCTATGCAGAGCTCTCCCCTAACCGCGGACAGGTGCTTATAGACGGCATGAACCTGACCAGGCTCTCGCGCTCGCAGATCCCCCTTCTGCGCCGCTCCATCGGGGTGGTCTTCCAGGATTACAAGCTCCTCCCCAGCAGGACCGTCCTGGAGAACGTGGCCATTACCCTCGAGGTGCTGGGGTGGGGCAAGCGCGACATCGGGAAGAAGGTGTACCACATCCTGAAGGCGATGGGGCTCGAGGACAAGATCAACTCGACGCCCCTGAGGCTCTCGGGGGGCGAGCAGCAGCGCGTGGCGCTGGCCCGGGCGCTGGTCAACGATCCCAAGATCCTGATCGCCGACGAGCCGACCGGCAACCTGGATGACGAGAACAAGGAACAGATACTCTCCATCTTCAAGGAGGCCAACATCCGCGGTACCACCGTGGTGGTGGCGACCCACGACCGGCGGGTGATCGAGAATTCACACCGCAGGGTGATCCGGCTCGAGAAGGGACGGATCGTGGAGGTGCCCGATGTCCAAGGGTAATAAAGCGGTGCGGCCGAAGCTGGCTCAGGAGGGTTTCTTCGGTCGCCTCTCCTATTTCTGCAACCGTGCCATCGCCAACCTGCGTCAAAACGTCTTCGTGAGCGTGGTGACGGTGGGAACCATCGCCCTCGCTCTGCTGATCGCGTCCCTGTTCCTCTTGGTGTACGTGAACCTCGCGGGGATGGCGGAAGGGTGGAGCGACAAGGTGCAGGTGACCGCCTACTTCGACGCCGAGCCGGCGCCTCTTGCCGTGGCCGCTCTCAAGGGAAGGGCGCAGGCCATTGCCGGCACGGCCAGGGTGGTGTTCGTGAGCCAGGTGGAGGCCGAGAAGAGGTTGCGCAGCAGGCTGAAAGGGCAGGAGGCGCTTTTGGAGGGGATCTCACCGGAGGTGCTCCCCGCGTCCCTTGAGATCAGCCTGGACAAGGAGCACCGCGACAACGAGTCCGTGGCGGCCTACGTGGCGAAGCTCAAGCAGATCCCCGGGATCACGGAGGTGCAGTACGGGGAGGAGTGGGTCAGGCGCTTCAACTCGTTCATGAACCTGTTCCGCCTGATGGGGATGCTTCTGGGCGGTTTCCTTACCGTCGCCGTGCTCTTCATCGTTTCCAACACCATCAAGCTGACCATCTACGCCAGAAAGGACGAGTTGGAGCTCCTGGGGCTTGTGGGCGCCACCCGCTTCTTCATAAAGGCCCCCTTTCTTATCGAGGGCGTGCTGCAGGGTGCTGCCGGCGCGGTCATCTCGCTGCTGGCGCTTTTGGGGTGCTACTTCGCCTTCCTGAAGAACGCGGGGAATTTCCTGGGGGTGAACCCCGCGTCGGCCGGGCTCTCCTTCCTTCCTGCCACGCACCTGGCGGCCATTGTCCTTGGCGGGGTGCTGCTCGGTTTCATCGGCAGCGCCACCTCCCTGAAGAGGTTCGTAAACGTCTAGCATGCGCCACTATCTCCTTATAACCTGCCTCGCCATGTCGCTGGCCGTCCCCTCGGTTTGCAGCGCCGGCGCGAAGGAAGAGCTGCAGAACATCAAGAAGCAGATCAAGGAGAAGAGCCTCCTGATCTCCAAGACCCAGAAGGTGGAGACCAAGGTGTCGGGCGAACTGGTGCAGATCCAGAAATCGCTTACCGAGAAGCAGTCGAGTCTCACCGCCCTGGGACGCGATCTGGCCACCGTTGAGAAGGGGATCGACAAGACCCTCGTCGACATCGAGCGGGAGCGCCTGGAGGCCGAGCGCAAACGGGAGCAGATAAACCGGAGGGTGGCGGCGCTGTACAAGGGGGGGGACACCGGGAACCTGAGGGTCTTTTTCTCCTCCGAGTCCTTTCCCCAGATGAGCGAGAACCTGCGCTACATGCGGAGCATCCTCGAGAACGACAGGAAGCTCTTCCAGCAGTACAACGAGAACCTGGAGCGCCTGAACCAGCTGAAGCTCCGCCTGGAGCAGGACGCGGAGAGAAAGGAAGGGATCCGGCGCAACATCGAGGCCAAAAAGCGCGAGATAGAGCAGGAGAAGAGCCGCAAGGCGAACTTCCTCGGCAAGGTGCGGCAGGACAAGCAGCAGTACCAGGCCTCCTTGAAGGAGCTGCAGGCCAACGCGGGGCGGCTGCAGAGCATGATCCAAAGGCTTGAAGCCAGAAGTAGAAAAGCGTATAGTGCCAAGGGCCGCAGCAAACCATCCCAAGGCGGCAAACAGGTGGTCTCCCCCAAGGCGACACCGGTGCCGAACCAGGGCCTGGGTGCGCAGAAGGGGATGCTATCGCTCCCCGTGAAGGGGACCATCGTCGACCGTTTCGGCAGGCACAAGCATCCGGACTTCGATTCCTTCACGGTCAGCAACGGCATTTCCGTAGCAGCTCCGGCCGGTTCCGCCATCCGCTCGGTATACGACGGAGAGGTGATTTTCGCCGACTATTTCAAGGGCTATGGTAATATGATCATCGTCGATCACGGGGACGGCTTCTTCAGCCTCTACGCCCACGCGTCATCCGTGGCGAAAAGGGTCGGGGCCAAGGTCTCCAGAAACGACGTGCTGGCCAGCGTGGGGGATGTTGATTCCGCCAAGGGGCCGATGCTTTATTTCGAGATACGCTACCAGGGAAGACCGGTCGACCCCAGTCCCTGGTTCAGATAAGCAGGGTACCGCAAGCAAATCCTAGGGAGGCAAAATGTTCAAGGGCAGCAATTTCAAGAAGAAAACCCTGTTTGTCACAACCGTTTCTCTGCTGACGCTTTTCATTGCGTTTGGCGTGCAGCGCAGATGCGCTGCCCAAGGCGGCGGCAACGACTACCAGTCGATCGAATTGTTCACCGATGTACTCTCCATCGTGAAGAAGAGCTACGTCGAAGAGGTGGACACCAAGAAGCTCGTGTACGGGGCAATCAACGGCATGCTCAGCTCGCTCGACCCGCACAGCTCCTTCATGCCGCCGGACACCTACAAGGAGATGAAGATCGATACCAAAGGGGCCTTCGGCGGGCTCGGAATCGAGATCACCGTCAAGGAGGGGATTCTGACCGTCATCTCCCCCATTGAGGACACCCCCGCATTCAAGGCGGGGATCAAGGCGGGCGACCAGATCCTGAAGATCGATGACAAGTTCACCAAGGACCTCACCATCACCGAGGCGGTGAAGAGGATGCGCGGGGTCAAGGGGACCAAGGTCACCCTCACCATCATGCGCGAAGGATTCGACAAGACCAAGGAGTTCGTGCTGGAGCGCGACATCATCCAGGTGAAGAGCGTGAAGTACAAGGTACTCGACGACGGCTACGGGTATGTCCGCATCTCGCAGTTCCAGGAGAAGACGGACGACGACCTGGAAAAGGCGCTGCAGGCCCTCCAGGCGGAGCAAAAGGGGCTGAAGGGCCTGGTGCTCGACCTGCGTAACGATCCCGGCGGGCTGCTGGACCAGGCGGTCCGGGTCAGCGAGCACTGGGTCGAGGAAGGGAAGCTGATCGTGTACACGGAAGGGCGCGAGAAGGACTCCCAGATGCGCTTCACCTCCAGGAAGGGGAACAAGCAGGGGGACTACCCGATCGTCGTGCTGATCAACTCGGGCTCCGCCAGCGCCTCGGAGATCGTCGCCGGCTGCCTCCAGGACCACAAGCGCGCCGTCGTCATGGGGACCCAGAGCTTCGGCAAAGGGAGCGTGCAGACGATCATACCGCTTTCGGACAACTCCGGCCTTAGGCTCACCACCGCCAGGTACTTCACGCCGAGCGGCCGCTCCATCCAGGCCAAGGGGATAACGCCGGACATCGTCGCCGAGAAGGTGGAAGTGGTGGCAAGCACCGAGAAGCGCGAGATGATGCACATAAGGGAGAAGGATCTGGAGAACCACTTCGAAGACAAGAAGGAGTCCAGCGACGAGAAGAAGTCGAAGCCGGCCCCCTACAAGACGGACGAGGTGATCAAGAGCGACTCCCAGGTGCTGCGCGCCCTCGACCTGTTGAAGGGGTGGGAAATCCTGAAAACCATGGGGAAACTTCCCTCCTAGCGCCGGGCACAAAAAACAATATGACGGAAAAAGAAGGGGCACCCAGTTGCCCCTTCTTTTTTACCCGGCTCTTGCGGCCCGCAGCATGCCGGTCCTCTCCAGCAGGCGGGCCATCGTCCTTGACAGCAAAAGTGACGCTTAGTAAAGTGAACCTTGCTCCGATCCAGCAGGCCAACTGTTGAATTATTTGAGGTTATTCATGTCCAGACACAGTCTGTGGTCCCGTGTGCCGATCTTTGCTGCGCTAGCCATGCTTCCCGTTCCCGCCTTCGCAGCCCCCACGCTCTCCATTTCATCACCTTCCGGCGACGGCACCTTCGTCCTTCGCGGCGATCAGATGGCAGGGGTTGCGGGCCTGGAGATAAGGATCGGCTACGACGGCGGGACGCTCAAAAATCCGCGGGTGGCGATGGGGAGCCTGGTCAGCGGGATGATGAATGCCGCCAACCCGGCAAACCCCATCAGGCTGGCGATCGTGGGAACCACTCCCATCGCCGGCAGCGGCAGCGGCACAATCGCCACCATCACCTTTGACCGTGCCGGCAGTAAGCCGGGGTCGGTGACCTCGCTGATAGCTTCGCTGATCGACGGGAACGGGAAAAAGGTTGCCATGGCCCAACCGGTCGTCTCCAACCCGGAAGCCGCGGCAAGTGCGGATACCTCGAGTCCTCCACCGGGCCAGCCGCAGTCGGACAGCGGCGAACCGGATTTGGACACGACAAGGGACACCGCCGCGCCCCGCGTGCTGGGAGGCAGCGTGACCGTCCCGGGAGAGGAAGCCCAGCCGCCCGAGCAGAAACAGCAGGCCGAAGAGCCTGCGCAGGCGGAGGACCCGGAGCGTCAGCTGGAGCGGGAAGAAGCGCCTCCGGTGCCCCGGGACGAACAGGAGGCCCCCGAGAGTTCTGCGCCGCAGGAGAAGGTGACCCCGCCCAAGCCGGTCGTCAGCGTGGTCGAGCGTTTCAGGGGGTACCAGGGCGCCAGGACCGTCGAGGGCCTCACCGCTCTTTTCAGGAAGGACGCCGCCGATAACTTCACCCAAGTTCCCTCCATAGGGATTGCCGACGGGAAAGCGACGGTCACGCTGTTCATCGCCATGGAGACGGGTGACAGGGCCCCCAACTTCGCCTTCAACGCATCCCGCTACGTCTCCTTGCACCGGAGCGCCGAGGGGTGGGAGCTCGAGGCAAGGCCGGACCAAGGCGTGGTCAAGGCGAGCGCGAGCATGCTCTACAACGGCCTCATCCAGGAGTTTCCGCTGACCGTGGCCCCGAAGGCCGAGCTGGTGCCGGGAAAGCCGCGGCCGGTGGGCGAGGCGGATTTCCAACTGTTCCTGAAGGACAGGGGGACCGAATCGGCGCCCAGGTACGACCTGAACAAGGACGGCCGGCGCGACTACCTCGACGACTATATCTTCACCGCGAATTACCTGGTGCAGATGGAGGAGCAGGCCGGCAAGCAGAAGGGTGCCGACTAGGCGAGGGTCCCCTGACGCGGCACGACGCAGAGCATGTGACATCCATGCCCCCTTGGCAAAAGGCCGAGGGGGCATCTGCGTTTGCGACGGTGAAGGGGGGCAGGGACGGGTGCCATCTGCCGGGAAGGTCGCCGGCGGTGCGGACAGGTGCGGCACAGCCAGGATTTTCTGTTGCCGCGCAATGAACAATCAGGTATACAATCCACCCAGCATTAGCCGGCGACAACATAGCCGTCAACATTCAAACCAACTGCGCACTCCAGGGGAGGATCAGATGTTAGTTCTAAAGGACAGCAACCTTTTCCGGCAGCTTTGTTTCATCAACGGCACCTGGACCGGGGCCGACAGCGGCGAGACCATCGATGTCACCAACCCCGCCACCGGAGAAAGGCTGGGGACCATACCCAAAATGGGGGGAGCCGAGACGCGTCGCGCCATCGAGGCGGCCAACGCGGCTTATCCCAAGTGGCGCGCCAAGACCGCGCAGGAGCGCTCCGTCATACTGAGACGCTGGTCGGAGCTCCTTTTGGAGCACCAGGAAGACCTCGCCGTACTGATGACGGCGGAGCAGGGGAAGCCCCTGGCCGAGTCGCGCGGCGAGACGGTGTACGCAGCCTCGTTCATCGAGTGGTTCGCCGAGGAGGGGAAGAGGATCTACGGCGACGTGATTCCGCCGCACCAAAGCGACAAGCGGATCGTGGTCCTCAAGGAGCCGATCGGCGTCTGCGCCGCCATCACCCCCTGGAACTTCCCGTCGGCGATGATCACCAGGAAGGCGGGCCCTGCACTCGCCGCCGGGTGCACCATGGTGGTGAAGCCCGCCACCGCCACCCCCTACTCGGCGCTCGCCCTGGCCGAACTCGCCCGGCGCGCCGGAGTGCCCGACGGCGTCTTCTCCGTGGTGACCGGCTCCGCCGCCGGGATCGGGGCTGAGATGACTGCAAACCCGCTGGTCAGGAAGCTCACCTTTACCGGGTCGACCGAGGTCGGCAAGAAACTGATGGCCGAATGCGCCGGCACGGTAAAGAAGGTCTCCATGGAGCTTGGTGGCAATGCCCCCTTCATCGTTTTCGACGACGCCGACCTGGACGCCGCCGTGGAAGGCGCGCTCATCTCCAAATACCGCAACACCGGCCAGACCTGCGTCTGCACGAACCGTTTCCTGGTCCAAGACGGCATCTACGACCGGTTTGCCGAGAAGCTCGCACAGGCGGTCGACAGGATGAAGGTGGGGGACGGCCTGAAGGGGGAAACCCAGCAGGGGCCGCTTATCGACATGGCGGCGGTGGAGAAGGTCGAGGAGCATATCAGCGATGCGCTGGGCAAGGGGGCGCGCGTGGTAACCGGGGGGAAGCGCCACTCCCTTGGCGGTTCCTTCTTCGAGCCGACGGTGCTGGCCGACGTCGCCCCCGGCATGCTGGTGGCGAAGGAGGAGACCTTCGGTCCGGTGGCCCCGCTGTTCCGTTTCAGGACCGAAGCGGAGGCGATCCACATGGCAAACGACACCGAATTCGGTCTTGCGGCCTATTTCTACAGCCAGGACATCTCGCGCGTCTGGAGGGTCGCCGAGGCGATCGAGTACGGCATCGTCGGCATCAACACCGGCCTGATCTCCACCACGGTGGCCCCTTTTGGCGGCGTGAAGGAGTCCGGCACCGGGCGCGAGGGATCCAAGTACGGCATCGAGGATTACCTGGAGGTGAAGTACCTTTGCATCGGCGGGGTGAAGTAGCCAGGGGGCGAGGTAGCACTGTGCCCGGCATGGGTGCCGGCCCCAACGGGGTACCCTGACCGGCGGCTTTAAACGCGAGCGCAAAAGACCATGGAACAGGTACAGGTTTATGCAGACGGCAAACTCCTGCCGGACGAGGCTGATGTCGTGCAGGAATTCCCGCTGGTGCTCAGGGTAAACGACAGGGAACTGGTCACCCTGGTCGCCTCGCCCCACGACCTGAGGTTCCTGGTGGCGGGATTCCTGCGGGTGCAGGGCTTCGTCAGCTCCGTGGAGGACTTCCTGCTGCTCAGCGTCTGCAGCGATTACGGCATCGCCAACGTCCGGATCCGCGGGGAGCTCCCCGCCGCGCTCAGGCCGGTGCTGACCTCCGGCTGCGGCACCGGCATCACCTTTTCCCTCCCCGGTCCCGGCAGTTTGAAGCCCCGGGAGCCTGGGGGTGGACCGGTGCCCGTCTCGGCCGTCTTCGGCCTGATGAGAGCGCTGGCCATCCTCTCGGAACGGTACAAAAGCCACGGCGGCGTGCACTCGGCGGCCCTGGGCGACCCGGGGGGGAAGCTCCTTTTGCACGCGGAAGACATCGGGCGGCACAATACCGTCGACCGGCTGGCCGGCGAGGCGCTCTTGAAGGGGGTGCCGCTTGCCGGGACCCTGCTGCTCACCTCGGGACGCGTTTCCGCGGAGCTGGCCGCCAAGGCGGCGTCGCTTGGCATCCGGCTGATCGCTTCCCGCACCTCTCCGACCGACATGGCCATCAGGATCTGCCGGGAAGCCGGCATCACCCTGATCGGCTACCTGCGCGGCGCGAAACTCACCGTGTACGCGCACCCCGAGCAACTGGAGGGCGGGGCAGAGCGCGACCCCAGGTAGCGGCGGCGTTCCATCCTTCTCTCGCGTATTTTATTTGTTTAATGTGTTCTCCCAGTTCATCCTCTCCCCCGAGCGCTGCGCCCTGAAAAACACGAGGTAATCGTCCCTTCGCCGCAGCAACCGCCGTTATATCCCGGATTTTCAATAATTGACAAAGCGGGGTAAAAACTGTATACAGTATCCATTCAAATGAACCGGGCCTGTTAAGATCGACTTTCCATAACTGCCGTAAATAGCTGCACATTATCTGGAGGAGGGACCATGATTGAAGCGTATCTGAAGCAAGAAGCAGAAAGAACAGCACTCGGCATTCCTGCCAAGCCGCTCGACCCCGAGCAGACCGCCGAACTTTGCAAGCTGCTGGAGGCTCCGCCGGCCGGTAGGGAGGCATTCCTGCTCAATCTCCTGAAGGAGAGGGTATCCCCGGGCGTTGACCCGGCAGCCGAAGTGAAGGCAGGATTCCTCGCCGGCATCGTCTCCGGCTCCAAGAAATCCCCCCTTGTTTCGAAGAAGGAGGCGGTCCAGATCCTGGGCACCATGCTGGGCGGCTACAACGTGGCTCCGCTCGTGGTTGCGCTAAAGGACGCCGAGCTTGCCGATGAGGCCGTCAAGGCGCTTTGCGGCACCACCCTGGTATACGACGCTTTCGACGAGGTTCTGGAGCTTTCCAAGAGCAGCGCCGCTGCGAAGAAGGTTGTCGAGTCCTGGGCCAACGCCGAGTGGTTCACCACCAAGCAGGGGCTCCCGGAGACCGTGAAGGTGAAGGTCTACAAGGTGGAAGGCGAGATCAACACCGACGACTTCTCCCCGGCAGGCGACGCCTGGAGCCGCCCTGACATCCCGCTGCACGCGCTCGCCATGGGGAAGACCCGCTTCCCGGACGGCAACGCAGCCATCGCGAAATTCAGGGCTGACGGCTTCCAGGTCGCCTTCGTCGGCGACGTGGTCGGAACCGGCTCCTCCCGCAAGTCCGCTTGCAACAGCGTCCTCTGGCACATCGGCCAGGACATCCCGGCTGTTCCGAACAAGCGTCGCGACGGCATCATCATCGGCGGCGTCATCGCCCCGATCTTCTTCAACACCGCTCAGGACTCCGGCGCGTTCCCGATCAAGGCCGACGTCACCAAGATGAAGACCGGCGATGTCATCGTGATCGACTCCAAGAAGGGCGAGATCAAGACCGAGGGGGGAGAGCTCCTCTCCACCTTCACCATCGCGCCGAACACCCTCTCCGACGAGTTCCGCGCCGGCGGCAGGATCCCGCTGATCATCGGCCGCGCGCTTACCGACCGCGCCAGGAAGGCCCTTGGCCTCCCCCCCACCGACGTCTTCACCCTCCCGGTCAATCCGGTCCCCAAGGCAGGCCAGGGTTACTCGCTGGCCCAGAAGATGGTCGGCCAGGCCTGCGGCGTGCAGGGTGTCCTCCCGGGCACCGCCTGCGAGCCGAAGATGACCACCGTGGGTTCCCAGGACACCACCGGCCCGATGACCGCCGACGAGCTGAAGGAACTCGCCTGCCTGAAGTTCCTGGCGCCGATGTTCATGCAGTCCTTCTGCCACACCGCCGCTTATCCCAAGCCGGCAGACGTGAAGATGCACAAGACCCTGCCGCAGTTCATCACCGAGCGCGGCGGCGTCCCCCTGAAGCCGGGCGACGGCGTCATCCACTCCTGGCTGAACCGCCTGCTGGTCCCAGACACCGTCGGCACCGGCGGCGACTCGCACACCCGTTTCCCGATCGGGATCTCCTTCCCGGCGGGCTCCGGCCTGGTCGCCTTCGCAGGCGCCCTCGGCTTCATGCCGCTCGACATGCCTGAGTCCGTGCTGGTCCGCTTCAAGGGGAAGTTCAACCCCGGCATCACCCTCAGGGACGCCGTGAACGCGATCCCCTACTGGGCCATCAAGCAGGGGCTCCTCACCGTGCCCAAGAAGAACAAGGTCAACGTGTTCAACGGCCGCATCCTCGAGATGGAAGGTCTTCCCGAGCTCTCCGTAGAGCAGGCCTTCGAGCTGACCGACGCCGCCGCCGAGAGGAGTGCTGCCGCCGGCTGCATCAAGCTCTCCGAGCAGTCGGTGGGCACCTACCTCCGCTCCAACGTGGCACTCATGAAGCAGATGATCGCCGACGGGTACCAGGACGCGCAGACCCTGCAAAACCGCATCGACGCGGTAAACGAGTGGCTGAAGGCCCCGAAACTCCTCGCGGCCGACGCCAACGCCGAGTACGCAGCGGTCATCGAGATCGACCTCGCCGAGATCACCGAGCCGATCCTCGCCTGCCCCAACGATCCGGACGACGTGAAGCTCCTCTCCGAGGTTGCCGGCACCCCGATCCAGGACGTCTTCCTCGGTTCCTGCATGACCAACATCGGCCACTTCCGCGCCGCGGGCGAGATCTGGAGGGGTACCAAGTTCAACCCGAGCGTCCGTACCTGGATCTGCCCTCCGACCCGCATGGATCAGCAGAAGCTGAAGGACGAGGCATATTTCTCCGTCTACAGCGCCATGGGCGCCAGGATCGAGATCGCCGGCTGCTCGCTCTGCATGGGGAACCAGGCGCGCGTGCCCGACGGGGTGAATATGTTCTCCACGTCGACACGCAACTTCGACGACAGGATCGGCAACGGCGCCAAGGTGTTCCTGGGCTCCGCCGAGCTCGGCGCCGTCACGGTGAACATGGGCAAGCTCCCGACCCCGGCCGAGTACCTTGCCGTGTACAAGGAGAGGGTTGAGCCGAACATGGCCACCGTCTACAAGTACCTGCAGTTCGACGAGATGTAATCAACGACTGCGATGCAGCAAACAAATGCCCGCCGGTAAACCGGCGGGCATTTGTTGTTTCGGGGAGCGTCGATCCCAAACGCCGGCGCTAAAAGTTGGGCAGGCAAGGTAGGGGGCTGCGGTCCCAAACTCCTTTAGAGGTTTAGCACGTGACCGACCGCTACGACACATCCGGCCTGATTGAAGATCAGTATGAGCCTGGCTCCGACGGGACGGTCCTGCGCAACTTGCTGGGAGTACGCTCCCGGGAGGAGATGGAGGTACACGAGACGGCGGAGCTGTGGAGTACCGAGCACAGGCTCATCTTCGAGATAGAGCACGAGCACCGCTTTACCGCTGCCGACCTCTGCAACATTCATCGGACCTGGCTGGGTGGAACCTACTCTTGGGCCGGGCAGTACCGGTCGGTCAATATGAGCAAGGATGGGTTCACGTTCGCCATGGCCCACACCGTCCCGACTCTAATGGCGGCGTTCGAGACAGAGCAACTGAGCAGGTACACACCCTGCGTTTTCGAGCTGGTAGAAGATGTGGCTCATGCTTTGGCTGAGGTTCATGTCGAGTTGATGTTGATTCACCCGTTCCGCGAGGGTAACGGTCGGCTGGGGCGCTTGTTGGCGACCCTGATGGGGCTTCAGGCAGGGTTGCCTTTGCTGGATTTTACTGAGGTTGCTGCAGAGCTCAGGGAGGATTATTTTGGCGCGGTGCGGGCGGGTATGGACCGGAACTACGCACCAATGGAAAAGATATTCAGGCAGGTCATCGAGAGGACCTTGCGGAGCTCGGGGCAGGATGCTGCTTCGCGGTAGGATCTTCCTTCGCTTGATGCAAAGCACCGTCTTTCACTTTTGAAGATATGAACTTTCCGGTGCTTGCATCGCGGGTAACCGAGATGCTTTCTATGGCTGAAGAAGTACCGACGTTACGAGCCATTGCTTCGTCACGTGCCTTTGCGTCTTTCAAATATGGATTGGTATCTATCAGGGTTTTTTTCATGGCGCTACTGTAGCAGGTTTATGCTTATCTTTCCACATTTTGCTGTTGGATGGGAGGCCCGCCGGGATCATGGCGGGCCTCCTCCTGTTTCTGCTGAGGAAAACGGACTACAGCAGCGCCTCCAGCTCCTTGATCAGGTCTCCCAGGAGATCGTACCCTCCCTGCCAGAAGCCGGGGTCGCTGAAGACGATGCCGGCCGGGGCGAGGGTGTCGCCGGGGGACTTGGAGCCGCCGTCGGCTAGGATGTCCCGATAGACGGCAACGAAGCTCTCCCGCTGTTTCAGGTAGCGCTGGAACAGCGAGAGGACTACCAGTTCGGCGCAGGTGTAGGAGTAGCAGTAAAACCGCGCGTGGATGAAGTGGGAGATGTAGCTCCAGCCCCAGCGGTACGGCTCGATCATCTCGACCGAGTCGCCGTAAAGCTTCGCGTTCTCCTGCCACCAGATGTCGCACAGCTCGCTGGCGGTCAAGAGGCCGTTGGCGCGCTCGAGATGCATCCGCTCCTCGAACCTGGTCAGGACGTTCTGGCGGAAGGTGGTGGCGATGATGTCCTCGATCTTCGCGCAAAGAAGCGACTTCTTCACCTCGACGTCCGTCTCCTGCTCCAGAAGCCGGCGGGTCAGCAGCATCTCCCCGAAGACGGAGGCCGTCTCCGCCAGCGGCAGGGTAGGGTGGTAGTTCAGCATGGTCTGGCGCTGCGCCAGCATGTAGTGGATGCCGTGCCCCACCTCGTGCGCCATGGTGGAGACGTCGCGCAGGTTCCCGGTGAAATTCAAAAGGAGGTACGGGGGGAGCGACGGGGTCATGCCCATGCAGAAAGCGCCTCCGCTCTTGCCGGGGCGCGGCAGCACGTCGACCCTCTTTCCGGTGAAGAAGGAGTCGGCGAGTCCGGCAAACTCCTCGGAGAAGCCGCGGTACGCCTCCACCGTCATGGAGCGGGCCTCTTCGAAGCTGTACTTCCGGTCGCTCTCGGTGATGGGTGCATAGACGTCGGAGTTTTTCAGGCGCGGTACGCCCAGCAGTTGCGCCTTCAACCTGAAGTACTCCTGGGCAAGCGGGTAGTTCGCCTCGGACACCTGCATCAGGCTCTCCACCACCTCGGTGGGAATCTCGTTCCCCAGGTTGGTCGGCTCCATGGGATGGCTGTAGTTTCTGAGCTCCAGCTCCTGCGCGTGGTCCAGCGCCATGTTGTTGAAGACCGCGGAGTAGAGGATGCCGTGCTCCTCGTGGCGCTTCAGGAAGGTCCCGAAGGCCCTCTCCCTTAACTCCCGGTCGGGGTGGTGCAACAGGGCCAGGAGTTCCTCTCCCGTCATCTCGCGCGTTTCGCCCTCCATCTCAAGCGTGTAGCGAAGGGAAGCGGATACCTCGTCGAACAGGCGGCAAAAGGCCTGGACGCCGGTCAGGCTCTTTTGCGACAGGAGGCTCTCCTCGCGCTCTGAGAGCGTGTGCTTCTTGAACTTGCGCAGCACCATCAGGAAGTGGCGGTAGTTTGCCAGAAGCGGATCCTCCGCGAGCCGTGTGAATGGCTCCTCCTCCATCTGGATGATCTCCAGGTCGAAGAAGATCAACTCCCTCCCCATAGCGTTGCCGAACTCCTCCGACTTCTGTGACAGACGCTTGTGCTCGTCGTTCTCGCTGTCCGCTGCGAAGAGGAGGTGGGCGTAGAGCTGGGGCTTCGCCAGTGCCTCCTGGAGGGACTCGTACCCCTTCAGCCCCTCCAGGAGGGCCTCCGCAGACAGTCCGGCCACCTTGCCGCGGTAGCGCTCCCTGAATGCGGCTACCTGGGCCGTTGCATCTTCGAATGCGCTGATCAGTTCGGGGGCAACAGGGGAGGTGTAGAGCGGGGTGGTATCCCAATTGAGGTCCGTTTGCATGCGTTCTCCTGGAGTTTTAGCGTTTCATCAATGATTTCATGGAAATGCAACCGATAGTAATGCATGGGGCGCACACTGTCAAGAAAGCGCCCCGGACGACGCCGGCCGGCATCGCTCTATGGCGCGCCGCATGCCTTGACAAAAAAGTCGCGTGCGATAGAAATACTCATTGTTAAAAACCGCCAATTCGAACGCCTGGTTAGCCGCAGCTTCCTCCCGGAAAGGCCGGTGCCGAAAAATCATCCCCCTCTTGTCGGGGGAACCGCATTGACTGCGAAGAAGGTCACCCATGGAAAAGCTTATGGTGGTGGAGGATGAACCGGCTGTGCGCGACCAGTTGCAGACGGCGCTCGGCAAGGAACATGCGATCGTAGCCGCAAAGGATCGTGCCGAGGCCGTGAACCTGTTCCTGCAATACCTTCCCAGGGTCGTGGTGCTGGACCTGGGCCTGCCGCCGGACCCCGAGGGGAGCTCGGAGGGGCTGCGCTGCCTTGATTGGATCGTCAGGATGCGCCCCTGTACGAAGCTCGTGCTGCTGGCCTCGGCGCCCCAGCGCGAGGAGGCCTATCGAGCCCTGGATTGCGGCGCCTACGATTTTCATCACAAGCCGGTGCTCCCCGCGCAGTTGCAGGCCACCATCAGGCGCGCCTTCCACCTGTGCCACGTGGAGGAGCAGAGTCGTCAGCTGAAGGAGGCGCTGGAGAGGACTGCGGCATGCGAGGCGGTTGCCGGCCAGTGCGATGCGCTGCAACGGCTTTTCCCCGCCCGGCAGGTGATTCATCTGCTGGAGTCGGAAGGAGCCGAGGCTGTGGTTCGTCACCCCTTCGTCTTGCCGGGGGGGAGGGAAGCGGCGGGGTGGGTGCCGGATCTCCCTGCCGCTGGCGCCTCGGCGGGGGCGCTGACGCTCAAAGAGGCTCGCGACAAGGTGGAGAAAAGGATGGTGAGCGATGCCATCGGCAACTGTGGCGGCAACATGACCAAGGCCTCGGAACTGCTCGGGGTGAGCAGGCCCGCACTGTATGACCTGATGAAGAAGTACGGGATCTGCAGGGGAGGGGTCCCGGGGTAGGTTTCAGATTTCCACGCTCATGCCGCCGTCGCGCGGTATCAGCTCGCTGAAAAAATGAATGGTGTGGAACCGGTCCGAGAGGGTGGGTGCCGTGGTCGAGCTGAAACGCCCGACATGGATCAGGTAGCCGATGCCGAAAAGCCTTGCCGTCTCCAGGTTCGTCTCGCTGTCCTCGCCGAGCATGGTCCTCTCCGGATCGTAGGGGATTTCCTGCTGCAGTTTCCCCCAGAAGGCCGGGTCCTCCTTGGGGAGCCCCAGGTCGTGAGCCGAGATGATCCCGTCGAAGTAGCTCCCTATTCTCGTCATGCGCAGTTTGAGGCTGAGCGTCTTGCCGTGTGCGTTGGTCACCAGGTAGATCTTCTTGCCGTGCTGGCGCAGAAAGAGCAGGAACTCGGTCACGAAGGGGTGCACCGCGATCAGGTGGTTGATCTCCTCCTTCAGCACGGGGATGTCGAGCCCCAGCTGCGCGGACCAGTAGTCGAGGTCGGTCCAGTTGAGGGTGTTTTCCTGCGAGCGGAACATGCGGTGCAGCTTTTCCATGGCCTCGGCATGGGTGATGCCGTTTCTCTCGGCATAGCGCCTGGGGACGAACTCCAGCCAGAAGTGGTCGTCGAAGTGCCGGTCCAAAAGGGTGCCGTCCATGTCGAGCAGGACGGTGTCCAGCTGCTGCCAGTCTATCTTTAGGGGGGAGGGTGCCATCGCGCGTCTCTTTGATCTGACAGATCGCTCGGTCCGCAGCGATCTGTCAGATGGTATCTCAAGCATGTGCCTTCACGAACGCCTTCACCTGCTCTTGGTCCGGCGCCATGATCTCGCAGCGGGTTTGCCTTCCTAAAAGCGCAGCCAGGGAGGGGGGGAGCGGCGGTGACGAACCTACGGCGCGCTCTACGGCTTCCCCAAACACACCCAACAC
>CAZFMI010000057.1:0-26296 GCA_964519915.1 uncultured Geomonas sp.
GCTCCATCTCGTACTCGATCGCCTGCTTGATGAACTTGAAGGAGTTGATGTTCTTCAGTTCCGCACGGGTGCCGAAGACGTTGGAGCCTGCCGGCATCAATGAGACGTTGGCGTCGCAGCGGAAGCTCCCCTCTTCGAGGTTGCCGTCGCAGATGCCCAGGTACATCACGATCTGGTGCAGCTTCTTCAGGTAGGCGATCGCCTCGTCCGCGGAGCGCATGTCCGGCTCCGAGACGATCTCCAGAAGCGGCGTGCAGGCGCGGTTCAGGTCGACGCAGGAGTCGTCGCCCACCCCGGGGATGTCCGTATGCACCAGCTTGCCCGCGTCCTCTTCCATGTGGATGCGGGTGATGCCGATCCGCTTCCGTTCGCCTTCCACGTCGATGTCCAGGTGGCCGTGCTGGCAGATGGGGAGGTCGAACTGGCTGATCTGGTAACCCTTGGGGAGGTCGGGGTAGAAGTAGTTCTTCCTGGCGAACACGTTTCTCTTGGTGATGGAGCAGTTGGTGGCGAGGCCCGCGCGGATGGCGTACTCGACCACCTGGCGGTTCAGGACCGGGAGAGCGCCCGGGAACCCGAGGCAGACCGGGCAGGTCTGGGAGTTCGGCTCGGCGCCGAAACGGGTCGAGCAGCCGCAGAAGATCTTGGTGTTGGTGGTGAGCTGGGTGTGAACCTCAAGCCCGATGACGACCTGGTATTTCATGAGTGAACTCCAAACCGTAGGCTTAAAACCGTTAGCCACGGAGAAAATCTGAGGGAATCTGAGAAACCCGAAACCCGATCCTCGGGTCAAACCTTATGCTCTGACTCTTTTCCCCTTGGCCCGGTTCCCTCCGAAGTGCTCGGACTTTCTCGGCGGCCAATGGGTCCGATCTCTTACAGCGGCGCCTTCTTCAGGTGCCACTTGGTCTCCCTCTCGAAGGAGTAGGCGGCGGTGAGGATCGCCTGCTCGTCGAACGGCTTGCCGATCAGCTGCAGGCCGATCGGGAGCCCGGCGGCGCTGAAACCTGCCGGGATGGACATGGCGCAGGTACCGGCCAGGTTCACGGGAATGGTGAAGATGTCGGAGAGGTACATCTGCAGCGGGTCCGCCAGCTTCTCGCCGATCTTGAACGGGGGGGTCGGCGCGATCGGGGTGAGCAGCACGTCGACTTCCTTGAAGGCGTTCAGGAAGTCCTGCTGGATCAGGGTGCGCACCTTCTGCGCCTTCAGGTAATAGGCGTCGTAATAACCGGAGGAGAGCGCGTAGGTGCCGAGCATGATCCTGCGCTTCACCTCGGGCCCGAACCCTTCGGCGCGGCTCCTGGCGTACATCTGCGCCAGCCCCCTGGCCGTCTCGCTGCGGTGCCCGAAGCGGACGCCGTCGTAGCGCGCGAGGTTCGCGCTCGCCTCGGCGGTGGCGATCAGGTAGTAGGTGGCGACGGCGTACTCGGTGTGCGGCAGGCTCACTTCCCTGATCTCGGCGCCGAGGCTCCTGTACAGGGCGATCGCCTCGTCCATGGCGCGCTTCACGTCCGGGTCGAGCCCCTCGATGTAGTACTGCTTGGGGAGGCCGATCTTCACCCCCTTCACGCCGGCGCCGAGCGCGGCGAGGTAGTCGGGGACCGGGGTGTCCACCGAGGTGGAGTCGAAGGTGTCGAAGCCGGCTACCGCGCCCAGAAGCGTCGCCGCGTCGGTGACGTCCCGGGTGAGGGGTCCCACCTGGTCCAGCGAGGAGGCGTAGGCGATGACGCCGTAGCGCGAGACCCGGCCGTAGGTCGGCTTCAGCCCGACGCAGCCGCAGTGCGAGGCGGGCTGGCGGATGGAGCCGCCGGTGTCGGTGCCGAGGGTCGCGGTGGCGGTCCTGGCGGCGATGGCTGCTGCGGAGCCGCCGGACGAGCCCCCCGGGGTGCACTCCAGGTTCCAGGGGTTCTTCACCGCTCCGAAGTAGCTCGACTCGTTGGAGGAGCCCATGGCGAACTCGTCCTGGTTCAGCTTCCCGACGATGACCGCGCCCTGCGCCTTCAGCCTCGCCACGGCGGTGCCGTCGTAGGGGGGGATGAAGTTGCTCAGGATCCTGGAGCCGCAGGTGGTGCGGATCCCCTTGGTGACGAAGATGTCCTTCAGCCCCACCGGGATGCCGGTCAGCGGCGCGACGTCGCCGGCGGCGATGCGGCGGTCCGCGGCCTCGGCCTCGGCGAGCGCCTGCTCCGGGGTGACGGTGATGTAGGCGTTCACCCGGCTGTCCACCGCCTCGATGCGCGCCAGCATGGCGCGGGTCGCCTCGACGGAGGAGAGTTCCTTCGCCTGAAGTTTCTGGTGCAGCTCGTGTATGGTAAGGTCGAAAATTTCCATTGATGACTCCGGAGTGTGCTCCGGGGCGGTTCACCGCACCCGGTCGATCTCAAGCCTCTACTCAATAACCTTGGGAACCCTGAAGAAGCTCTCGGCGCGCAGCGGGGCGTTGGCCAGGGCCCCTTCGATCCCCAGCGACTCCACCGGCTGGTCCGGCCGGAAGGCGTTCTCCATCGGCACGGCGTGGGAGGTCGGTACGATGCCGTCGGTGTCGAGCGCGTTCAGCTTCTCGACGTAGGAAAGTATCGAGTCCATCTGCTCGGTGAAGGTGTCCAGCTCGGTCTCGGAAAGCTCCAGTCGCGCGAGCCGCGCCACGTGCTCCACCTCAACTCTTGTGATCTTCATGCCTGCTCCAAATGCGCCAGACAGGCGCGCTGAAAGTTAATAGGTGCCGTCGGTTATTATCATGAACGGCTCAAAAAGGCAAGGAAGGGGGGGCTAGTCCGGCAGCAGGAGGGTCCCCTCCACGAGGTTGGAGGGGGCGCTTTCCGCGGTTTCGCCGTCTAACTCGGCCACGCTGGTCACGGCATAGCTGTAGGTGACCCCCAGCCGGGGCAGGCGGTCCTGGTAGGTGTTGCCGGTCACGGGCGCGCGGTTGAGCGGGGAGAGCGGCAGTTCCTCGCCCTTCAAGCTGCGGTAGATGTTGTAGCCGGCCGGCGTCCCTTGTTCCGGCGGCAGCGCCACGAACGAGAGCGTCACCTCGGTAGCAGAGGATTGCGCCTCGAGCACCGGAGCGTGGGGAGGGATCACGACGCTGCGGCGCGCCCGGTTGGAGTCCTTGCTCCGGGCGCCGTCGCCGGTGTAGGAGCGGAGCTTGTACTGGTACACGCGCCCCGTCCTCAGGTCGTAGTCGTCGTAGAGCCAGAGGTTGCCGGAGCGCCGGGCTCCCTGCGGGTAAGCGAGCTCCACCTTCGCCAGCTGGGAATAGGCGCTCGGGCACTCCTCGCAATCCTCGCCGGGGGGGAGCACCACGCGCCGGAGAAGGAGAAAGCCCGCCAGGTCCGCAAGCGGGGCCCCCCCTTCCTGCCTCGACGGGGCCGACCAGCTCACCTGGAACCGCCCACCCTTCTGGGCCAGCGCCAGGTCGGAAACCGGCGCCGGCACAAGCGCCTCCGGCGGTACCAGCGCCCCCTTCTTGCCGCAGCCGGCAAGAAGGCAGAGCGCGAGCACCAGGGTCAGGGCGCGGAGTACTCCGCTGCGGGCCGCCACCGGTTACCTCCCCTCTTTGGCACGGGCGATCTCCGCGCGTACCCGCTCCAAAGCGGTGCCGCCGGTCGCCTTTCGGGCGTTCACCGATGCCTCCAGGGTGATCGAGTCGAAGATGTCCTCGTCGATGCGCCCCGAGAAGAGCTGCCACTCGGCGAGGGAGAGCTCGGGGATGTCCATCTCGTTCTCGATGCAGTAGCGCACCGTCTTGCCGACGATCTCGTGGGCGTCGCGGAAGGGGATCCCCTTCCTGACCAGGTAGTCGGCCACGTCGGTCGCGGTCGAGAAGCCGGCTGCGGCCGCGCTCTTCATCCGCTCCGGGTTCACCTTCATCTCGCGCACCATGTCGGCGAACACCTTGAGGCACCCCTTGACGGTGTCGATGGTGTCGAACAGCGGCTCCTTGTCCTCCTGCATGTCCTTGTTGTAGGCGAGCGGCAGCGACTTCATCAGGGTCAGGAGCGCGACCAGGTTGCCGTTGACGCGCCCGGTCTTGCCGCGCACCAGCTCGGGGACGTCCGGGTTCTTCTTCTGCGGCATGATGGAGGAGCCGGTGCAGAAGGAGTCGGAGAGGTCGACGAACTTGAACTCGCTGGTGGACCAGAGGATCAGCTCCTCCGAGAAGCGGGACAGGTGCACCATCAGGATCGACGAGGCGGCGCAGAACTCCATGGCGAAGTCGCGGTCGGAGACCGAGTCCAGCGAGTTCCTGGTCACCTCCGGGAAGTCGAGGAGCTCGGCCACGAACTCGCGGTCGATGGGGAAGGTGGTCCCTGCCAGCGCGCCGGCGCCAAGCGGCATCACGTTGGTCCGCTTCAGGCAGTCCTCCATGCGCGCCTTGTCGCGCTTCAGCATCTCGAGGTAGGCCAGCATGTGGTGCGAGAAGAGGATCGGCTGCGCGGTCTGCAGGTGGGTGAAGCCCGGCATGATCACGCCGAGGTTCTCCTCGGCCTGGTGGATGAGCGAGTCGATCAGCAGGTCGATGTAGGCGGAGATCTCCACCAGCTCGTCGCGCAGATAAAGCCTGATGTCGAGCGCCACCTGGTCGTTTCTGGAGCGGCCGGTGTGGAGCCTCTTGCCGGCGTCGCCGATCTTCTCGGAGAGGCGCGCCTCGATGTTCATGTGTATGTCTTCCAGGGAGACCGAGAAGTCGAACTCTCCCGCCTCGATCCTTTGCAGGATCGCCTTCAGCCCCGAGACGATGTCCTCCACGTCCTTGATCGGGATGATCCCCTGCTTCCCGAGCATGGTGGCGTGGGCGATGGAGCCGCGGATGTCCTGGTGGTACAGGCGCTTGTCGAAGTTGATGGAGGCGGTGAACTCTTCTACGAACTTGTCGGTGGGCTGGGTGAAACGCCCGCCCCACAGCTTGTCTTTTGACATGGTTTTCAGTCTCCTGCGGCTTTTTTGATATGAATCGTGTGAGCATGGTCCCATCGAAGGGGACGTGATTGAAGGGACGCCGTCATCCTGAGGCCACTAGAGCGCGTTTTGCGGCGCGTCGCCGTCCCCCGCCTTGACCCACCCGGCGTCGTCGGTCCAGCGGAGCACCGCATGCACCTTGAGGGGGACCCTCGAGCTGCGCGGGTCCAACTCGTGGTGCAGCGGCAGGTTGAAGTAGAAAAGCCTGGTCCCGGGGCCGAACCTCAGCCGGCATATCGGCGCGCCGTTGAAGTCGTCGCTGGAGAACTCCCGCTCCTGGTAGGGGAGCATCTTGTGCCTGCTGCTGATCGCCACGAAGGAGACGCCGTAGCAGCTCTGGCAGCGGACCCCCTCGATCTCGCTCTCGTCGGAGCAGTTGCCGAAGACCGTCACCGTCTCCCGCACCCCCGGCGTGTCCTCCAGGTATTCGCCGTAGAACCCGGAGAGCACCTCGCGGTAGGCGCGGTGCTCGGGTTTGGGGTTGCACTGGATCACGAACAGGGCGTCCAGGGACTGCCTCAGGGTGAAAAAGAGCCGGTTCGAGTGGTCGATGATCTGCTTGACGTTGGAGGAGTAGAGGTCCCGGTACAGGTAATCGAGGCAGATGATCGTCATGAAGTTGAAGCAGGCCGGCTCCCCCCTGAAGAGGTAGAAATGGCGCCCCCGGTAGAGGTCGTGGTCCTTGTCGAGGAACTCCTCGCCGCGGAAGGGGTGGGTCTTCGCCTCCAGAAACACGCGCAGGGTGCCGTCCGCCTCCTTCGCCGCGATGCAGCACCAGTTCACCGGCATGCCGATGATGTCCCCCGAGTCGAGGTCGTGCTCCACGCATTCCAGCGCCTCGGCGTTGTCGTCGCCAAACCGTGCCAGCATGCCGCGGTACTGCTCCAGGGTGGTCTGCTCCAGCCCGAACATGGTCACCGTGTTGGGGCGGAAGCGCTCCCGGATGGTGCAGAGCATGTCGTCGAAGCGCGCAACCGGGATCGACACCTCCGGGAACATCAGGAAATGCAGCCGCTTCAGGTTCCCCTCGCCGGCCGCCACCAGGTCGAGCACGCTTTGCACCATGCGCCACTGCTCCTGCGGGTCCGCCAGGATGAAGAGATGCTCCCGGCGCTTCAGACGGTTGGGGATCTGGGCGATGAGGCAGTGCAGGTGGTGACCCAGGGGGAAGTCGAGCCGTAGATGTTTCTCGATGATCTTGACCACGCGGACCCCAACACCAGTTGACAGCAGACCAGGGAGAGCAATCGACAATCGGCGGCGCGCCGGCGGCAATGACGCTTGAGCCACCGGCCAGACCGCAGCGCACCCCTGTCGTTTAAGGTTGATAACGCCCCTATCCCATCGCCCGGTTACCCGGCGGCGTCGGGTGCGAAGATCTTGGTCAGGATGAACTTGGCGCCGTCGGGAATCTTGTAATCGACGAGTTCGCCGCGTTCCACCCAGCGCGCCTCCGCCACCTCTTCGTCGTTGTGCCTCACCTCGCAGTAAAGCGGGGTGCAGAGATAGTAGATGATGATGAAGTGGTAGTTGTCTTCCCCGGGGGTGACGTGCTCGAAGACGTCGATCAGCCTCCCCACCTCCACCTCGAGGCCGACCTCCTCCCACACCTCGCGCTTTAGCGCCGCCACGATCGGCTCGCCCAGCACGATCTTCCCTCCCGGCATGACCCACTCCCCCTGGAAGGGGGGGATGTTCCTCTTGGTGAGGAGCACGCGGTCGTCCGTGTCGACTATGACGGCCACCACGGAGGTGACGATATGGCTGGCCTTGAACCCGTTTTGCTCCATATAAAGCGGATAGGGGCACGAGATCCTCGTGCCCCTATGGACCCTCCTGTACTGCCGGTTGCCTTACTTGTTCTTGTTGGCCTGCATGAGGGAGCGGATCCTCAGCCTGAGCGAGTTCAGCTTGATGAACCCCTCGGCGTCGGCCTGGTTGTAGACCTGGTCCTTCTCGAAGGTGGCGAAGTCGAGGTTGAAGAGCGAGTCGCTTTCGGACTTCCTCCCCACGGTGCGGCAGTGCCCCTTGTAGAGCTTGAGCCTCGCCACGCCGTTCACGTTCTTCTGGGAGTCGTCGATGGCGGTCTGCAGCATCTCGCGCTCGGGGGAGAACCAGTAGCCGTTGTAGATCATCTCCGCGTAGCGCGGGATCAGGGAGTCCCTGAGGTGCATGACCTCGCGGTCCATGGTGATCTGCTCCACCGCCATGTGCGCTTCACGCAGGATGGTCCCCCCCGGGGTCTCGTAGACGCCGCGGGACTTCATGCCGACCGAGCGGTTCTCCAGGAGGTCGACGCGGCCGATGCCGTGCTCGCCGCCGATGGTGTTCAGGTGGGCCAGAAGCTGCGCCGGGGACATGCGCACGCCGTCGACCGCTACCGCGTTCCCCTGCTCGAACTCGATCTCGATGTACTGCGGCTTGTTGGGGGCCTTCTCCGGGGACTTGGTCAGCACGAACATGTTCTCGGGGGGCTCCAGCCAGGTGTCCTCCAGGATCCCGCCTTCGAAGGAGATGTGCAGCAGGTTCCGGTCGCTGGACCAGGGGCGCTTCTTGGTGATCGGGATCGGGATGTCGTTTCGCTTGGCGTAGTTGATGAGCGCCTGGCGGGAGTTGAGCTTCCATTCCCTCCAGGGGGCGATCACGGTGATGGCCGGGTTGAAGTGGTAGTAGCCGAGCTCGAAGCGGACCTGGTCGTTCCCCTTGCCGGTGGCGCCGTGAGAGACGGCGTCGCAACCCTCGATCCTGGCGATCTCCATCTGGCGCTTGGCGATCAGCGGGCGGGCGATGGAGGTGCCGAGCAGGTATGACCCCTCGTAGATCGCGTTGGCGCGGAACATCGGGAACACGAAGTCCTTTACGAACTCCTCGCGCAGGTCGTCGATGTAGACCTTGTCCGCGCCGGTGGCAAACGCCTTCTCGCGGACCGGGTCCAGCTCGTCACCCTGCCCTAGGTCGGCGGAGAAGGTTACCACCTCGCAACCGTACTCGTTCTTGAGCCACTTGAGGATGATGGAGGTGTCGAGCCCGCCGGAGTAGGCGAGAACGATCTTTTTCACTTCTTTCTTTGCCATGGGTTCTCCTTATGCTTTGTTGTTTACCAACTCTTTTAAGACAGGTGTCAGATCCCTTTGCAGCTCAGGAAGGTCTTCCTGCACCGCACTCCACACTATCTCCAGAGCAATCCCGAAATATTCATGAATGAGCTTGTCGCGCATCCCCGCGATCATTCGCCAAGGGACTCCCGGGTTTGGCGGCTTCACCGAGAATCTCAAAGCCGCGTGTCACCGCATAGATCAGTTCCGCCCTGTGATCCCGGAGGATATCTTTTAGCTCGTTCAGCGGTTTCATCTCAAAGCCTCCCGAAGCCTTGAAACTACTTCATCAGCGTTGCCATGATCGCCTTCTGCACGTGGAGCCGGTTCTCGGCCTCGTCCCAGACCGCGGAGTGCGGTCCTTCGATGACGTCGTCGCTGATCTCCTCGCCGCGGTGGGCGGGGAGGCAGTGCAGCACCATGGCGTTCCCCTGGGCCAGGTCGAGCAGTTCCTCGTTCAGCTGGAATCCTGCGAAGGCCTTCTCCCGGATCTTCTGCTCCTCTTCCTGCCCCATGCTGGCCCAGACGTCGGTGTTCAGCACGTCGGCGCCGCTCGCTGCCTCCTTGGGGTCGCGGGTGACGACGATCCTGGAGCCCCCCTGCTGCCTGGCCCACTCGAGCACCCGGGGGGCCGGGTCGTACCCCTGCGGGCAGGCGAGCGTCAGGTCGAAGCCGAAGATGGCGGCGGCCTCGATCCAGCTGTTCGCCATGTTGTTGCCGTCGCCGATCCAGGCGAACTTCAGCCCCTGGTAGCCGCCCCTGTGCTCGATGACCGTGAAGATGTCGGCCATGATCTGGCAGGGGTGGTGCAGGTCGGTGAGGCCGTTTATGACCGGGACGGAGGAGTACCTGGCAAACTCTTCCACCGTCTCCTGCGCGAAGGTGCGGATCATGACGCCGTCGCAGTAGCGCGCCATGACGCGCGCGCTGTCCTTTATCGGCTCGCCGCGCCCCATCTGGGAATCCTTGCTGGAGATGAACAGCGGGTGCCCGCCAAGCTGGTACATGCCGACCTCGAAGGAGATCCTGGTCCGGGTCGAGGACTTCTCGAAGATCATCGCCAGCGACTTCCCTTTCAGCAGGTGATGCTCGACCCCGCTCTTCGTCTTTTGCTTGAGCTCCTTGGTCAGTGCGAACATGGCGTCCAGTTCCGCCTTGGTGAACTGGCTCAGCGCGAGGAAGTCTCTTTTCATGTTGGTATTGTCTCGCTTGTCGGTGTAATGGTGCCGGCCGGGCCGGTACCGTTTGATTGAGAACCGCGGATGCCTAGAGCTCCTGCAGGATCCCGGTGAGGATGGCGAGCATCTCGTCCACTTCCTGCTTGCCGATGATGAGCGGCGGGACGAAACGGAGCACCCTCTCCTGGGCGCAGTTCAGCAAGAGCCCGCGGGAGAGCGCGCTCTTCACGATGTCGCCTCCGGCAATGGAGAGCTCCACGCCGATCATGAGGCCGATGCCGCGCACGTCGGTGATGAGTCCGGGGAACTTGTGCATCAGCGCCTCCAGTTCGCCCATCAGGTACTCCCCCATCTCCTCGGTGCGGTTCAGGATCCCTTCTTCCTGGATGGCCCTTATGGCGGCTATGGCCGCGGCGGTCACCAGCGGGTTGCCGCCGAAGGTCGAGCCGTGGGTGCCGGGGGTGAAGGCGTCGGCCAGCTTGTCCGTGGCGAGCATGGTCCCGATGGGGGCTCCTCCGGCCAGCGCCTTGGCGAGCGTCATGATGTCCGGGGTAATGCCGAAGTGCTCGTGGGCGAACATCTTGCCGGTCCGCCCCATGCCGACCTGCACCTCGTCGAAGATGAGGATCAGGCCGTGCTCGTCGCAGATCTCGCGCACCTCCTGGAAGTAGGATGCGTCCGGCACCACCACCCCCCCTTCGCCCTGGATCGGCTCCAGCATGATGGCGCAGGTGCAGGGACCGATCGACTCCCTGAGGCTCTTCGCGTCGTTGAACGGCACGTGGCGGAAGCCGTGCAGCAGGGGATCGAAGAATTTCTGCACCTTCTCCTGGCCGGTGGCCGAGACGGTGGCCATGGTCCTGCCGTGGAAGGATGAGATGGCGGTGATGATCTCGTAGCGGTCCGGGCCGTACTTTTCGCGGCTGTACTTCCTGGCGAGCTTGATGGCCGCCTCGTTGGCCTCGGCGCCGGAGTTGCAGAAGAACGCCTTGTCCGCGAAGCTGAGGCCGCAAAGAAGCTCGGCCAGTTCGATCTGCTGCGGTATGTGGTAGTAGTTCGAGCAGTGGATCAGCTCGGCCGCCTGCCTGGCCAGGGCCGCCGAGACCGCCGGGTGGCAGTGTCCCAGGTTGTTGACCGCGACCCCCGCGAGGAAGTCGAGGTACTTGTTCCCCTCCGCGTCCCAGAGGTAGCAACCCTCCCCCTTGACCGGAACCAGCGGATAGCGCCCGTAGGTCTTCATGACATATTTGTCAGCCTTCTCCATCCATGCTGCGGAATTCATAGCGAAACTCCTTAAAACCCCGAGAAGCCGTTCAAGGTTCAACGTTCAACGTTGAAGGGGTGAACCGGCTGAAGGTCGTCTCTGATGTGGCGGCGCCTGCGCGGTGAGGGACGCCATGGAACGCGTGGCTTTTTGAACGGTGAACGTCGAACGTCGAACGGCTTTAAGCCTGTATCTCCGTCCCGATGCCGACGTTGGTGAAGATCTCCAGGAGTATGGCGTGCTCGATCCTGCCGTCGACTATGTGCGCCTTCTTCACCCCGGCGGCGAGCGCGTCGGTGCAGCAGGTGACCTTGGGGATCATGCCGCCGGTGACGGTGCCGTTGTCGATCAGCTCCGGCACCTCGGCCAGCGGGATGCTGGAGAGGAGCTCCCCTTCCTTGCTCTTCACGCCGGATACGTCGGTCAGAAGGATCAGCTTCTCGGCGTTCAGCGCCGCCGCTACCTTGCCGGCCACGACATCTGCGTTGATGTTGTAGCTCTGCCCGTCTCGACCTACGCCTACCGGCGCGATGACCGGTATGAATCCCCCCTTTTCCAAGGCGAGCACGAGGGAGGGGTTCACCTCGACCACGTCGCCGACAAAGCCGATGTCGACCATCTCGCTGCTGCCGTCCTCGCGCTTCACTTCCTGCAGCATCTTCTCGCACAGCAAGAGGCCGCCGTCCTTTCCGGAAACGCCGGCCGCCCGCCCGCCGTGCTGGTTGATGTAGCCCACCACCTCGCGGTTCACCTGCCCGGTCAGCACCATCTCGACGACGCCCATGGTCTCTGCGTCGGTTACCCTCATTCCCCTGACGAACTCGGAGACGATGCCGTAGCGCTTCAGTGTCTCGTTTATCTGCGGGCCGCCGCCGTGTACTACCACGGTGTTGATCCCTATGTATTTGAGCAGGATGATGTCCATGGCGAAGGACTTTCTGAGCTTCTCGTCTGCCATGGCGTGACCGCCGTACTTGATGACGATGGTCTTGCCCGAAAAACGTCTGATATAGGGGAGCGCCTCCATGAGTGTGCTCGCCTTCTCTATGAGTTCCTGCATTGACGCCTCTTGTATAGGTAATTGCCGCATAGAAAGACGCTAATATAGCAGATAGAGGGAAATAATCAACTTCAAAGAGGGACGCTGCCTGAAGCAGAAAGGAGGGGGAACCCCGAATCCGTTCAGGCGCTTTGACCGGTTTTGTGGGGGATGGTGATGAGGACGCGGGTGCCCAGGTTCTCCTGGCTTTCGATGCTGATGCTTCCCCTGTGCATCCGGAGGAACTCGCGCGCGTAGAAAAGCCCGAGGCCGAAGCCGCGCACCTGGCCGGTCCCTTCGGCGTCCACCTGGTAGAACTTCTCGAAAAGCTTGGGGATCTGCTCCCTGGGGATGCCGATGCCGTTGTCCTCGACGGTGACCAGGCAGCTCTCCTCCTGGTTCCTGAGGGTCACGCAGACCAGGCCGGCCTCCTTCGAGAATTTTACGGCGTTGTCGATGACCTGCTGCAGGGCGAAGGTGATCTTCTCGCGGTCCAGCAGGAGCTGCGGCACCGGCTGAAGGTCGCTGTGCGAGGTGACCCGGGGCTTGGTTGCCCACTCCTTGGAATCCCTCAGCAGCAGCGGGAGCAGGTCGCCCAGGTCGCACGGTTCCAGGTGCAGCCCGGCGCTGCTGTCCATCACGGACGAGAAGGTGAGCAGGTCGGTCACCAGGGTGCCGAGGTAGCACGCCTCGTTGTAGACGAGGTCCATGTGCTCGTCGGCCCCCTCGTCGGAGGGGTTTATGATGCCGGCGGCGAGGTTTTGCAGGAACAGGGAGATGGAGGTGATGGGGGTGCGGAACTTGTGGGAGATGAGCGACAGGAACACGGTCTTGAACCGGTCCAGGTTCCTCAGGTTGGCGATCTCCTCCTTGAGGGCCTTCTTGACCAGCGCCTTGTCGACGGCGCTTTTCAGCTGCAGCAGGTTCAGCGGCTTGGTGATGAAGTCGTCCGCATCGGCCTTCAACGCCCTCAGGATCAGCTCCTTGTCCGCGAAGCCGGTCATGATGATCACCACCATGGTCGGCTCCCGCTCCTTCAGGTTCTTCAGCAGTTCGATGCCGTCCATCTTCGGCATCATCACGTCGGTCAGGATCACGTCTATCCCGCCGCGCATGAATATTTCCAGGGCCTCGACCCCGTCCCCCGCCTGGACGATGTGGTAGTCGTGCAGCACCCTCTCGCAAAGGTCGCGGATCACGGCCTCGTCGTCGACTACGAGGACGGTCTTCCTCTCCCGGTCCTGCTGGAGCGTTTCATCGAGTCTCTGGGTCAGTTGGAACATGGCGGTCCTGGCTTCGTGGTGGTTGCGGGTTTCACGTGGGGCCTTCGCGCCGGCGCGAAGGCCCCTTCGCTCTTGCTAGCCTACGATCTGGTACGCGGCCTCGAGCGCCTCGGCCAGGTTCTCCGGCTTGGAGCCGCCGGCCTGTGCCAGTTCCGGCTTGCCGCCGCCGTTCCCCCCGACGATGGGAGCGATGGCCTTGATGATGTCCCCCGCCTTGAAGCGGGAGCAGAGGTCCGGCGTCACCGCCACCAGGAGGTTCGCCCTGGCCCGGTCGGCAGCGCCGAGGACGATGATCCCCGAGCCGATGCGCTCCTTCAGGGTGTCGGAGAGCTCCCGCAGCCCCTTGGCGTCCCCCTCGACCTTCACCGCGAGGATCTTCACCCCGTTTTTCTCGCGCACCTGCTGGATGAGGTCGGCGGACTTGGAGGCGTTCAGCCTTGCCTGGAGCGTGTCGAGCTCCCTTTGCAGCTCGCGCTGGCTGGCCAGGAGTTTCTCCACGCGGTCCAGCACCGTTCCCCCCTCCGCCTTCAAGAGGGTGGAGATGCCGCGCTGCTCGTCTTCCATGCCGTGCACCACCGCGAGGGCGCCGCTGCCGGTCTGGGCCTCGATCCTTCTGACCCCGGCGGCGATGCCGGCCTCTGAGACGATCTTGAAGAAGCCGATCTCGCCCGCGCCGTGCACGTGGGTGCCGCCGCAAAGCTCGCTCGATACCTCGCCCACGCGGACCACGCGGACCACGTCGCCGTACTTCTCCCCGAAGAGGGCCGTGGCCCCTGCGGCCAGGGCCTCGGCGGCCGGCATCTCGCGCGCGTCGACCGGCGCGTTGGCCATGATGTGGCTGTTCACCAGGATCTCCACCCGGCGCAGCTCCTGCTGGGTCATCGGGAGGAAGTGGGTGAAGTCGAAGCGAAGCCTGTCCGGGGTCACCAGCGAGCCTGCCTGCTTGACGTGCTCGCCCAGCACCTCCCTGAGAGCCGCCTGCAAAAGGTGCGTTGCGGTGTGGTTGCGGGCGGTGGCGGCGCGCATCGCGGCGGAGACCTTCAGGTCCGCGGCCTCGCCGGTCCTGATCGAGCCGGAGACCACCTTGCCGCGGTGCACGGTCAGGTCGGCGAAGGGGCGCGCCGACGCGGTCACCTCGACATGGCCGGAGCCGGTGGAGATGGTCCCGGTGTCGCCTGCCTGGCCGCCGGACTCGCCGTAGAAGGGGGTGGCCTGCGTGACGATTTCCACCTCTTCCCCGGCGCCGGCCTCCTCGGCCAGCACCCCCCCCTTGACGATGGCGCTGATCGGCGCGTAGGCGGTCTGCTCGGTGTAACCCACGAATGCGCTGCTGATGCCGGTGCCGTGCAGCTCCTTGTAGATGCTGGCGAGTCCCTGCTCGCCGGAGCCTTTCCAGTTCTCCCGGGCCTTCACCCGCTGCTTTTCCATGCAGAGCGCGAAGCCGTCCTCGTCGAGGGTGAACCCCTCAGCCTGCACGATGTCGGCGGTGAGGTCGACGGGGAAGCCGTAGGTGTCGTACAGCTTGAAGATCACCTCGCCGGACAGGACGCTCTCCCCCTGCGCCTTCAGGGCGGCGGTCTCCTCGTTCAGGATGGCGAGCCCGCGGTCGAGGGTCTCGACGAAGCGCTCCTCCTCGGCATGGATCACCTTCTTCACGTACAGTTCGCGCTCCAGAAGTTCCGGGTAGGCGTCCCCCATCATCATGTTGACCGCGTCCACGATCCGGTACAGCACCGGCTCCGCTACGCCGAGCATCTTGGCGTGGCGGGCTGCGCGGCGCATGATGCGCCGCAGGACGTAGCCGCGCCCCTCGTTGGAGGGGAGGACCCCGTCGCAGATGAGGAAGGTGACGGCGCGGGCGTGGTCGGCTATGACCCGCATCGAGACGTCGTCCTTCTCGTCGTCCCTGTACTTCTTGCCGGAGACCGACTCGATGTGGCGGATGATGCCCTGCAGGAGGTCGGTGTCGTAGTTCGAGGTGACCCCCTGCATGACCGCCGAGATCCGCTCAAGGCCCATGCCGGTGTCGACCGACGGCTTGGGGAGCGGGGTCAGGGTCCCGTCCTTGCTCCGGTTGAACTGCATGAAGACGTTGTTCCAGATCTCCATGTAACGGTCGCAGTCGCACCCGACGGCGCAGTCCGGGCTGCCGCAGCCGGTCCCCGGGCCGTTGTCCCAGAAGATCTCGGTGCACGGTCCGCACGGCCCGGTGTCTCCCATGGACCAGAAGTTGTCCTTCTCGCCGAAACGGTAGATGCGCTCCACCGGGACCCCTTCCTGCCGGTTCCAGATGGCTGCCGCCTCGTCGTCGTCCGTGTAGACGGTCACGTAGAGCTTGTCCTTGGAGAGGCCGAGTTCGACGGTGAGGAATTCCCAGGCGAAGGCGATCGCTTCCTTTTTGAAGTAGTCGCCGAAGGAGAAGTTGCCCAGCATCTCGAAGAAGGTGTGGTGACGCGCGGTGCGCCCCACGTTCTCGAGGTCGTTGTGCTTGCCCCCCGCCCTGACGCACTTTTGCGAGGAAACGGCCCTCACGTAGTCCCGCTTCTCCATGCCGAGGAAGCAGTCCTTGAACTGGTTCATGCCGGCGTTGGTGAAAAGGAGGGTCGGGTCGTTGCGGGGGACGAGGTTCGAGCTCTCCACCAGGGTATGCCCCTTTTTCTGAAAGAAGTTGAAGAACTGGGACCGGATCTCTTTGCCTGTCATAAAAACCTCAAAAATAAAATTATGTGAAAACGATACTTTACGGGGGTGGCGGGGATGAGAAACAAACCCTCCGGGTTTCGGCAGTGATCCCTTGCATCCCCTTCATCCCTGTTGCGCGCCTTTTTGCTAGTCGTCCTTTGCCCCGAGCTCCCTGAATATCGCGGAGAGGGAGAATCCCCTCCGCTGCAGGTACCCCACCACCTTGCGCTTTTCCTTGTCGGTCGCCGTTTCCGGGTCGAACCCGGGGTAGCGGCGCCCAAAAAGCTCCGCCAGGAGCTCCTTCTCGCCGTACTCCTCGCTCAGCTCGCCAAGCACCTCGCTGACGATCCCCGCGGCAACCCCGCGGCGGGCGAGCTCCAGCTTCAGCCTGGTCCCGTACCCCCTGCCGTTTCTCATGGCCGAGGAGGCGAAGCCGCGCGCGAAGCGGAGGTCGTCCAGATAACCGAGCGCCTTTAGCCTCGCGACGCTCTCCTCGATCTCCTGCTCCCGGTACCCCTTCCCCCCGAGCTTTTTGCGCAGCTCCGCCTCGGAGTGGTCGCGCAGGGCGAGCATCCTCAGGGAGCAATCGAAGGGGGAGCCGCGCTGCACCTAGTACTTCTCGATGATGAGGTCGCCGTTTTCCCCGTTATCGCCGTCGCCCGTGAACTCGTCCCAGTTGGAGTCGGAGGTGGACGAGATGCCGGAGATCTTGAGGGCGAAGTCGTCGGGGTTGCTCGACTGGCGCATCGCCTCCTCGTAGCTGATCAGCTTCTTGGTCAGAAGCTGCATGAGCGACTGGTCGAAGGTCTGCATCCCGTAGCTCGTGAAGCCCTGGGCGATCGCTTCCGGGATCTGCTTCGTCTTCTCCTTGTCGTCGATGCAGTCCTTGATGCGGGCCGTGCCGATCATGATCTCCACGGCGGGGACGCGCCCCTTGCCGTCGCTTCTGGGTACCAGCCGCTGGGAGACGACCCCCTTCAGGATGCCGGAGAGCTGCATCCTGACCTGCCTCTGGTGGTAGGGGGGGAACACGGAGATGATCCTGTTGACGGTCTCGGCGGCGTCCAGGGTGTGCAGGGTGGAGAGCACCAGGTGACCGGTCTCGGCCGCGGTGAGCGCCGTCTCGATGGTCTCGTAGTCGCGCATCTCCCCCACCAGGATCACGTCGGGGTCCTGCCTGAGCGAAGAGGTGAGCGCCTTGCCGAAGGTCAGCGTGTCGAAGCCGACCTCGCGCTGGCTGATCAGGCTCTTCTTGTCCTTGTGCAGGTACTCGACCGGGTCCTCGATGGTGATGATGTTGCAGGTCCGGTGCTCGTTGATGTAATCGATCATCGAGGCGAGCGTGGTGGACTTGCCGCTTCCCGTGGTGCCGGTGACCAGGATCAGTCCGCGCTGCTCCAGGGCGAGCTTCCTCAGGACCGGCGGGAGGTTCAGCGTCTCCAGGGTCGGGATGGCGATCGGTATGGCGCGCAGGACCATGGCAACGGTGCCGCGCTGGGCGAAGGCGTTGACGCGGAAGCGCCCCAGACCCGGGACCCCGTACGAGAGGTCGACCTCGTAGTTCTCCTCGAAGATACGCTTCTGGCGCTCGTTCATGATGGAGAACGCCATGTTGCGCACCGCGTCGCTGGAGAGCCGGTCGGCATTGGGGATGGCGCGCAGGGCGCCGTCGATCCTGACGATGGGGGGGAGCCCCGCCTTCAGGTGGATGTCGGATCCCTTCGCCTTCATGGCTATGCCCAGGATCTCGTTCAGTTCCATGGTTTAGGCTGCGCCGGGTGCTGCGGCGTCTTGTTGGGGTGTGGTCAGCTTTTCCCTGATCTCCGCGGTGATTTCCGGGTGCTCCTTCAGGAAGATGCGCGAGTTCTCGCGCCCCTGGCCGATGCGCTCCTTGCCGTAGGAGAACCAGGCGCCGCTTTTTTCCACCACGTTGCGCTCGACCGCGAGGTCCAGGATGTCCCCTTCCTTGGAGATCCCCTCGCCGTACAGGATGTCGAACTCGACCTCCTTGAAGGGAGGGGCGACCTTGTTCTTCACCACCTTCACGCGGGTCCGGGAGCCGATCATGTCGTTGCCCTGCTTGAGGGCGGCGATCTTCCTGATGTCCATGCGCACCGAGGCGTAGAACTTGAGCGCGTTGCCGCCGGTGGTGGTTTCCGGGTTGCCGAACATGACGCCGATCTTCATCCTGATCTGGTTGATGAAGATGACGCAGCAGTTGGACTTGGAGATGATGCCGGTGAGTTTCCTGAGGGCCTGGGACATGAGGCGCGCCTGCAGCCCCATGTGGGAATCACCCATGTCACCCTCGATCTCGGCCTTGGGGACCAGCGCCGCGACGGAGTCGACCACCAGCACGTCGATGGCGCCGCTTCTTACCAGCGTCTCGGCGATCTCCAGCGCCTGCTCGCCGGTGTCCGGCTGCGAGACCAGCAGGTCGTCGGTCTTCACGCCCAGCTTCCTGGCGTAGCCTATGTCGAGGGCGTGCTCGGCGTCGACGAACGCGGCGATGCCGCCAAGCTTCTGTGCCTCGGAGATGATGTGCAGGGCCAGGGTGGTCTTGCCCGACGATTCCGGTCCGAAGATCTCGATGACGCGGCCGCGCGGCACCCCGCCCACTCCCAGGGCCAGGTCGAGCGAGAGCGACCCGGTCGGGATGGAAGCGACGTCCGGCAGAGCTTCCTCGTTGCCCAGCCTCATGATGGCCCCTTTGCCGAACTGCTTTTCAATCTGGCTCATGGCCAGGTCCAGGGCCTTTTCCGCTTTTTCCTTGTCGAGCATCTTTTATATCTCCTGTTGTCGGCGCCGGGCCGTCCTTTTGGTCGGGTTTTCGAACCCATCACACATAGCACAACCTTGAGCGGGTTTTCAACGGCTAAAACCGTTCCAAGTTCTGCGTTCTCCGTTTAGGTCGAAACCCCGCCGCTGAAAGACGGAGCCGCCGGGAAAGCGGTGGCATGTGCCGTGGAGAACATGGAACGTAGAACGCAGAACGTTTTTCAAAAGAGCGCCGGCTGGATCGCCTCCTGCTCCAGGGGGAGCACCAGGAAGAAGGAACTCCCGGCTGAACTCTCCACCCAGACCATGCCGCCGTGGGCCTCCACCATGCCCTTCACGATGGCGAGCCCGATCCCCGCGCCCCTTCCCTGTTCGCTGTTCCTGCTGCTTGAGTGGTGCCGGATCTCCCCCACTTCATAGAAGATCTCGAAGATGCGCTGCTGCTCCTGCGCGGGGATGCCGATGCCGCCGTCGCGCACCTCGACCTCCAGGTAGCAGCGTTCGCCGCAGCGCTTGAGGAACTCCCGGTTGAACCGCTCCAGGGTCTCCCTGCGCTCAAGGAGCGCCTCCCGCCCCACCACCCGGGCGTTGACCGCGATCTCGCCGTTGTCCGGGCTGAACCTGATGGCATTTCCCAAAAGCTCGCCGAAGACCCGCTCCAGGTACCCCCGGTCCGCATCGAAGTAGGGGAGGGCGTCCAGCCCCGCCAGGGCGATGCTCTGCCCGCGCGGCTCAAGCTGCGGCTGGAGCTGCCGTGTCAGGCCGTCCAGGAACTCCCCCAGCTGTACGGCGGAGGTCTCCAGCTCCCCCCTGCGCGCCTCCAGGCGGATCAGCTTCAACAGGTCGGCCACCAGCCCCTTCAGCTTGAGCCCGCCGTCCCGCACCATCTTCAGCACGATGCAGGCGTTCTCCCTGCTGCTCCAGCCGAATTGCAACAGGTGGTCCACCCCCGATATGATGCTGGTGAGCGGGGTGTTGAACTCGTGCGAGACCATCCCCAGGAACTGGTTCTTCATCCGGTCCAGCCTGTCGTGTTCCAGGTTCGCCTGTTCCACCAGGGAGAGGTTCTGCTTCAGCCTTATCTCGGAGACGGAGAGGTTGTGGCTGGTTTTTTCCAGCAGGCGGTGCGAACGGAGCAACTCCTCGCTCTTCCAGTTCAGCTCGTCGAAGAGCCTGTTCTTCTCGATGATGTTCCCCATCTGCTTCCCTACGCTTTCCAGGAAGCGAAGCTCCTCCGGCGTGTAGCCGCAGTGCCCGGCATGCATCAGGTGCATCACCCCGATGAGCTGTTCCGCGGCGCTGATCGGGATCGAGGTGAGGCTTCCCCATCCTTGGGCGGCGCCCTGGTAGAGCCCTTCCCCCGGGGGATTTTCCAGGATGCGGAGCTCCCGGAAAAGCCCCGGGTCCCCGGCGATGGAGTCGGCGATCATCCGCGACAGCTGCGGCGAAACCTCCCTGGAGGCGCAAAGCCGCGGCGCGCCCCCGTCGGGGCCGTACAGGTGCAGCGTCCCTCCGGGGGCCTGGAAGAGCTCCATGATCTCGGAGAGGGTCCTCTCCTGCACCTTCTCCAGCCCGCTCAGCCGGTTCATGTCGGTGAGGATGCCGTTCAGGATGGAGAGCTCGCGGTTTCTTTGCCAGATCTCCCTCTCGTTTTGCCTTTTCTCCGTGATGTCCCGCAGCACGCAGTGCGCGACCTGCTGGTCTCCCAGGTCTATGAGGCGCGCGTTCACCTCTCCCACGAACAGCGACCCGTCCTTCCTCCTGAACCGCGCCTCGTCCAGTTCGGCCCGCCCCTGCCTTACCAGCTGGTACACGAAGGAGCGGAACCTCTCGTGCTCGACCGGGTGCAGCAGGTCGCGCGCCGGCATGGTCTTTAGCTCCTCCTTGCCGAAACCGAGCAGCTCGCGCCCCACGCGGTTCTCCTCCTCCAGGACCCCCGTCTCCGCATTGAAGATGAAGATCGCGTTCCCCGCCCCTTCCAGGAGGCTCTTGTAGCGGCGGGCGCTCTTCACCGCCTCCTGCTGCATGCCGTCGATCTCCCGGTGCAGGCCGTTCAGGAGCTGGAAGTGGCGCCTTCTAAGGCGCACCGCGAGGGCGAGCAGCGCGGCCGCCAGCAGGGTGTCGGTGGCGAAATGGAGCCATCCCGGCAGCGGGGCGAGCAGCTCGATGAAAAGAAGCAGCAATTCGCAGGCAACGATCAGTAAAAACGGTGCAAAGTGCAAGGCTATCCCCCTTTACCAGCGGTGTGGTCGGGATGCTCAGCTGCGGGTAGGCGCTCCGGTGGCGGCGAGAAGGTGTTTGCGCAGCCAGTCAAGGGCGGTGAAGCAGGTGACGGACCTGACGACGTCCCGGTCGCCCTGGAAGTTGTACCTCTTTACGAGGCACGAGGAGGCGTCGGCGAGCGCCAGGTAGACGGTGCCGACCGGCTTTTCCGGGGTCCCGCCGTCGGGGCCTGCGATCCCGGTCACCGAGAGGGCGAGGTCGCTCCCCGCCGCCCGCCGTGCCCCGGCCGCCATGGCGCGGGCGACCTCGGCGCTCACGGCGCCGTGTCTCTCTATCAGCTCCGCCGGCACCCCGAGCATCCGGCTCTTCGCCTCATTGCTGTAGGTGACGTTCCCCTCCAGGAAGTACGCGGAACTCCCCGGCACGGCGGTGATGCGGGCCGCGATCATGCCGCCGGTGCAGGATTCGGCGAGCGCCAGGGTGACCCCTTTTTCCCTGAAAAGGAGCGCCAGGCGGTCGTCCATGGTCTCCCGGTCGCGGGCGAAGACGAAATCCCCCAGCCGCTGCCGCACCGTCGCCGCCGCTTCCCGCAAAAGGTCCGAGTGCTGCTTCGCGGCGCGCAGGATCAGGTGGATCTCCGGGAACTTCACGCAGTAGGCGAGCTGCACCGGCGACCCTTCGGGGAGCGCCCCCTGCAGGAGTTCAGCTGCAGCAGCCTCGGCGAGCCCGAAGAACTTCAGGGTCACCCGCTGCCACGATGCGCCCTCCCCGCGGCCAAGCCGCGGGAGCACGGTCTCCTCCAGCATCCGCTCCATCTCGTAGGGGACTCCGGGGAGGAAGAAGAAGTCGGCAGCCTCGATCCTCACGACGAAGCCGCAGGCGGTACCGAGCGGGTTGGGGATCAGGGTGCAGCCGGCGGGGAGCAGCGCCTGTCGCCGGTTGGCCGGGTGGAGTCCGCCGGAGATCCGCCCGGCGAAAACCTCCAGGTGCCGGAGCGCCTGTTCCGAGAGTTCCTGCCCGACCCCGGCCGCCCGCGCCGCGGCCCGGGCGGTCAGGTCGTCGGGGGTGGGACCGAGCCCCCCGGTGACCACCACGGCGTCGCTTGAGCGGGCGAGCTCCTGCAGGGCCTGCACGATGGATTCCTCGTGGTCCGGGACGGTCAGGTGCCTCAGCACCCGGATGCCGGCGTCGTAGAGCCGGTCCGCGATGTGGCTTTGGTTGGTGTCGACCACCTCGCCGGAGAGCAGCTCGTCTCCTATGGAAAGGGTCGCCACTCTCACAGGAGCCTCAAGGCGAGATGCGTGGCGGCGCAGGCGTAGATGCCGGCCATGATGTCGTCCAGCACCACGCCGTAGCCGTTTTTGAGCGACCGGTCGAACCAGCGCGCCGGCTGGGGTTTCAGGATGTCGAAGATGCGGAACATGAGAAAGCCGACCAGCACCCCCTGCCAGCTGGCGGGTACGGCGCTCATGGTGACCAGGAAGCCCGCCACCTCGTCGATGACGATCCTGGAGGAGTCGTGCTCCTCCCAGATCTCCTCGCCGTGCCCGGCCACCCAGCAGGCGAACAGGGTGAAGGCGGCGGCGGTCAGCAGGTAGAGCGGCAGCGAGAGCCGGGAGAGCACCAGGTAGAGGGGGATGGCCCCCAGGGTCCCGAAGGTCCCGGGCGCTACGGGGGCGAAGCCTGTGCCGAACCAGGTGGCGGCGATGATCACGAACTTTTTCATCCCTTGCAGCACTCCCTTTCCACGATGCGGTACACCTCGATGAGCGGCAACCCTTTTGCCAGCGCGATCCCCCGGCACGCCTCGAACTCGGGCGTCACCCGCCCGTTTTCCAGGACCTTCACCTGCACCGGCCCGAGCGAGCTGGGCCGCAGCTCGCCGCGGCGCGCGAGGGTGATCCGCTTTGCCGGGTGGTAGCGCAGGCCGATGGCCGTCGATTCCGAGAGGATGATCCCGGAGAGCTTCTCCAGGTCGGCGGGGTTCGCGATCACGGTAAGGCGGGTGGCGGGACGGTTCTTCTTCATCTGCAGCGCCGAGAAGGCGACGTCGAGGGCCCCCCCCAGGAAAAGCCTCTCCATGAGGAACCCGAAGAGCTCGGGGCTCATGTCGTCCACGTGGGTCTCCAGGACCAGGACCTCCTCCTGGCGCGCAGCGGCGGGCGTCTCCCCCAGCACCACCCGGAGCAGGTTGGGGAGTTCCGGGAAATCCTTGCTGCCGGCGCCGTAGCCGATCCCTTTGGGGGTCATGGCGGGAGGGGGGCCGAACCCCTCGGCGAGCGCCGCGACGATGGCGGCCCCGGTGGGGGTCACCCGCTCCCCCTCGCCGATGTCGGCCGTGAGGGGGATCCCCTCCATGAGCTTGGCCGTCGCGGGCGCCGGGACCGGGAGCCGGCCGTGGGCCGTCTGCACGAAGCCCCGCCCGTAGGGGAGGCCGGAGGCGTAGACCCGGTCGATCCCCAGGTAGTCGAGGCCTATGGCCGTCCCCACGATGTCGACGATGGAATCGACGGCCCCGACTTCGTGAAAATGCACCCGCTCCAGGGAAACGCCGTGCACGCTCGCCTCGGCCTGGGCGAGCCTCAGGAAGATGCGCCGGGCCAGGTCCTTGACCCGGGGGGGCAGCGCCGACCCCTCGATCATCGCCGCGATGCCCGGGTAGTGGCGGTGCGGCTGGTCCTCTTCGGTGAGGGTCACCTCGAAACGGGTGCCGGCGACGCCGTGCCGCTCGACCCTGGAACAAGAAAGCGTGTAGCCGGAAAGCGGCAGCAGGGAGAGCCCCTCTCGCAACGTCTCCAGGGGAAGCCCGAGCTCCATCAGGGCGGCGACGGTCATGTCGCCGGCGATCCCCGCAAAGCAGTCGAAATACAGTACCTTCATGCGTGCACCCTGTTCATGAGGCTGGCGGCGTAGGCCGCTCCGAAGCCGTTGTCTATGTTCACCACGGTCACCCCGGCGGCGCAGGAGTTGAGCATCCCCAAAAGCGCCGCCACCCCGCCGAAGGATGCGCCGTAACCGATCGAGGTCGGGACCGCGATCACCGGCTTGTCCACCAGGCCGCCCACCACCGAGGGGAGCGCCCCCTCCATGCCCGCCACCACGATGACGACCGACGCCTCGGCAAGGGTCGCGCGCCGCGCCAGCAGGCGGTGCAGGCCGGCTACCCCCACGTCGAAAATGTGCTCCACCTCGTTCCCCATCAGGCGCGCGGTCAGGACCGCCTCGGCCGCCACCGGGATGTCCGAGGTGCCGGCGCAGACGACCAGGACCTTCCCCCTGCCGCGCAGCTCCACCGGGTGCTGCTCTACGGTGAGCGCCCGCGCGTCCGGGTGGTAGAGCGCCTGCGGGAAAAACTCCCTGAGCTTCGCCGCCTTGGCGCCGTTCACGCGGGTGGCGAGCACGTTCCCGCCCTTGGCCAGCAGAGCGGTGATGATGGTCCGCATCTGGGGTACGCTCTTGCCCTGTCCGAAGATCACCTCGGGGAAACCCTGGCGCAGCGTCCGGTGGTGGTCCACCGTGGCGCACCCCAGGTCCTCGTAGGGGAGGTGCTTCAGCCTTGCCAAAGCATCATCGACCCCGAGCGTCCCCCCGCTCACCTCCTGGAGGATCCTTTCAATCACCTTGTTGTGCATCTGTCGACTCTTCCCTCCGCGGGTTGAAAAATAGCACTAAAGGCTAGCACAAAACATGCATTTCGCCGCATAAAAAACGGCCGTTTCTGGCTCAAACGGAAAACTTTGTCTGACAGCGCGGCCGTGCCGGCCTCAAAAGCGGCCAAGCGACATGTCACAGCCGCTTCGAGGGTTTGCAGGAGCGCGGTCTTTGCCGTCCGCCACCGACAACCTGTTGACTTTGGCTGTCACCGGTGCTAATTACTCAGCCCATGTTCTATCCCTTCTCAAGCATATTACCCCCGCCCCCGGTCGTTTCCGCCTAACAAGGCAGATCGGCTGTCGCTTCATTCCCTGTTCGCCAGGAGCGAGTACACTACAGTTGCGCCCATCTGCCTTGATCTCCAGTCCGTTGACTTAACTTGAGAGCAAGGAGACCATCATGCAGTCCCACTTGTCCGACCAAAATAGCTCACGTCGTGGGCTTTCGCTGATACTATTAGCCGGAGTCCTATGGGGGACAGTCGGCATAACAAGCAAGTTGCTCTACGGCAGCTCGACGACAACCCCGCTGTCGGTCGGCTTCTTTCGCCTGGCCATCTCGGTTCCGGTGCTGTTGTCCGCCTGCTGGACCGTTCAGAGGTCGAAGATGTTCGAGGTCGCCGGGCGCGACCTGCTGCTCATGATTCTGACCGGGTTGATGACGGCGCTGTACCAGCTCTGCTACCTGGCTGCGGTCGAGCGGGCCGGAGTGGCGGTGGCGACCCTGATCACCCTTTGCACGGCTCCGGTCATGGTCGCAATCTTCTCCGCGTTCATCACCAGGCAAAGGCCGTCCGGCTGCATCATGCTGGCGCTGGCAGGCTCCCTTGCCGGCACGGCTGTCCTGGTCGTTTTCCAGGACGCCCCCGGCGACTTGAGCATGAATGGCAGCGGAAAGCTCCTGGCGCTCGGCTCGGCATTCGGATACGCCGTGATCGCCCTGACCACGCGGAGCCTGGCCGGACGGTACCATCCGATCCAGCCCATTGCCATAAGCTTCAGCATCGGGGCCGCGATCCTGCTGGCCGTCGCCCTGGCCAAGGGGATCGTGTGGCAGTACTCCCCCCTGGGGTGGGGGCTCCTGGCATACCTCGGGGTGATACCCACCGCCTTGGCCTACGTGCTTTTCATCGCGGGCATGCGTCACACGACCTCGACCGTTGCCAGCATCGCTACCCTCGTGGAACCGCTTACCTCCACGATGCTCGCGTGGATGATCTTCGGGGAGCGTTTCAGCCGTTTGGGGTTTGCCGGAGCGGCGCTGCTCTGCATTTCGCTGGCGCTCCTCTACCGGGGGGGGAGGGCGAGCCGGGCCAGCTGACCGACCGCATCCTTCCGCTATTTGCATCTCCCTCCCCCGCAAGGGGGAGGGACGTTTACGGCGGGAGGGGCTCTGGCCGGAAGACCTGCCGATCCGTGCTCCGGCCGGCCTTGCCGGTCGCAGCACGGCGGTTTGACATTTAATGAAGAGATGTTTCAATGTGTATGTTTTTTCCCAGATCTGCACCCGGTGCCGGAGGTTTGCTTTGCTGCGTCTTTTCGTCTGGATAACGTTCCTTTTCTGGTCGTCCCCGGCCATGGCCGCCCGCGCCGAGACCAGGCCGGTGGTTGTCGCCTCCACCACCCAGATCGCCGACCTCGCCCGCCAGGTCGCCGGCGACCGGCTGGCGGTCCGGAGCATCCTCGCCCCCGGCGCCGACCCGCACACCTACCAGCCGACCCCGGACGACGTGCAGGTCGTGCTGTCCGCCGGCCTCTGCCTGGAGAACGGCCTGCACCTGGAGGGGAAGAACTGGATGGGGGTGCTGGCAAAGGACGCGGGGAAGGAACTGGTGACGGTCACCCGCGGGCTCGCCCCGCTGCAGCTGACCGGCGCCGGGGAGAGCGTCCCGGACCCGCACGCCTGGTTCTCGGTGAAAAACGCGGCGCTCTACGTGAACAACATCGTCGAGGCCTTCGGGCGTCTAGACCCGAAGAACGCAGGCGAGTACCGGATGCGGGGGAAGCTGTACCTGCAGCAGTTAAGGGTGCTGGACGCCTGGATCAGGGAGCAGGTGAGCCGGATTCCGCCCGCCCGCCGCATCCTCGTCACCACGCACGACGCCTTCAACTATTTCTGCCGCGAATACCGCTTCAACC
>CAZFMI010000058.1:0-25404 GCA_964519915.1 uncultured Geomonas sp.
GGCATATCTAAATAGGAGGAATTTGTTAATGGAACAGTATGCAGTAGTCTTCGCCCTGGCGTGCGCCGCGGCGGCAGTGGCCTACGGTCTTATCTCGGCCCAGTGGATCCTGGGGCTCCCCCAGGGGAACGAGCGGATGCGGCAGATCGCGGCAGCCATTCAGGAAGGGGCCGGGGCCTACATGAAGCGCCAGTACACGATCATCGCCGTGGTCGGCGTGGTCATGTTCGTTGCCCTCTTCGCCACCCTCGGCTGGATGACCGCTGTCGGCTTCGCAGTCGGCGCCGTCTTCTCCGGCCTCACCGGCTTCATCGGGATGTTCGTTTCCGTGCGCGCCAACGTGAGGACCACCGAGGCTGCCAAGTCCGGCATCCATAAAGCTCTCAACGTCGCCTTCAAGGGCGGGGCCATCACCGGCATGCTGGTGGTTGGTCTGGGCCTTCTCGGCGTTGCCGGTTACTACATGTTCCTGCAGCAGGTCATGCCGGGCGCACCGGGCAAGGAAGTCGTCGCCCAGCTCGTCGGCCTTGGCTTCGGCGGTTCGCTGATCTCCATCTTCGCCCGTCTGGGCGGCGGCATCTTCACCAAGGGGGCCGACGTCGGTGCCGACCTGGTGGGCAAGGTCGAGGCAGGCATCCCCGAGGACGACCCGCGCAACCCGGCTGTCATCGCGGACAACGTGGGCGACAACGTGGGCGACTGCGCCGGTATGGCCGCCGACCTCTTCGAGACCTACGCCGTCACCCTGATCGCAGCCATGCTCCTTGGCGCCATCACCTTCAGCGACACCGCTGCTGTCAGCTATCCGCTGATCCTGGGGGGCATCTCCATCATCGCCTCCATCATCGGCACCTACTTCGTGAAGCTCGGCTCCAGCGGCAAGATCATGGGCGCCCTCTACAAGGGTCTCATCGCCTCCGCAGTGATCGCCTGCGTCGCCTTCTACTTCGTGACCGTGCAGATGTTCCCGCAGGGGCTCGCCGATGCGACCGGCGTCGTCATCTCCGCCACCAACATCTTCATCTCGGCCATCGTCGGCCTGGTCGTCACCGGCGCCATCTTCTGGATCACCGAGTACTACACCGCGACCGAGTACGCACCGGTGAAGCACATCGCCGAGGCGTCCAAGACCGGCCACGCAACCAACATCATCGCCGGTCTCGGCGTCTCCATGAAATCCACCGCCCTCCCGGTCATCGTCATCGCTGCCGGCATCGTGGTTTCCTCCAACTGCGCCGGTGTCTACGGCATCGCCATCGCCGCGGTCTCCATGCTCTCGCTGACCGGCATCGTGGTTGCCATGGACGCCTACGGTCCGATCACCGACAACGCCGGCGGCATCGCCGAGATGGCTGAACTGGACGACTCCGTCCGCGCCGTCACCGACCCGCTGGACGCGGTGGGGAACACCACCAAGGCCGTCACCAAGGGTTACGCCATCGGTTCCGCGGGGCTCGCGGCGATCATCCTGTTCACCTCCTACGTCCAGGAGCTGACCATCGCCGACAAGACCTTCTCCCTTTCCGACCCCTACATCATCGTCGGTCTTTTCATCGGCGGGATGCTTCCCTACTACTTCGCCGCCATGTGCATGGAAGCAGTAGGCAAGGCTGGCGGCGCGGTGGTCGACGAGGTTCGTCGCCAGTTCCGCACCATCAAGGGGATCATGGAAGGGACCGGCAAGCCGGACTACGCTGCCTGCGTCGACATCGTGACCAAGACCGCCCTGAAGGAGATGGTCATCCCGGGCCTCATCCCGATCCTCGCCCCGATCATCGTCGGCTTCACCCTCGGCCCCAAGGCCCTGGGGGGCGTGATCGTCGGCTCCATCGTCACCGGTATCTTCGTCGCCATCTCCATGACCACCGGCGGCGGCGCCTGGGACAACGCGAAGAAGTACATCGAGGACGGCTACCACGGCGGCAAGGGTAGCGAAGCCCACAAGGCAGCGGTCACCGGCGACACCGTCGGCGACCCCTACAAGGACACCGCCGGCCCGGCAGTCAACCCGATGATCAAGATCATCAACATCGTCTCGCTGCTCATCGTTCCGCTTCTGAACAAGATGTAGCTTTAGAAGGCTTCGGCTGAAACGAAAAGGCGCTCCGGGATTCCGGGGCGCCTTTTTTAGTCTGTCGCAAGGGTCTGCGCTGTTGTCAGGGTGATACGGTTCAGGCCGGAGGCTGGGTACCCTCCGAAGCGGCGGGGAGGGGAGCCTTCTTCCCCGCGCCCCCCCTTTCTCTTCTCTCCTCCACCACCTGCCGGAACCTCTCCTCCCCGAGCTTTCTCCGCATTCCGTCCAGGTAGAGCCTCTCGTACTTTGCCGCGGCGTCGTCCCAGGTGAACCTCTTGGCCATGGCGTTTCGCCTGAGAGCGCAGATGCCCTCCGGGTCGTGGTACCAGGTGTGCACCGCCCAACCTACCGTGTCGAAGAGGGCGCCTGCGCTCAGGTGCCAGAATTTGAAGCCGTCGCCGCTGCGCCTGTCGGCGTCGAAATTCTGCACCGAGTCGTCCAGCCCGCCTGTGGCTCGCACGATGGGGATGGTGCCGTAGCGCATGCTGTACATCTGGTTCAGGCCGCACGGCTCGAAGGCCGACGGCATCAGGAAGAAGTCGCACCCCCCCTCGATCCGGTGGGCAAGGGCGTTGTCGTACCCTATGCGGCAGGCGAAACGCTGCGGGTTTTTTGCCGCCATCCCGCCGAAGTAGAAGTGGGCCCACGGCTCGCCGGCTCCAAGGAGCACGATCTGCATGTCGAGCTCCAAGAGCCGTGGCAGCGCCTGGGCCAGGACATCTATCCCCTTCTGCTTCACCAGGCGCGATACCATCCCGATAAGCGGCACGTCCTCCCGCTCGGGAAGCCCGAACGCCCGCTGCAGCTCGCGCTTGCAGACGGCCTTCCCGCCCAGATCCTCGGCACTGTAGTTCACCGGCAGGAAGGGGTCCCGCTCAGGGCTCCACTCCTGGTAGTCGACGCCGTTCAGGACCCCGGAAAGCACGTCCGAGCGCTCCCGGACCACCCCTTCCAGCCCCCACCCGTATTCCGGGGTCTGGATCTCCCGGGCGTACCCCTCGCTCACCGTGTTCAGGAGCGTGGCGTGATAGATCCCCCCCTTCAACAGGTTGACCTGGTCGTCCATCTCCAGCTCCAGGAAGTTGAAGTGCTCCCATCCGATGCCCAGGACGTCCATGGCACCCTCGTAAAAGCTCCCCTGGTGCTGCATGTTGTGGATGGTAAGGAGCGAGGCGGCCCCGGCCAGGTAGCGGTCGTGGCGGTACCACGTGTTCATCAGTACCGGCACCGCCGCGGTGTGCCAGTCGTGAGCGTGCACGAGGTCGGGGGCGAAGTCGATCATCTTGCAGAGCTCAAGGCTTGCCTTGGAGAGGAAGATGAAGCGGTTGTCGTTGTCGAGGTACCCCTTGTTGTCCCTCTCGTAAAGGCACTCGCGGCCGTAGAAGCTCTCGTGCTCCAGGAAGTAGATCGGCACGTCGCTGCCGGGAACCCTCCCCTCCAGGACGCCGCAGTACATGTCGCCGATCACCCCCATGGGGACCACCAGCACGCCGGGGAGTTGACGCAGCTGGAAGCGCTGCCGGTCGACCTTGTAGTAGCGGGGCATCACGACCCTCGCGTCGTGCCCCCTGGCTGCGAGGTACTTGGGGAGGGCGCCGACCACGTCGGCCAGCCCCCCTTCCTTGGCGAAGGGAACGGCTTCGGATGCGGTAATGAGGATGTTCAGACGCATAAAAATCGGCTCTCCTGTCGCTTTTACTGTGGCAAAGGCCTCAAGAAAAATACCATGCAAAATTGGCTGCGCAATGAGGCTCTGCTAATTATTCCCGCCCCTCTTCGTTTTTAACCTGGATGCCGGCCTCAGCCATGGCATGCAGCCTGGCCACCCGCTCCACTACCGGAGGATGGCTGTAATAAAAAGCGGCGTACCAGGGGTGCGGGTGCAGGTTTGCCAGGTTCTCGCGGGACAGCTTGACCAGTGCTGAGGCGAGTGCGTGCGGTGTGCCGGAAAGCCGGGACGCGAAGCGGTCGGCCTCCCACTCGTTTCTGCGCGACAGCCAGGAGCCGATCGGGGTGAGGGGGAAGGATGCGATGGAGAAAAGGAAGCTCACCATGACCATCTGTGCCACGAAGGACCCCTCCGGGAGGCCGAACAGGGCGGGAAGCCCCCCCCACTCAATCAACCGGTGCACCAGCCAGAAGATTGCCAGTGCCGCGCCCTCCATCAGCAGGAGGCGCTTCCAGATATGTCCCTTTTTCCAATGCCCGGCCTCGTGCGCCAGGATGGCCAGCAGTTCCGGTTGCTCCATCTGCTTTAACAGCGTGTCGTAGAGTACGATCCGCTTCACATGGCCGATGCCGGTAAAGTAGGCGTTGGAGTGGAGGCTGCGACGTGAGGCATCCATCTGCATCACCCCCTTCACCTCAATCCCCGCCTTTTGCAGCATGAGCCGGATCTCATCTTCCAGTTCCTCGTCTGCGAGCGGCTCGAATTTCGAGAAGAGCGGTTCGATGATGTAGGGGGAGAGGTAGATCATGGTGATGGAGAACAGGGCGAAGAAACCCCAGACCCAGAGCCACCAAAGGTTCGGGGAATGCCGGACCAGCAGCAGGGCGGCCGCTGCCGTGACGGCGAGCAGGAGCATGGAGAGGAGCGTCGACTTGACGAAGTCGGAGATCCAGAGCCCGGGGGTGGTGGTGTTGAAGCCGTAGCGCTTTTCGAGGCGGAAGGTGCTGTAGAGCGAGAAGGGTATTTCCAGGATGCTCTGTGCCAGGTTCAGGATCAGCACGAAGAGCACCCCGTCGACGACGAAGGAGCCGGAAAGCGACGCGATCCAGTTGTCGTACATCGGCAATAGCGGAGTGAACAGGAACGCGAGCAACAGCGCGCTGTCGTAGACGGACTCGACCAGCCCCAACCTGCTTTGCTCCTGTGTGTAGCGGGCCGACTTGGCCAGTGCTTCCGCGTCGACGGATCCTGAGAAACCCTCGGGTACCAGCGTTGCGTTGCGGCGCAGGTGGCGCAGGTTGAGGTAGCGCAGCAGGTAGGCTGCGGCAAAGCGGGCCAGGAACAGGGCGATCAGAAGCTTGGTCATGACTGGCTCCGGGGGTGTCTGGCGCGCGTCAGACAGTGCCTGTCGGCACGGCAGTCGCCAGGGTGGCGTCAGGGATTAAAAAAGGCCCCCCGTTGTTTCGGAGGGCCTTTCCTTTGCTGTCTGCGGGTCGCGTTACTTCTTCACGATCCCCTTTTCGATGATGGCGGCGTACTTGTAACCGCCGCCGAAGTCCTTGTCCTTGGCGAGGGTGCCGGAGATGGTTACCACGTCCCCCACTTCCGCCATCTGGTCAGTGGTGACGGTCAGGTCGTTGTTCTTCTTCCCCTCACTGCCGGTGCCGTCCTGGATATGGATCCAGTTCCTGTTCATGATCCCGGAGGCCGCTTTGACCACCTGCCCCTTGACCACGACCTGTTTGCCGTGCAGGGAGCCCTTCTTGGCGAAAATCTCCTCGATGGTGTAGGCGTTGGCCCCGGCGGCCTTTTCGACCTTGATCTTCTCGCCTGAGGGTGCCGCTTTCTTGTCGACCGCACCCTTTGCAACTGCCGGCTTAGGCTCGGCTGCGCTGGCCGAGCTGATGATTTCGGGTGCGTTGCAGAAAAGGACGTTGTCGAACTTGCGGTTCAGCGCCTTGCTCTGGAAGTTGGCCATCGGCAGGCAGTTCTGGAAGGAGAGGGAATCCCCGACCCGGGTCTCAAGCACCGGGTAGGCAACCCAGCTCCGGGTCCCTTTGCTTTCCAGGTTGGCGTAGGTGTAACCGCCGCCGTTCATGGTCTCGACCACCTTCCCCGTGGGGTTTACATCGAGGTCGGCAGGGGCCGCCCCTTCCGTCATCCCCATCATCCCCATCATGCTGCCGTGTCCGCCCTTCGACATGCTGTCCTTTATGGCTTCGACGGATGCGCCCGGCTTTTCAGGCGCTTTGGGTGCCTCCGCGCAGTTGCCTGCCACGGGCAGCGCCAGTGTGAGTAAAACCGACATAATAGTTGAATAACGCTTCATTCAGAACTCCCCACATTGTAATGCCGCCCTGCGCGGCGCAAAAAAAATCTTGCGCGCGCACCATAGCAGCTTCGGCATGAAATATCAATTTCTTAATTCGCTCTTATTCACTTCTTCGCTATCGCCAGCGAGTCCCCCGCCGGGGAAAGTTCGACCTTTACCAGGTCTCCCGGCAGGAACTTGTTCTCGAGAAGCATCAGTGCCAGCGGGTCCTGGATCTTTCTCTGCAGCGCCCGCTTCAGCGGCCGTGCGCCGTAGGCAGGGTCGTATCCTTCGCGCGCCAGGTATTCGCGCGCCTGCTCCGTCACCTCAAGCCCGAGGTTCTTTTCCTCCAGGCGCCTGGTCAGCGCTTGGAGCTGGATGGAGACGATGTCCTTGATACTCTCCAGCGGCAGCGCGTGGTAGATGACGATCTCGTCGACACGGTTCAGGAACTCCGGCTTGAAGCTTTGCCTGAGCGTCTCCATGACCTCGGCCTGCATCCGGTCGTAGTCGCTGGCGCCGAACTGCTGGATCCACTGCGAGCCCAGGTTGCTGGTCATGATGATGACCGCGTTCTTGAAGTCGACCGTCCTCCCCTGCCCGTCGGTCAGCCTGCCGTCGTCCAGGATCTGGAGGAAGACGTTGAAAACCTCGGCGTGGGCCTTCTCGATCTCGTCGAAGAGCACTATGCAGTAGGGGCGGCGACGCACCGCCTCGGTGAGCTGTCCTCCCTCCTCGTATCCGACGTAGCCCGGAGGTGCGCCGATCAGCCGTGCCACCGTATGTTTTTCCTGGTACTCGCTCATGTCGATCCTGACGATGGCCTGATCGTCATCGAAAAGGAATGAAGCGAGCGCCCGTGCCGTCTCGGTCTTGCCGACGCCGGTCGGCCCCAGGAAGATGAAGGAGCCGATGGGACGGTTCGGGTCGGAGAGGCCGCTTCGGGCGCGGCGCACCGCGTTAGCCACCAGGGTGAGCGCCTCGTCCTGGCCGACCACCCGGCTTTTCAGGCGTTGCTCCATGCGGACCAGTTTCTCCGACTCGGTCTCCAGCATCCGGGTGACCGGTATGCCGGTCCACTTGGCGACCACTTCGGCCACCATCTCGGAGTCCACCTCCTCGGGGAGCATCTTCCCTTCCTTCTGGATGGCGTCGAGGGTCAGCCTCTTTTCCTCCATCTCCTTCTCGAGGGCCGGTATCTCTCCGTAACGGATCTCCGCTGTGCGGGTAAGCAGGCCATCCCGCTCCGCCCTCTTGGCCTCTTCGGTCTTCTCTTCCTTGCGCTGCTTCAGTTCGCCTAGTTCCTTGAGGATGCCGGTCTCTTTTTTCCAGTGGTCGTGGAGACCGGCCGACTCGCTCTTCAGATCCCGCAGCTCGTCCTCTAGCTTCTTCAGCCGGTCCAGCGCACGGGCGTCCTGCTCGCGGAGCATGGCCTGCTTCTCGATCTCGAGCTGGATGATGCGCCGGTCGATCTCGTCGATCTCGGTCGGCTTGGAGTCGATCTCGATCCTCAACTTGGAGGCCGCCTCGTCTATCAGGTCGATCGCCTTGTCGGGGAGAAACCTGTCCGTGATGTAGCGGTCCGAAAGCGTGGCGGCGGCGATGATGGCGCTGTCCTTGATCCGGATCTTGTGGTAGTTCTCGTACTTCTCCTTCAGGCCGCGCAGTATCGATATGGTCTCCTCCACGCTCGGCTCGCCTGCGTAGACCTGCTGGAAGCGCCGCTCGAGCGCCGCGTCCTTCTCGATGTGCTTGCGGTACTCGTTCAAAGTGGTGGCACCGATGCAGTGCAGCTCCCCCCGGGCGAGGGCGGGTTTCAGCATGTTGGAGGCGTCCATCGCGCCTTCCGCTGCGCCTGCTCCCACCAGCGTGTGCATCTCGTCGATGAAAAGGATGACCTTCCCTTCGGAGCGCGCCACCTCCTTGATCACCGCCTTGAGACGTTCCTCGAACTCGCCGCGGTACTTGGCCCCGGCGATCAGCGACCCCATGTCGAGTGCCATGATCACCTTGTCCTTGAGCGTCTCCGGCACGTCCCCCGACACGATGCGCTGCGCGAGCCCTTCGGCGATCGCCGTCTTGCCGACGCCGGGCTCCCCGATCAGCACCGGGTTGTTCTTGGTGCGGCGCGACAGCACCTGGAGCACCCGCCGGATCTCGTCGTCGCGGCCGATCACCGGGTCGAGCTTCCCCTGCCGGGCGAGGTCGGTCAGGTCCCGGCAGTATTTGGCCAGCGCCTGGTACTTCTGCTCAGGATCCTGCTCGTTGACCGCCTCCCCCCCCCTGAGCGCCTGCAGCGCGGAGAGTATCCCCTCGCGGGTGACGCCGTTTTGGCTTAAGAGCCTGGAGCCGGGGGCGTCCTTCGCCGCGGCCAGCGCGAGCAGCAGGTGCTCGGTGGAGACGAAGGAGTCGTGCATGGTGTCCGCCTCCTTCTGGGCCTGGTCGAGGACGCGGTTGAGCGTGGGGGAAAGGGATACCTGTGCCGCCCCGGTCACCTTGGGGAGGCGCTTCAGCACCTCTTCCACGCTCTCGCGCAACCTGGGCAAAGGGGCCCCGATCTTCTTCAGGAGCTCCGGCACGAACCCACCTTCCTGCTCGAGGAGCGCCAGCAGCAGGTGCTCGGCCTCTATGCTCCCGGCGGACGTGGAGCCGGCCCTCTCCTGCGCGGTGACGAGCGCCTCCTGGGTCTTCACGGTCATTTTTTCGGGTCTAATCATGGGGTTGCCTCCTAAAGTCATAGAAGAAGATAGGGAGGGCAACGGCCACTGTCAAGTGGGGAGGGGTTTTTCGGCTTCGGCTTTTGGTGGAGCTTGTGGATGGAAGGGCCCGGCGGACCTTGTGGACCCGGGAGGGTTGGCGGAGGTCGACGGGGCTTTTGCTGCCCCTTCGAGTCAGCGCTTGCCGGTTACTCCAGGGGGAGGGCGAGCTGCTTCCAGTCGCCACGCGCCACTTTCGGCCCCTGATAGTACCTGGGACAGGCGGCTATCAGCACGCTTGACTCCTGCTTGCAACTGCGACGGCAGGTGAGACAGAGATGGTTTTTCACTGCTGGCTGCTTCATGGCTCTTCCTGGTGCTGTGCCTGCCGCGCGAGGGGGCGTCGGCCCACCCCGCGCGGGCGGCGTGTCGCTACTGTACCTTCCTGATCCAACCGAACTTGTCTTCAATCTTCCCGGTCTGGATCCCGGTGAGTGTGTCGTAAAGCAACTGGGTGTGTTTGCCGACCCCGCCGTCACCAACCTCTACGGTCTCGCCCGCGTAGCTGAGGGCGCCGACCGGGGTGACTACGGCGGCGGTGCCGCTGCCGAAGGCCTCGGTGATCTTGCCGCTGCGAAGATCGGTCATCAGGTCGTTCACGTCGATGCGGCGCTCCTCGACCTTGAGGTTCAGCGACCTGGCCAGGGTCAGCACGGAGTCGCGCGTGATGCCGTGCAGGATGGTGCCCTCCAGGGGGGCTGTGACGATGGTGTCGCCGTAGGCGAAGAACATGTTCATGGAGCCGACTTCCTCGATGTAGCGTTTGTGGACGCCATCGAGCCAGAGCACCTGGTCGAACCCTTTCTTCTTCGCCTCGAGCCCCGCCTTCAGCGAGCTTGCATAGTTGCCGCCGGTCTTCGCCTCCCCTGTCCCTCCGGGGGTGGCGCGCACATAGTGGTCCTCCACCATGATCTTTACCGGGTTGAATCCGTTCGCGTAGTAGGCCCCCACAGGGGAAAGTATCACGTAGAAGTAGTAGTGGTCCGAAGGCTTGATGCCGACCAGCGGCTCGACCGCGATCATGGTGGGGCGGATGTACAGGGAGGTCCCCTCGGCGGCCGGGACCCAGTCGCGCTCCGCGGCTACCAGTTGCTCGATCCCCTTCACGAAGAGCTCCTCTGGAACTTCCGGCATGCAGAGCCGGTCGGCGGAATGGTTGAAGCGGCGGGCGTTCATCTCGGGGCGGAACAAGGCGATGCTGCCGTCCTTCCACTTATATGCCTTGAGCCCCTCGAAGATCTCCTGGGCGTAATGCAACACCAGCGCCGCCGGGTCGAGCAGGAAAGGCTCGTACTTCTTGATCCTGGCGTCCACCCACCCCTGGCCGATCTTCCATTCGACCAGCAGCATCCGGTCGGTAAAGATCTTGCCGAAGCCAAGATGCGACTCGTCGGTGTACTTGGCCTTCTTCTCCCCCTCGCTTAAAGGAACGATTTTAATTTCCATGTAGCTGAACCTCCGGTTTTTCGGCGCCAGGCCTCGCTTTTGTTCGGTCTTTTCGTTTACCACATTAGCCACGGGGGGCGCAAGCAATTTAACCCCCGCCAAACGGCTGATACGGCCCGGCTTATTTCTCGGCACCCCCTTGATTTTTTACATGCAGCTTGCTATATTGTTAGCGCTCACCAGGGTAGAGTGCTAAGAACAGTATGCAAAACCAGCGCTCACAAGGGAGAAAAGAACATGACGCACAGCATGCCGGTACCAATAGACAACCTTACCCTTTACCTCACGGAGATAAACCGTTTTCCGCTTCTTACGGCGGAGGAGGAAATGGATCTGGCCTACCGGTTCCGGGACGAGGGGGACTTGGAGGCGGCCCAGACGCTGATCACCTCGAACCTTCGCTTTGTCGTGAAGATCGCCGGGGAGTACCGCTCCTACGGGATGAAGATGCTCGACCTGATACAGGAAGGGAACATCGGCCTGATGATGGCCGTGCGCAAATTCGACCCTTCCAAAGGGGTACGGCTCATCTCCTACGCGGTCTGGTGGATCAGGGCCTACATTCAGAATCACATCATCTCCGCATGGAGCCTCCTGAAGATCGGGACCACCCAGGCGCAGAGGAAGCTTTTCTTCAAGCTGAACCAGGCGAAGCAGGCGATCATCAACATGACCGGCGAAGGGGACCTGCACGCCGCGGCCCTCACACTGGACGTGAAGGACGTGGAGGCGCAGGAGATGGAACAGCGCCTGCGGGGCGAGCTGTCGCTGGATGTGGAGATGTTCGAAGGGGAAGGGGGAGGGACCTTCCTGGAGAGCCTCCCGGACCTGCGGCAGAACCAGGAGGAGCTCCTGGCCGACCGGCAGGAGAGCACGATCCTGGAGCAAAACGTGGCGAGCGCGCTGGAGCACCTGAACGAGAAGGAGCGGTTCGTGATAGAGCAGCGCGTGGCCTGTGAAAGCCCCAAGACCCTGCAGGAGATCGCCGACCATTTCTCCATCTCCAGGGAGAGGGTGCGCCAGATCGAGGAGGGGGCGCTAAAGAAGATGAAGCGTTTCCTCGCGCCTTTGGTGCTGGAGCGTCAGGCGGCCTGAACACTGCCGCAGGCATGACATGTGAAAAGGGGCGCTTCCTGTCGGAAGCGCCCCTTTTTTTTCGGCTGCCTGTGGTTTCCCGGTCTTTGCAAGGGGCGCAGGCGCCGCACAGGAAGGAAGGCGTCAGGCCTTGAACCTGTTTTCCGTCCCCGCCTTCAGTCTGGAGATGTTTTCACGGTGTTTCAGGATGACCACGCCGGCGATGACCAGCGCCATCGCGATCAACTCGGGGCCCTGGCCGACAACCCACACAAGGACGGGAATAACCGCTGCAGCCGTGATGGAAGCAAGCGATACGTAGCGCCACTTGTAGAGCACCAGGGCGAAGACGACGACGCCGAACAAAACCGAGAGTGGGGAGGTGCCGAGGAGGACGCCGAGGGCGGTCGCCACCCCCTTGCCCCCCTTGAAACCGAGAAAGACGGTGTACACGTGCCCCAGGAAGGCGGCCAGGCCGACGGCGGCGATCCAGATCTCCGGGAGCCCGAGCCACTTCGCGATCAGCACCGGTATCAGACCCTTCAGGCAGTCGCCGACCAGTGTGAGGATGCCGAGCTTTCTGCCGATGGTCCGGTAGACGTTGGTTGCGCCGATGTTGCCGCTGCCGGCTTCGCGGATGTTGACGCCCATGCTCCGGGCCAGGAGCAGGCCGGTCGGTACCGAGCCGAGCAGGTACGCACCTATGAGGAGCAGTGTCTCTTTCAAGTTGGTCTCCATGCTGCTTAATGAAAATATCGGCGCATCCTACAATATTTCAGGCAAAACTGCAAGCCGCGGGGGGGCGCAAGGGGCGAAACGGTCCGTTCTCGGGGAGGGGGGGCAAAAGAGGCGAAGCATGGGGAGCCGCGGCTGCTACTCGAACCGCGCCGGGGGACGGGATTTGCGTCCCCCCTCGAACCGGAGGACGGCCGCAGTCATGGCGAGGAAGATGGCATCCCTGCCCAGGGCGATCCATGGGGAAGTCTTGCTCCCCCCCTGCCTGAAGCAGCCGCAGTCGATGTCAAGCCCACGCGCGATGACCGAGACGAGGGCGGCCATGAAGGCCAGGTTCAGCGCGGCGATGATCAGCGCCCCGGTCTTTACCCGGTATCCGCATACCAGGAGCACCCCGCAGATCAGCTCGAGAAACGGGAGCACGGCAGCGGCCAGGTAGCTCCAGAAATAGGGGAGTATCTGGTAGTTCGCCACACTTCCGGCAAAGGCGACCGGGTCGGCGATCTTGGGGAGCGCGGCGTAGATGAAAATCGCCCCCAGTAAAACCCGGACAGCAACGGGGAGGTAGCGCTTCAACCCGTTCATTTTTCACCTCCGGCCACCGGATAGCCGGCGTCCCGCCATTCCGGCAGCCCACCCTCGAACACGTAGACCGAGCCGTACCCCCCCTTGATGAGGAGCTTGCCCAGGTCCATGCTGTCCTGGCAGGAAAACCCGTTGCAGTAGGCGATGATGACGGCGTCTGCCGGGACCCTGTCCAGCAGGGGGGAGCCGGAACGTCTCCGGGCCTCCTCCAGCGGAAGGGGTAGGGCGCCTGCGATATGTTCCTTGGCAAAGCTGTCGGAGCTCCTCGCATCGACGAGCACCGCCTGCCCGGCGTCAAGCATCTCCTTTACCTGCATGAGCCCGATCGGCATCGGGAGGACCTCCCCCCGGGCGGCCGGTTCTGCCTGCTGCTGCGTCGGCCTGCCGCGCCAGGCATCGGCCAGGAGCGCTCCGTTCCAGGCGATGCCGAGCACCGCTGCCATCATCACGACCAGCGCGATTTCCGCGACTGTACCAAACCTGTTCTTGGCCATGTTCTTTTGCTCTCGTTGCTGCTAAGGGTTGTCGTGCCGCTTTCCGCCGGCACGGTCGAGTCCGGTACCTCCCGTCGGGGGGGCGTCTTCAGCTACCTGTGAGATGTTACGCAAAAGGAGTAAGAAGGTCAACGGGGTGGAGGCCAGAGTTTGCCGGCGAGGCTAGAAATCCCGCTCGGGAGGGTAGATGTCGTGCTCTTCCAGCCACTGCCCGGCCCGGGCGGTGAGAAGCTCCTCCCGGATCGCCTGGAAACGCTCGAACTCCTCCGGGTAGAAAGAAAGTATCTCGTGCAGCCTGCCGTGCGACTGCTTCCCGGTGAAGGCCCGTACCAGCATGGACTTCAGCCCTTCGTTGCCGATGCCTTGTATGAAGGCATGCACGAGCTGGCGCTCCTGGCCGTAGTCGAAGGGGGGGATCTCCAGGTAGCGGTCCTGCTGGCTGTCCATCTCGTCCCAAAACGGATCGTCGTCGTACTCGGCCGGGACAGAGAAGACTTCGCCCGTCTCACGGTCCAGGAAATAGATCAGGTCGGTATCGCCGTTCTCGAAGGCCTCCATCAGGTCTTCCCAGACGATCTCCAGGTTGCGCATCGCGTGCATCGATACCTCTATGAAAACAGGTTATAGGTCGGGTCGAGGTTGAGGAACAGATCCCCTAAAACAGGCCAAGGCCGAGGTTGAGGTTGAGGAACGGGTCATTTTTGTATATATTGCGCAAATGCGCAAGATTTTCATCGCCGATGCCCACCTGAAAAGACCGGAAGACGCCAACTACCGGATCCTGATTCGTTTCCTGGAAACGCTTCCCGCCGACACGGACACCCTTTTTCTATTGGGGGACATATTCGAATTCTGGATCGGCAACCCCGAGCCGGTGTACAGCCATTACCGGGAAATCATCGACTGCCTGAAGGATGTGAGGGGGCGTGGGGTGCGCATCGTCTACTTCGAGGGGAATCATGATTTTCACCTGGGGCGCTTCTTCGAGGAGAAGCTCCAGGCGGAGGTACATGAGGCCGGCGCGGTGCTGAACATCGGCCCGAAGAGGGTCTACCTGTGCCATGGGGATCAGATCAACCGTGCCGATTACCGCTACCGCGCCTTCCGGCTGCTGTTGCACAACCCCGTGGTAAGGGCCCTGGTGCCGTTGTTCTCGCGCCGGATCGCTGACCATGCGGCCGCCACGCTCTCCCGTCGCTCCAGCAAGCAGCATGGCCGCCGGCGCCAACGCTGGGACTACCGTGCCATCCTCGACACCTTTGCCGGCGAGCGCTTCGCATCCGGGTGTGACGCGGTCATCACCGGCCACTATCATCTCCCCGTCTACCGCAACGAGCCCGGGCGCCTTTTCATCTCGCTCGGGGACTGGATCACCCAGTATTCCTACGCCCAATGGCTGGACGGCGAATTCACCCTGGAGAGCTTCCAGGAGCGCTAGCCCATTGCGAAGAGCCTCAGGTAGTTGGCGACCCTCTCCTCCAGCGTCGGTGCCGCTATGAGCAGGCAGAGCTCGTCCGGGCGGTAGCCGCGGCAGACTGCGGGGCGGTCACTGTAGATGCTGCAGCTGAGGGATTCGGCCAGGTGCCGGCACCTCTCCCCCGCCGGTTTCCTGAGCGTGCTGATGTCCGGCGCGACGCAGCAGGTCCCGCATCCTGAACAGATCATTCCCGCACCTTACCTGAAGAACGCCTCCAGCGCCTGTTCGCCCACCGAGGTCGCCTTGATGCGCCACTTGTTCTCGTTCACGACCAGGGCCGCCAGGGCTATCTGCGGATCATCCATCGGCGCATAGGCGGCGAACCAACTGTAGTGGCCGGCCGGATCGGTCCCGTCGATGGAGCCTGTCTTCGCCGCGATGCTCACCGAGGCGAGCATGCGTCTTCCCCTTCTGTCGTGGAACGCCCTGCGCGAGGTGCCGCTTTTCACGGTGGTGGCGAGCATCTGTGCCAGCGACGAGGCGGTCTCCGGGGTCATGACGGTGCGCAGCGGCTGCGGCTTGTGGGTGAAGACCACATTCCCCTTGGCATCGCGGATCTCGGTGGCCAGAGAGGGTGCCATCATGATGCCGCCGTTGGCTACGGCGGCCATCATGGCTGCCGCCTGGAAGGGGGAGCCCTTCACATCGCGGTTCAGCCCGGCGCCCATCAGCATGAGCTCGTCGACGGTCGCCGGTGAGGGCGCGGTGCTCGTGGCGATGGGGGAGCCGGGGAAGAAGCTCTGGTTGAAACCGTACCTGCCCGCGTACAAAAGGAGCGGGTCCCGCCCCACGACCTCGCCCGCAAGCCGGCCGTAGACCGGGTTCACCGACTTCCCCATGGCGATGGAGAGCGGCATTTCCTGGTTGCCGCGCCCGGGACGCACCCGCCAGTACTTGGGGTTTTCGGAGGTGAGCCGGCCGTTGAAGGCAAAGGGGGTCTCGGCGCTCACCTTCTTCTCTTCCAGCGCCGCCGTTGCCGTCACGATCTTGAAGAGCGAGGCGAGCGGGTAGAGGTTGTAGTTCGCCCCCCTTTCCCACCCCGGCTGGGAGGACGAATGCGAGACCGTCGCGAGGATGCGCCCCGTCTTGGGCTCCATGGCGACGAAAAGGCCGTAGGGAACCCTGTAGTCCCTCAACACCTTCTCGACCTTCTTCTGGACTTCGTCGTTGATGGCGTAGACGACCTGGCCCCCCTGCGGCAGGGGCGCGCTGTAGACCCCCCCCTGGACCTGGGCGTTGGGATAGGCCTCGGAGGCGAGCCGGAAGGCGCTCCAGTTGTCGAGGTTCTTCAGGGAGAGCGCCTCAGGCTTGGCAGCCTGGGCAGCCGTTTTCGCATGGGGGGGGGCGAACAGGGAGATGATCGGGTAGGAGGCAAGCAAAAGCGCGATGATCGGGAGGACGAACTTCAGACGCTTCTTGCGCGGCTGATTCTCATCCGTCTTCCTGAAGGCATTGCGCCCGTCGAGCCTGTTTGCCCTGCCGGAACGTTTGCTTTGCTTGTGTTTTTCTATATCTTTGAAATCTTGCATAACCCGCTTCGCGTCTGTCGTTTAATCGGGCCACTATATGTCAACTGGTCCCTCTTTGTCAACGGCGGGCGGGCTGTTTTCTGGGGCGGCGAGATCCTTGAGCGTGAGCCCCTTTAGGGCGGATGCGAAGGCGCTCTCCACCGTTGCCAGGATCTCTTCGGAACGGTCCTCTCCGGAGATGGTGGTCGACGCCCCGCGGTTTCTCAGCGAGAGCAGCACCTCGGCGATGGTGACCCGGTCCGGGTCCCGGGCGGGGTAGTAACAGGGGCGGCCGTCGATGGCGTGCACGATGAAACCCTGCTCCCGCAGGTGCTCCAGCGTCTCCCGGACGACGCGCAAAGGAATGCCGAGCCTCCCTGCCAGGTGCTGCTCGCCCCACCCCGGCTTTCCCAGGTAGAAGGCCTCGGCGACATGCCTGAGCGCCGCCAGCGCTACCAGCTCGCGAAGGCGGTGGCTGATGCTTTGGCCCCGGATGTCCCTGCGGAAGGTGGCCCGGTTCTGATGCGCCGCCACCACCTCCATGCCGAAGAGCACGATGGTCCAGCTGACCAGGATCCAGACCATCAGGATCGGCAGGGCGGCCAGTGTCCCGTAGATGGCGTTGTAGTTGCCGGCGCCTACCTGGAAGTGGATGTAGGCCCATTGGGCCGATTGCCAGAGCGTCCCCGCTAACACGGCTCCGATGAGGGCCGAACTGTAACGTACCCGCGTGTTGGGGATGAAAATGTAAAGCAGGAAGATAGCCGCCCATACGCTCAGGTACGGGGAGAGGCCGAGCAGGAACAGGAAGACGTCACCAAGGTAGGTCCGCTCGATCAGCCACCCTGTCAGCCATTCGCTCTGCAGCGTGGTGGTGATGCTGGTCGCCGCCAGGATGAGCAAGGGGGTGCTGACAAGGACGCTCAGGTAGTCGCTGAACTTGCGGTACAGGGAGCGCGTCGCGGGGACGCCCCAAGCGACGTTGAACGCCTCCTCGACGCTCCCGAGCATGCTGATGGCGGTGAAGATGAGGGCCGCGAGCCCGATGGCCCCCACCGACCCCATGTTGGTGTTGCCGATGTAGGAGATGACCCGGCTCACCACCTCCTCCGATCCCGCGGTCACGTGCTGCAAAAGGATCGGCGCCAGACGGTTCTGGGCACCCAGCCCCTTCAGTACCGAGAAGGCGAGGGCCAGCAGGGGCACCAGGGAGAGCAGGGTCGTGAAGGAGAGGGCGGTGGCGCGAAGCAGGGAGTTGTTCGCCATGAAGTTGGAGAAGGTGAAGCCCAAAAACTGCAGGAGCCATATCCCCTTCCCCTTGAGCCCCCCGACGGCGGCGGGGTCGTACTCCCAGAGGAGCCCGGAGGAAAAAGTCCGTTTGTCGCCTGATCTGTCCATACGCCTAAAGCACCGGTCGCCGGTGCCCCTCCGTGAAGCTGCATCTGCAAAGAAAAAGCCCACCGAGGTGGGCTTTTAAGGGGGCGGTCCCTGTTTTTAGAGCTCCGCTTGCTGCTTTTCCTTTTCCCGCTCCATCGCCTCTTTGCCCGCTTCTATGGCAGAGGTGATGACGTTCTTCTTCTCGAGCACGATCTCCTTGCCGTCTTCGTAACTGGCGCGGATCTTGTCCTGCGCCTCGTTGGCGTATTCCTTGATCTTGTCGACCGCATCATCGGCCAGATCCTTGATCTTGCCGCGCAGTTCCTCGCCGGTTTTCGGAGCTAAAAGAAGTGCGGCGCCGATCCCTACCGCAGCGCCGGCTGCGAAGGAAAGCAGCATGGTACCTGTTCCGATATCTTTGTTTTTTGACATGGCAGTCACCCCCCTATTTTTTGGATCTGGTAAGTCTATCAGCAATGAATTTTCCTGCAACCTTGGCGCCTGTCAGCCAGACGGTGGAGTTGTGTGCCACCTCCGACGCCATGCCGAGCACCCTGTTGATCAGGCGGATGTTGTGGCCGGCGTGCCCCAACTCGCTTAGAAGCATGTTGACCCCCTCCGCATTGGCCGCGGCGGAGCTGGTTATCACCTGGATGTCGGCCACCGTGTCACGCAGCTCCTTGACCAGGGGCTGGACATCCTGCGTCAGGGAATCTGCAGCGTTTCTCAGCGCCATGGCGGCCTTCTTGAGCTCGGCCAGGACCGGTATCAGGCATATTGCCAGTACCACGAGTGTTACCGCCGTCACTGCCGAAGTTATCTGTAGTAAAAGCATGCAATCCTCCTGGTGCTGTTGGAACGGGTTTTATGATGCTGCTTTGATGTATCGGAGAGGGGCTGAAAAGTCGGGGAGGCCTCGACGAGGCCTCCCCGATTGCTGCAGGAGTCGTTACTTCTTGGCCGGCGCGGATTTTGCCGGTGCAGCCGCCGGTTTGGCCGGCGCTGCCGGTGCTGCATCGCTCCAACGGTTCAGGTCGTGAGCGATGTTGTGGCACTCGCCGCATTTGGGGAACTTCGCCAGGATGGCGGCCGGGTGCGGCTTCACGTGGCACTGGGTGCACTGCGGCACGGTCTTGTGCTTCGCCTGGTGGCAGTACACGCAGGCCAGCTTGTTGTGCTTGGTCGTGCTTGCAGTCAGCAGGGTGGACGCCTTCTTGTGGCAGGCGGCGCACATCTTCGACTGGGTGTCGGACTTGTAGGTGACGTCAGCCGGCTTGTGGGCCTGGTGGCATACCTTGCAGTCCTTCTGCACGATATCGGCGGAGTGGGACTTGTGGCACTGGGTGCAGTCCGGGATCCTGCCGTGTACGTTGTGGCAGAACGAGCAGTTGAGGGCGGTGTGCTTGCTCTTGAAGCTGCGCAGCTGCTCGATCTGGCCGGTGTGGCAGGTGAGGCACGGATCGGTGACGTTGTTGCCGAACTTTATGTTCTTCGGGGCATGGGGGTTGGAGTGGCAGCCGAGGCAGCCCTGGAGCTTGTAGTGCGGCTTGTCTTCGTGGCACTGGCTGCACAGCGGGATCGGCTTCTTCACCTTGGGCGGATGGCCGGCGTGACAGTCCTGGCAGCTAACCTCGGTCTTGTGCTTGCCGCCAGCCTCAGCGATCGCCTTGGGCGCCTGGTCATGGCACTTCACGCAGTCGTTGGTGGTGAGCGTTGCCGCAGGTGCAGGATCTGCAGCGGCAGCCGTTCCGATGCATGCGAACAGTACCAGCGCAGATATAAGGTTCAAAACTCTTGCTACTCTCATTGCCCCCTCCTTGTTATTAAAACAAAATAAAATTTAAGCATGGATTTATATAACGTCTTGAGGTGGAAAGTCAAGAAATTAGGCACTAAGCGGGCGCTGCTTGATCTGCATGCTCACCATGACAAGGGGGGGTGTCTAGGGGACTGGCAAAGGAGAACGGTACTGCATCTTTGCCTTGCAAGCGTGAACAAAGAGGGAGTTTCCGTGTCTCAGATAGACGGGTGTGCCAGTGTCCCCCTGATCGGTATGCTGAAGGCGCCCGGGGAGCTCTGGTATTTGGTAAGCAACAGGAACACGAACTTCTGGCGCTCCAGGAAGGAGGGCTTCGGCATCATCTCCATGGTGAGGTTGAGCGGCGAGTTCCCGAGCGGCGTTCCTAGCGCGGTATCCCCGGAGAGCCTGACGTAGATGCCGTCGCCGTTTAGCGTGAAGCTTTTCAATACCGCGCGCCCCTTTTCGATGCTGAGCGCCCCGCGCACCTCGCGGTAGGCGGCATCGGGGAGCGGCATGGCGCCGATCTTCACCCCGGCGATTTCGGCGGAACGCACCTCCATCTGCACGTCCCCCTCGCCGGACCCTTTTTTCGCCACCAGCTTCCCGTTGAGCCTCAGCTCTCCCCTGACCTTCGCCTGCGCGACGGTGCTGAAAAAGGGGATATCCTCCAGGCGCACGCCTCGGCACTGCACGCTCCACCCCTGATGCCTGCCGAGGTCCAGCTCCCCCTTGAGTTCGCCCCCGCCGATCTCCCCGCGATAGGCGACGCGCAGCTTTCCGGCAAGAAGCGGCGACAGCTTCAGGCGCACCGCGGTATCGCGCAGCTTCACCAGCGACCCCTTGGCCGAAGAGAGCTCCAGCGCGTCCGCTTCGATGCCGATGGGAAAGCTCTTGCTGAAACCGGTGCAGACGAGGGTGTAGCCGGCGTTGCCCGCAACCCGCACCAAGAGCCCCTCTATGGCGTGGTTGGGGGTGAAGAGGAGCGTCAGGTAAAGAAAGCACAGAAGCGCCGCCGGGATGCCGCAGGCAAGGTAGAGGGGACGCCCTTTCATCGAGCCCCCGCCGGGGCAGGCTTGATGAGCGCAATGGTCAGGTTCAGGTCGAGCCTTGAGGGGTCGTCGAAGCGCTGCTTGATGAGGGCCTTCTTCACCGTGACCGGCCGGGCACCCTTCTCCAGACGGTAGATCAGGTTGATCGCCTCGTTTCCGGAAAGCCCTTCCATGCGCAGCTCGGCCGCGTCTTCCACGTACCCCGGAAGCTCGTCCCCCTTGACCGGCTTGATCTGGCTGCTGCGCCCCTTGATGCCGGTCTCCTCCACGATCTTGGCCGGGGAGTCGTCCGCCTTGGTGGCGAGGAGCCTGTTCGCCAGGCGCTGTGCGCCGACGCTAGCCTCCTGGTGGCGCAGCTTGAGCCGCATCATCTCGGCTATGTCCGCCTCGCGCGCGGCCCGCTTGCGCTCGAGGGTCGAGATCCTGCCGTTGACAGCGGAAAGGGCGACGACGACCAGCAGGACGGCCGCGAAGGCGATGCCTAGGCGCTGCCTGGTGCGGTTGTCGAGCCCCCGGATCGCGCTGACGATTTCTTCACGGGTCATCGGGTCACCCCCTTCATGGTGCCGCTCAAGGTAAAGGTGACGCTGCCGTCAGGGCGCGATTTGGTATCGCTCACCTCGGCCCCGTCCAGAACGGCTGCGACGCGCGCCTTGAAGTCGTTGGCAGCCTGGAAACTCTTGGCGTCCCCCTTGAGGCGGACCTCGGAACCGGTCACCTCGGTCTCGTAAATCCCCGCCACGTCCTCTCCCTTGGCCTCGGCCAGATCCTTCAGCAGCTTCAGCACGTTGCTCGAGGTCTTCGCCCCTTCCAGCCGCTTGATCTCCGACCGGAGCTCGGACACCTCGTCTACCGCCTTCTTGCGCCCCGGGAAGACCTCCTTGTAGATACCGGCTATGGTCCCCTCCAGCGAGGCAAGGTCCCTCTTCACCAGGTAATAGCGCACCCCGCTCTCGGCGAAGATGAGCAGCACGAGCGCCGCGGCCAGGATCATGGTGACCCTGAGCTTCTGGTAAAGCTTCTCGGTTCCGGCCGTGTAGGCGAGCGCTCCGCGGCGCAGGTTGATGGCGGAGCCGTCGGCGACCGCAGCCGCCACGGCATAGGCACCGGCCAGGTCGTGCGCCGCGTGTGCGTCGTCAGCGAACGCGTCGAGGAGCCCGCGGTTCGAGTGCGGGGGGGACTCACCCTGCCGCAAATCCGCGGCGTGGGAGATCACCCGCTCCACCCTAAGGCCCCGCGCCAGTTCCAGGGCTGCGACCGTCCTCTCCAGTTCAGCCTGTCCCGAGCCGGGGGGGAGTGCGCGGAAGTAGACGGGGGCTCCGTCCCGGTAGGCCGCAACGGCCTCGCCGTCGCTCACCGCAACCACCCCTGCAGTGGGGGCGAGCTTGTTCCAGTGGAAGAGCGACGCGGATACCATCTCGGGCTCCAGCCCCGCTTCCTTCAGGAGCTCTATCTTCTCGGAGAGCTCCTTGACACGCCCCCACACGGCTAGGACCTTCCCGTCGGGAAGCGGCAGGGCGTCGAAGACGAGCCCGTCCGCGTCCAGCGCCGTCTCGCCCTTCAACTCCAGCGGCAGGAGTTCCCTCACCTTGGCCCGGTCCGTGATGGGGAGCTCCAGCTCCCGCATGAATAGCGTGGAAGGCGGCAGGGCGAGGATCACCCTGTGCTCGCCTGCGGCAAGCGAGCTCCCTTTGAGGATGCGCGAAAGCTCCCCCTCTTCCCCCGAGAGCTGGTGCCTTTCGGCGGAGAGGAAGCTTACTCCTCCCTTTTTCGGCTTGAAGCCTGCCAGGACCAGTTCAGTCCTTTTCAGCTGTACGATCAGCATATCCATCAATATTGTCTCCAATAAAGCACGGTCGGCTTCGTTGCTTCCAGGTTCGTTACCACCGCCTCGGCGATGCTGATGCTCTCTCCCACCTTCCCCTCGGCGCGGATGCGGTAGATGGACCCCTTGCAGGCCACCTTCAACGCCAGCGCCTGGCCGAGCGGGTCGCTTCCGAAGACCTCAGGCAGGTTCTTGATCACCTTGGTCTTTCGGTATTCAAGGATCTTCTCCACCCAGTCCCCTCTCGCCATGTCCTCGTGCAGCGAGGCGAGCAGCTCCTTCGGGGCGGTGTTGATGTTGATATGGGGCGCCACGCCGTTGGCCGTACCGTATACGGTGACGCACGATCTCAACCGGGTAAGCACCTGCGGCGTCAGTCCCTTGACCAGCGCCAGTTCCTCGAAGGTTTCCAGCCTGCCGTCGCGCGGCCGGTAGGGGGGGCTCAGCGTGCGGTAATAGTTGTCCTCGGCGCCGTTTGGGCGCGGCGCCTGGTCCGTGTCCGCCCAGTCCGCCAGGGGCTCGTAGAGATCCCGGGACAGCTTCAGGTAGTCCAACAGGCGCAGCAGGGTTTCATGGCTGAATACGTCAGGGGTGCCGGTTAGCGAGGTGGCCGAGTTGAGGTCGAGCTTGCCGCTTTCCTCCTCGATGGTTATGGTCACCGACCCGTTCTCTGAAGAGAACGACTGAGGCTTGGCCCAAGGCTCGAGGAGAGAGCTGTAGTTCCCGCCCGTCCTTAGGGCGCTCGATACCTGCAGCAGCTTGATCCCTCCCTGGATCCCCGACTCCGCCAGGATCCCCGCCTGCTGGGAGGCCACGAAGTTGTGGCTGTGCGAGGTGTCGACGTAGACCTCGTTGACGAACTCGACCAGCAGCGCCACGAGCAGCGCCGTCACGACCAGCGCGATGACCAGGGCGAAGCCCTTCTCTCCCCTCACTGGTTCACCCCGTGGTGCGGCGAGGCGACGGTGCTGAACACCTCCCCGTCTCTGGTGGTGATCGTCACGCGCACCTTTGCCGGGATGCTCGGGCGCAGCGCCGTATCCCAGGTCCTCACCCACTTGGCGCCGTCCCAGCACTCCACCAGGAAACCCTCGATCTGGTCCATGAGCGGGTAGGGGGCCGACTTGACGCTGACGTCGAGGAACAGGTCGCGGGATTCGCGCTCCAGTGTGAGCGCCTCCTGCCCTTCGTCCTCCTCCTTCTCCCGCACCGAGTAGCGCACCACGATCAGGTCGGAGGCGGGCGCCGGGTCGATGCGGGGAGGCGCGATGGCGGTGAACTGCAACAGTGAGGCCGGCTTGCCGAAGCTGTCCCTGTCCTCGACCACGAAGTGGAGCAGCTGTTTTTCAGGGGTCGACGTGGCGAAAAAGAGCGAGCAGAGTTCGTCGTGCAGCTTCCCCAGGGTGGTCGACAGTTCCCGGCGCTGCTCGATCCGCTTCCCCCCGCTTTCCCGCGCCGACATCACCGAGAAGTAGGTGCCGTAGAGCGCCCCGGTCAGGATGACCAGAAGCGCCAGCGCGATCAGCAGCTCTATCAGGGTGAACCCTTTGTTATTGGACATTTTGCGGTGCGTATTGCACAAGCGACACGCTCTTTTTGTCGTCGTTCCAGCTCACCTTCAGGCGGATCTGGTTCAGTTGGGGGATTTCGGTCTTGGTGATCTCGCGCTCCCATTTGTGCGCGGGATGGTCGGGGGCGAAGTCCCCCTCCTTCTCCGTCTTCTTGCCGAACTCGGGATCCTCCAAGAGGGCGCGTCCGAGGAGCACAGCGGTGGTTTCCTCGGCGTCCTCCGCGACCCGCGAGAGGTGGTGGTTGACCGAGGAGATGACGGTGAGGAGCACCCCGGCCGTTATGGCGAGCGCGATCATCACCTCCAAAAGGGTGAAGCCTTTCAAGAGTTCACCTCCCGGTATCCCTCCAGCACCTTCACCTTTCCGCCGGAGGGGTAGGCGATGATGGTGAAGTGCTTATCCCGCGCCTTCAGGTGGATGGTCATGCCGTCACTGATCCCGGCCGGGCCGAAGGTGACGGTTACCTCGCCCTCCGTCACCAGCCCCAGGCGGGGTACGGTCGCGTCCTCGATTTCGATCCCCTCATCGATGAGCCGTCGGCTCATGAACTGGTCTCCCGGCTGCAGTTCGTCCCCTGTGGGGGAGAGTTCCGTGATGCGGGTGGAGTGTTCGCCGAGGTTCAGGTGGAGGCGGTACACCTTCTTGGTGATGATCGCCTGGTCGTTCAGGAACCTGAGGCCGCTGGCCAGGTTCTGCGCGGAGTTTTTCAGCCGCGTCGCTTCCGGCTCGGGGAGGCGCGGCAAGACGATCGCCGCCGCCATGGAGATGATGAAGACGACCACCATCAGTTCCAGCAGGGTGAAGCCCGCCTCAAGCGGGCGTCCATTTCTCAGTGCTGACTTCTCGGTTAACAGCGTCGCTGTCCTCTGTGTGAATCCCTGTAGGAGCGGCATTCCTGCCGCGATGAACCGTTGCAAGCGCTGCAATCGCGGCAGGAATGCCGCTCCTACGGTTGCTCCCTCGTGCCTTTCATCGGCTGTTTCATGCTCCAGTTCCCGATGTTTGGGGCGTCGCTGCCCTCTGTGTGAAATCCCTGTAGGAGCGGCATTCCTGCCGCGATGAACCGTCGCAAGCGCTGCAATCGCGGCAGGAATGCCGCTCCTACGGTTGCTCCCTCGTGCCCCTCATCGGCTATTTCATGCTCCAGTTCTCGATGTCGGCGTTCTTCTCCTCGCCGCCGCGCGCGCCGTCCCCGCCGAAGGAGAAGAGGTCGTAGTCGCCGTGCTCGCCGGGGGAGAGGTAGACGTAGTCGTTGCCCCAGGGATCCTTGGGTATGTTCTTGTTCTCCAGGTAACCCTCGGACTTGTACTTGTTGGGGATCTTCCCGGTCGTCGGCTTCTCAACCAGCGCCTGCAGCCCCTGCTCGGTGCTCGGGAAGTCGCCGTTGTCGAGCTTGTAGAGTTTCAGCGCCGTCTCGACGTTGCGGATCTGCACCTTGGCGTCGGCAATCTTTGCGTCGTCGCTTCTCCCGATGATCTTCGGCCCGACCAGGACGGCCAGAAGGCTCAGGATGACGATGACCACCATCAATTCGATAAGGGTAAAGCCGCGGCTGTCTTTCAATGTTTTAAGCATGTAGTACCTCTCAGGTGATGTTTATTGCCGGACAGTCTCCAGGTTTGTTCAAACGGGTCGCAGTATGAGCCCCGGGT
>CAZFMI010000059.1:0-25004 GCA_964519915.1 uncultured Geomonas sp.
TCTCGCGCAAGGTGCGTATCGTGAACCGCAGCTTCAGCGGCTTCTTGCGGGTGCCGCAGGCAGCGAACCCCCTGGTGACCGGGCGCTTCGCCTGGCAGCTCGTCTCCCACAAGGTGCTGCGCTGGTTTTCCCCGTATTTTCTCGGGCTGTTCCTTTTTTTCCTGCTGCTGGACCGGCTCATGGAACCGTCCGGCCTGGTCGGGGAGCTTTTGCTGTGGGGCGCCGCCTTCGGGGGGGGGCTCTCCCTGACGGGTGCGCTGCTGAACCGGTTCTGGAGCGTCCCCCTGCCGCTTCTCCTTCCTTACTACTTCGTGCTGGTGAACGTCGCCTCGGGCCTGGGTGTCTTCTACAGGCTGCGGGGAAGGACCATAGTGACCTGGAGTACCGTGCGGGAGGACGACTCGGCGCCCCGGCCTGAGCCGGTTACGCCCCGCCTCGTCCTCCATTTTTGCGGGGTGCTGCTCCTTTTGACGGCAAGCGGGGTGCTCCTTGACGATGATGCCCTGAACGCTGCCGCCGTCATCATGGTGCTCGCCTTGACCCATACCTTCGTCGGCTACCGTTTCCTGCTCCTGCCGCTGTCGCGTGTCTCCGGCAAGCCGCTCGCGCGGGACGACGCGCACGCCCCCGTGGTGACCCTTCTGGTCGTCGCCTACAACGAGGCCCGGGTGATGGAGAAAAAGCTTTTGAACTCCCTGGAGCTTGACTACCCCCGGGAGCGCCTGCGCATCGTGGTCGCCTCGGACGGCTCCGACGACGGCACCGACCAGATCGTCTCGCGCTACCTCGACCGGGGGGTGGAGCTCCTCTCCTTTGCCGTGAACCGCGGCAAGATCTCGGCCCTGAACGACGCCATGCGGCAGGTCGATTCCGAGATCGTGGTCCTTTCCGATGCCAACGTCTACTACATGCCCGACGCCATCCGGAAGCTGGTGCGCAATTTCGCCGACCCGAGGGTCGGGGCGGTCTCCGGAAAGGTGGTGCTGCTAAACGATGCCCTGAGCTACGGCGCCGCCGAGCATTCCTACTACTGCATCGAGCACCTGATCCAGGAACTGGAGGGGAGCATCGGCGCCCTGATCGGCGCGGACGGCGCCATGTACGCCATCCGCAGGTCGCTCTTCACCCCTCCCGGAAGCGACACGATCTTGGACGACCTGGTGATCGCCATGGGGATCGCCCGCCGGGGACACCTGGTGGTGCACGAGAAGGAGGCCCTGGGTTTCGAGGAGAATCTTCTTGAGATCATGGGGGAATTCCGCCGCAAGGTGAGGATCATCGCGGGAGGGTACCAGTGCCTCTTGCGCGCCGCCGTCTTCCCCAGGCTCTCTCAGCCGCTGCTCATGTTCTGCTTCGTCTCCCACAAGGTGCTGCGCTGGGTGAGCGGCTACTTGCTCCTTGCCCTTTTGGGGGTGCTGGTGCAGATCCAGCTCGGCAACGGCTCCCCGGGATTCTCTCTGCTGCTGGCGGGGCTCGTGTCCGCCCTGCTGGTCGCCCTGCTGGTGCAGCTGTTCCCGGCCTTGAAGTGGGTAAAACCCGCAGCTCTTTGCCACTACTTCTTCATGCTGATGGCCGCCTCTCTCATCGGCTGTTATCTCGGGGTGACCGGGAGGCAGAAGGTGAGATGGCGGGGGGGGGAGGCCTGACATGTGCGGCATCGCCGGTTTTTTCAGATCCTGCGCACCCCGGGGGGACACCCTCCTTTTAAGGCGGATGGGGGAGGTGATCGGCCACCGCGGCCCCGACGCGTCGGGGGAGTACCTGGACGAGCAGGTCGGGCTCGCCCACCGGAGGCTCAGCATCGTCGACCTCTCCCCGCTTGGGACCCAGCCGATGCACTCCCCGGACGGCAGGTACGTCATCGTCTTCAACGGCGAGATCTATAACTTCCTGGAGCTGCGCCGCGAGCTGGAAGGCCTTGGCGTCGCCTTCAAAAGCAGGACGGACACGGAGGTCATCCTCGCCCTCTACGCGAGGGACGGCGTGAGCTGCCTTCAGCGGCTGAACGGGATGTTCGCCTTCGCCCTTTGGGACAGGACGCGGCGCACGCTCCTTCTGGCCCGGGACCGCATCGGCAAGAAGCCGCTTTACTACTACCACGACGGCGGCGACCGGCTCGCCTTCGCCTCGGAGATAAAGTCGCTTCTGGAGATCCCCGGGTTCCGGAGGAAGGTGGAACCCACGGCGGTCGCCGATTACCTGAAGTACCTCTACATACCGGCGCCAAAGACCATCTACCAGAAGGTCTACAAGCTCCCCCCGGCGCACTGCCTGGAGCTTCGCGAGGGGGGGGAGCCGCGCATATCCGAGTACTGGGACGTGGACTTCGGCGTCGGGGGGCGGTTGTCCGCAGGGGAGGCCGAGGAGGCGCTCTTGGAGCTCCTGCAGCAAAGCACCGCCTGCCGGATGATCGCCGACGTGCCGCTGGGCGCCTTTTTGAGCGGCGGGGTCGATTCCAGCGCCGTGGTGGCGTTCATGTCCCGCGCCTGCGGCGAGCCGGTCAAGACCTGCTCCGTCGGCTTCAACGACAAAAGGCACGACGAGACCCCCTACGCGAGGGAGGTGGCGGCGCTCTTCCAGACGGAGCACACCGAGTACCGGGTGAGCGAAAAGCTGGCCGATACGGTGGCGCTCCTGCCGAGGTTCTTCGACGAGCCGTTCGCCGACTCCTCTGCCGTCCCCACCTACCACGTCTCGCGCCTTGCCAGGCAGTCGGTGACCGTCGCCCTCGCCGGAGACGGCGGCGACGAGAGCTTTGCCGGCTACCGGAAATACGCGGTGGAGCTACGGGAGGACCTCGTGCGCCGCAGCGTGCCGGAGGGGCTCCTGTCGCTGATCGCCCGGGCGACCAGGGGGGCGGGACACCCGCTTTTGCGCAAGGCCGGCTCGCTCAGCAAGAGCGCGCTCCTGGAACCGGGGAGGGCCTACTATCGGACCAACAGCTTCATCGAGGACGAGCTCCTCTCCGAGCTGCTGTCCGAACCGTTCAGGAGGGCCTGCTCCGGCTATGACCCTGGGAGCCACACCCTTTGCCACTATGAGAGGATGCGCGGCGCCGACCACGTCACGGCCATGCTCTACACGGACCTGAAGAGCTACCTGCCGGGGGACATCCTGGTGAAGGTGGACCGCATGAGCATGGCCCACTCGCTCGAGGTGCGCGCCCCCTTCCTCGACTACCGCGTGGTGGAGTTCGCAGCCAGGCTCCCCTCGGCATGGAAGATCTCCGGGGGGGAGAAGAAGATCATCCTGAGAAAGGCCTTCGCGCGCCTGCTGCCGCAATCCGTGCTGAACCGCCCCAAGCAGGGGTTCACCGTGCCGCTGGACGGCTGGTTCCGCGAGGAGCTGAAGGAATTCGCCCGGGCGCGCCTGTTGTCGGACCCGTCGCTGGCGCAGTACCTGGATCCTGCGGGGGTGCGGCGCATATGGGACGAGCACCAAAGCGGGAGGGTGCAGCACGGCACCCTGCTCTGGAGCCTGCTCATGCTGGCCCTTTGGCACCGCGAGTACCAGGGAGGTGAGCCATGTTCGAACTGATCAGCAAGGACCTGGAACGGCTGGACCCGGCAGGGGAGGCCTCGCTGCGCACCCTGATCGCCGGGCTCCTCTCCCAAGGGTTCCAGGCGATCATCGTGTACCGTTTCTTTCACTGGCTGCAGGAGAGGTCTGGTCTTTCCGGGCAGCCGCTGCGCTTTTTCTGCGAGAGGTTCGTCGAGGTGACGGCGGGGATCTCCATACCCGCCAGCTGCCGGATCGGCAAGGGGCTGCGCATCCACCACTTCGGCGGGATCATCTTCCACCCCACCGTCTGCATCGGCGCCAACTGCACCCTCTACCAGGGTGTCACCATCGGTGACCGCGGGGGGAGCGGGGGGGCTGCCTGCATCGGCGACAACGTGCTGATCGGGGCGGGGGCGAAGATCATCGGGGCGATCGAGATCGGCGACAACTGCGTGGTGGGCGCGAACGCCGTGGTGACCCGGAGCATGCCGGCCGGGACGACCGCCCTGGGCGCCCCCTGCCGCCTGAAATACCCCGACGGAAGGATCGAGTGACCATGGGAAAAAAAGGCAGAGACGGGATAGCGCGGGTCATGGATCTGCGGGGGACCTACAAGGGGGGAGGGGGGCCTGACAAGACGGTGCTGAACTCCGCCGCCCAGCACGACAGGAGCCGCGTCCACGTGCTGGTCACCTACCTGCGCCAGCCCCACGACCGCGAGTTCCGGATACCGGAGATGGCGGGAAAGCTCCGGATCGACTACGTCGACCTCTACGACCGCTCCACGTTGGACTGGGGGTGTCTGCGGCGGCTAAGGGGGCTCCTCGACGAGCACCGGCTCGACGTGGTGCACGCGCACGACGACAAGACGCTCCTCTACGCCTGGCTCCTGAAGCTGGCCCGCCCCGGCCTGCGCATACTCTACACCTGTCACTCCCATGCCCAGGGGAGGCGCGAGGAGTTCCCCTCCCTCTTCGGCTACCTGAAGTTCCTGGCGCGCCAAAGGGTGCAGATCTTCCTGATGCGCCGCTACATGAAGCCGGTGCTCACGGTTTCCGACGACACCAAGAGCCGCCTGGTGCGAAACGGGCTTCCCCCCGCAGACGTGGCGGTGCTCCATAACGGCATCGACACGTCCCTTTGGCGGCGCGAGGGGAGCACGCCCGTGCTGCGGCGGGAGCTGGCCGTCCCGGAGCACGGCTTTCTGGTGGGGACGGTGGCGCGCATCACCCCGGAGAAGGACCTGGATACCTTCTACAGGGTGGCCGAGCTGGTGGCCGCGCGGCTCCCTGAGGCGCGTTTCGTCATCGTCGGGGACGGCTACGGCGACGAGCTGGAGCGGGCGCGCCTCGAGGTGGCGCGCCTGGGGCTGCAGGGGACAGTGCTGTTCACCGGGCACAGAAACGACCTGCGCGACGTCTACGCCTCTTTCGACCTCTTCCTGATGACCTCGGTGACGGAGGGGCTTCCCAACACCCTCCTGGAGGCGATGGCGCTCGGCGTCCCCGCGGTCTCCACGGAGGTCGGCGGCATACCGGAGCTCCTGGTACACGGGGAGGGGGGATACCTCGCCCCCGCCGGGGCGGCCGGTGAGCTCGCGCGGCAGGTGCTGGAGCTCCTTGCCGACACCCGGCTGCGGGAGCGCTTTTCGAGGCAGTGCCGGGAGCGGATCGAATCCCGCTTCTGCTTCGCGAGACGGGTGCGGCTCATGGAGGATTACTACGCCTGGTTTGCCGGCTCGGGAGCACTCCCGACGCCTGAGACCACAAGGAGGGCGCTTGGTCACGCCGGATAAGGAAATCATAGTGAGGGAGAGCGCCGGCCTCGAGCGCCGGGGCGAGCCGGTGCGGGTCTCGGTCCCCTTTGCCAGGGGGGAGCTCTCCGACCCGCAGTGGGCGGGTCTCTACGACCCGCAGGGGAACCCGGTCCCGGTCCAGCTGCAGGCGCTCAGCCGCTGGAGGGACGGGTCGGTGCAGTGGCTTTTGTGCGACTTCCAGGCGACGGTCCCCCCCGGGGAATCGCTCTTCCGGCTCGCCCGCTGCCGGGAAAGGGTGGGGGGCGCGGGGGTGAAGGTCGTCCGGGGAGAGGGTTGCTGGGAGGTGGATACCGGCTGCGCGCTCTTCACGGTGGACGCAAGGGAGCTCCGGCCCTTCCTCGCTGTCCGGGTCCTCGGCATGGAGCGGGTCGCCCCGCAGCAGAACCTTTCCTCCCTCAGGCTTGCGGACGGCTCCCCCCTTGCCGGCCGGGTCGAGAGCGTCTCTTTGGAGTCCCCCGGCGCGCTGCGCGCCACCCTCCGCCTCACAGGGAGCTTCACGGCGGCGTCCCGCTTCACCTTGAGGCTCACCTTTTTCGCCGGCAAGAGCCTCTGCCTCACGGAACTTACCCTCCATAACCCGCGCGCCGCCAGGCACGTGGGGGGGAGATGGGACCTGGGCGATCCCGGTTCGCTCTTTTTCAGCGAACTGTCGCTCTCCCTGGGGTTCCCCGACGGGGGGGCGTCGGCTGCGACCATCGTCGCCGGGGAGAAGGCTGAGCCGCTGCGCATACACGACCCGTCGCGCACCTTCAGCATCAGGCAGGAATCGAGCGGCGGGAAGTGCCGGCTGAGCCCCAACCACCTGGCGGCCGGGGGGAGGCTCGCCTGCAGCGCCGCCGGGTACCGCGTCGAGGGGGGGGACAAGACCCTGCTGCAGGGCGAGCGCGCCTTGCCCATCGTCCGCTGCTCGATCGGCGAGGGGGGGGTGGGCGCTTTTCTCCCCCGTTTCTGGCAGGAGTTTCCCAAGGCGATCGAGGGGGGGCGGGGCTTTCTCAAGCTCTCCTTCTTCCCCTCCGGGATGCCCGAGCCGTACGAGCTGCAGGGGGGGGAGCGCAAGACAAGCTCCCTGTGGCTCGACTTCGACGCACTGGAGGGGGGGCTCGACTGGATGAGGGCCCCGCTGGGTGCGTTCACCGCGCCCGACGACATCCGCCGCTCGAAGGTTTTCCCCGACCTCCCTCCGGGGGGAGCCGGAGAGGACCTGGTGGACCGGTTCCTCCACTCTCCGCAGCGCCTGCTCGCCCGTCGCGAGGCGATCGACGAATACGGCTGGCGCCACTTCGGCGAGCTCTACGCCGACCACGAGGCGCTCTACCACCAGGGCGAGGAGCCCTTCGTATCGCACTACAACAACCAGTACGACGTCCTGGCCGGCCTGTACCGCAAGTTCCTCGCCACGGGGGACGCGCGCTGGGGGGAGCTTGCCGCAGACCTGGCCCGCCATGTGCTCGACATCGACATCTACCACACGGACGAGGACCGCGAGGAGTACAACGGCGGCCTCTTCTGGCACACCGACCATTACCTGAGCGCGGGGCTTGCCACCCACCGCACCTTTTCCGCCGTGCACCTGGGTGTGAAGGACCCGCGCTTTTTCGGCGGCGGGCCGGGGGCGGAGCACTGCTACACCTCGGGGCTGTTGATGCACTACTACCTGACCGGCGAGCCCGAGTTCAGGGAGGTGGTCCTCTCGCTGGCCGACTGGTGTTACCGCTCCCTCGCCGGCCCGCGCCTGGTGCTCGCAACGCTCAAGAAGTCGCTTCGCTACCTGGCGCGGCTGCGCCAGGCCAGGGGGAGCCTCTTCCCCCGCTACCCCCTGACCAGGGGGACAGGTAACGCCCTGACCGCCTGCCTGGACGCCTTCCAGCTCTCGGGGGACCGCGGTTACCTCGCCCGGGCCGAGGAGCTGATCCGGGGGGCGCTGCACCCGCTGGACGACATAGCGGCGCGCGGCCTGGGGAACCCGGAGGCCGCCTGGTCCTACACGGTGCTCCTGGGGGCGGTGGCGAAGTACCTTGACAAGAAGAGCGAGCTGCAGGAGCGGGACGAGGCATTCGCCCTGGCGCGGGGCGGCCTCATCGCCTATGCCGACTGGATGGAGAGGCACGAGTTCCCCTACCTGCAGAAAACCGAGCTCCTGGAGTATCCCAACGAGACCTGGGCGGCCCAGGAACTGCGCAAATGCGTGGTGCTCTACCACGCCGCCCGCTACGCGCCGCCGCAAAAGCGCCCGGGTTACCTGGAGAAGGCGCGCCTGCTGCTTGCGGTCGCGCGCGAGGACCTGGAGCGCTTTGCTACCAGCAGCTGCACCCGGCCGGTCGCGCTCATGCTGCAAAACGGCTGGATCGCCGCCGCGCTGGAGCGCGAGCTTCCCGTCCGGATAGCCGGGGACGAGACGGCTTTAAGGCTCGGCTCCGCCACACCCAAGCTGTCGGGGGGGGCGGTCGTTGCCAGGGTCTTGCGAGAGCTGGGTGACGCGCTGCGGGAAACCACACTGAAAAGGGAGCTGGCCTGGCTGAAGTCGAGGCTCGGCTGATCCCCGGGGGGGATACATGCGGGGTGTCCGGGAAATGGTCAAGAAGGGGGTGGCTAAGGGGCTGGTCCTCGCCGGTGCGGACTCCCTTTTCCGCCATTTCAACAGGAACCGGCTCCTGGTGATCATGTACCACGGGGTGACCCGGCAGAGTTACCGCCCCCCGGTCTGGACCCAGCTCCCCCTGCCGGTTTTCCGCAGCCAGCTGGAGTTCCTGCGTCGCTACTACCGGCCCGTGACGCTTCAGCAGGTAGTCCGGGCGCTGGACCGGGGAGAACCCCTGCCGGAGCGCGCGGCGCTGATCACCTTCGACGACGGCCTGAAGAACAACTTCTCGGTCGCCTTCCCGGTGCTGAAGGAGCTGGGGCTTCCGGCGGCCGTCTTTCTCACCGTCGACCTGATCGGCGGCTCGGAGATGCTCTGGTTCGACGAACTCTACCTGCTGATCCGGCAGGGGGGGGCGAGCGGGGTGGCGCTGGAGTTTCCCATGGCGGCCGCCCAGCGCCATTACCAGGCTGGGGAGCTCTGGGAGGCATACGTCTTCTGCGTCGAAGAGGCGAAGCGCGCCGGCTGTGGCATGCGGCGGGACCTGCTGGGGGCGCTCCGCAGCAGGGTCCCCCTGGACCGCGAGCCGCACCTGGGCGACTTCGGCCTGCTGGAATGGGGAGAGGTGCGCGAGATGGAGCGTTCCGGGCTGGTCGGCTTCGGGGTGCACACGGCGACGCACAGGATACTCTCCGAACTTCAGGAGCACGAGCTGGCAGAGGAGGTGGTTGCGCCGAGGAAGAGGTTCGCCGAGGAGCTGGGGGTGGAGCCGGAGAGCTTCTGTTTCCCCAACGGACGCCCGGGGGTCGACTTCGCCCCCATGCACCAGGAGTACCTCCGCTCAAGCGGCTATCTCTGCGCCTTCAGCACCGGCGACGACCTCTTCGACCAGAAAAGGGGCGACCGGATGGGGATCACCAGGATACCGGCCGGCAACGACGGGAGTTCTGACCCCGACTACTTCAGACTCAACACCTCGGGAGCCTTGCACCCCTACCGTGTGCTGCGGAGCTGGCGGGCAAGGGGAACCCAGAGCGGAGCGACCCGTTTCCGGGGGGAGGATGGGCGTTGGCCGCATCAGGGCTGGAAATAGAGGTAGTCCGGGACCTCGGGCGCTTCCGGGAGCTGAAGCCCGAGTGGGACCTGCTTTTGGCAGGGATGGGGGGGGAAGCCTCGGTATTTCTCAGCCACTACTGGCACGACTGCTGGTGGCGGCACTTCGGCAGGGACGCGGAGATGCGGCTTATGGTGCTGCGGCGCGGGGGTAAGGCGGCCGCCATCGTCCCCTTGATGCGGCGCCGCTTCTCCCTGTACGGCCTCGCCGTGCGCTGCCTCTGCTTCCCGGAGAACGGCAACACGCTGCACAACGACCTGCTGATCGGGGAGACCGGTCGGCGGGAGGAGCTTCTGGCCGAGATCTTCTCCCATCTGTACCGAAACCAGCAGGAGTGGGACCTGCTGCACCTGTACCGGATGCCGGCCGACTCCCCGAACCTCTCGGCTGCCTTGACGCTCCTCGGGGCGCCGGGGAAAGCCAAAAGCCACCATCTGCGCAGCGTCTATGCCTCGCCCTATCTCGAAATCGCCGGCGGGTGGGACGCCTTCCACGCGGGGCGGAGCGTCAGGGTGCGAAAGACGCTGCGCAACATCCGGAACAGCCTGGCACGGGGAGGGCGCCCGGATCTGATCCGGATCGAGAGCTGGGAGGAGTTCCTGGAGCACCGGGAAGGGCTGTACCGGGTGGCGCGCCACAGCTGGACCGACGAACTCGGGGATTCCCTGGCCACGCCGGCGAACCGGGCCTTCTTCGAGGACCTGGCCCGGAGCGCCTCCGGCGCAGGAGGGCTCCGCGCCTGGCTGCTGCTGCTGGACGGCCGCCCGGCGGCCTTCGAGTTCCATCTGCGCGGCTTCGGGAAGCAGCATGCCCTGAGGGCCTCCTTCGACCCGGAGTTCGCCCCCCTTTCCCCGGGGGGGTTCCTCGAAATGGAGATTCTCAAGGAGCTTTTCGACGAGCCGCAGGGGGTGGAGCGGTTCGACTTCGGGGGGAGCAACGATCTCTACAAGAGGCGCTGGAGCGAGCAGGCCCGCGAGCTGGTCCTCTTGCAGGTGTTCAACCCGAGGCTCTACTCCAGGCTCTGCGCCTTCCACGCCACCTCGCTCATCCCGCTTTTGCGCGGGGTGCGCGACCGACTGAGGAGAAAGGGATGAAACAAATGCGCGTGGTACTGATGGTCTCGGCCGACCCCTCCGACCTGTTCTTCGCAAACCGGCTCGCCGGGCGCCTTTCGGCCAGCGCGGTGGTGCTGGAGAACCAGGCTGCGGCAGCGCCGCTTGGGCCCCGCCTGCGCAGGGCGGCCGGCAGGCTCTTCAGGCCGTGGGAGCTGCCGGGGTACTGGCGCGGACGACGGATCGTCGCGGAGCACGCGCGCAAAAGCGGCGCCGTCGACCGGGAGGGGTTCGGCGAGGACGGCTACCGGCTGGAACTCCCGCAGGGGTGCCGGCTCGTCGAGGTGGCAGGGAAGGGGGCGCTGAACGCCCCCGGCACGGTGCAGCGGGTGCGGCAGCTCGAGCCGGACCTCCTGGTGCTCTGCGGCTGTTCCATCCTCAAAAAGGAGCTCCTTTGCGTGCCGCGCCTGGGGACGCTCAACCTGCACGGGGGGCTGGCCCAGCGCTACCGAGGGGTGTGGACCACGCTCTGGGCCGTGGTGAACCGCGAGCCCGAGTACGTCGGGGCCACGGTGCATTTCGTCTCCCCGGGGATCGACGACGGCGACATCGTGCACCAGGGGCGCCCCGAGCTGGAGCCGGAGGACAACCCCGAGTCGCTCTACGTAAAGGTGGTGCGGCTGGGGGTGGAGATGATGGCGAGCGCCGTCGCGGGGGTCGCCGCCGGAGAGGCGAGCCGCTATCTCCTGGAGCAGCGGGGGGAGCTCTACCTCTCCGCCATGGTCACCCCGGCCGTGCTGGCCAAGGCATGGCAGGCAACCGAAGAGGGGGTGGTGCGGGAGTACCTGGCCGACCGCGAGCGGCGGGACGCTGCGGTGCTCCCCCTGATGCGGGGGGTGTTCCCTCCGCAGGGGAGGTAGCATGTTCTGGCTTTCCATGGGTCGTCGCGCCTTCTTGAGGGTCATGGCTGCCCTGCTGCTGCTCGCGGCGGGGGGGAGGGGGGGCGCGTCGCACGCCGCCGCCAAAAAGCGGAGCTCCAGGGTGGTGGCGGTGCATGATGCCGGGGCCTCTCCCGGACCGGGGCTCGACGACGCGGACCTCGACGCGGAGACGGTAAAGCGGATGGTGAACCGGGCGGTGATCGCCTTCACCGGCGCCGCCGACCTCCAAAGCGCCTGGAAGAGCGTCATCCCCGACCCCTCCAGGAGGGTGGCCATCAAGGTCAACTGCCAGATACAGGGGATCTTCACCAAGGCCAAGGTGGTGCGCCCTTTGGTGGACGGGGTGATGCTGGCAGGGGTTGCCGCCGACAACATCCTGATCTACGACATGACCGACACCGCCTTCGCTTTGGCGGGTTTTCGCCGCAACACCGGCCCGGGCGTGAAGGTGGGGACGGTGGCGGACTTCGGGGGCTATTCCAGGGGGCTCTACCACCGGCTGGCGAACCTCCTCACCGGCGGACACGGCTATTCCGGCGTGAACCTCCTCGCAAACGCGCTGCACGGGCCGCGGGGGCGCTGGGACTGCGACTACCTGATCAACGTCCCGGTGCTGAAGGCGCTGGACGGCTACTGCGGGGTGACGCTCGGCATGAAGAACCACTACGGCTCCATCGCGAACCCCGGGGAGCACCACAAGGACATCATGGAACACATCCCGCTCGTCAACTCGCAGCCCGAGATCAAGGATAAGACCAGGCTCATCGTGCTGGATGCCGTCTTCGGGGAGTACAAGTGGGTGAACGGCCGCGACCAGAGCCATGTGGTCCGGGTGAATAAGGTCCTGGTGGGGAACGACCCGGTGGCGGTCGACGCCATCGGCTGGCGCATGATCGAGGGGATCAGGAAGGAGCACGGTCTCCCGCCCGTGGCGCCCCCCCCCGCCTACATAGCTAGGGGGGCGGCGCTGGGGCTCGGGGTGGACGACCCGGCGCAGATCGAACTCTTGCAGCTGGAGACCGGGAAGGAATCCGGGGGGAGGGGACGGTGAGCCTGATTGCCGGCGCATGCCGCGAGCTTTCCGCCGAGCTGGTCCGCGAAAGCCGTCACAAGAGGGTGCGGGCGCTAGATTGCATCGCCTTTCTCACCTACCGATGCACCAGCTGCTGCAAGACCTGCACTATCTGGCAGCGGGAGGGGAGCGTGGCGGAGGAACTGACCGGCGAGCAGTGGCTGGAGCTCGTGCCGGGGCTTGCCGACTACGGCCTGCGCTCCTTCGAGATCTTCGGCGGCGACGCGCTCCTCAGAAAGGACGTCATCTTCGACCTCACCTCCGCGCTTTCCGGTGCGGGGATCTCCACCTATTTCCCCACCAACGCGAACCTCTGCGACCGGGAGACGGTGCAAAGGCTGGTGCAGTCGGGGCTCGGGACGGTCTACATCTCGATAGACGACGTCGACGAGGGGCACGACCAGGTCCGGGGGGTGGAGGGGACCTTCGTCAAGGTGAGGGATGCGCTGGAGAACTTCGCGACGCTGCGCGGCGAGGGGACGCTGCCGCGCATCGTCGTCTGCACCACCCTCTCCAGCATGAACTTCCGCAACTTCCCCCGCCTGATCGAGTTCCTGGAAAAGTACCCGGTGAACGCGGTCTACCCGCGCCCCCTGGGGGAGTTCTCCCGGGCCAACGTGGCCGAGAGCTCACTGGACGGGGTGCTCCCCGAGCCGTACTTCGCAAGCTCCGACGGGACCTCGCACCTGATGTCCCGCGAGGAGCTGGCGGCGATGTACCGGATGATCGCCGCCATGAAGAGGAAAGGGTCGAGGATCTACATCAACTGGCGCACCTACTACAGCACCACCGACGACACCTTCCTCCTGGGGGAATACCCCCTGAAGGAGTGCCGGGTCGCCAGCACCGTGCTCACCATCAACCCCAACGGCGACGTGGTTCCCTGCCCCTTTTTCAGAAGCTACGTCATCGGCAACCTGAAGAACGCCCCGCTGGAGCGGATCTGGGGGAACGAGAAGCACAGAAGGTTCCTGAAGGCGCAGAAAGAGGGAAGGCTCGCCATCTGCCGCAACTGCAACACCCGCACCTACTACAGCTCTGTTGCCGAGACGCTCGCCTACTACGGCAAGAGGGCGCTGGAGCGGTTTGCGCCGCACGCAGGGAAGGATCTGAAATGAGGGAAGCGACATCGAGCGCCGGACGGCAGCCTGTGGGCATCATGCATGTCATCTTTTCGCTTGGGATCGGCGGGGCCGAGAAGCTCGCCTTCGACATGGTCGCTTCTCTGCCGCGGGAAGCCTTCCGACCGGTGGCCGTCTGCATCGGGTCCGACGGTCCCCTGGGGGAGATGTTCCGGGAAAGCGGCGTCCCCCTGTACCACCGCCCCAACATCCCCGGCCAGACCCGCAGCATCGTCTCCTGGCTCAGGGGGGTCATCGCCAAGGAAAAGGTGACGGTGATCCACGCTCATCAGTACAACCCGCTCTACTACTCGCTGTTTGCCGCCGTCGCGAACCCCCGGCTGAACCTGGTCTTTACCGAGCACGGGCGGATCCACCCGGAGAGGTTCAACTGGAAGCGCTACCTCACCAACCCCCTGTTCGCCCTGAGGATCAACCACATCGTGTCGATCTCCCAGAGCACGCGGGGCGCCATGGCCCGCTACGACAACCTGCCCCTGCGGCGCATCCAGGTGATTTACAACGGCATCGACTACGCCTCGCTCAACCCGCGGTTCGACGAGCGGCTAAAAAGGCGCTCGCTCGGCATCGGCGAAAAGAGCCGGATCATAGGCACGGCGAGCCGGCTGGAGGAGATCAAGAACATCCCTATGATGCTGCGGGGGTTCAAGAAGGTCCTGGAGAGCTTACCCGACACGGTGCTGGTGATCGCGGGACAGGGGAGCCAGGGGGCACGGCTGCAGGCCCTCGCCGGGGAACTGGGGATCGCGGGGCAGGTCCGCTTCCTGGGGCTGCGCTCCGACCTGCCGGAGCTTTTCAAGCTGATAGAGGTGTTCCTGCTGGTCTCCTTCACGGAAGGGGTCTCCATCACCCTCCTGGAGGCGATGGGGAGCGGGGTTCCCGCAGTGGTGACCCGCGTGGGGGGAAACCCCGAGGTGGTGCTCGACGGGGTGACCGGTTACCTGGTCGAGGTGGATGACGAGGCGGGGCTGGCCGGCCGGGTCCAGGCGCTTTTGAACGACAGGGAGCAGGCGGCGCGGCTGGGCGAGGCGGGGCGGGAGCGGGTGCGCGCCGGGTTCAGCTTCGCCGGCATGATGGAGAGCTACCTGGCGCTGTACCGGGGACGCAGCAGGGAGCGCCATGAAGTTCGCTGACAAGGCAACCGTCAACATCCTGGCCAAGACGCTCGGTTCCGTGCTCCTCATGGTGTCGAGCATCATCATGACCCGTTATCTGAGCAAGGAGAGCTACGGCACCTACCTGCAGGCGATGCTCATCATCAACACGGTGATCATGCTCGCCTTCGTCGGACTTCCCCAGAGCATCTATTACTACTTTCAAAGCGTGGGGGACAAGAGGACGTTCATCGTGAAGAACGTCCTGTTCGGCACGCTCATCGGGGGGGGCGCGGCGCTCTTGGTGCTCCTGCTCGGCAACGGCATCTGCAGCTTCCTGGGGAACGAGGAGCTGAAGCAGTACCTTCCCTACATCGCGGGGCTCATACTGCTGCAGGCGCCGCTGGGTTTCAGGGACCCGCTCTTCTACTCGTCCGGCGCCTTCGTCGCCAACTCCGCCAGCACCGTCGTCTGCGCCTTGTTCGACTACCTTCCGCTGTTTTACGCGGTGGTGTCCGGCTGGGGGCTCCGGTCCATCTTTGCGGTGTACCTCTTCTCGAAGGCGCTGAACCTGCTCTTTTTTTTATTCATGCTGAAGAAATGGTGCCTCGACAGCGTCGCGGCGCTGCCCCAGGGGGAGGGGAGGAAGGTCGGGTTAAGGGACCAGGTGCGCTACTCGGTGCCGATAGGCGCCGCCGGGTACCTGGGGGTGATCGGCTCCCAGGTGGACAAGTACGTGATGGCCAACGGCTTCTCGGCCGCGCAGTTCGCCGTCTACACCCGCGGCGCGATGGAGGTCCCGTTCATCTCGACCATCACCTACCTGCTCAACGACATCACGCTCCCCCAGTACGTCGCCGCCTACAAGCAGAGGAACATCGCGCTCCTTCTGGAACTTATGCACCGCAACATAGACAAGGTGGGGAAGATCAATCTCGGGCTCTTCGCGTTCCTGTTCGTGGAGGCCCCGCGGCTCATGGAGATCCTCTACACGAAGCAGTACGCCGACGCCGCCCCGGTCTTCAGGGTCTACCTCTTGTCCCTTCTCTTTGGCGTCACCGTGTACAACATGATCCCCACCGTGACCGGCAACACGCGGGTGCTCTTCCAGGCGACGGTGATCTCGCTGGCGGCGAAGGTCGTTGTCTGCGTGCTCCTTTTGCAGGTGCTGGGGCCGGTAGGGGTGGCGACCGGGATCTTCGTCGGCTCCTTCCTGTACCTTTCCTACCTGCTCAGTTGCTCCGTCCGCATACTTGAGGTGAAGTGGTCGGAGATCATGCCGTGGGGGAGGGTCGCCTCGATCATGGTGGTCGCAGGCGCGGCGGGGGGGGCGTGCGCGCTCTACCACATGCTGCTGTTGCGGGCGGGTATCGCCGAGAACCTGCTGACCGTTTCCGTCTCCTTCGCCATCTTTAGCTACTGCTACCTCTTCTGGCTGGACCTGTTCGGCCTGCTGCACGGCGAGGACAGGGACTTCCTGAAGCGGTGGCTGCGTATCGACCTGTTTCTGTTCATGCCTCGCCTAAGCGGCAGGCTCGCCTCGCTCAGGTGGGGCGGGTAGGACAGCGCCCCGGACCGGGGAACAAAGAGAGGGTGAAAATGACCGATACCCGCAAGAACAAGCTCCTTTTCGTCGCCTTCTACTACCCGCCGGCAGGCGGGCTTGCGCTTCCCGGCTCCCAGCGCGTGGTGAAGTTCGTGCGCTACCTGGAGAAGCAGTCCGTGTCGGTGCTGACCCTCGACCCGCGCTGCTACCCGAGCTTCATCACCAGCGACTTCGACAAGAAGCTCCCGGTACGGGGGGAGCGCATCTTCCTGACCCGCTCCTACGACGCGTTCGAGCTGCTGCTGAAGGGGAGGGGGGTGATACGCCGTGCCCTCGGCAGGGGGGGCGGGCCCCGGGGGGAGGAGGGCGCATCAGCGCAGGGGAGCGCCGCTGCGGGCGCGCCCCCGGCGAAGGCCGGAAAAGGGGCGAGGACCCTCGGCCAGAGGGTCAAGGACTTCGTCTACGACCTTTGCCACTACCCGGACGGGGCAAGCGGCTGGATCCTCCCGGCCGTCGCCGCGGGGCGCAGGATCATCAGGAGGGAGGGGATCGACGTCGTTTTCGCCACCGGCATGCCCTGGTCCTCGCTGGTCGTCGCCTGGCTGCTGCAAAAGGTGACCGGGGTGCGCTACGTGGTGGACTTCCGCGACCCCTGGATCGGGAACCCGTTTCATGAAAGCAAGGGAGCGCTCATGGACTGGGCCGGCAGGCGCCTGGAGAAGAGCATCGTGCAAGGGGCCGCGCTGGTGTCCGTCAACACCCTCCCGCTGAAGGAGGAGTTCCTCGCCCGCTACCCCTTGCTTCCCCCCGAGAGGTTCGTGGTGCTCACCAACGGCTTCGATCCGGAGGACTTCGAGCACCTGGCGCCTGCCCCGGCGCCGGAGGGGGGCGACCGGAGCCGCAGGCTGGTCCTCGCCCACGCAGGCTTTCTCTACGGCAAGAGGGACCCTGCCCCGCTTCTCCAGGCGCTCGACCTCCTGATCAGCTCGGGACGCTGCCGGGCCGAAGACTTCCTCTTTGTGCAGATGGGAAAGGTGCAGCTCGATTACGACTTCCACGAGCGCTACCGGGACCTCATCGTCCGGGGCGTGCTGCAGGATCTCGGGCAGTTTCCCTTCAGCCGGTGCCTGAACGAGCTGCAGCGCGCGGACGTGCTTTTGCTGATACAGCCCGGTACCAGGACCCAGGTCCCTTCCAAGCTCTACGACTACCTCTGCATCAACAGGCCGATCCTTACCATCACCCCGCCCGACGGCGCCCTCGGGAAGATGATAGCGGAACACCGTTTCGGCGACCTCTACGATCAAAGCGACGTGCACGGCATCGCCCGCAGGCTCGAGGAGATGCTGGAGCAGAAGAGGAACTCTGGCACCTTTGCGGCCGACTACCCGCAGCGCGACAGCTTCAACGTGGAGCGGATCGCCCATGCCCTGGACGATTACCTGCTCCAGGCCGCCAGATAACTGAAGGAAGCTCCAGCCATGTCGCTTACCGCCCTGATCTACCTGCTGGTCTTTTTTGCCGGAGTGGTCGCCACCCTGACCTGGTCGCCCGTCTTCGGGATCCTCCTGTATGAGCTCCAGTACCTGGTCAACCCGCCGGGGCGGTGGTGGTACGGCGACCTCCCGGAGCTGCGCTACTCGTTTTTGATCATGCTCCTGGTGGCCGCGAGCTACCTACTCAGGCACCGGGATTACCGCGCGAACCGGTTCCTCGCCTATCCGCAGTCGAAGTGGCTGGCCGCCATGACGCTGTTGATACTGGTCACCTACCTGTGGGCCCTGGACCATGAGCTGCACCTCCACACCGCGGTGCGGTACCTGAAGGTCCTGCTGTTCGTGGTGGTCGCCTTCAAGGTCACCGATGCAAGATGGAAGCTGGAGTCGGTGCTCGGCGCCTACCTGCTGGGGATCGGCTACCTCTCCTTCATCATCCGGCAGACCGGGCGCACCGGGAGCGGGAGGCTGGAAGGGATAGGATCCGCCGACGGCACCGATGCCAACGGGGCGGCCGCCCTGGTCATCACGGCCGTCCCGATCCTTATCTTCTACGCCCTTTTCGCCGGGCGCAGGTGGCAGCAGGCCGCCTGCCTCGGCGGGCTCGCCTTCACGCTGAACGCCCTGATCCTTTTGAACAGCCGGGGCGCCTTCCTCGCCCTCGCCGTAAGCGGCGCCTACTTCTGTCTCTTCGTGTTCCGGGAGAAGGGGCTTAAGGGGCAGAAGGCCAAGATAATGGCCGGAATGGTTGCCGCCTCCTGTCTCTTCGTCTACCTGGCCGACGAGGTCTTCTGGAGCCGCATGTCCACCATTACCGAGGTGTCCGCCTCGGAAGAAGCCCAGACCCACAGCAGGATCGATTACTGGAAGAAGACGCCGGAGATGCTCGAGGCACACCCGCTTGGGGGGGGCGCCCAGGCGTACAAGATACTGAGCCCCTACTACCTCCCCAAGGAGTGGTTGAGCGGAGGGCGCAGGGTGGTGCACTCGACCTGGTTCGAGGTCCTCTCCGAGTACGGCTACCACGGGCTGTTCATCTTCCTGGGATACGTGATCTCGACCTTCATGCTGGCGAAAAAGGTGAGGGCGCGCCTGCGGGAGCATGGCGACACCTATCACCTCTTCCAGTGCCTCGCGCTTGAGTCTTCATGGCTTGCCATGCTGGTCGCCGGCAGCTTCATCAACAGCTTCTACAGCGAGATCACCTACTGGCTTCCCATGTTCATTGCCGCCTTTGCCGGCATCCACCTGAAAGGGGAAGCTGAGCCTGCCGCAGCAGGGGAGGCGGTGCGATGACGACCCTGTTCCGAAAGGGGAGCTTCGGGAGGCTCTGCGCCGCGCTGCTGCTTGCCAGCTCGGTGGGGCTTCTCTGGCTCTCCGGGCGGTACCATGCCCCCCCCTGGGAGGTCCCCCTGCTGGCAGCAAGGGTGGTAGCTGCCCCGCTCCTGGCGCGGTTTCATGCCGAGGACGCGGTCCGGGCCGCCGCCCTTAGCGCGGGGTACCTTCACGAGGCCCGTGGGGTGGCGGCGCAGCCGCGGGAAAGCTGGCTCGCTGCGGGGCGGGGAGGGAAGGTCGAGATCCTTGGCGGCAGCGGGGTCGCCCCGCTGCAGCGCGGGATACCCTTCGTCTTCGAGTCTCCCGATGCCTGGTACCTGAAGGAACTGCGGCAAAGGTACCGGCTGCAAGACAAGGTTCGCCGGCAAAGGGGAGAGTACGAGAGGATGCTGGCGCTTTTCGCCTGGGTCGGCACACGCTGGGACCACGGTGCGGACCTCGTCGGCCCGGTCCAGGAGCATCCCCCGGTGGAATTCGTCGCAGCGGGGGAGAAGGGGGGCAGGTTCTGGTGCCAGGTGGCCGCCCAGGTGGCCGCCCAGGCCGCCTGCGCCATGGGGTGGCCCTCGCGCGTGATCACCGCCTCCAGTGACGGCTACCGCGCCGAGCACGCCCTCGCGGAGGTGTGGTCCAACCAGTTCAACAAGTGGTTCCTGGTCGATGCCGACTACAACATCGTCTACCAGTCGCGCGGGGTGCCGCTTTCGGCCTACGAGCTGTGCCACTTCGGGCCGGGGCTCAAGCAAAGCGGTCTCCTCGAGGTGCGCAGGTTCGCCCCGCTCAAGGCCGCGCTGCGGGAGGCGGACCTGCTCGGTCTGTACCGGTACGTGCACTTCGACCTGAGAAACGACTGGTATTCCAGGCGCCTTGGCAAAGGAAGCCCGGCAGGAGGGGACCTCTCCACCTGGTGGACGGCGCGCAAGGATCTGGGGGCGATCCTCACCCCGAGGGTCCGCGTCGATGCAAGGGCGCGCTTCGACTGGCCCGTCAACGCGACCGAGATCCACCTCCTTAACCTGCAGGAGGACGGCAGGGGAGGCTACCTCTTCGAGGTGGGGCTGCGCGGCTACTCCCCCTATTTCGAGCGTTTCCTGGTCAGGATGGACCGGGGAGCATGGCACGAGGCCCCGCAGGCGCGGGGGCGTTTCCAGCTCGAAGCGGGGAGACACCTGGTCGAGGCGCGCGTCCGTACCCGAAACGGGGAGCTGGGCCCCGCTGCGGCCGTCGAGTTCCTGCTGCGCTAGGCTCGCCCTCTCGTCATTTCCACACCCCACGCCGGACCCTCCACTCACCGTCTCTCCATTGCCTGTGCAACTCCTGAACAACCAGTCCAAGGCTGAACAGCCGGGTAACTTGCGGCAATGATTGATTAAAGCCGGCACATGAACCTTTTTGGCGGCGAATCCTGCACTCCGGGGCGCTGCGGGGACTCTGCCCGGCAGGGTGAAAAGTGCCGTGATGTAAGGGGGTTGCCGGGTGGCGCCCCCTTTTCTTGGTTGGCACCGTTTCTGCTCAAGAGAGGGGGTGGCTGCGACGCTGGCGCCAAGAGGAAAGCCTGCAGCAGTGTGAAAACCAGATAGTCTCGCTTGATACCATCCGTAAGGGTGGGACGGAAAGCCCGCTTAATGGGACAGCCGGATTGCCAAGCTTCCGATGATCGCTCATCAACGGCAAGGCAGTCCGGTTTTTTGCGGCTCGAACAGGGAGAGCCGACCTCTTTGAAGTCAGGTTGACGCCTCCTGGAACCTGCATGGGGTTACGAAGAAGGCGCAGAGCAACCAGGTGAGTACCGTTAAAAAAACCGGGAGAGAAAAAATGAAAACGTTCAAGAGACAGCAAAAAGCCGTTGTTGCAACCGTAGGGGCGCTCGCTTTGCTGCTTCACGCAGGTGAAGGCAAGGCCGCTTCCTGGCAGGATGAGCTGCAAAGCCGCTTCGACGTCGTGGACACCTTCGACGAGCTGCAGGACTGGACTCCGGGCGGGCAGTGGTTCTCCGGTGCCGGCTGCGACAGCTGTGCGTCCAACTCAGGCCTCCCCAAGAAGATCGACGGTAGCGGCTCCATCTGGGGAATCTGGAACAACAAGGGGCTCTCCTTCGAGTACACCCCGCAAAACGGGAACTTCGCCGTAGGCGACCTCATCACCGGGGCCACCTCGGGCGCCACCGCCACGGTACGCAAGGTTTCGAACCTGGACGGCAGGTGGTACATCCAGCTCACCAACAACAACCAGGTCTCCGGTGCGTTCCGGTTCGCGGCCGGCGAAACGATCAGCAGCGGGACCAAGGCCGGCACCAACCTGCAGTGGCCGCTTTTCATCGCCAACCACGGCCCCGCCAACACCTGGAGGGGAACCGGGAAATCGCTGGTGCTCGACCTTGGCGACAACAACAACACCGACCCTCTCAACCCGGCCATGGCCGGCCTGGGCGCGCAGCGCCTGGGGACCTACTTCGGCGACGGCGTCAGCGGCAGGAGCGGTTACAAGAAGGTGCACGCCTTCTTCATGATGAAGGTAAGCCCAAGCTTCTTCAACAAGTGCCTCAATCCCGGCACGAGCTGTCTCGCCCAGGGGTACGACCCTGTCAGCGTGGTCAAGGTCTTCGATCTCAACTCCGGTTTCACAGCCATCAGCAAGTGGGGTACCTCGGCAGAGAGGGCGGAGGTCTCCGCCAACCCGACCACCCAGGCCCGCCTCGACGAGTACGGCCTGAACTTCAGCGTCTTGAACTTCGGCGGCGGCGGCCTCAGCCAGTCTCAGAACCTCTTCTTCGCCGAAAACAACTACGTCACTGCCGGTGCTTCCCCCAACTGCTCGTACCTGCAGACCACCTCGGGGCGTCGCCTGCGCAGCGGCACCGTCCTGGACATCGAGTCCTATGTCCAGGGGGGAGAGTGGTTCGGCATCGAGATCGCCTCGGACATAGGTACCAAGGGGAACAGCGACGGCAGCACCGATTTCTGGATCTATGACAGGACCGGCAAGGAGATGGGTCACTTCGCCGTCACCGGGCAAAACAGGCTGCTCTACTTCGACCACCTCTACAACAAGCTGGTGCTGGGCGGCAACAGGCTTAGCAGCAACGGCAAGACCGGCAATCTCGACAGCCGCTGGTGGATCGACGACGTCATCATCCACGGTTCGCGCATCGGCACCGCCTATTTCCGGATGCTCTCCGGGGAGGGGACGGCAGATACGACTGCTCCGGCAGCCGCCGTCACCGCTCCTTGCGCGGGCGCCACCGTCAGCGGCATCGCCGGCGTTTCCGTGGACGCCGCCGACGACGTCGGCGTGACCAGGGTCGAATTCTACGTGAACGGCGTCCTGAGCGGCTCCGGCACCGCTTCCCCCTTCAACTGGGACACCAGGGCGCTCGCCAACGGTTCCTACAACCTCACAGCCAAGGCCTACGACGACGCCGGCAACGTCGGCGCCTCCGCCGCGCTCCACGTCAGCGTCTACAACGCTCCCCCCGACAGCACGGCGCCCTCGGTTTCCATCGCGAGCCCGGCAGGCGGTTCCAGCGTGAACGGTGCGGTAACCGTCTCCGTCGCTGCCAGCGACAACGTCGCGGTGAGCAAGGTCGAGTTGTACGTGAACGGCGCGATCTACGGGGTCTACGGAACGGTCCCCTATGACATCCCCTGGAACACGAGCGTCTACCCCTTGGGAAGCTGCACCCTACAGGCGAAAGCGTACGACGCGGCAGGCAACCTGGCCTGGTCCTCTCCCGTCCCGGTCGTCATCGCCGACGTCACGGCGCCCGCGGTGACCGCCTTCGCCATGCCGGCAACCGCGCGCAGCTTTACCGTCCCCTGCACCGCCTTTACGGCCAGCGACGACGTCGCGGTTACCGGTTACCTGATCACCGAAAGCTCCACTCCCCCCGATGCCGGCGCCGCCGGTTGGAGCGCCGTCAAGCCGCTGCGGTTCACCTTCCCCGCTACCGGCGTGCGCACCGCCTACGCCTGGGTGAAGGACGAGGCGGGTAACGTCTCGGCCTGCAAGTCGGCAACCGTGATAGTAGACGGCACCGTCCCCGTCATCACCTCCCTCGCCCCGACCGGCGGCAGCTACGCCCTGGGCTCCACCATCCGGATCACGGCAAGTGCCGGCGACGCCATCGCGCTGTCACACATGAAGGTCAGCGTGGACTCTTCGCTGAGAATCCAGGCAAGCGGCGGCACCATCTCCTACGACTGGAAGGATGCCGGCATCGGAACCCACCTGGTCTCGGTCGCCGCCTTCGACAAGGTCGGCAACCAAGTGGTGAGAAACATATCGATCGTGGTTGAGTAGAAGAAACTTCGGCAGGTACCGGGGGGGCACAAGGGTCGCATCTTGTGCCCTTCTCCGTTTCCGACCGGCCGCAGCGGGCAGGAAAATGCGCGGCGCGGGGGGGGCAACTTAAGCTCCCAGTATCACAGGTACAAACCAGGTTCTTTGGGTTCACGAAACGAGCGCGTTTTTAAGAAAATTCATATTTATCAAGAGGTTTACTCTCTTTTTTGCTTTACTTGTCGGCGCCATTGCTGCTATAAATCCCGAAACGACCGGCGCTGTTTTCAACAGCACGGACAGAAAAACCAAATAGTACTGCTTGATAATACTAAACCATCCGTAAGGATGGGACGGAAAGCCCAAGGGTCTTTTAACGAGACAGCCGGGTTGCCAAGTGCTGATGATCACTCATCAATACCAGGCGACCCGGCTTTTTCCGTTTTCGGGCAGTGCACCACCCGACAGTGACCTGAATCCACCCAAGTGAATTTCCGGAGTAGAGCCGGTCCGGAATTTTCCAGGTCACGGGAACGCGGCGGCAATTGACGGCGGCGCCGTCAAAATCCAACACGAAAAAGGGAGCATAATGCAAAGATTCAAGAGGTACCAAAGGGCTACTGTTGCGACTGTAGGGGCACTCACCCTGATGCTTCACGCAGGCGAAGGCAAGGCCGCTACCTGGCAGGACCAACTGGAAGGCCGCTTCGACGTCGTTGACACCTTCGACGAACTGCAGGACTGGACCCCTGGCGGTCAGTGGTACTCCGGTGCCGGCGGCGAGACCAGCGCCTCCAACAAAGGCCTCCCCAAGAAGATCGACGGCACCCAGTCCATCTGGGGACTGTGGAACAACAAGGGACTCTCCTTCGAGTACACCCCCCAAAGCGGGACCTTCGCCATAGGCGATGTCATAACGGGAGCGACCTCGGGCGCCACCGCCACGGTGCGCAGGGTCTGGAACCTGGACGGCAAATGGTACATCCAGCTCACCAACACCCACCAGAGCACGGGGTCGTTCCGGTTCGCGACCGGCGAGAAGGTGACCAGCGGGACCAAGTCCGGTTCCAACCTGCAGTGGCCGCTCTTCATCGCCAACCACGGTGCCGCCAACACCTGGAGGGGGACCGGCAAATCGCTGGTGATGGACCTGGGGGACAACAGCAACAGCGACCCGTTAAAGCCGACCATGGCCGGACTCGGCGCGCAGCGCATGGGGACCTACTTCGGCGACGGCGTCAGCGGCAAGAGCGGCTACAAGAAGGTGCACGCCTTCTTCATGATGAAGGTAAGCCCGACCTTCTTCAACAAGTGCCTCACTCCGGGCTCGGGGTGCGTAGCCGACGGGTACGACCCGGTGAGCGTGGTCAAGGTCTTCGATCTCAACTCCGGGTTCACGGGCGTCAGCAGGTGGGGTACCTCCTCTGAAAGGTCGCAGGTCTCCACGCAATCGACCACCCAGGCCCGCCTCGACGAGTACGGCCTGAACTTCAGCGTCTTCAACTTCGGCGGCGGCGGGCTCAGCTTCCCGACCAACCTCTTTTTCGCCGAAAACAACTACGTCACCACCGGCACTTCCCCAAACTACGCCTACGTGCAGAAGACCTCCAGCCGGCGCATGCGCAGCGGCACCACCACGGACATCGACTCCTTCGTCAGATCCAACGACTGGTTCGGCGTCGAGGTCGCCGCGGACATCGGCACCAGGGGGAACAAAGACGGCAGCACCGATTTGTGGATCTACGACAAGAACGGCAAGGAGATGGGGCACTTCGCCGTCACCGGCGAAAACCGGCTCATGTACTTCGACCACCTGTACAACAAGTTCGTGCTGGGGGGCAACAGGCTTAGCGGCAGCGGCAAGACCGGCAACCTCGACAGCCGCTGGTGGATCGACGACGTCATCATCCACGGTTCGCGTATCGGCACCAGCTATTTCCAGATGCTCTCCGGGCAGGGGGTGGCCGACAGCACGGCTCCGGCAGCCGCCATCACCGCCCCAGCCGCCGGCGCGACCGTCGCCGGCATCACCAGCGTCGCCG
>CAZFMI010000060.1:0-24931 GCA_964519915.1 uncultured Geomonas sp.
GCGTTGCAGTTGTACTCCACGTGGCACTGGGCGCACATCATGCGGGAGTCGGTCTTTTCCATGACACCGATCTTTCTGAAGTCGCGGAAGTCGATCACCTTGAGGTCGGTGGCGCCGTTTTTCGCGAAGATGTTCCCCTTGGGGTCCTTCTCGATCGCCTGGATCAGCGCGTCACGGACCACGCGGGGCTGGGTGCCGTGCGGATCGTGACAGTGGATACAGCCGACCGGGTTGTGGGTGTCCTTCGCCACATCAACCACGTTGGAGGTGCGGTCCCACTTGGCCTTGGGATCCTTGTCGCCCATGAACTTCCAGTTCAGCACGTGGTCCGAGGTCTTGCACTGGATGCAGGTCGGGTTCCCCGCCATCGCGGTCTCCGGGAGCTTCTTGCCGGTGTCGGTGAGTACGTCCCAGGTCTTCCCGGTGGAGTTTACCCCCCTCCAGCCGTCCTTGAACTGGAAGCGCCCCCCCTGGAAGCGGTCCACGACGAACTGGTCGATCACCATGAAGGCGTGCCCGCGCGGCTCGTTGTGCTCGAAGGTGAAGCCGTGCCCTGCCAGGAGCTTGTCCTGCAGCGGCGAGCGCCCGGCGGGCATCCCCTTCTCCTTCCTGGCAGCCGCCTCGTGGTTGTCCTGGTAGAAGCTGTCGTACTGCTCCTTGTGGCACTTGCCGCAGGTGGCCTGGTCGATGATGGTTACCGGCTTGTTCTTCTCGGGATCGCTCATGTGGGGATCGAGCTTGTCGTGACAGACCTTGCAGGAGAGTACCGCGTGCTTGGACCCTTCCTTGAGCGCCTTGACCTCGTCATGACACTCGTAACATTTAGCCCTTCCGTCGTTGGCAATTTTTGCCGCGGGTTTCGACTTCGCCGCCGTGGTCATAGCGGGGATCGACAAGAGTGCGATCGCTACAGCCGCTGCCGCTGTCAAAGCCACATTCTTCTTCAGCATGTTTTCTCTCCTTTGTGGGTTGGGTTTTAGGTCTACCGGGACAAATTAGACCGCGCTACTTCAGCTTCAGAACAAGCGCCTAATACATGCAGTAAAAAGAACTGAAATGAATTGACCAAAGTCAAATTGTTGCAGATTGTCCCCAAGTAACGAATACGCCAACTGTTTGAGCCGATTGCGCTCCCACTTGAACTTCAGCACTGAAAAATATACAATAAATCCAGCAGATTTCTGCAGAACACGGAATTAATAAACTTCAATAACAACAAGCCAATTAGTACTTGCAAACCACGATTCATGTCAGCTGCGCGTTTCTGCGATCAATAGATTTTGGGATTAATAGAGTAGGAAAAAGCAGGTGGCGGTTCCGGAGTCAATCCGCAGGGGAAGGCGGGGCAAACGACAAAGCCCCCGGCGCATACGGCGGCAGGGGCCTTTGCTTTTGAAACGGCAGCGGTAGCAAGCGGCAAGGCCGCGTCAGCAGCGGTCAGAGCCGCCCAAGGCAATACGACGCCGCGGCGAGGAGCAGGCAGTTGGCCAGGACCGTTGCCAGGCACAGCGCCCGGAACGGCTGCTTGCGCGTCTTGTGGCGCAGGGTCCTTTGCGCGAGCAGGGCACCGGGCCAGCCGCCGATCAATGCGAGCAGGTGCAGCGTCCTCTCCGCCACCCGCTCCCTTTCGTTGCGCGCCGCGTACTTGTCCCAGGCATAGGCGGCGAATGCGGCGCTGCTCGCGGCCAGATAGAAGGCGGCAACGGCAGCGGCGGGTTTGCCGGCAAGGCTCAAGGGTGCGTCCAGCAGGGGAGGAAGCAGGGGGGATTCGAGAAACGGGTGCGAGGGCATGCCCTTAAATAGCAAGCTTCTCTGGCAGCAGGCAAGGGAATTGTCGCAAAAGAAGCAGAAACACCTTCACCCCCCCACCGACCGGGTTCGGGACGAGACATCAACCAGGTGCTCCACCCACAGGGGACCAGGCATAATGCCCATGGCTGCAGTCACGGTCGTCGGCTCGTAAGCCGAAGGGATCGGGGGTAATGGGCATGGCTTGGTCAAAGGCAGTGACGGCCCGCACAAAATACCGTTAAATGCGGGGCGGCCAGGTGCCGATAGGTAAGGTTGTTTCCCGCGAGGGGTGGAGGCCGGGAACATGAAAGAACTGCGCAGCTTCGACCGGACCGACTGCTCATGCAGGGTCGAGCTGGTCCATCAAGGCAACCGCCTCCGCGGGTACGTGGAAAACATCTCCGTGAGCGGGGCGCTGCTTCATCTCGAAAAGGAGTCGGGGATAGCTCCGGGAAGCGTCTGCCTGCTGCGCTTTCACCCTGCAAAGGAGCAGTCCCTCCCCCCCTGGGAGCTCTGGGCCGAGGCAATCCACTGCTCCTTTTGCCTGATCGGCGTCAAGTTCGCGGGTTGCGACTCCCGGGGCGAGGACATCCCGACGCTCCTGGTGCAGCTTTTGCGGGGGAAAACAGGGACCGCCGGGGACGCCCTGGAGCGGATCAAGGATCGCCTGGCCCGGTACCGCGGCACCCCCTGAAGCCGGCCCTCCCGGCAACCGGGCCGGGGGTCCCCCAGTTAAAAGGACACCATCATGCTTCGTCCGGCATCACGAATCCTGTTGACAAGCGCGACCGCCGCGCTTTTGTTTCTGCTCGCCCCTTGCGCCGGCCACCCCGCCCGCGGGTTGGGGGTCGAGCCTTCCGGCATGCCATACCCGGGATCGGACGGGAACTACCCGCTTTTGGTGGGGGTACTCCTGCTCTGCGCTGCCGTGATCGCCATCCTCACCGCCATCGTGCTGAAATTCAGGCAGTTGAACCAAAGCCTCAAGGACGAGATAGGCGTGCGGAAGTCCGCAGAGGAGGCGTTTCGGGAGAGCGAGGAGCGCCTCAGGGTCATCTTCGACACCTCGCAGGCGGGGATCATGATGGTCGACCCGCAGGGGATCATCCGCTTCGCCAACAAGAGGATGGCCGAGATGTTCGGCTCTTGCTGCGAGGAGGTGATCGGTTCCCCCTACGTGAGCCACCTCCACCCCGAGCAGTGCGCCACCGGCAGCCTGCTGATGCAGAAGCTGATCACCGGGGAGATCGGAGAGGCCAGCACGGAACGCCGCTACCTGTGCGGCAAGGAGGGGGAATTCTGGGGTTACCTCACCGGCAGGAGGCTGGAGACCCCCGACGGAAAGCTGCGGGCGCTGGTGGGGATCGTCTCGGACATAACGGACCGCATCAAGGCCGAGGAGGCCCGCGGGAAGGCGCTCATGCTGGTGGAGACCCTGCTGGCGCAGTCCCCCATGGGGATCGTCGTCTTCGACGGGGAGACGGGGAGATGCATCCGGTTGAACCGGGCCGCGGCCGAGATCTCGGGGGGGAAGGTCGAGGGGATACTGGGACGCAGCTTCCGCAATTCCTCCTCGTGGAGCGAGGCGGGGCTCACCGCCGTGGCGGAGGAGGTGCTAAAAGACGGCGTGGCGCGCCCCTTCGAGGCGGACCTGCACACCCCCAACGGCAGGGAGGTCACCCTGCGCTGCTACCTGTCGCGGTTCGTGGTAGAGGAGCGGGCGCACCTTTTGGTGCTCGGGCAGGATATCACCGAGGAGAGGCGCCTGGACCGGGAAAACAAGCGGATCGAGGCGCAGATGCTCAACATGCAGAAACTCGAGAGCCTGGGCGTGCTGGCCGGGGGGATCGCGCACGACTTCAACAACATCCTGACCGGCATCGTGGGGAACATCACCTTCGCCCAGTCGGCGCTGGACCCGGAGGAAAAGGCGAGCGGCCCGCTTTTCAAGGCGGAAAAGGCGTGCCAGAGGGCGGGCGAGCTCGCCTCGCAGCTTCTCACCTTCGCCCGCGGCGGCGAACCGATCAAGAAGGCTTTTTCCGTGAAACCGCTGGCCAGCGAATCGGCCTCGCTGGTGCTCAGGGGGACCAACGTCAAGGGGGTGATCGACATCCCGGACACCCTGGCCATCGTCGAGGCGGACGAGGGGCAGATCAGCCAGGCCTTCAACAACATCGTCATCAACGCCGTACATGCCATGCCCGGAGGCGGGACTCTCACCATCGCCGGTGCGGACGAGACCCTGGAGCCGGACAACAGGCTCGGCCTCGCGGCCGGGAGCTACGTAAGGCTTAGCTTCAGCGACGAGGGGTGCGGCATCTCGGAGGGGGACCTGAAGCGGATCTTCGACCCCTATTTCACCACGAAGACCAGCGGGACCGGGCTTGGTCTCGCCTCGACCCACTCCATCGTCAAGAAGCACGGCGGCGTGATTCTGGTGGACTCGGTGCCGGGCGAGGGGACCACCTTCACCATCTACCTCCCCTCGACCGGGGCGTCCTCACCGGCTGAGGGGGCGGAGGAGCAGTTCGCGGGTGGGGGCCGGGGAAGCGGGAGCGTGCTGGTCATGGACGACGAGGAGATGATCAGGGAGCTCGCCACGGCGATGCTCACCGAACTGGGGTACCGGGTCCGGACCTGCAGCGACGGGGACGAGGCGATCGAGCTCTACCGCAGTTCCCGCGCGGCGGGGAGCCCGCTCTCGGCGGTGATCATGGATCTCACCATCCCCGGCGGCATGGGGGGAAAGGAGGCGGCGCGGCGGATCCTGGAGATCGACCCGGAGGCATGCCTCATCGTCTCCAGCGGCTACTCCAACGACCCTGTGATGTCCGATCACCGCAGCTTCGGTTTCCGCGCCACGCTGGTGAAGCCGTACAGCGCGAGGGAGATCGCGCGGGTGCTCTCCCTCGCGCTCCACAAAGAGGAGAGCGGCGCCCCTGCCTCTTCTCTCCCCCCAGCGAACACTCCCCCTTCCTGAGCTTCAAGAGAGCCGTCATCTCGCCCGCCGACACCTCCTCGGCGACCAGGTGCGCCAGTATGGCGGTCCGCCCACAAGAGCCGTGCCGGGCGGGTTCCGACCTTCCCCCCCTCGACGATCACGCACGCGCCCTCCTCCCGCCGGCGGCTGCGGGAGCATTCGCGTGAAAATGATGTAATATTTTCTGCGTGAAAATCTCCTGCCAAGGATGGGACCATGAAGATCCTGCTCGTCTATCCGCAATACCCCGACACCTTCTGGAGCTTTAAATACGCGTTGAAGTTCATAGACAGGAAGGCGAGTTTCCCGCCGCTTGGGCTGCTCACCGTGGCGGCGATGCTCCCGGCCGCCTGGGAGAAGAGGCTCGTGGACCTCAACGTCCGAAAGCTGGAGGACGCGGATATCCGCTGGGGGGACCTGGTGTTCGTGAGCGCCATGAGCGTGCAGCGCGACTCCGCGCGGGAGGTGCTTGCCCGCTGCCGGCTCCTGGGGGTGAAGACGGTCGCGGGAGGACCCCTCTTTACCGCCTGCCATCGGGAGTTCCCGGAGGTCGACCACCTGCTGCTGGGGGAGGCCGAGACCACCCTCCCACCGTTCCTGAAGGACCTCGGACAGGGGACGCCCGGACGGCTCTACGCGGACGAGCTGCGGGCGGATGTAAGCCGCACCCCCATCCCGCTTTGGGAGCTGGCCGACGTCCGCGACTACGCCGCCATGAACGTCCAGTATTCCCGCGGCTGCCCCTTCGACTGCGAATTCTGCGACATAACGGCCCTTTTCGGGCGCACCCCGCGCACCAAGGAGGTGCCGCAACTGATCGCGGAGCTGGAGAGCCTGTACCTTCGGGGGTGGCGCGGGGCGGTCTTCTTCGTGGACGACAACTTCATAGGGGACCGGCGCAAGCTGAAGGCGGAGCTCCTCCCGGCGCTTCGCGGCTGGATGGAGGAAAGGGGACACCCCTTCTACTTCTACACGGAGGCGTCCATCGATCTGGCCGACGACGCCGATCTGATGCAGCAGATGGTGCAGGCGGGTTTCCGGGAGGTCTTCATCGGCATCGAGACGCCGCACGAGGCGGGGCTTTCCGAGAGCGGCAAGGTGCAGAACAAGCACCGCGACCTGCTCGCCTCGGTGAGGAAGATACAGCGGGGGGGGCTACAGGTGCTGGGGGGGTTCATCGTCGGCTTCGACTCCGACCCCCCCACCATCTTCGAGAGCCAGATCCGATTCATCCAGCAAAGCGGCATAGCGACCGCCATGGTCGGCGTGCTGACCGCACTGCGCGGCACGCGGCTGCACCGTCGCCTGGAGCGGGAGGGGAGGCTCGTGGGGGAGGCCAGCGGCAACAACACGGCCATCGCGCTGAACTTCGTCCCCCGGATGGAGGCCGATGCCCTCATCGACGGCTACCTGGCGATCTTGGACGCCATCTACCTCCCGAGGAACTACTACCGGCGCGTGATCCAACTGCTCAGGGAGTACCGTCCGCAGCGGCAGGGAACCTTCCACTACCAGCGTGGTTATGCGGGGGCCCTGTTGAAGTCGATGCTCCGCCTGGGGGTGCTGGGGCGGGAAAGGCTGTACTTCTGGAAACTCTTCATCTGGTCGCTCGCCACCAGGCCCAGGCTCTTCCCCCTGGCCATCACCTACGCGGTGTACGGCTTCCACTTCAGGAAGGTCGCCAAGCGGCTGAAGGAGCAGGCGGGGACGTCCAGGGCCCCGCTTTCGCCTACGCCAGGGGGAGGGTGAAGCTGAAGACCGATCCCCTGCCGGGGTCGCTCTCCACCCGCACCGTCCCGCCGTGCGCCTGGACGATGTGCTTCACTATGGAGAGCCCCAGGCCGGTGCCGCCGTTGTCGCGGCTTCTCGCCTCGTCCACGCGGTAGAAACGCTCGAAAAGTCGCGGCAGGTCCTTTGGCGGGATGCCTATGCCGCAGTCGCGCACCGACACCCGCACCATGTCCCCTTCCCGGGCTGCGTCCACCGTCACCGTCCCCCCCGATTCGGAGTACTTGATCGCGTTGTCCAGGAGGTTTATCAGCACCTGCTCCAGCCTGCCGCGGTCCCCCCTGACCGTTGCCGCGGCCGCGCCCCCCTCCGCGAAATCCAGCCTGATCCCCTTCTCCTCCCCCCTCTGGCCCACCAGCAGGAGCGCCTGCCTGATCGCGTCGTCCAGCGGGACCTTCCCGGGCTGCATCCCCATCTCTCCCGACTCCAGCTCGGAGAGGGTCAGGAGGTCGCGGATCAGGATCGACAGGCGGTCGGCGTGGTTCTCGATGATCCGGAGGAAGCGCTCGCCCCGCTCCGGGTCCTGGGCCAGCACGCCCGAGAGGAGCGTCTCCGCATACCCCTTGATGACCGTGACCGGGGTCCTCAGTTCGTGCGAGACGTTGGCCACGAAGTCGCGGCGGATCTTCTCCACCCTCTTCAGCGCGCTTATGTCGTGAAACACGGCCACCGCGCCGCGCAGGGCGTCCGCCTCCACGAGAGGCACCCAGTGCACCAGCGCCGCCTTCCCGCCGGGGAGGCTCAACTCCTGGTGCCACTCCTGCCGTTGCGAGAGCACCTGGCGGCAGGCCTCGTACAGGTCGGGATGCCGGCTGATCTCCAGAAGCGGCCTCCCCTGCACCCTCTGGCTGCTGCCGAACATGCTGCAAAAGGCGGGGTTCACCAGGGTTACCACGGCGTGCCGGTCGGTGACCATCACCCCCTCGCCCATCCCCTCCAATATGGCGTCCAGCCGGTTCTTCTCCGAAGAGATCTGCTCCAGCTGCTGCTCGATGCGCCCGGACATGTCGTTCATCACCTGGGCGAGCTCTCCAAGCTCGTCGTGGCTTGCGACCGCTATCCTGGTGCCGAACTCGCCGAGCCCGATACGGTGGGCGCCGGCGGCCACCTTTCTCAGGTTCCGGGAATTGACGTTGGAGAGGAAGTAGGAGAGAAGCAGCGAGGCGAAAACTGCGACGGCAAGCGCGGCCCCGAGGGTTCTCCTCAGCCGCTGTTTGGCGAGTTCCAGCTCCGAAAGAGGCAGGGCGAGCCGGATCACGCCGCTTTTCCCGAAAGGGGCGGCGACGTAGAGCATGTCCGTGTGCAGCGTGGCCGAGTAGCGGATCGCGCTCCCTATCCCTTCCCGGAGCGCCTCCCTTACCTCGGGGCGCTCGCCGTGATTCTCCATCCTCCCGAGCCCTGCGGGTTCAACCTCCGAGTCGGCCACCACCCGGCCGTCGAGGGCGATGACGGTGACCCTCGACCTGATGGTCCTGGAGAGCTCGGAGGTGAGCACGGGGGCGTCGCGTTCCAGGTCGCGTATCTCCTTTTCCGCAAAAAGGGAGGCGATGCGGGCCTCGTCCTGGAGATGCTGCCGGGCGCCGCCGGTCATCGACTTCTCCTGGCTCACGGAGAGGTAGAGGTAGAGCCCCGCGCCAAGCAGCAGCACCAGCAACAGGTAGGAGCCCATCAGTTTCCAGCGGAAGCTCCCCTTCATGCCTCCTCCAGCTTGTAGCCGAAGCCGCGCACCGTCCTTATCATCTCCCCGGCCGCTCCCAGCTTGGTGCGCAAACGGGTCATGTGCGTGTCGACGGTGCGGGTGTCCCCCAGGTAGTTGTACCCCCAGACGTTTTGCAGGAGGAGCTCCCTGCTCTGCACCCGCCCGATCCGCTCGGCAAGGTTCATCAGCAGCTTGAATTCCGTGGAGGTGAGCTGCACCTCCTCCCCCGCGACCTCTACCAGGTGGCGCTCCGTGTCGATGGACAGGGACCCGAGCGAGATGCTGGTGGCTTTGGGCGCCTGTTCGACGCTTCTTCGCAGCACCGCCCGCACCCTGAGCATCAGCTCGCGGGTCGAAAACGGCTTCACCACATAATCGTCGGCACCCACCTCGAAGCCGACCACCCGGTCTATCTCCTCCCCCTTCGCGGTCAGCATGATGACGGGAATGGCCGCGGTCTGCTCCGCCCCCTTAAGGACCCGGCACACCTCCGTCCCCATCATCCCCGGGAGCATCAGGTCGAGCAGGATCAGGTCCGGCTTGACCCGGCGCGCCTCGGCGAGCCCGCTGCCGCCGTCACCCGCGATCAGGCAGCCGTACCCCTCCTTCTCCAGGTGGAAGGCGATCAGTTCCGCCAGATCCTTTTCATCCTCTATCACCAGTACCGTTTGCATCTCATATCCTTTCGCTCCAGCCGTGTCTGCCGAGCTCGTGCCGGGAGCGGCACAGCAGCATATTTAACGACTGTGACCGTAATGTCAATCGCTAACGACGATCAGCCGTTCAAGGGGAGAAGAGGAGGGGATGGGGCCGCCCCGAAGACGCCCTGCAGGTGAAACCCGGGGCAGCCCGATAAACCGGCTGGTAAACCGGCACGTTTGATTGTATATTCCCCCGGCTTTCCCTTTCGCGCGCACCGCCCTTCGGCGCGGCTTGTCCGTCGAATGAGCAAGCGACATCGGCAACCGGAGTCACAGATGATGGAAGAAGCGATCAGGATAATCCTCCAGTCGGGCAAGTCGGCGCTCGATCTGGCCCTCTACACGCTGTTGCCGGTGCTGGTGGTCATGATGGCGCTTATGAAGCTGGCCGAGGCGCGCGGCATCCTCGCCCTGGCGGCCCGCCTCTTGCGACCCGTACTGCGGATCTTCGGGGTCCCCGGCGCCGGGGCCTTTGCCATGGTGCAGTTGCTCCTGGTGAGCTTCGCCGCGCCTGTCGCCACCTTCTCCATAATGGAAAAGGACGGCACCTCGCGCCGTGCCATCGCAGCCACCCTGGCCATGGTCCTCACCATGTCGCAGGCAAACGTTGTGTTTCCCATGGTCGCGGCAGGGCTGGATCTCGCCGCCATCATGACAACCTCGGTGGCGGGGGGATTGGCGGCAGCGGCACTCGCCTATTACCTGCTGACCCGCTCCCTGGCAAAGGAGGGGCACCATGAGGATGAGGTTCCTGCAGCAGTTGCCGGCAAGAAAAGCACGGCGCTCAACCTGATGATCGTGGGGGGGCAGGAGGCGGTCCAGGTAATCCTGGGCGCCATACCCATCCTTATCCTGGCCATTTTCCTGGTGAACGTCCTGAAGCAAGTCGGCGCCATCGCCCTTTTGGAAACCGCCCTGACCCCCTTTTTCGGCATGATCGGCTTTCCCCCGGTGGCGGTACTGCCGCTGGCGACCAAGTACCTGGCCGGCGGCACCGCCATGATGGGGGTGACGCTCAACCTCTTGAAGGAGGGGGCCATCAGCAGCGTGGAACTGAACCGCATGGCCGGCTTTCTCACCAACCCCTGCGACATCGTCGGAGTAGCGGTCCTCGCCTCCGCCGGCACCCGCTGCGCTTCGGTGGTGCGCCCGGCGATCGCGGGCGCCGTCTTCGGCATCCTGCTCCGCGGCGTGCTGCATCTGTTGTGGTTTTGATCACCCGCCTTTGCGTACCCCGCTTGATCTCCGGTCCCCCTTCGGTTGACTGAAAAGGGAAAACCGCTAGAGTCTTAAAGCCGTCCGACAGACCGTCCTTTCCTGCCGTCCTTCCTACCTCAACGCATCATTGCCGGGCGAACTCCTCCCAAGGAGAGCGCTACACGACTTGGCACGGAGGTGATCATGAAAAAGGTACCTCTCTTTTGCTTCCTCGCTGCGACACTGCTGGCCGGTTGCGCCAACCACCGTTTCACCGACATCGGGGATTGGAAGGTCCGCCGCAGCGACCCGATATCCGCCGTCGGCCACGGCGGGGTATTCGACGCTCAGGGGAGACAGTTCGAAGCGTCGCCCAATTTCGTCCTCGGAGCGCAGCGCTACTACCTGAAGCGGCTGTACCAGCAAGCGGACCGGGAGCAAAGGGCGCGTTTCCAGGAAAAGCAGCGCAGCATCGAGGGGGAGAAAGCAAGGACGAAGACGGAGCGGATCCTGGTGAACGCGGCGCTCGTGAACTGGCTGATCGAGACGGTGCAGCCGCAGGACAGGGCGCATCTGGCAAGCAAGAACACGGCGCTTTTGAGCCGGTTCGTGCAGATCAAAGACGGCGTGTTGTCCGACAAGGAGAGCGGGACCCCCCCCCTCAACAAGAACCTCGTCGCGCTGCTTTGGCGGGAAGGGGCGCTGTCCTTCCTTGCGACGCAGGCGGGGGGACCCGCCTACATCGAGGAGTGCCGCAAGGCCGGAGTGCCGATCCCCCCGGACTGGGGGAGCCCGAACTGGAAATTCCTCGGCAAACTCGGGACCAAGTTCATCAGCGCCGGCATCGACGCGGAGCTCTTCTCATTCGAGACACAGGCGCCCCGCGGCACCTGCTTCGCCCTGCCGCGCTCCTCGGGGAACACCATCAGCCTGCTCGGCATGATCTGCCTCGGGACCGATACCAGCAACTCCTGTTTCTGGGACAACCAGAAGAACAAGATGCAGTTCGACATACCAAAGAACACGGCTGTGCCGCTCTCCGATTTCGCAGGGGGCGCGGATCTTTTCACGGGCACCGGTGGCGTCTGCACCGACTGCCATGCCGGGGAGAACCCCTTCATCGTGCACCCGGGGCAGCCGATGGACATAAACGGCCTGCTCCCCAAGAGCTGGCCGGATCCCCTGGTACACCCCGCATGGCCGCAAAACCAGGGGCCGACCAACGCACTTACCGGCATCGTCCTCAATCCGGGAGAGGATTCCTGCATCAGCTGCCACGGCAAGCCTCCTGGGCGCCGCTTCCCGCAGGTCTCCACCGCCACCCCGGGTTACTGCTCCATCATCCTCCCCAAGGCGATCCAGTTCACCATGCCCCCGGGGAGCCCGGGGAACAACGCCTCCTATGCGAAGCAAAAGGCCGCGCTTCTTGCCTCGTGCGACGATCCCCCTCCAGGCGGCGTGGTGGTGAACGGCGCCACCCAGACGGAACCGACTTCTGACAAGACCGACATCACCGGCGACCTCAGCTCCTGCGCGGGCGGCCCCGATTGCCCCGTAGGTTTCTGTTACTGGCGCACCATTCACGGCCCGTTCTGGCAAAAGACCCCCTCCAACATCCCCATCGGCGACGCCAACTACCGCGGCAGCTTTGCCAGGATATTCATAGAGGGGAACAAGTGGAAATATCGCGTCTTCAGCGACCCCACGGGGGCCCCCCCCAACGCGCCTCCGGGAGGGACGCTTGAGTGCACCAACTACAACGACATCGTGATGGTCCCCGATGAGAACGGCTGCTTCACCAAGCAGTTCGCCGTCTTCGACCCGGACGGGTCCAACTCGTTCCAAAGCGTCGACGCGACTCTCGCCGGGACCACGGCGAACGTGCTGTCGGGCTTCATCGGCAACGTGGCCCAGGCCACCGTCGACCGCAGGCCGGATACGCTGAGGGTGTTCGAGGGGATGGGAAAGGTGCTCTTGGAGCAAAGCCATCATCTCACCCCCCCCGCGCCGCTCAAGCCGGGCCCGCTTAGCGGCGAATCGTTCACCAACGGCTGCAGCGGTTGGACGCCGCTTTTCGATGCCAAGGACATCTTCACCAACTCCGACGTGCAACTGGTCTCTTCAGCGCAGGCCGACAAGGTACGCTGCTACATAACCGGCATCGCCGGCGCCTGGTCCAGCACGCGTGACGACGCCAAGTTGCAGCCGTTCGCCGAGATCTACAAGGGATCCGGCAACGACATAAGGCTCAGGGTTTCCCCCACCGACGGCGCCGACCGGGTCGGCGCCTGGGGGTCTTGCATCCGCATCAAGTGACCCTTCGACGGCAGGTGAAATTGCGAGGAGTGCCGTGAAGTAGAGAGGCGAGGCCAAGGGCTTCGCCTCTCTTGCTTCCAGGCCAGGGTCCGCCCCTGGCTCTCTCGTCATAGCCGCAGCCCGTACGTTTACACTACCCGCGCCAATAACAGGGCTCTAAGATTCCCCTTGCTTCCGGTCACCCGGGGGGGTAGTATCTAAACGAACGTTTGAACGAGCCCTGCCACCCCACGCCCCTGGAGGGAAGATGGCCGAAAACGACTGCCGGGCACATCTCATTGCCACCGCCACCCCGCTTTTTGCCGAGAAGGGTTACAAAGGGGTGGGCGTCAGGGAAATTGCCGCTGCGGCAGGTGTCAACCTCTCCATGATCTCCTACTACTTCAAAGGGAAGGAGGGGCTCTACGCCGCCGTGCTCAACGAGCAGTTCGCGACGCTGCAGGGGGTTGCCAGGCTGAAGGAGATCGACGGCGACGCGCTCGGCAAGTTCGAGACCTACGTCCGCGCCACCGTGGCGCGCTACCGCAAGAACCCTTACCTGCTCCGTTTTTACACCAGCGAGCTGACCAATCCCACACCCTGCTTTGAAACCATCGTCAAGCCGGCCATCCGCGAAGTCGTGCGGATGCTGCTGGACGCCTTTTCCGAAGGGGTGTCGCAAAAGCAGTTCCGCCCCGGCCTCGACCCGACCGACACGGTGCTGGCCCTGGCCGGCATGATCAACTTTTACTTTCTCCTGGAGCCTGCCACCGGCGACCTGGTCGACCACACCGCAGCACGAGACGAGGAGTTGATCGGCCACGTCATGGAGCTCCTCTCTCATGGCGTCCTGGCGCGGTGATTTTTTTTTGGGGAGCGTCTCAAACAAACGTTTGAATCATAACAAGCGCTAATCCACAACGGGAGCTGCGAGCGGGGAAAGCCATGAAAGGGAAGCGAGCTTTTCGAAAAGGAGCCCCCGGCTTCCAGCCGCGGGTCAGGAGGGGCGCCCGGTTTGCCGCGACTGCCGGTTTCGCCGCCCTGGGGTACCCGAAATGCCGCAACGACGATTTTCGCCGCCGGACGACGGAAGGGACAAAGGGATCGCGAAGGGACCGATGCCTCGCTTTTTTCGTAGTTGCCACATTTAAAGGTGATGCACCGCCCGTAATGTCACAACATACATAAGGAGTCGCCCATGTCTTCGAAGACCAATACTACCGTTCGCATGTTCGGTGCCCTGCACACCATAAGGAAGAATCGCGGATTGGCGTCACAGGCCGAGGTCGCCGTCCCGCAAGGCGGCTGCGCCGCCGAAGCGATTGCCCGCGAACTCGGTCTCCCCCTGGAGAAGATCGAGGCGGTTTTCATCAACCACAAGGCGTACACCCTGGATCATGACGTGCAGCCGGGGGATCGCGTGGCGTTCGTTCCCACCGGGGTCCCGGGACCGGCCCGCCTGCTGCTCGGCATCGAGCATGCCGGTGCCAAGAACACCCTCCGCTAGCGTCCGCGCCCTAGGAAGCCGCGAGCCGCCCTTTTTCCGGGCGGCTTTTCTTTTGCCGGTGATCCATGGCACCGGATTCAGGGAGTGCGTCCCCCCGGAAACTATGCTACCTTCCAACGACCTCGAACTCCCCCGATTGTTCCTGCTTCACGTTGCACCAATCTCTTATGGCGGTGGACAAAATTGAAACGTTTTCTGCTCCCGCATTTGATCTGCCCTGCCTGTCTTCCCAAGGAATTCAGGTTGCTGGTGTCGGTCGACCAGGAAAAGGACGACGACATCATCACCGGCCACCTCTCCTGCAGCAAGTGCAAGCGGCGCTTTCCGGTCAGGGAAGGGATCGCGGTTCTTCTTCCCGATCCGGACGCAGAGGGGCATTGGCGCTACGAGGACGGCGAGACCTTGAACCGCTACCTCTGGAGCCATTATTCCGACCTGCACGGTGAAGACGGGAACGCCGCGGCAATCGGCGACTGGTCCCGTTCCCTTATTCCCCATGGCGGGTCCGCCCTGGACGCAGGCTGCTCGGTGGGAAGGATCGTTTTCGAGATGGCCTCCAAAAGCAGGTGGGCGGTGGGGTGCGACCTCTCGCACAGTTTCATCAGGACCGCCCGCCGCCTGACCCGGGAGCGGGGTCTGAAATACTCGCTCCCGCTGGAAGGAAACCTGCGGGAGACCTTCCGGATCACCCTCCCCGACGCCTGGAGAACCGACAACCTGGAATTCGTGGTTGCCGACGCACTGAGACTCCCCTTTGCCGGGGAGAGCTTCCGGCAGATCGCCTCGCTCAACGTGCTGGACCGGGTCAGCTACCCCCTCGCCCATCTCTTCGAGATGAACCGGGTAGCCTGCAGCCAGGGCGCGTCGTTTCTGCTGGGCTCCCCTTTTTCCTGGTCCACCAGCGACATACCGGAAGAGCGGTGGCTGGGGGGGACTGCTGCCGGGCCGTATGCCGGCGAAGGCGCGCAGAACGTGCGCTCCTTGCTGGAGGGGAAAGGGAAGGTGCTCTCTCCGCCGTGGCGGATCTCTTCCTCGGGCTCGGTAGGGTGGAAGATGCGCACCCATCGCAACCATTTTGAATGCTTCGCCAGCCACACGCTGGTGGCCGAGCGCTGATCTCCGTCAGGGGCCGCTGCATGTGGTAGAATCTTCCGGCTTGGGCCGCTCGTACAACGCGCATCCGGAAGCCGGCGGCGATCAGGGTGCCGATTTTTGGGGGAGAACATGAAAAAGTCCGTCTTTGGAAGTCTCGCCACCTCCGCCATGGTGGCGTTAGGAAGCATCGACGCCCGCGCCCCGGAAACCGGAGATAAGGCCCCTCCCTTCCGGGCATGGTCGACCAAGGGGGAGATCGCGCTGGCTGATTTCCTGGGGAAGAGGCACGTGGTGCTTGCCTTTTACTTCGCCGACTTCACCCCGGGCTGAACCGGCGAGATGCAGGCTTTTCAAAAGGAGATACATCTTTTTGAAGAGTCGAACACCCAGGTCCTGGGCGTAAGCAGCGATCCGCCGGCAGCACATGAAGAGTTCAGCAGCAAGCACGGCCTGAGCTTCCCTCTCTTAAGCGATGAAGGGGGTGCGATACAGAAGCGGTACGCGCCGGGACGCGTCACCTTCATCATAGACAAGAGCGGTGTGATCCGCTTCGTCCGGAAAGGGACCCCGGATACCCGAGTCCTGCTGCAGGAGCTGGCCAAACTGGAGTAGCCGTTGTCTTTAGCTGCGCGGCGGGGAGCACGGGTCTGGTAGCCGGCGCCAAACCTGCTAGACTGCATGGTCATGCCTCTCCCATCCACATCAAAGGTGATCCCCTATCATGCCGCTTAAAACCGCACCGGATGCCGTCGTCGTCGGTTCCGGCCCCAACGGGCTCGCCGCAGCCATCACGCTGGCGCGCGCCGGGCTCTCCGTCACCGTCTTCGAGCAGTCGACCACCATCGGCGGCGGCACCAGGACGGAAGAGCTCACCCTCCCCGGCTTCCTGCACGACGTCTGCTCCGCCATCCATCCCCTCGGCTTGGCTTCTCCCTTCTTCCTGTCGCTCCCGCTTGACGCGCACGGTCTCGAGTGGGTCCATCCCGAGGTGCAGTTGGGCCACCCGCTCCCCGACGGGAAGGCGGCGCTCTTGCACCGGGATCTGGAGGAGACCTCCGGGGCTCTCGGGATCGACCGCGAGGCCTACCGGAGGCTCATGGCTCCCCTGGTGTCGAAGTGGCCGGTCCTCGCCCCCGACCTCCTGGCGCCCTTTCATTTCCCGCGTCACCCCTTGTCGATGGCCCGTTTCGGGTTGAAGGCCCTGCTGCCGGCGACCCTGCTTGGGCGGCTCACCTTCAAGACCCCTGCCGCGCGGGCCCTCTTCGCCGGCATGGCGGCCCATTCCTTCCTCCCGCTGGAAAGTCCCCTCTCCGCGGCGTTCGGCCTGATCCTCGGCGCGCTGGGGCACGTCGCCGGATGGCCGCTCGCCAGGGGAGGTTCCCGGACCATCGGTTGCGCCATGGCCTCTTATCTCCGGTCGCTGGGAGGCGAGATCGTGACCGGGCATCGCGTCGCGTCGCTGGGCGAGCTTCCCCCGGCGCGCGTCACACTGCTCGACGTGACGCCCCGCCAGCTGGACGCCCTGGGCGCAAGCTCCCTCCCCGAGTGGTACCGGCGCAAGCTGCGGCGCTACCGGTACGGCCCGGGGGTCTTCAAGATCGACTGGGCGCTCGGCGGACCGATCCCCTGGAGGTCGGAGGGGTGCCGGCGCGCGGCAACGGTGCATGTCGGGGGAACGGCGGAGGAGATTTCCAGGGGAGAAAGAGAGGTATGGCGGGGAGCGCATCCGGAGCGCCCTTTCGTCTTGCTGGCACAGCCGAGCGTGGCGGACGGGACCAGAGCGCCGGCCGGAAAGCATGTGGGTTGGGCCTACTGCCACGTCCCCAGCGGGTCCACGTTCGACATGGCCGGGCGCATCGAGGCGCAGGTCGAGCGTTTCGCCCCCGGTTTCCGCGATCTGATCGTCGGCCGCCATACCCGCAACTGCGTGGAGTACGAGCGGTACAACCCGAACCTGATAGGAGGGGACATCGTCGGCGGTCTCCAGGACCTGCGCCAGTTCATGATCCGCCCGACGCTCCTTGCGCCATACCGCACCCCGGTCGAAGGGCTGTATCTCTGCTCCTCCGGCACCCCTCCCGGCGGAGGCGTCCATGGCATGTGCGGGTACCATGCCGCGACCCTCGCCCTCAAGGAGCTGGGCGCAAAGGGAAAAGGCAAGATGCAGGAGCCTTGACCGCGCAAGGCGGTCGCTGGAGAACCCGTAGCATCCTCGGAGCGCGCAGCCAATGCCTTCGGGGACCCGTCCGTTCAGGCTTTATGGAGGCCCTCCATGGATAACGACTCCGGTTACTGGCTCATCCGCCTGCTCCTCCAGCGAGGGGTGGGCCTCATCTACCTGATGGCCTTCCTGGTCGCCCTGAACCAGTTCCGCCCGCTGTGCGGCGACCGGGGCCTGATGCCCGCCCTCCCCTTCATGCGGCTGGTACCCTTTCGGGAATCCCCCAGCCTCTTCTACTTCCTGCGGGGCGACCGCGCCTACCGCCTCTTCGCAATGCTCGGCGTCTTCCTCTCGCTTCTCGCCGCCACCGGCATCTCGGACGCCCACGGCACGGCCCTGTCGGTGCTGGTCTGGCTCCTGCTCTGGGTCATCTACCTCTCCTACGTGAACATAGGGCAGATCTTCTACGCGTTCGGGTGGGAATCCCTGCTTCTGGAATGCGGTTTTCTCGCCATCTTCCTCGGCCCCAGCGGCACGCAGCCGAACTGGATGGTGATCTGGCTCTTCCGGTGGCTGGCGTTCCGCGTGATGTTCGGGGCGGGCCTCATCAAGCTGCGGGGGGACCGGTGCTGGCGGGATCTCACCTGCCTCGACTACCATTTCGAGACCCAGCCGATGCCGAACCCGCTGAGCCGGCTTTTCCACCGGCTCCCAGGGGCGCTGCACAAGGCCGGAGCCCTCTTCAACCACTTAGCGGAGGTGGCCCTCCCCCTGCTTTTTTTCGCGCCCCAGCCCGTCGCCGCCATTGCGGCAGCGGGAAGCCTCCTCTTTCTCCTCTCCATCATCGTGAGCGGGAACTTCGCCTGGCTCAACTGGCTCACCGCCGTCATCTGCCTGAGCCCGCTGGACGGCTCCCTCGTCGCGCGCTTTCTCGACCTCGCCCCGCCCCCGCTCATCCCCCAACCCCCTCTTACCCAGGTGCTCACCTGGGGAGTGGTACTCATGGTCGCGATCAAGAGCGTCGAACCGGTGAAAAACCTGATCTCGAAGGAGCAGATCATGAACACCTCCTTCGACCCGTTCCACCTGGTCAACACCTACGGGGCCTTCGGGAGCATCACCAAGGAGCGTTACGAGATCGTGCTGGAGGGGACCGACGAGCTGAAGGTGACGCAACGCACCCTCTGGAAAGCGTACGAGTTTCGCGGCAAGCCCGGGGACCCGAACCGGATCCCCCCGCTGATAGCGCCCTACCACCTTCGCCTCGACTGGCTGATGTGGTTCGAGGCCTTCCCCAACCAGGCAGGGCACTCCCGCTGGTTCGTGCAGCTCATCATAAAGCTGCTCCAGGGGGAGCACCAGACCCTCGGGCTGTTGCTGAAAAACCCGTTTCCCCACCACCCGCCCCGGTTCGTTCGGGCGCTGTACTACCGCTACAGCTTCGGGAAGGTGAAATGGTGGGACCGCGAGCTGGTGGGCGAATACGTTTCGCCGCTCTCCCTGGAGCACGACGCGGTGAGGATCATCCTGGAAAGGTACGAAAGGAGCATCAACAGCTAAGAGGCGGCCGCCGCTTCGGAATCCGGCAGAGCAGGAGGTCGAGGGCCTCGCACCCGGATCCCACCAGGACGCCGCCATCGACCTCCGCGACATGCATCGTGCTTCATGTCTCAGAACCCGCCGTAGAGAGGGCCCGCCTCGAACCTGCCTTTCCAGTCCTCGTACCCTGCGACATAGTTGTAGCCGCACACCGTCGACAGCGCCCGCCCCTCCAGGAGATCATGGATGAGGCGCCCCCCCTCGACGGTGCGTCCTGCGGGACCGAAGGGGTTGTACTTCATGCCGAGGCCGTCGAGAAAGACGTAATCGCAGATGAAGAGCACCTCCTCGAAGATGTAGCAGGTGAAGCCGGGAGTGTGCCCGCCGACATGGTGGGCCTCGATGCCGTGACGGACGAACCCCTCCCTGAACGCGACGTCGAAGGTGAAAGGGCGGCAGAGGTCGTGATCGGAATCGTCATGGTGGATATGGATTTCGGCGGAGAAGAGTTCCCGGTAGAGGTTGCACGCCCCCAGGAAATGATGGTGGGTGAAGAGAATTGCGTCCGTCTTTTGCAGCGAGGCATCGAAGGATGACGGGCAGTCGATCCAGCAGGAGCCCTGGGGCGTCTCGATGCGATAGGCGGCATGCTCGATGCCGAGTGCGGGTTGAGAGTTGAGACGGGTGACCTTGCTGTTGACGGGAGTGGCCACCACCTTGAAGCGGGCGGAACACTCCTCGGCGGTGATGAAATGCTTGCTTGCCGCTCCGCAAAATGGGCAGTTGGCGGGGTGGAACCCGATCATGTTGAAGCCGCAGACCAGGCAGACGTGCTGTTCGCGATCCATGAAAACCTCCTCCGTGTGCGCTCCGGAAGAGCCCTCCCCCCCGTCCGCGCTTCCCTCATTTCAATCCCGTCCATGCGAGGCTAAGCTCCCGAAAGCCTTTTTCGGGCAGCACGTCGTCGAAGCCAAGGGCTCTTTGGAGATACCTTTCCCACCCACCCTCCATAAGCCCCTGCCCAGGCCGTCGGATTGCTAGATTCTACAGTGCTTACCAGTCATCACAAGAGCTTGAGGCGAATCTCCCTCGTCTTTGGGGGATGCAGGGCGCGCCGCAGCCGGGAATCTGCTAGAATCTGCTGGAATCTTTTACGGCACGGAAGGGCACTCCGCGAGCTTTCGATTTGAACATCAGAGGTGAAGGGGGAACCATGGCACAGCGAATCACTGTCACCTGTTACGCCGGGTACAAGGCAGACGAGCGTCCCGTCTCCTTCACGCTCGGAGAAACGACCTTCACCGTCACGGAGATCGTCGACCGCTGGCACGATCAGGACTACAACTGCTTCAAGGTCGCTACAGAGGACGGTAGGCGGTACCTGCTGCGGCATGACCTGAACGAGGATGCATGGGAACTGGTGCAGCATCGGGAGGAAGAGGTCTGACCCACCACGACTCCCCCTCTCCCGGAGAGGCTCTCGGCAGATGCGCATTAAAAATTATAAATTTGTAATTGACAATTCGGAACCCGTCTTTATACTGTTTCGCTCAGTCGCCAATCCTGGAGCAGCTGCAAAGGCAATGTCACCTCTGGGTGACAAGGAGCAAACCATGGCAATTTGTCCGGAATGTGAAGGCAAGAAGGTAGTTCAGTGTGTGAAGTGCGATGGCAAAGGAAACAGGTATTTCGTTCCGGTATTGGATATTTGGGAGACTGACTGCGACTGTTACGGAAGCGGAGTAGTGACCTGTACCATGTGTAACGGACTCGGTTATACCGCAGGCGGCGAGCTGGTTCTCGCTCCCCCCTCCTGTGCAGAGATAGGATTTCTTTCCCACTAGGAAGACCCACACGCGTCAAGGCAAGAAAAACCCCTGGTTCTCATAGGAGCCGGGGGTTTTCTTTACGTCCGGCCGGGGATTGAACTTCGGCCTGAATCCAGTAGAATTCTCTGACTTCCCATATAAGGCACTCCAGCAGACCCAGGCTCTCTTGACGGGGAAAGACACATGTCTAAAACCGAACATACCCCTGTCACCGACTCGCCATTGCGGATATCCAGGCTCCCATCCCGGTCCAACATCATCTGGTCGCTGCCGTACCTGGTCATGACCCTGTCATTGCTGATGACCTTGTTCTTCTGGCGTCAGTTCGACCAAAGCCTGGCGACCAGGTCCCAGACGGTCTTCACCGACAGAATCCACGATATAATGAACGACTTCTTCACGCGGATGACCGACGACGAACAGCTTCTAAGGGGAGCTGTCGGTCTCCTCAATGCCAGCGAAGAGGTGACCCGCGACGAATGGCGGCGCTATGCCGCGTCGCTGTCCCTTGGCACGAACTACCCCGGTCTGCAGGGGGTGGGCTTTGCAGAGGTCGTCCCCCCCGGGGAAAAGGACCTGCATATCCGGCGGGTGCGGCGGGAAGGGTTTGCCGATTACACCATCCGCCCCGAAGGAGAGAGAGCCGACTATACCGCCATCGTCTACCTGGAGCCTTTTGACTGGCGCAACCAGCGTGCCTTCGGCTACGACATGTTCTCGGAACCCGTCCGCCGCGAAGCCATGGAAAAGGCACGCGACCGGGGCGAGGCCGCCGTGACCGGTCCGGTCATCCTGGTACAGGAAACCGAGCGGGATAAGCAAACGGGGATGTTGCTGTACATGCCGGTGTATGAGCGTGGTGCAGTTGTCGACACGGTTGAACAGCGCAAGAAAGCGCTGACGGGATACGCATACAGCCCGATCAGGGTGAGAGACTTCGTGTCGGCGACCTTCCCGAAGCCCCCTGCGGACATCGGGTTCCGGATCTACACCGAAAGAGAGCCCAAGCCCACCGCCCTGCTGTTCGACAGCGTCTCTGCCTGGAGCATCAAGCTGCCGGGTGGTTACCGGGGGGATCTGGAGCGGAGCCTGTCTGTCGAGAGATTCGGCCGCAACTGGCTTTTTACCTTCCAGTCGCTTCCCGCCTTTGCACAGGAGCAGCGCAAAGGGCAGTCACGCAGCTACCTGCTGGGCGGCCTGACAGTCAGCCTGCTTCTCACCGTGATAGCTTTCATGCTGCGTTCAGCTCACGCCAGTGCCATAGCCGCCGCCCAGGCGCTCAAGGAGAGCCAGGAGCATTACCGCAGGATCTCCGAGGACAGCCCCGCCTACATCTCCACCTTTCTCCCCGACGGGACCATGACCTACGTCAATCCGGCCTTGGCGCGCGGCATGGGCCGGAGCTCGGCCGACCTGGTCGGCAAGAGTTTCTTTGATTTCCTGCTGCCCGAGTATCAGGCGCTGGTGCGGCAAAACCTGGACGAGCTGTCGCGGGACAACCCGACCGAGACCCACGAGCAGGCGCAGTTCGGGCTTGGCGGAAGCATCGTGTGGCAGCAGTGGACCAACCGGGCCATGTTCGACGACCAGGGAAGGATCGTGGAGATCCAGGGGGTCGGCCAGGACATCACGGACCGCAAGCGAGCCGAGGAAGAGCGTGCCCGCCTGGAACAGCAGATGTTGCATGCCCAGAAGATGGAGAGCCTGGGCGTTCTGGCCGGCGGCGTCGCCCATGACTTCAACAACATACTCATGGCGATCATAGGGAACGTGGACTTGTCGCTGATGAAGATACCCGAAGACGCTCCCGTGGTCGGCAACCTGCGCAACATCGAGAAAGCGGCGGCCAGGGCGGCAGATCTCGCCAAGCAGATGCTGGCCTACTCGGGCAAAGGGAGGTTCCTGGTCGAGCCCATAGACCTGAACCGCGTCGTGGAAGAGATAGAGCACATCCTGGTAGCGTCCATCTCCAAAAACGCCTCCCTCACGCTCAATCTTTGCAAACCGCTCCCCGCCGTCGAAGCCGATGTCAACCAGATGCGCCAGACCCTGACCAACCTGGTCATGAACGCCTCCGAAGCCATAGGCGACCAAAGCGGCGGCATCACCATCAGCACCGGTTGCATGGAGTGCGACAGGGATGACCTGAACAGGGTCCTTTTGGGTGAGCATCTGGCCGAAGGGCGCTACGTCTTCGTGGAGGTTGCCGACACCGGCATCGGCATGGAAAAAGAAGTTCTCGACAGGATATTCGACCCCTTCTTCACGACCAAGTTCACCGGCCGCGGTCTTGGCCTGGCGGCGGTCCATGGCATCGTTCGGGGGCACAAAGGGGGCATCAGGACCTGCAGCGAGCCCGGCAAAGGGAGCAGCATCCAGGTGCTGCTGCCGGCTTCGGGAGAGCCTATCGAGGTCCATACCCCGGAAAGCGATCAGGACGACTGGCAGGGGGAGGGGAAGATTCTGCTGGTCGACGACGAGGATGCGGTACGGGAGATCGGGTCTGAACTTTTGAGGGCGCTCGGTTTCACGCCGCTATCGGCCGATGACGGATTGGAGGCGCTGGCTCTCTTCAGGGAGCATCCGGACCTCCGCGCGGTCATCCTGGACCTCACCATGCCGCGGATGGACGGGGAGCAGTGCTTCCGGGAACTGCGGCTCCTGGATCCGGATGTCAAGGTGATCATGTCCAGCGGGTTCAGCGAGCAAGACGTCATCCAGAAGTTCGACGGCAAGGGGCTGACCGGGTTCATCCAGAAACCCTACAAGCTGGGTGCGCTCAAGGACATCCTGCGGAGAACCTAGGGCTGCGGTGCGAGTCGACCCAGTAGCCCCAGACAACGAACAGCCACTGGGCCTGACCCACCCAGGCCAAAGCCGTGACGCTCGGCGGCGGGGCCCCGAAAACATTGCCCACCTGAATCAGCATCAGAAACAGGACCAGTCCCCACAGCGCGAAGGTTCCGGTCCTGTCGATGGCCCTGGTCGTACGCAGGTAGACGGCGACGCCGATGGCAAAGATGCCGAGCTCCAGCGCCAAAGAGCCCCAAAGGGACGACCAGAGCCCCAGGCCGAGGCGTTGCGGACCGCCGGGGTAAAGCGGCAGGTCGGGAAAGTGCACCAGCAGATCAAGCAGGTAATGGCTGACGACCCCCGCGCCGATAACGACAGCACCGCGCGGGTAGCGCCGGACCAGTTGGTAAAGAAGCGCCCCCACCACCCCCCACCCCACCACGGAGAGGAGGCTGTGCGAGATCGGATAAGAGACGAACTCCAGCGGCGGCCCCTGGGTCGCGTGTGGGAGGATGCGCACCTGCTCCCAGCCGAGCAATAAAAGCGTCGGCCAGAGCAGATCGACGAACTGGGCCGCCAGGAACAGCGACCCCAGCGACGTCCTAGGTGCGGCCGCCTTGGCGCCGAAACCGACTCCGAAATGTCCAATAAACACTGAAGAACCTCCACTGGCAACGTTAAGCGCGGCACGCAGGGTCGGCGCAGCGAACGCGCGCTCTCTCACTTCCTCTCAGGATTCAGCAATAGCCCCTTCTCTACCATACAGCAACGAAGGTCGACGACAGGAAGCTGTGGAGCGGGTAAAAATAATCGCTTGCCATAGCAGAGGCAGGATGTAACATGGCATTAAATTTTACCAAGGAGGTTCCTGCCGATGCCATTCAACAACGCGAGCGATCCGGAGATGATTGCCAAATCGGCCGTGGTGGCCAAGGAGTTCACCCCGGAGAAGTACGCCTACCTGCTGTCGCTCCTTCCGCACCCAGATGCCTTTTCCGAACGCCATAGCCGTTTCGAGGCGAACTACCCGGCCGCCCTGACCGGGGACCCCGAGAAGATCAAGGAGTTCCAGGCCGATCGCAAGGCGGTGGACAGCGACCTCACTTTGCTGGTCGGTCTGGCCAAGGTGCTCGCCACCAAGGACCCCAGCGTATCCGAGTCCCTCGGCCTTGGCCGCCTTGCGGAAAGAACCGCGGCCGCCCCGGTCGCCTTGAGCGAGCCCCACGGGTTCAGGGTAGCCTATGACCCCAAGGGGCACCTCATCGCTTCGGTGGCAAGGGTCCCGGGTGCGAAAGCGTACGAGGTGTGGGTCTGCGATGGCGACACCAGCATCGAGTCGAACTGGAGGTTGGCGGCTTCCTCGTTCACCTGCAAGAGTATAGTTGTGACGGGAGTCAACCGCGCGAAATCCAACGTGCTGAAGATCAGGGGCGTGAGCGGTACCGGCCCCGGCCCCTGGTCCAAGTGGGTCAGCCTGGAAGCGGACTAACCTCAGCGCCCCGATGCCCCCGGCTGGGATAACCAACGGGGGCATCCTGCCTCAACCTTTCCCCTCT
>CAZFMI010000061.1:0-23708 GCA_964519915.1 uncultured Geomonas sp.
CGCTTCCACCAGGATCACCGTGTCGCCCGAGGCGACGGGCACCGCAAAGGCGCTTGGGTCCAGGCTGAGAACGGCGCTCTGGGAGAGACTCGCGCCGCTCAGGCTCAGTTCGATCCCGCCGGCGTACACGAAACCCGGGGGAATGGGCGCAAGCAGGCTGGATTGCGACACGGGCAGCACCCGCACCCCCACGCTGGCCGAAAGGGCCCCCGCGGGGATCTCGGCGTGCGTGCCGTTCGTCCCGTCCACCGTCCCGCCCGCGCTGCCGACGACGCCGCCTCCGAGGCTGCCGCCCCAGTACGGCCCCACGGCCAGGTCAATCTGGCCCTGGAGGAAGGTCAGCACGTCGATCCCCGGGAAGGGGGAGACGGGGAAGGAGGCTTTCTGGTTTTCAGGGATGGCGGGGTCCTGGTAGGCCGTCAGGTCCGCCGTGTAGGGGCTGTAGTGGTGCGTGACCGTCGTCGAGCCCTCCAGCACGTCCAGGCTCTCGGTGGTCGTCACCGAGAAGGGCAGGCCGGAGGAGGCGGGAGCGGGCGGGGTCACCGTCACGGTGGCCGCCGCCCGCCCATCCGGTGGAATGGAACTGGGGTCCGAGACGAGCGTGGCCTCCTGCGCGTCCAGAGCAGAGGCCGAAACGCCCGATACGGGGGAGCCGGCCACGACGGCCGAAGGGGCGGGCGAAGGAGACACGTCCGGTCGCAGAAGGACGACGGTGAACGGGGGATCTCCGGCCGGGAGCGTGAACGTGGCGCCGCTTCCCCCCGCCTGGCCCAGAAGGCCCATCCACTCGAGCGATTCATGATCGAAGAGCGCCGCGGGGATCTCCCCCGTCCCGGCCCCCGCGGGCAGCGGGACCGTGAGCGTCAGGTCCGAGGCGGGCGCGAGGCTGCATTCCACCCGGTAGGCGGCGAGCGGCGAGAAGCCGAAGGGCAGCGGGAAGGGAAGGCCCTGAGCCGAGAGCGCCGTCACGGACAGGGTGGCGTCCTCAGAGAAGGCCCCGGAGGGCGCCGTCACGCTGGCGCCGCTGCCCAGGAAGGTGGCCGTGCCCCCCGAGGGGCCGAGCGTTTGAATGGCCGTGGAAAGGGCCGTGAGCCGGGCGTCGAGCACGGGCTGGATGTCCCCGGCCACCGCCTCCTGGACCCGGTAGGCGTCCGAATACCCCGGCGCCCACAGGCGCAGCCGGGCCTCCCCGGCGGGGACGCCCAGCGCCCAAGCGCCCAGGCCCCCCGTGGAGGCGGCGCCGCCCGAGCCGCCGAGCAGGCTCACGGAAACCCCCGCCAGCGGCAAGCCGCTCGCGTCGTCGTACACATCGCCGACGAGGAATGCGTCACCTGTTGAGGCCCCGTTGAAGGCCTTCGAGAAGGGCGCCTTGAGCGCGTTGCCCGCAAGATCTTGCACGCCCGTGGAGATAGAGAGCAGGGCGGGGTTCGAGCCGACGGGCGAAGCGGGGGTGATGACCAGGCGGGTGCCCGAAAGCTCCAACGCCAGGCTGATGGAGACGGGCTGGCCGGAGACCGCGAGCGTGACCGTCGCGTCGGTGACCGTCCCCTCGTCCACCGCCTCGTCGAAGTCCACGATCAGATCGTCGCCGTCCAAGGTGAAGCCGATGACGCTCGGCTGGAGCCCGTCGTGCAGGACCGCGAAGGGAACGGCGGGGGAGCTTTGCCCCGCGAGGCTGGCCTGGGCCGAGAAAACGTTGAGGGTGTTCGCGTCTAGGGCCAGCTCCGCAGAGAAGGCCCCCAGCCCGTCTGCCGTGGCAGTAACCGGGCTTGCGCCGCCGGTCAGGGTGACTTCCGCCCCCGCGCCCGTCTGGCCGGTGACGGTAACGGAAGATTGGTTCGTAAGCGCGGGCACCGAGTTCAGGGAGAGCGTAAGCCCCGCCGGCACCACGCCGCCCAGCGTCGTGAAGCTGGAGGAGAACGGCGTGAGCGCGTTGCCTGCGAGGTCCCGGATCCCGTCCGTGAGCGACACGGCAACCGAGGCGTTCTCGGGATAGGGCGAGGAAGGCAAGAAGCTCATCCGGCTCCCCTGCCCCACGAGCGCGCCTGTAACGGCGGCGCCGTTCGCGGTGACTTGGAAGGTGGACGCGGTCACCGTGGCCTTGTTCACGTCCCGCTGGAAGGCCACCTCGATGGGCGCCGTCGTGGACACTTCGGCGCTTCCGCCCGCGGGAGTCACGCCGGTGACGGAGAAGCTGCCCTCCTCGCGCACGACGCTCAGGCTACGGTCCGAGGCGTTCCCCGCGGCGTCCTGGGCGTGCAGGCTGATGAGGTTCGTGCCGGAGGCCACGGAGACGCTCTGCGAGAAACTCGTTCCGCTGAGGGCCAGCGGCGAGCCGTTCAAGGTGGCCGTCACGGGCTGGGTGTCGGTGATGATCCCCGTAACCGTCACGCTATCGGCGTTCGTTCTCAGGCCGTCCTGGGGAGAACTGACCACGATCGAGGGTGAGTGCGAGTCCTTCGTGACCGTCACGGCGGCGGATGCGGCGTTCCCCGCCGCGTCCCTTGCGGTGGCCGTGAGCGTATTGGATCCTTCGGTCAGGGCGATCCGGTACGCGGTAAAGCCTCCTTGGACCACGGAGGCCGGCGTGCCGTTCACGTCCACGGAAACGGCGTCCGTGGAGAGCGTGCCCGAAACGTCCACGGTGGAAGCGCGCGTGAGCGTTCCCTCGATGGGCGAGGTGATCGCCACCGCGGGCGGCGCCGTCTTGAGGGTCACGTGCCACGTGAGGGAACCGGCGTTCCCCGCCCGGTCGGTGGCGGCGAGAGCGATCGTGTTCGGGCCGTCCGTGAGCGCCACCTGGGTGGAGAAGCTGGACTGCCCCGGGCTACCCACCGCGGCACCGTTCACCGTGAGGCTCTCGGGGTGCGCGTCCATAACGTACCCCGTGATCGTCACGGGACTGTCGCTCGTCTGGGCGTTGTCCGCCGGGCTCGTCACCGTGATCTGCGGCGGCGTCTTGTCCACGGCGAAGGAAACCGCCGCCTGAGAAGTGTTCCCCGCCGTATCCGAGGCCGTCACGTACAGCGTGTAGTAGCCGTCCTGCGTGACGGGTGTACCGGAAACGTACGCCTGGCCGTTGAGCGTGATCTGAACGGAGGCTGCGTCGAGGTTGGCGTCGGTGACCGTCACGGTGGCCGTCACGTCGTGGTTGAACCAGGCCCCGTCCTCCACCCCGGTGATGGCGATCTCCGGAGCCTGGGTGTCGATGGTGAAGCCGAGTGACGATTCGGCGGTGTGGCCCGCGAGGTCCGCCGCACCTACGTGAAGCGCGTACGTCCCGTCCTGCGCGATCTCGGCGCCGGAGACGTAAGGCTGGCCGTTCAACGTGGCCTGCACCGAAGAGGAGTCGAGGTGCGCGTCGGTGACGCTGACCTGCGCCGCCACGGCCTGGCTGTACATTCCGCCGTCCGCCACGCCGGTGACCGTGATGGAGGGGACCGTCAGGTCCAGCGAGAAGGCTATCGTCTCCTGGCTCGTGTGGCCGAGGGTATCGGCCGCCGAAACGGCGAGGGTGTAAGCGCCCTCCTGCTCCACTGTGGTGCCCGAGGCGAAGGGCTGGCCGTTCAGCGTGAGGACCACCGAGGTGGGGTCCAGGTGGGCGTCGGTCACGGAGACGGCGGGCGTCACGGCCGAGCCGTACACCCCGCCGTCGCTTACGCCGGTCACGCTGATGGACGGTGCGGACACGTCTAGCGTGAAGTTCACGGTGGCCTGCGAGGAATGGCCGGCGGTATCGGACGCCGAGACCGCAAGCGAATGCGCTCCCTCGGACCCGACGGGCGTCCCGCTGGGGTAGGGCGCGCCGTCCAGCGTGATGACGACCGAAGCGGGATTGAGGTGCGGGTCCGTCACGGTTATAACGGGCGTGACGGCCGCTCCGTACAGCGCGCCCTCGGCGACGCCGGTGATGAAGATCGCGGGGGGCGTGAGATCCACCGCGAAGGCGCTGCTTGCCTCGCCCCCGTTGCCCTCGAAATCGGAAACGGAGGCGCTCAAGGTGTGGTCGCCCTCGCCCAGGGCCGCCGGCGCCTGTCCCGTCGCGCCAGAGGCCGTCACCGAAAGCGAGGCCGTAATGTCCGTCCCATCCAACAGAACATGAAGCGTGGAAAGGTCCAATCCCGTGCCACCGGCCTCGTCCTGGTAAGAGACGGAGATGGAGGGCTGGGCGATCCCCACGACCGCGCCGCTGGCCGGCTGAACAATGGCGAGGGACGGCGCGGTGGAGTCCTTGAGACGGTTCCACGTCAGCGTCCCGTTGGCGCTGATGCTCTTGGCCCAGATCCAGCCGCAGGCAGTGAGGCTCCCATTCAGCGAGGCCGAAGAGCGTGGCGCATAGACCGTCAGGTTTGCCTTGGCAGTGCCGTTTAAAATGACCGGAGCCGAAGTGGAAAGGACGAAGATGAGGTTCGAGGGATCGCCCCCCTTGTTGACCTTGTTGCTCCCGTTGATGGTCAGAGAGCCCGTGCAGACGAGGGTGACGGGCCCCGTGACGACTAGCTGGCCGCTCCCGTTGGCGGTGAAGTTATTCACGTAGTAGGTGCCGGCAGGCAGGGTGCACGTCTTGCTGCCGTTGATCGTGACGTTGCGCTGGCCGTCGATGAACCTGGAGGGAATCGCAGCGTTGTTGTTGTTCGCCTGGGCATACGCGGCCCAGTCATCCACGTTCTGCTCTTCGCAGGGAAGGGCGACGGTCGCCGGCGAAGTGGAGCCCTGAACCTGCCCCGTGCCACCGTTGAAGGAGACGTGATGGCCGGGACCCGGCGTGGCGTCGCCCGCGATCGTGTTGCTGCCGTTGATCTGGATGTCGCCGTTGGAGGCGATGTTGCCCCCCAAGCCTTGGGCGCCGCCTGGAGCGGCCACGCCGTAGACCTTCGTGTTTCCGTTCACCGACATCCGGTCGCAGCTGAACCACGCGTACCGATGCACGTTCGTAGGAAGAGAGGGAGCTGTCTGAGCGGACACACTCATCCCCCAGAGCGCAACCACGAGGGGCACCATGGCCGACCCGAAAAGCGCCGCGCCCCCGGAGCCCAACCGTGCCCTATTCGTCGCCACCATGTTCTTCCCCCTTCTTCCTTGCATCTTCTAATTCACGAGCTGAATGACCCACACACCCCCGCCCGTGGCCACGTAGGCGTAGCCGCTCGAGAGGGCCACGTCGTGCGGCGTCCCGTTGACCGGGTTGGCGACCACGTGCCTGAGGCTGGTCAGGTCTGAGGTGTCCACCACGACCATCCCTGTTCCGTACCCCGCCGCCACGTACAGGCGGCTGCCCAGGTGCGCCATCCCCTGCGACGTCCCGGGCGTGAGTAGATTCCCTTTGTACGTGGGCTTTACCGCCGCCGCCAGGTCGAAGGCCGCCACGCCGTACGTGTTCCGGGACACGTAGAGCGTGCTCCCGTCCACCCGCAGGCGCGCCGCCGGCCGGTAGCCATCCCCCGTCACGGCTCCGAGGTTGACGTAGTTCGCGCTGTTCCACGAGGGGGAGGCCGGGGCGTCCAAGAGCACGAGCAGGCCGCCCGCCAGTGCTCCGAGGCGGGGCGGGCCTACGAGGACTACCTGGAGCTGCTCGCCGGACGGGAGGTGTCCTCGCGCGAGAGCAAGGCGGCGGACAAGCGCCTCAAGCAGGCGGGATTCCCCTATGCCAAGGAGCTTTCGGACTTCGAGTTTTCCGCCGTCCCGTCCCTGAACAAGAACCGGATCCTGGAGCTTTCGAAGGGGGCCTTCCTCCAAAAGAGGGAGAACGTGATCCTGCTCGGGCCTCCCGGCGTGGGCAAGACGCACCTGGCCGTGGCCTTGGGGCGGGAGGCGTGCAGGAAGGGCTTCAAGGCGCGCTTTTTCACGGCGGCGGGTCTTGTGACGACCTACCTGGAAGCGAGAGAGGAGAGCCGTGTCCTGAAGCTGGAGGCGGCCATTTCCCGGCTTCACCTGGTCATCGTGGACGAGCTGGGATACATCCCCTTCAGCCAACAAGGGAGCGAGCACCTCTTCGCCTTCTTCAGCCGGTGCTACGAGAAGGTGAGCGTGCTGGTCACGACCAATCTCCCCTTCTCCGAATGGCCCCAGCTCTTCGGCGGCGACGAGCGGCTCGCCGGGGCCCTTCTCGACCGGCTCACGCACAAGGTCCACATCCTAGACATCCAAGGCGACAGCTACCGCTTTCGGGAGAGCCTGAAGGCGAAGGAAGGAGGTGATCCGCAAGCCCAGTGACGGAGCTCCGGGAGCTAACCCGGGGGCTGGACCGCGCCCCAAGAGGGCGCTATTCTCTCACCCAGGGTGGGTCCCTTTTCCTTGCGCATTCCTACCCCGCCCCGGGTCCCATTTGCATGCGCATCACCAGCCACGGCCTTACGTGCCGCAAGGCGATGCATCGTCGGAATGCTGAGGTTCAGGACGATCTCCGTGCTGTACGCCCTATCCCGCCGGAGGAAGGGCTCGATGACCGAGAACTCGCAGCCTTTCAGCCCGAACGGATCAAGGTAGAGGAAAACGGTGTGATCCCGGAGAAGACCACGGACCTGGGTGAGAAGAGCGTCGGCAGTTCCGTGGATTGGAATCACCTTCTTTTGCTCAATGAAACTCGACAGGACATGCGAAAGCTGGTCGTGGTGTTCCTTCTCACGGTTCACGAAGATAGCCTGGTAGCTGTCTCGCACGCGCTGCTCAGCTGCTTGGCAGATTATCAGCGTCGACCCAGCCGAATCGTCCTCGAACTTCCCAGGCCCGGCAAAGGCATCGACCAGAATGATCGGCTTCCCAAGCGTGGCTACCTTCGCAAGGTACGGCGGCATGTACTGGCCCAGGATCTTGTCCTTGATCTTGGACCACGGACGCTTGCCCTTGAAGAACCCGGCTTCCATGGATTCAGGGTCATCGTTGCCGTCGGCCCCTGTGGAGTCCGAGTCGCCCATGTAGTCTGCCTCGTCGATACTCGCCGACATGCGTTGGCTGGCCTCGCGTCCCTCGATAGGCGGGATTCGCATCATCCACCGCCGTTCACCCTCTCAAGGAGCTTCTCGATGTAGTTGGCCCGGTCCTCGCGCTGGAAGAGAACGTTCCGCGCCTCGAACTCGTCCTTCGTCATCCCATCCTCCCACCAAGCGACTTCGGGAACGCGCGTGCTGGAGACGATGAACGAGTTCAGGATGACCGCCGGGTCACCCAGTTGGCGTTCTAGGTCCTTGATCGTCAGGTGGAACCGGATCTTCGGGTCCTCCGGCCCTTCCAGATTCCGCAGTCCCTTGGGATCGATGAAGCTCACGTACTGGCGGTCGCCGGCCAGGAGCCAGAGGATGAAGTCAGGATAGAAGTTGCCCGCCTCGAAGAAGCCGATTCCTCGGCCGCGACTCATGTTGCGGAGCAGGTAGAGCTCCTTGCCCTTGAGGAACTCCTTCTTGGCCTCGCAGAACGCCTGCAGGTCCAGCACGAAGTCGCGCTCGCCCTCGTTCTCCAGCACCACGGGCTTGACCTCGATCATGTCGTTGCCGACGTAGATGAGCGGCTCGTAGAGGTGGCGGCCGAAGGCGATGGCGTGCAGGGACTGGAACTCCACGTTCCGTAGCTTGCCCGCGCCGATCAGCCCCTTGATCTCCTCCAGCTTCTCGATGATGTCCTCGCGCGACTCTTCGATGAGCAGCCGGTACTCGTTGATGAAGTTGGGATCGTCCTCGGAGAGCTCCCGGTACTCCAGGTGGCCGCCCTCGAACTCCTGCTTCCTGAACTTGTAGTAGCGATCCAGGTACTTCTTGAAGAGGGCCCCCGCGATCTCCTGCCAGCGGAGAACCTGCTGGAAGGACCGGAAGTGCATCTCCTCCTTGGGAATGAGCAGCACGTACCAGTCCTTCCGCGCAAGGAGAGTCGCCAGGTTGCCGCGCGGCAGGGCGAGGTTGTGCCAGGCGCGCTCGTTCTTGAACTGCTGCAGCTCGAAGTAGACGGCGTCGAAGTCGAGGAATGCCAGATGCTGTTCGTCGAAGTAGTGCTTTTCGCGCTCCGCCGCCTGCGCGCTTGTCCGACCGGCGCCGCTGGCCATGGCCTGCAGCTTTGGATACCAGTCGACCACGACGGGGTGCCGGATCAGGTAGTCAGGGGGTTCGTTCAAGACGGGCTTCGGCCCGTCCTTCTTGAAGTCGATGCCCTCCCGGAGGCGGACCATCTTGAGCTTCTTGCTCCCCAGGTTCTTGATGACCGGAAGCACGAACTCGATCCGGTCCTCGTTCGCCGGCAGGCCCTCGTCCTCCAGGTACTCCTTGAACTGGCGCATGTAGTCGGCGCGGATGCCGAAGATGTTGAGCGTCTCCAGGGACTCAATGTTCTTGGGCGCGGCCCGTCCCTCCAGGCGCCGGCTGCGCTTGAGCGAGAAGTCCTTGCCCTTGAGTCGAACACCGCGCCCGAAGAGCTGAATGATCTGCGGGCCCTCGTTCCGCCCGATGTTCATCAGGCCCATGGTGCTGACCCGCCAGCTCGACCAGCCCTCGGTGAACTTCTTGGACCCGATCAGGATGTTGATCGTGGATGCCTCGTCATTGAGGGCACGGAAGAGGGAGCCGGAGAACTCCTTCTCGGTGACGACCAGCTCGGTCTGCTCGTCGCAGAGCTTGCAGAGGGCAGAGGCGTCGCCAACATTGATCACGCCGAAGGCGTCGCTGTCGCCCAGCCGCAGCGCCACTTCGCCGTCCGTGCCCTTCAGATTCTCGACGTGCATTGCGGCCGTCGTGGGAGCATTGAAAAGGACACGCAGGATGTCGTCGAAGACCTGATCGGGCGTGAGGCCAAGGGTGTTCAGATACCGGAACGTCCCCTCGAAGAGCTCCCGCCGCTTCGCGTCCAGGAGGCCGGAGTGTCCCGCAAGCAGCCGTTCGATGGATGCCACGCTCTCGTCGCGCTCCCGCACGAAGGTCGCCAGCGACAGAAGGATGTCCACGACGTCGGAGACCTTCCGGCGGTTCTGCGTGCGGACCGCGTTGACGCTGCCGCCCACGAAGATCCAGAGCGGACGCTCCAGCAGGAACGGTCGGAACGTGCCGGTCTGCTCCCGGTAGAGCTTCAGTTGCTGATAGAACGAGAGGAGGCAGGCGGTCAGGTATTGCCGGCGCACGTTCTCGTCCGAGTCATCGGCCAGGTTCAGGATGCGGTAGTCCTTCCCGTAGCCATCTCCGTAGAAGTACTTGTACGAGTAGTCGAAGAGGATGCACTTGGCGTAGACATGCTCCAGCGCGCGGTTCCCGCTGGCCTTCATCGCCTGGCCGAAGGTGGCGGAGTACTCGAACGAGAAGCCGTTCTCGCAGAGCTGGTTCCGCTTCTGCATCCAGGCGCCGATCTCCGCGCCGCTGGTTCCGCGATGGGCCTCGTCCACGAGGACCAGGTTGTTTCCCTCGAACGCGTCCACGGCCACGGTCTTCTCGCCCATCTCCTCCCGCAGCTTGTGGACGTCGAGGATCTCCACCGCGCGGCCGGTGAAAAGGCCCCGCCCCTCCTTCGAGAAGAGCTCGGCGTCGATCCCCGAAAGCTGGAACTCCTCCAGATGCTGGTGCGAGAGCCCCTCATTCGGCGTAAGGAGGATGACGCGGTTCACCTGCCTGCCGCCGTGGAGGTTCAGGTAGTGCTGGTACTGGAGGATGTTGATGTGCATGAGAAGCGTCTTGCCGCTTCCGGTCGCCATCCAGAAGGCCACCTTGTTCAGGTCCTGCTTCGTGTACGGCTCGACGTGACTCGCCTCCGGGATGGGCCCGCCGGTCACGCCCGGAACGGGATACTCGCCCCGGTTGAATGCGTCTACGCGGGCGTTCAGTTGCGCGAGCAGCCTCTCCGGGTCCCGGAAGTAGCGGTCGAGGTAGATCTCGGCGAAGAGCAGCGCCAGGTACTGGAAGTACTTCGGATAGAGGAACGCTCCCGCATGGTTCCGCCTCTCCGTGATCCGTCGCCAGTGGCGCACGATGTTCTGGTCGTAGGCCAGGAGCAGGTCATGAGACAGCTCGGGCCTGTCGAAGAGCAGCTTCAGGTTGTGGTGGAAGCGGGTGACGTTGTTCTCATCGAACCCCTCGTACTCCGGGGCTCGAAGGTTAGCGGTCAAGCGCTCGAAGCTGCGCCCGCCGAAGAGATCGAGAAGCCACTGGTGGAGCACCAGCCGCTGCTCGAAGCGCAGGGGCCTCTGGTCGTCGCCCCGCGCTCCCCGGTTCCCACGTCTGGGTCGTCCTCTCGGCACGCTTCAGCCTCCCTACACGTCCTGCACGTCGAACATGAGCCGCTTGAACTCCTCCTCGGTGAGCCGGACCTTCCACGTCTGGTCCGGTTTGCGGAGGTTCTCCAGGTTGTTGTCGCCGTTCACGTAGATGACGTCGTACTCCTGGTCCTTGGTGTTGTAGCCCTGCTTGCGGAACCAGGCGTCGAGGGCGCCGTTGTCCAGCTCCTTGGTCTTCCGCCACAGAATGAGGACCCGTTCGCCTTTCGGGGCCGCACCAGTTACGACGCGGACCCCGCGCACGTCATCAATCGTCTTCACGCGGAGGCCGATCAGGTAGTTGAAGGTCTCGACGAGGTCCACGACCGTCGGCTTCGTCTCGCCGGCGGTCCCGGTGGCGATGTTGAGCGTGTAGTTGAACGGGTCCTCGAAGCGTTCGATGTTGAGAAGCGAGGCACTGCCCCGGCTTTCCACGTCGAGCATGTAGCGGAGCATGTAGTCCTCCCGGAATTCCGGGTGCTGCTCCAGGAGCGTCTGCTGCGGGCCCGTGCGCTTCAGCTCAAGGTTGTTGAGGGCGTCTTCGTAGGATTCGAGGTGAAGGACTTTCACGATACGCGGGCTTCGCTCACTCTCTTCAGGACTAGCGCCCCGCGCGGGCTTGCCATCTCTCCACTCGGGCGTGAACGTTACCTTCTTAATGCGCGGCAGAAGTACTGTGTCGAAATACTCACCCATCTCGACAAGGATGAACTTGCGCCTCCCTCCATCCTCGCGGTTGAGGTTGATGACCGCGTGCCCGGTGGTGCCCGATCCAGCGAAATAGTCGAGGACCGTCGCTGTTGCGTCCGACGCCCCAGCTACGTAGACGGCATCGAAAACGGCGTGGATCGACTTCGGGTATGAAAACACCGAGCGGCCAAACAGTGCCTTGAGTAAGGCTGTTCCATGCTCGGTCGCGGAGTACTTCGCATCGAACCATGACGAAACCGATACAACACCTTCTTCGTGGGGCCGCCTCTTGTAGTACAAGTAGTCACGACCGGAGCGATCCTTCCGTACTGACAGTTGGCTGAGCGACGACATGACGGTCTTCCATTCCCAGCGCCACGTCTTTTGCACACCCTCTTCGTTGTCCGGCCAGACAACTTGCTCGCCAGGCCTCGGGTCCTCTTGGATAGTCCATTCCTCTGCCCGGTCGTCCCAGGACATTCTCGGAACGCGAATGGCTGCGCCCTCAATGTAGATTGGGTAGTACAGGGCTCTTCGCGCCGCTCGATCCGAGTTGGAGCCTTCGCGGCGCAGGTTCCTCCACTCAAATGCTCCAATCTCATCCCGCTGGGAGAAGCGAGCCATTTGTTCATCCGTGGCCGGCAGCCTCCCGATGCCGGACTTGTCACTTCGCCCAGCGAAGAGCAGGTATTCGTGGGAGACCGAGTATCCCGTCTGCGTGGGCCGGCCTGACGGATTCGAGCGCACGCACATCGTGCCCAGAAGACGACCATTGAAGGCATTCGATAGGATGAAGCTGAGCTCTCGGTGCTGTTCGTCGTCAATTGCAGCAACCAGGACGCCCGCATCCGCGAGCATCGGCTTCGAAAGGCTGACCCGGCCCTCAATGAGGGAAATCCAGCTCGACGCCTTGTAGCCATTCTTGTAGTCGATGGCAGAAGCGTCTGTGTTGTAGGGCGGGTCGATGTAGATGCACCTTACCTGTTTGGCATAGCGCTCGAGGAGCAGGTTGATCGCTTGGAAGTTCTCGCCCTTGATGAGCAGCCCATCGGCCATCTCGTCTAGGTCTGGGATGGCCGCAAGGAGACGCATTGTGAATGCGGCCGGGAAGTGACGAGTATCTACCACCATCAGCGGGTGGGCCTTCAGGAATCCGAGCTTCAATGGCGTGTTGTAGCCAGGCGTCGTCAGATCGCCCTTGATCTCGTCAATCGCATACAGAGATACCCACTCCTCGCGCTGGGCATCGTTCTTGATGATCTCGTCGATGAGCCAGTTCCGGGCCTTCTCGTCCTCGATGGCGAAGATGCGGTCGAGCGTGATGCAGTACTGGGTCTCCACCACGAACTTCTTCTTCAGCCAGAGCTTCTTCTGGAAGTTCTCGATCTGCGCCAGGAAGTCGATGAGCTTGTGGGCGATCCGGCGGATGGCCTTGATCTTCGAGATGTACTGCTCGACCCGGGGGGCGGTCTCGCTCTCCACGTCATCGAGGTGCATGACCTCGTTCTTGATGTAGAAGTCCAGCTCGCGGCGCAGGAAGCCGCCCAGGTCCTTGTGGATGAAGTAGTCGAACGTGTTCCGCGCGGTGTAGTCCGTGAGGTGCTTTTCCAAAAGCGTGCGGTTCGCGTTCTTCTCCGTGGGCCGGAGGGAAGCGAGCTCCCGCAGCCAGTCGTCGAACCCAGTGCTCTGGTTCAGGATGCGGTCCACGGCGGCCGCGTTGAGATCCGCCTGCTTGGCCTTGTCGGGATGCGGGCGGTAGTCGAACCGGACCACGAGCTCGCCGTTCTCCTCGGCCAGCGGCTGCTCCTGAGAGAGGATGAAGCGCCGCTCGTTGCCGTTGGCGGCGCGGTTGTTGTCCTTCTCCGTGTCGGCCTCGGCGAGCTTGAAGTGGACCCGCTTGCCGGAGGGGAGCTTGAACCTGTAGTCGCGCAGGTACTCGCTCGTCTTGATGTAGTACTGGTCGTGGTTGGCCCAGTGGAGCTTGACCTCCTCGCCCTCGTAGGGGATGGCGTAGACGCCTTCCTTGTAGCGGCGCAGCGAGATGAAGTCGCCCTCCTGGTAGTACCGCCGGAAGAAGTTGTAGAGCTGCGAGTAGACCTCGTTCTCGAGGGCGGTGACGTCCACGGCTTGGGCGAGTTTCGCGCGCAGCTCCTTGACCTTCGGGGCTGTCTCGGGGTCTACGCCGACACCCCGAGCTTGCTCGACGGCCTCCGCCAACTCGACCTCGACGGCGCCCCGGTTCTCGGCCTCGTAGGCCTGGAAGGCCTCGCGGACCTGCGGCAGAAGATCGCGGTCGAGGAAGCGGATGATCTCCTCGCGCTTCGTGTTGATGATGCGGTAGATGCCGAAGTCCAGCTCGGCCTGGTCGAGTTGGAAGACCTCGCTCAGCAAGCGCTTCAGTCGTTCAAGGTTCTGGGACATCGTCATCCTCGCTACACGACGCTCCAGCGGATCGTGAACAGGGGTTCGACGTTCGTCCGCTGCCGCATTCTCTTCTCCAGCTTCTCGATCAGGCCGTCGCGCTTGGCCATGATCTCGTCCTCGACGTCGAAGATGCGCTGGCGCTGCCGGCGCTTCTGTTTCTCCAGGTCCTTGACCTGTTCCTGGATCGCGTGCTGCTCCTCGGTGGTGGTCGCGAGGCGCGCCTGGCGATTCAGCGCCTTGATCCGCTCCTTGGTGTCCTTTAGCTCCTTCTCGGCCGCCACGACCATGTCGTCGGCCCACCGCTCCAGCCGCTCCCGCGCCTCGTGGAAGTGCCGGTTGTTCTCCTCCAGCGAGCGGCTGATCGTAGCCTTGGCGTGCCGGTCGGCTCCCGCGGCCAGTCGGGCCTCGACGTCAGACGGTAGAGAAGGAAGCGATTCCGCCTTGGCTTCGCAGTGGAACATTTTCTCGAGGGTTTCCTGGTCAAGCGACCTGCCGTCGTCGTCGACGCCGGAGAAGAGCAGGTGCTCCTCCCGCTCGAACGAGTCGATGGTGAGCCGCTGCAGGTGCAGCCAGCCGGAGCGGCCCTTCACGGCTTCGACCAGAGAGATCCTGGTGGGCCGCCCGCTAATGTCGAAGGTGACGCGAGCGGCAGGCGTCGCCAGGGTCTTTCCGGATTCGACCGCGTACTCGCCCAGCGGATGCGACAAGCGATAGAGGAACGTTCCGGGGACGTTCTCATAGTCCTTCGAGATCAGGCGGTAGTGCCCCGGCTGGATGCCATCACGGGGAGGCGTTTCCAGGTCGAATCCCAGGTTCGCCTCGTCGAACCTCGCCCGCCCGTCCAGCACGAACCGGGTGAGCCGCCAGAACATCATCCCCACTCGGTCGAGCTGTTGGCGCGCCCCTTCCAGGTTCACGCGCAGACGCGCGTGGACGTCCTCGTCGAAGTGCTCGAGGAGCTTCTGCCGGGTCTCCGCAAGCCTAGAGCGGATCTTCTCGTCAAGCTCTGCTCGCAAGGCATTGAAAGACTGCTCGATTTCCCCGGGTGTGCGGCACTGCTGGTAGATGTCCAGCACCCTTCGCTCGAAGTCCACGCCGGACTCGATACTGCCCAGGACGTCGTCCGAGGCCCCGAACACGCCGCTGAAGAGGCTGAACTTCTCTTCCAGGAGTTCGTGGACGCGCCGGTCGGCCTCGTTCTTCTCGTTGAGGAAGTTGATGACGACGACGTCGTGCTTCTGCCCGTAGCGATGGCAACGGCCGATCCGCTGCTCGATCCGCTGGGGATTCCACGGAAGGTCGAAGTTCACCACGAGGGAGCAGAACTGAAGGTTCACGCCCTCGGCGGCAGCTTCCGTCGCGATCAGGATCTGCCCATGGTCGCGGAAGTGCTCGATGATGGCCGTGCGGACGTCCACAGGACGGGACCCAGTGGCCCGACCACTTTCCTTGTTGCCTTCCACCCAGCGCTCGTAGATGGCGGTCGTTTCCGGTTCCTTGTTCGTCCCGTTGAACGTGATGACGCGGCCCGCGTACCCGTTCGCTTCCAGGAAGTCCCTCAGATAGGCCTGGGTCCGTCTCGACTCCGTGAAGATCAGCGCTCTCTGGGCCGCCTCCATCTCGGTCATCTTCCCGAAGCCGATCTCAAGCGCCTTGATCAGGGAGCGGGTCTTGGTGTCGATCCCGATGCTTCTCGCCCACTGGGCGTAGCGGTTCAGCTCGTCGATCTCCGCGAGGAACTTTTGGCGGTCGATGGCGGGTTCCGGCTGTTCGGCTTCGGCAGCCTGGGGTTGCTCCTCTGAATCCTCGTCACCGGAAGGCTGCGGAGGCGTGTCGATCATCTCATCCAGCAACTCTTCCTCGATCTCCTCGTCGGCGATGAGGCGTTCCGCCAGGTCTTCGGGGACCGGCAGCTTGTCACGGATGGCGATCAGGCGGTCGCGCATCGCTTCGAGCGTGGCCGCCACCGCCTGCGGCGAGGAGGCGAGGAGCTTGCGCACGATCAACGCCGTCAGGTGCCGTTGCCGATGGGGAAGGGCGTAGGTGTCCGTGCGCTGGAGAAACGCCGACACCGCCTCGTACAGCTTGTGCTCCTGCTCCGTCGGCTTGAAGGGCCGCGTGATGAGGCGGCGCTCCGTGTACTGGATGTACTCGACGACCTGTCGCCGGAGGGTGCGAATGGAGAAGGTGCGAAGCCTATCCCGCAGATCCTCCATGGCTCCGCCGGCGTTCACGAATTGGCTTCGGAAGGACGAGAGGTCCCCGAAGATATGACCGTCGATGATGGTCGAAATTCCGTAGAGCTCCACCAGGGAGTTCTGGAGCGGCGTCGCCGTCAGAAGCACTTTGCGCCGGTCTTCAAGCGCCCAGCGGATGTTCTGGCCCATGCGATTCGACGGCCGGTAGGCGTTGCGCAGCTTGTGAGCCTCGTCGATGACCACCAGGTCCCATTGGATGGTGCGAAGATCGGACGCGCGCGCGCTGGCAAAGTGCGTTGAGGTGACCACGACCTCGTCCGCTTCGAAGGGATTGGACAGCCCCCGAGCCTGTCGCTCCCGGTACTCCTTCGCGTCGAGGATGGCCGTCGGAAGGTTGAACTTCTCGGCCAGCTCAAGCGCCCACTGCTTGCGGATGGAGGCGGGGCAGATGATGAGAAGGCGTCGCCGCCGTTCGGCCCAGAGCTGGCAGAGGACCAGGCCGGCCTCGATGGTCTTCCCGAGACCGACCTCATCGGCGAGAAGAACGCCTTTGGAGATCGGGGATCGGAACGCGAAGAGGGCCGCCTCGATCTGGTGCGGATTCAGATCGACGCACGCGTCGAAGAGGGACCGGGAAAGACGCTCCACGCCCGCCCCGCCGATCCGGGTCAGCTCGCACGCAAAGTACTTCGCGTGATAGGCGGTGCTCATCGCGGCATCTTCCCCTTCGGTCGCTTGCTTTCGTTCTCGTCAAGCTCCTGCTTCATCTCCACGAGCCGTTTCACGAGGAATGGAAGCGGCACCCGCTTGCCGTTCTCCCAGTGGTTCACGGTGCTGTAGGTGACGCCAACCTTCTGCGCGAACTGCTCCTGCGTGAGATCCAGCCGTTGTCGAAGCTCCCGGATGAGCGCCGGGATGTCCTCACTCTTCATGGCGACACCTCGAAGCCTCTCGCTGTAGACGCGCGCGGCACATGTAGGGCGATATGGTAGGCTACATGCAGGGCGTCTGTCAACGGTTCGAATCGCGCCATCTAAGATCTTACCGAAGGAGGACATGTCGCGCCATTTAAGTTCTTACCGAAGAAAGGGCGCGAAGGAGATGGCAGGCGAACGAGCAAAACCGGTGTGGCGGGCTTACTGGGAAGAGTACCGGAAGGCGGGGCGGAAGGAGAAGACGGGGCTGTTGGACGAGTTCTGCCGGAGGACGGGGTACGACCGGAAGTACGCGATCGTCCTGCTGAACGGGCCGCCTCCGGAGGTCCGGAAAGGGACTGGGCAGGTGCGGAGGCGCAAGAAGCGGTACCCGGGGGAGGTTTTTGGGGTGCTCGCGGCCGTGTGGGAGGCGGCGGGGTACCCGTGGTCGGTGCGTCTGAAGGCGATGCTGCCGCTCGTGCTGGGTGGAGACGCGGGCGGTGATGGGCAACTCGGAACACGCCGTTGGGGACGCGCGTCATCCGCCGGTATGACCGGCCCCAGACGCCCCTCGACCGGCTCGTGGCCCACTACGGGAAAGAGAACCTCCCGCACCGTGTGGCGTATTTCCTGGCCCTGAGAAAGGCCACGGACCCCCTCGCCTTGGCACGAACTCTGGACCAGGCCATCGAAGCCCTGAACCGCCCGGCCGGGACCCCAGGCCCGCTAAACTCCAAACTCAGCCGCAGCCAGGGCGGCCTGCAGGCCGCCCTGGCTGCCATCCCCTCCAAGGAGACCCACCATGCCCCCTCGCCCCGGTAAGAAAATTAATGGCGCGACGATAGCCCCAACGGTAAGAAAGTTAAATGGCTTGACAGGGCCCCATGCTGCAGCCCCCCTGCTGCGGAACGTCCTCACGTGCGCTCGGTCTATGCTATCTTGAAAGAAAATAGGGGGTAGCCATGTCCAGCCGATGCTTAGCAGGACGCCTTTCGATAGGGGTCTTGGTCCTGGTTCTGTGCCTCTCTTGGCCTGTCGCCAGCTTGGTGCAGTCTCGCGGGAAGGATGGCCCCACGGCCGAGAGCGCACCTTATGAGGCGCTCAAGGCAGAAGCGGAAGCTTCTTACGCCAGAGGCGACTATGGACAGGCCGCAGGCAGCTACGAGAAAGCGCTGAAGGCGGCTCCGCCGAAGGAGGAGCCTTGGCTCCGTTATCGCTTTGCGGATGCGACGTGGAGGGGCTTGAGAGCCTCCCAAAAGGACCCGAAGGCGGCTCAGACGGAGTCCTCCCAATTGGTGTGGGCCCGCCAGACGTTGGAGGAGTTATCACGGGGTACGGCGCCCGCCGGAGTGGCGGGTAGGGCGTGGGCCGAGAGCCACGAATCCCTCGGGGATTACTGGATTGAGCCAGGGCCCAGATTCAACTGGACCCAGGCGTGGCCACACTACCAGGCTGCGCTGGATTGGTGGGCGGGCTCCACCGACATCGAGACGGCCCGGAAAAGGTATCTGAACATCACCTTCAAGTGTTCACGGCCTTACGAGCTGGGCTTCGAGAGGCTGCCAGGCAACGGGGCTGGGCCGCCGGTGCCGCTTGATACTGCGCGGGGCGCTCTGAAGATCTCGCGAAGCAAGGAGGAAAAGGCACACTGCCAGTTCCTAGTAGCTCTGGCCTTGGCCCAGTCGAGGGACGCCAGCGCGACGGCGAAAACCGAAGCGGCCTTCGATGCTTGCCTTGCCCTCGGCAAGCGCGCAAGTTGGTACGCCGCCGCACTTTACTGGTACGCCCAGTGGAGCACCGGAAAAGGAACGCTTGGATTGGAGGCGAGCGCCGACTGCGGGCGAGCCGCGTCGCTATTCAAGAGGCTGGCTTCCGAGGTCTCCGAGAAGGAGTCCCCTTTCCACGCGAAGGCCAAGGAGTGGCTGGACGAGTATGGCCACAACTCGCTTCAGCTCACGGTGTCGTCGATCTTCCTGCCCGGCGTGCAGCCGGACTTCAATCTGCGGTACCTCCGGCAAAAAACGGTGCGATTCGCCCTCTATCCGGTAAACCTGGCGATGGTTCCACTTGAAAACAGAACTTCGGGTGACGAGCCAGGGGTGGGACATTGGACGGAGTCCCTGGACCTCGGAAAGACTTCGCCCGTGAAAAGCTGGGAAAAGGAAATCACGGGCTCGCTGGCCTGCGAATACACCGTGGAGCACATCACCATGGACTGGGCGCCACCGGAGGGCGCTTACGTCCTCGAGGCCACCGGCGTGGGCGCCACAGCGAGGGAGCTCATCCTCGTGACGGACATGGCGCTCGTCGTGAAACGGTCAGGTCAGCAGGTTGTCGTGTTCGCCTGCGGAGGGGCTGACGGAGTCCCTGCGGCCGGCGTGAGGGTTCGGCTGCTGGAGAAGAGCGAAGGGACTTGGCACGCGGAAGCCCAGGCCGATCAGGACGGAGTCGCGCGGTTTGACTTGCCCCACGCGATGGAGGGGAAGAACCTCGTGGCCCTCGCATCGAGGGGTAGCAAGCAAGCCTTTGCCGAGAGCCGGGGGCAGGTCTATCCCGGTCTGCTTGGCTCTCCAATCTTCTATGCCTACACCGACCGTCCTGCATACCGCCCTGGAGATAAGGTCCAGTGGAAGGTGACGGTGAGGAGGAATGCGGGAAAAGACCTCGCCACCCCGGCAGGGGAACGCATCGGCTATCGGATTACCGATCCGCGCCAGACCAAGGTAAAGGAAGGAATCCTGACCCTGAATGCATTCGGCTCGGCTTGGGACGTCATCGTTCTCGGTGAGCGCCCCGTATTGGGTGAGTACATTGTGGAGTTCCACGGGATCAGGCGAAAGCCGCCGGAAGAAACGAAGGACGACAGGAGCATTTCGCGGGAGAGCGAGAAGGACCGCACCCCAGAAGAAGAAGTCCTGCCGGATATCCTCGGAAGCGCCACGCTATTCAGGGTGGAGGAGTACAAGCTCCCGGAATTCAAGGTCCTGGTGCGCACTTCCGAAGGCGATAAGCCGAGAGTGTTTCGCCCCACAGAGACGGTCACCGCGACGATTCAAGCGAACTACTATTCGGGCGAGGCGGTCACGGATGCCGACGTAGAAATCAGCGTTTACCAAAGCCCGCACGTCCGGCCCCGACGGTCTACAGAAGGCATACCCTGGCTGGAGGAGGATCAGACCGGAGGAGACTATGGTTCTCCCGGCTCGCAAGCGATGCGCCGCGAAACGGTCAAGACGGATGATGCTGGCCGCGCAGAATTCGTCTTTCAGCCCCCGGACAGTCCGCAGGATGTGGAATACAGGATCGAGGCGCGAGTTACGGATGCCTCCCGGCGAATGGCTCTGGGACAAGCGCGAGCCTTGGTCAGCAGGCGTGTCAGCTACGCGGATTTGAACGCGGGAGGAAAGGTCTTCCGGGTCGGAGAATCGCTGAGCGTCAAAATCCATGTAACGGATGCCTACGGGAATCCGCAGGCCGCAAAAGGGAAGCTCTCGCTGACCCGTTCTGAAATCCGCGAAGTATGGCTCGATCCGGAAGGGAACAAGGTGGAGGGGGAGGCGCTGAGAAAAGCAAAAGCCCTGCACCCGAAGTTCCCGCCGCCTCCACGAAAGAACGATGGCAAGCAGTGGGTAAGGATCGCCCATCGCTTCGAGGAGGTGAAGGTTCAGACTCAAGAGACCGCCGCAGGGTCTTCGGGGGAGGCCGCGGCAACCTTCCCGCTGGGGAAGGAAGGCCCCTATGAACTGCGATGGTCGGACAGCCTCGGCAACGTGGGCACACAAGCTGAGCAACTCTCGCTTCTGGTGGTAGGGACCGATGTCGAGCCGCTGCGGCTGTCTTCCGGGGCGTTTCAGATCATCCTTTCCAAGCCTTTGGTGAAGCCGGGCGAACGCGTTCGCGCGCTGATCATCTCCCCCATACGGCAGGGCAACGTGCTCGTCGGACTGGATGGCGGAGGCCTCCATGGATTCAATGTGGCGAGATTGAGGGGTGACGCGGCGGTGGTGGAAGTGGAGGCAGTGGCGGGCGATAGCCCATGCGCGTATCTTTGCGCCGACATGGTCTCCGGCTTCAAACTCCAGAGCACGTCGCAGAGGATCAGGGTTCCGTTTCTGCACGGTTCGCTGAAGGTCAAACTGGAGCCGGATCGGGAAGAGTACCTTCCCAGACAGAAGGGAACGTGGCGAGTCACAACCCTTGACGCCAGCGGCTCTCCGGTTGCGGCTGAAGTGGCTCTCGGCGTGGCCGACGACTCCATCTACGCCATTCAGAAGGACTACGCCCGAGATCCTCGCACCGTGTTCCTGGCGTGGGAACGTTCTGATCAGTGCTCGACAACGAGCGCATTCGACTTGGCCTATATAAAGCCTCCTCCAAAGCCAACGCCCGTGAAAGTCGTTCCGGGACCCAAGGCACGCTTGAAGGGCACCGGGATCAAGGGAAGGGTCACGGATGAAGTGGGACAGCCCGTGATCGGCGCGGCAGTGCAAATCACCGGGCCCAGCTTGAGGGGTTTCCAAGGGACCGCGACCGATGTTGACGGCCTCTTTGCGGTTTCATTGCCTCCAGGAAGGAACTACGAAGTCAAGGTGGAGGCCCCAGGCTACAACACGGTGGTCCGCAGAGGGATTGAAGTCATCAAGGACACTGCAACCGACCTGCCCATCGTGCTGTCCCAGGGCGAGACGGAGATCGTGGTCACCGCTGCGGCTCCTGTCATTGACGTGAAGAAGACCGAGGTTGGAACCAACATTACGGACCAAATGATCAGCACCATCCCGTTGGGCCGGGACTCTGCTGGCATAGCCTTTCTTGCCCCCGGCACGGTCGCTTCAGGCCTGGTGGCGGCTGAAACAGCCCCCTCAAGCCTACCCTTTGGCGAAGTAATCGTCCGGCGCGACTTCAGCGCGACGGCGTTTTGGAAGCCTGACGTGGTGACGAACGGGGCAGGTACGGCGGTGGTGGAATTCCCCTACCCCGAGGTTCTGACAGGATGGCGTGCGACGGCCAGGGCCGTGACGGCAGGCAACCAAGTGGGCGAAGGACGAGCCGAAGTCCGCACCCACCAGGACCTGACCGTTCGTCTCCAGTGCCCGAGATTTCTTGTAGCTGGAGACGCAGCGGTCGTCTCAGCGTTCATTCAAAATGCCGCCCCACAGGAGACATTGGTAGCTGCGGACCTGAAGGCCGAAGGCGTGCAGGTTCTGGGTGGAGCCACCCAGCGGGAAGGAGTCCGTATCGCCGCCAAGGGCTCGGCTCGCGTGGACTGGCAGGTGGTGGCCCAAGAACCGGGCAATGCTACCTTTGTGGTTCAGGCTCGAGGCGATCGCGCATCCGACGCCATGTCGCGCATGATCCCGATCCTCGCGCACGGAATGGAAGTGCTGGCGAGCGCGACGGGCCAAGCAGCCCGGGGAGACCTTGTCCTTCATCTGAATGTGCCCAGGGAGCGCGGGCCCAAAACGACTTATCTGGAGATCCAAATCTCTCCTGGCCCTGCGGCGGCAGTCCTGGATGCACTCCCCTACCTCGTCGGCTACCCCTACGGTTGCACCGAACAAACGATGAGCCGGTTCCTCCCCTGCGTTGTGGCTGCCAAGGCCCTCAAAGAGCAGGGGCTCTCGTCCGAGGCAGCCGCCCGCCGCATTCTAGGTCCAATCCGAGGAGCGGAAGTGATGGGGACGGAGGATGAGGAGGGCGCCGCTGAGATGAAACTGCTGGAGGACATGGTGGACAAGGGACTCAGCCGCTTGTACGGATTCCACCATTCCGACGGGGGTTGGGGCTGGTGGGAACAGGACACCAGCGACTCCTTCATGACGGCTTACGTCCTCGATGGACTCTGCATCGCGCGCCGGGCCGGCGTCAAGGTGCCAGACGACATCCTGGAGGACGGACAGGAGTTCCTGTTGGCCGGCCTTCCCAATATGAAGGGCGACGACAATCTTGCGGCTTGGATGCTCAATGCGGTGGCCTCGTGCCACGCAGAGCTATCCGGCGGCGAGTCAGAGGGGGAGTCAGCCCCGCAAGTCCCGGAGGAAGCGGAGGACGCATTGAAGCGCCTGTGGGGCAAGAGAGCGACCCTGACGCCTTACGGCCAAGCGCTGTTGGTCTTGAGCGCCTACCACCTTGGCCATGAAGACTGGGCCAAGGACCTGGCCCGGACTCTGGCCAAAGAAGCGAAGCGAGAAGCGCTGGGCGAGGGGCAAAGCGCCGCCTTTTGGGGCCAAGAGGGCGCTTGGTGGCACTGGTCCCTGAGTCCCACCGAGACGACGGCGACGGCGCTTCGAGCGCTTCTCGTTGCCGATCCCAACAGCGTCCTATGTGAATCCGCTGTGGCTTGGCTGCTGGCCCATCGCATGGGCCCACGATGGAACAACACCCGGGATACCGCTCTAGCCGTGCTGGCGATCAATGACTATCTGCTCCGCACGCGCGAGAAAATGGCCGCCGGGTCCTTGGAGGTTCAGATCAACGGGCACCGGGTGAAGGATCTGGAAATCGGCAGCGAGGCTAGTTCCACAGAGGGCAGCCGCTTCACAGTCGACCCGGCGTTCGTGAAAGACGGCGAGAACGAGATACACATCCAGAGAAGAGCAGGAAAGGGGCCGATATTTGCTTCCGCGCTCGTCCGCTTCTTCAGTCAGGAAGAGCCGGTCAAGGCCGCCGGAAGCGGGCTTTCCATAAGCAGGCAGTACGTCCTCCTCAAGCGGCAACCAACGCTCCTCAAGGGCGACATCATGGACCGGCAGGAGATCAAGGACCAAGACGCGATTCGAAGCGGTGACCGGATTGAATGCGTGCTGACTCTCACCGCTGACCACGACACCGAGTACCTCGTCGTGGAGGACTACAAGCCCGCAGGACTCGAGGCGCTCCAGATTCGAAGCGGCCAGGGGCTTCTCGCATGGAGCAAGTCCAGCCCAGGTCAGGGAATCGGGGTATACCAGGAACTGAGAGACACCAAGGCCGCCCATTTCCTGACCCGCGTTCCAGCGGGATCTTGGGAGATTCGGTACGAGCTGTACGCGGAAGCCCCCGGCACGTTCCACGCCATGCCCACCCAAGCCTACGCCATGTACGCCCCTCACTTGAAGTGCAATAGCGACGAGATTCGTCTTACCATCAAGGACAAGCCGTCGGCAACGGGAGAATGATTCGGGCGAGGGGAAGGCCCCATCCATTGCGAGTGCGGCCCCGCGGTCCGGGCAAGGGCTGAGCCCTCCCCGCGGGCCCTACCGGGAGAGGCGCGGCGGCGCCTCC
>CAZFMI010000062.1:0-23657 GCA_964519915.1 uncultured Geomonas sp.
TGATGGTAGGCGCGGGCGGTTTCGAACCGCCGACCCCTAGCGTGTCGAGCTAGTGCTCTACCCCTGAGCTACGCGCCTGTTTTCGTTGCTGCTTTGTGGAACTCGGACGTTTTACCAATTCACCGGATCAAAGTCAAGGCTTTTATTTCGGGCAAATGAATTTTCCTCATTGGAGTGCCGCCGCCGCGCCGCTTCTATCCCACCCCCTTCAGAATCCGCAGCACCGCGTCGGCGACCCGGGGCGCTTCCGCATCCATGCAGCGCACCGCGACGGGACAGGCGGGGACCGACCCGAACCTGGAGCAGGGGGCGCAGTGGAGCGAGGAGCGAAACGCCAGGTGCCCCTCCCCTTTGGGGCCCCACTTGACCGGGTCGCTCGGGCCGAAGATGGAGACGGTCGGCGTCCCCACCCCGGCGGCTATGTGCAACAGGCCGGAATCCCCGCTTACCAGCAGCTGCGCCCCGGCGATCAGCGCCGCGCTTTCAACGAGCGTCCCCTTCCCCGCCAGGTTGAGGGCGACCCCGCCTTCGGCTATCGCCTCGCCTGCCGCGAAGGCGTCCTCGCCGCCGACTATGACGACGGCGATCCCCTCCGAGTCGAGCGCAAGGGCAACCGTCCTGAAGTTCTCGCCCCCCCACTGCTTCTTCGGGACGCTGGCACCGGGAAACAGCGCCACGAAGCGGCGCCCCTGCAGCGGGGCGAGGAGCCTCTTCGCGGCGTACGCCGCGGCGGCGGGGAGGTGGAGGAAGGGAGCTGTGATCTCCATGGGGGGCTCTATGCCAAGCGGAGCAAGAAGCCCGAAGAAGGAGATCGCCTCGTAATCCTGCTGTGAATAGACCACGGGGTCCGTGAAGAGCCTGACCCTGTCGTTGCCGTCAAAGCCGATGGAGCGGGGTGCGCGCACCAGCCGCGCCACGACGGCGGAGAGCCGGTACCACTGCTCGGTGTCGACGACCAGGTCGTAGCCGCCGGTGAGTGCTGCGGCCAGTCCCGCGGGGGAGTCGTAGAGGTGCACCGCGCCTATCCCCGGACAAAGGAGAAAGGCCTGGGCGTTGCGCTTTTCGGCGAGGATGTCGATGCGGCAGTCGGGACAGGCGGCCATGAACGCCCTGAGGGCGGGCACGAGCAAGACGGCATCGCCGATGCCGCCCGGACGGATAAAGAGGGCGGAGCGGGGAGAAGCCGACAGGTCGCCACTCCCGGGCTTGCCAAAGAGCCAGGCGAGAAGTGGTCCCGCCAGGGCATCGAACCGTTTCAGAAGGGTCGCCTTCAAATAGAGACATCTCCCGTAAAAGCGCAGTTGAAGTGCATCGAGGCGTTCCCGCCGCAACCCTCCCCCTCCGGAAGGAGGAGGGGGAAGGGGGCGGTTGCGGAGGGGAGCGGCATTGCCGCCGCGAAGGGGCGTGCAAGCGACGGGACTGACCTGGCAGCGGCGCGCAAGGGTATTAGCGCCCCGGCAGCCCGAGCTCCTTGATCTTTCGGTAGAGGGTGTTCCTGGCGATCCCAAGCGCCTTGGCTGCCTCGGTGATGTTGCCGTCGTACCGGGCGAGCGCCTCTTTTATGGTCTCGGTCTCCGATTCCTTCAGCGCGTTCAGCGCCGGGACGATCTTCTTCTTGCGCATCACGGCGAGCAGGTTGGACTGGGCCTGGCGCAGCGATTCCAACATCCGGTTCAGCTCCTCGGGCTCCATCTGCTCCAGGGCCTCGCCGTTGCCGCACTGACCTATCAAGGCCGCCTGGGGTGCGGGAAGCGGGGGATCGCCGGCGCGAGCCCCCCCCTTGGCCGGAGCGGAGGGGCCGGCAAGGAAGGTCCCGCCCAGGTGTTCCGGCAGTATGGTGTCTCCGTTGCAGATCACCACCGCCCGCCGCATGACGTTGGCGAGCTCGCGGATGTTCCCGGGCCAGCCGTAACCCTGCAGGAGGCGCACCGTACCGGGGGAGAGCCTCAGGTCGCGGTTTAGCTGCTGCACGAAATGCTCGGCCAGAAGCGGGATATCCTCGGAGCGCGCGCTCAGGGGAGGTATCTCCAGCCGCACCACGTTCAGGCGGTAAAAGAGGTCCTCGCGAAAGCTCTTCTCGATGATCGCCTGTTCCAGGTCCACGTTGGTGGCGGCGATCACCCTCACGTCGGTCTTTATGGGACGCTCCCCCCCCACCCGCATGAACTCGCCGGTCTCCAGCACGCGCAGGAGCTTCACCTGAATCTGCGGCGTGGCGTCGCCGATCTCGTCCAGCAGCAGGGTCCCGTTGTTGGCCAGCTCGAAGATGCCGCGCCGGGTCTGGTTCGCGCCGGTGAAGGCCCCCTTCTCGTGGCCGAAGAGCTCGCTCTCCAGGAGGTTTTCCGGCAGCGCCCCGCAGTTGACCGGGATGAAGGGCTGCCCTGCCCGGCAGGAAGCGGCATGTATGAAGCGCGCGAGCACCTCCTTGCCGGTTCCGGTCTTCCCCTGGATCAGGACGCTGATGTCCTTGCTGGCCACCTTGTAGGCAAGCGACACCATCCGTTTCATGGCGGGGGCCACGCCGACCCGGAAGCCTACCCCCTGGGCCACCTCTGCCCACTCGTCGAGGGAGCTGTCCCCCCGCATCAGGCCGGCGCCCGAGCCCGCGGCCCGCGCGATCAGCTGCTCGATCTGGTCGATGTCGTCGAAAGGCTTTTCCAGGTATTCGTACGCCCCCAGCTGCATGGCGGTCACCGCGGTCTTCACGGTGGAATACCCGGTCATGATGATGACCTCGCAGGAAGGCTGCCTCGACTTGATGATCTCCAGGAGCGTTATCCCGTCGGTGTCGGGGAGCTTCAGGTCGACGAGCGCCACGTTGAACTGCCCGGCGTCCAGCGCCGCCAGCGCCTCGGGCTGGTTCGCGGCGGTCACCACGTGATGCCCCCTGCGGGCAAGCAGGCGGCGGAAAAAGGTGCAAACATCCCGCTCGTCGTCGATGATAAGAACTTGGGTCTGGGACTCTGTCACGGCTGCTCCAAAAATAGGTTGCTGTTACGGCTCGTCCAGGGGGAGGATGAGGCTGAAACAGCTCCCCTCCCCCAAAGTGCTGTCCACTTCGATCCGGCCGTGGTGAGATTCCGCGATGCCGAGGCTTACCGAAAGGCCCAATCCGGTCCCCTTGGTGGCCTCCTTGCTGGTGTAGAAGGGGGTGAAGATCTTGGACAGGTTCTCCTTGGCGATGCCGATGCCGTTGTCCGAAACGCTCAGGACGGCGAAGCGGCGGTCCCCCTCCAGACGCATGGCAGTGGACACCTCTATGATCTTCTCCTTGCCGTCCACCTCGGTAAGGGCGTCGCGCGCGTTGATCAGGAAATTGGTCAGCACCTGCTGGATCTGCGGACCGTTGGCGTTCATCTTGGGAAGGTCGCGGTCGAAACGCTCGAAGATGGCGATCTGGCTGCGGTTTATCTGGTACTGGATCATGTCGAGCACCCGGTCCACCTCGGCGTTCAGGTCGATCGCCATGACCGGCACCTGGTCCTGCCGGGAGAAGGTGAGGAGGTTCTGGATGATCCGCTTGCAGCGCAGTCCGCAGTTGATGATGTCGGCAAGCGCCTCGCTCTTCTCGGAGTCCTCCTCGTTCTGCAGGTCGCGGGCCAGCATCTGCGCCGTGCCTATGATGACCGTCATCGGGCTGTTCAGCTCGTGCGCCACCCCGGCGGCCATGACCCCCAGCGCCACCATCTTGGCCGATTGCACCAGTTGGGCCTCCATCTTCAGCTTCTTGGTGACGTCCTTCATGATGATGGTGACGGCGGAGAGCTGCTTATCCTCGTTCAATACGGGGTAATAGGCGAGCTCCAGGAACTCCCCCTGGGGCGTGTTCCAGCGCTGGAAGACCGGCTTGCCGTTCTTCTTGATCTCCTGGATGGGGCAGTTGTTGCAGGGCTGCTGCTCCCCGCGCAGCTTGGCGAAGCATTTGTTGGTGATCGCGGAGTTCCACAGGTGGCTCATGCCGGGCGGGAGCCTGCCGTTGTGCAGCAGGACGTTGTAGTCGGCATCGATCAGGAAGATCGGGTCCGTCACCGCCTGGAAGGTCTCCTCCCACTCCTTCTTGGCGCGGGACACCTGCTTGTAGAGCCTCGCGTTCTGCATGCTGATGGCGAGCTGGTCGGCCAGGTGCTGCACGAAGTTCAGCTCGGCCCTGGCGTAGGCCGCGTCCAGGGTGCTCCCCAGAAGGAGGAGGCCGGTCACGGAGGAGCGCTGGAAAAGCGGCGCCGCGGCAAGCGAGCGCAGGGTCAGGGGGTGGTCGGAGGCCGCCTGCGCGAAGCAGAGCGGGTCTTCCGCGGGGTTGTAGCTCGTGGCACCCTTGTCCCTGAAGGCGTCCCAGAGGATGGACTGCTTCGGTATGAACCCGAGATCCGAGAAGTCGCGCGGGGCGACGGCGATCAGCTTCAGCTTGCCGTCCTGCAGCTTGGCAAGGCCCAGGAAGTCGCAGGGGAGCGCCTCGGGGAGCTTCCTGAAGGCCCTCTCGATGATGTCCCCGATGGACATGTCTATGTTGATGTCCCGGGTGAGCTGCTGCAGGATCTCCAGGCGGCTGTTTTGTTTGAGGACGTCCTGGTTTCGCTTTTTCAGCTCCACGTAGTAGTTGAGCTTTGAGGAGTCCACCCCGGTCAGCTGTTCGAGCAGCTTGCCCCTGTTTTTCACGGTCATTCCCTTGGCTTGAAGCGCCTACATGGCGTTGCGGAAGATCTCCTCGATCTGCTCGCGGGTTGCGTTGCGCGGATTGGTGACCAGGCAGGCGTCCTTGGTGGCGTTCTCGCTCAAAAGCGGGATGAATTCCTCCCTCAGTCCCAGCTCGGTAAGCCCCTTGGCCAGGCCGATATCCTCGATGAGGCGCATGACGGCGTCTATGGAGCGTTCCGCGGCGGCAACGAGATCGAGCCCCGACACGTCCTCGCCCATGGCGACAGCGATGTCGCGGAACCTCTCGGGGCAGGACTGCAGGTTGAAACGCATCACGTGCGGCAGTATCGAGGCGTTGGTCTCCCCGTGGTGCTGGTCGATCAGGCCGTCCACCTGGTGGGTCATGGCGTGGGCCGCACCGAGGATGGCATTGGAAAAGGCAAGCCCGGCCGTGAGACTCGCCATCGCCATGTTGGTGTTGGCGTCCATGTCGCTCCTCTGGGTCACGGCCCTTCTCAGGTTCTTCGAGATGAGCTGGATCGCCTTCAGGGCATGGATGTCGGTAAGCGGCGTGGCTGCCAGCGAGACGTACGACTCGATGCCGTGGGTCAGCGCGTCGACGCCGGTGGCCGCCGCCAGCTTGGCGTCCTTGGTTTTCAGGAGCTCCGGGTCCACGATGGCGATGTCCGGGATCAGCGAGCGGGATATGATCGACATCTTCAGCTTGCGGTCCGTGTCGACGATGATGGTGAACTGGCTCACCTCGGAGCCCGCCCCGGCAGTGCTCGGCACGATCACCATGGGGGGAAGCGGCGTGGAGATCCTGTTGATCCCCTCGTAGTCCTTGAGGCGCCCGCCGTTGGAGGCGATGGTCGCAATGGCCTTGGCGACGTCGGTCGGGCTCCCCCCCCCGACGGAGACGATGCCGTCACATCCGGAGGCCAGGTATTTCGCGGCCCCCTCGGTAACCTCGCAGTCCTTTGGGTTAGTGGTGAGACTGGAGAAGATGACCGTCTCGAGTCCGGCGCTGCGCAGGTACTCGACCGCCTTGTCGACCCAACCGGCGGAGATGACGTCGGAATCGGAGACCAGGAACACCTTCGAGACGCCGAGACGGACCACGCTTTCACCGATCTGGCTCAAGGAGCCCCGCCCGAAGATGATTTCGGGTGCCACGAACTTGCTGATATCCATTTCTGTTACTCCTCGATCTCTTGCTGAACCGCTTCAGGCGCAACCGGCGCAGCTGCCGCGAAATTGCAGCAGGGGCCAGCCTCATTAGGCAAGATCGGTACCAATTGGCCGGAGGCGCGCGGGGAGGGGCACGGCGGCTCTAATGAGGGACATGCTTAACCATCGAATACGAAACAATGAGACGGCTTTCTACCTGCGGTGAAAAAAACCTGGCGCTCCGCCTCCCCAAAGACCCAACGACCGACCCATTCTGTCACATTTCGGAACAGTTGTCACTTTTAGTGACGGCGCCGCGCTCCAAAACGGCACACCGGGGCCGGTCCGATTCGGGACACGGCCAAACGGCGACGGCCAACCCGCCGATTTTGCTCGGCAAAAGCCCCGGCAGCCCCAGCGGCGACCGCGCCGTTTCCCACCGGGGCCAAGTCGCGCCCCCACCCCCGGTTCATTCTATTTAGCTGTAAACGCGACCTCGGAGTGCAGGCTATTGCAGGGTGCCAACCGGAGGGTCAGTCCTGCTTCGCCTTGATCTTCAGGTGCGGCTTGAAGTCCCAAGGGGGCTGCGGGTTGTCCTGGAGCCAGAGGCCGTTCCTCCTGGAGCGGGCCATCCGCTCGGCGGTCGAGTAGCGGTGGTAATCGTTCCTGCTGAGCAGCCTCTTGTAGGACCAGGCCCAGCCATCCTGGAGCATCTCCAGGTTGATGTTGCGCCCGTCCAGGTACACGACGGCAACCGCCACCTGGGTGGGGTCCATCCTGGAATCGAGGGTGCTGCGGATTTCCACCTTGACCTGCTGATGCAGAACCTTGATGGAAAGGGCCCGGAAGGCGTCCTCGGCGTACGGCTGACCCGGCTTGTACCAACCGGTGAACTTGTCGATCTTGGCCGTCTGGGGGGCCGCCACGCCGTAGAGCCGGACCGGTATCTCCGTGCCGAAGGAATTGACCGTGATGCGGTCTCCCTCGGTCACTCCGACCACCAGCCCTTCCAGCATGTTGACGTGGCTTCCGTAATGGGGGGACGGCTGCGCACAAACCGGCGCAGCAGCGAAGAACATGCAGGATGACATAAGAGCGACTAGACAGCTGGCGGTTCTCAAAAAAGCCCCTCCTCATTCCTGGCGGTTAACGGATACGCACAGCGGCACATGTTAACAAAACTGCTCTTTCAAAGCAATCTTCAATACCGCACCGACTCCGCGGGAATAGGCGGCAGCAACCTGATGAGCAACCGGTAGGCGAGGATCTCCATCGAGACGATCCCTACCGAGATCATCACCTCGGCAAAGGAGGGAAAGTAATGCCAGCCGCTTCCCGGGTTGAACCCGATCAGGTAGACGTTGAAACGGTAAAGGCCACCCCCCGACAGCATCAGGAAGGCGGAGATGAAAAGCCTGCGCGGAGAGCGCCTCTTCTCCCGGCTGAAAAGCGGCAGCGAGGCTATGGCCATGAGAAAGCACTCGGCGAGGAAAAAGAAGGAGTAGAAATCGCCGTGAAAAACCGCCTGGACCTGGTCCCTGTTCCAGACGTCGCCCAGCCGTATCACGAGCCAGGCGGCAATGAGCCAGGGGATCATGCGCCCTACCGCCGCGAGCTGGTCGCTTCGAAAGCTGCGCCCCTGCACCAAGGACGAGAGGATCGACTCGAAGATGACTATGGCATACCCGATGTAGATGCAATTGATCAGGAAAAGCAGCGGCAAAAACGGGCTGTGCCAAAGCGGGTGCAGCTTGGTGGACGCGATCAGCATCAAGGAGCCGAGTGCCGACTGGTGCATGGTGGGAAGCAGTATCCCCGCCACCGCGATACCGATCAAGAGCGCGTTGATGCGGCGGGCAAGCAAGGGGGTGGCTTGCGGTACCGAACAGGCCGCACCGGAGGGGCGGACCGCCAGGCGGCGCCGCTCCAGGAAGTTCAGAAAGAGCGTCCGGACCGAGGTGGGAGTACCCCTGCCGAGCGCGGCAAGGATGCTGGGGAGGTACTCGATCACCAGGGCGACCAGGTATCCGGCGGCGCAAAGGGAAAGCTCGAAGAAGGCGGAGTTCGGCTGCCAGCTGCTGGGCGTTATGAAGCCGTAGGCGTTCCAGGGGCGCCCTATCTCGACCAGGATGGAAGAGGCGGCCAAAAAGGCGCCGAAGAGGGAGGTGAGGATGGCGGACTTCACCAGCGAGTGGTACGCGCCCCGGTTCAGGATGTAGCTCAGGATGGCGACCGCGAAGCCGCCGCAGGTGACGGCTGTGCCGATCGCCACGTCGTAGGCGACCCAGATCCCCCAGGGGTAGCCGTCGCTGAGGTTGGAGACGGCGCCGATCCCCTTGGTGAACCTCACGGCCAGGAAGAAGAGGCCGACAAGCGACAGGGAAAAGAGAACGAGAAACGGCTTGGTCAGCAGCTCCCTGTTCCCGACGCGGCGGCTTTTGCGGTCATTGGTCATCCGGGTTCCCTGCCTTGAGGCTCGAAAAACGGGGCCAGTGTACGGGGAGAGCCGCCGGTCTGTCAACCCCGGCGTCGCGCGGCGGGGGAGCAGCTGCCGGGCGGCACCAACGAAGAAAGCCCCGGCTTGTGACCGGGGCTCTCTGTTCGGCGGCGGTTAGCGCCCGATTCAGGCCTCTTCGAAAAGCGCGGTGGAGAGATAGCGCTCGGCCAGGTCGGGGAGGATCACCACGATGGTCTTGCCCGCGAATTCCGGGAGCTGGGCGAGGCGGACCGCGGCGGCAACGGCTGCACCGCTGGAGATGCCCACCAAAAGCCCTTCCTCCTTGGTCAGTCGCTTGGCGAATTCGAGCGCCTCGTTGCTGTCCACCTGCTCGACGCGGTCGATGACCGAGAGGTCGAGGGTGTCGGGTATGAAGCCGGCGCCGATCCCCTGGATCTTGTGCGGGCCGGGCTTCAGCTCCTGGCCGGCCAGCTTCTGGGTGATGACCGGGCTTTCCTTGGGCTCGACAGCGACCGAGACGACCTGCTTTCCCTTCTCCTTTTTCAGGTAGCGGGAGATGCCGGAAATGGTGCCGCCGGTGCCCACGCCGGAAACGATCACGTCGACGGCGCCGTCGGTGTCCGCCCAGATTTCCGGGCCGGTGGTCTTCTCGTGAACGGCGGGGTTCGCCGGGTTCTTGAACTGCTGCGGCAGGAAGTAGCGTGCCGGATCGGAGGCGGCGATCTCCTCGGCCTTGGCGACGGCGCCCTTCATCCCGGCGGAACCTGGCGTCAGTATCAGGTTCGCCCCGAGTGCGGCCAGCACCCTGCGGCGCTCGATGCTCATGGTCTCAGGCATGGTGAGGGTCAGCTTGTAACCGCGGGCGGCGGCCACGTAGGCCAGCGCGATGCCGGTGTTGCCGCTGGTCGGCTCCACGATCTCCACACCAGGCTTCAGCACGCCACGCTCCTCGGCATCCCAGATCATGTTTGCACCGATGCGGCATTTCACCGAGTAGGCGGGGTTGCGCCCCTCCACCTTGGCGAGGACGGTTGCCTTGGCCCCCTTGGTCACGTGGTTGAGTCGCACAAGCGGGGTGTTGCCGATGGATTGGGAGTTGTCTAGGTAGATACGGGACATGGCGTTTGTTCTCCTTTCGGGATAAATGCTTGCTCTTTCGAATCTGGTGCCGGTAAAAGGTGGCCAGGGTGCAGCCTTCGGTATTTTTATATTTATCCTGCAACGCTGTCAACTATTTTATTCGCATTCTTGATCGAATGACTTTGCTTTACATCCCCCGCGGGAGCCCGGAGCCTACCCGGGCGGAGCCTTGGCCTACGCCCGCCGGCTAGATCTGGTAATCGTCAACGAATACGCGCACCTTCCGGGGGCGGGCAAACACCTTGTCCCCCGCTTTCAGGTCGAGTCTTTCGGCCACCCCGCGCGGGAGGTCGACCTCGATCCCCTCCCCTGCCGCCAGGGCGAGGTCCACCCGAACCAGCGCGCCGACGCAGTGGACGTAGCGCACCTCCGCCGGCATGGAACCGGCGGAGCAAGCGCGCTCGACTTCGATGTCGTGCGAGCGGACGTACCCTACGGCCGGCGCGTCGTTGGTCCCGGCGTGCTCGGGCGAGGCGAGCTCCACCCCCCCCATCTGCGCCATGCCCTCGTGCACGCGCCCCCGGAAGAGGTTCACGTTCCCCAGGAAATCGAAGACAAACGGCGTGGCCGGGCGGTCGTAGACCTCCGAGGGGGTACCCTGCTGCTCTATTCTCCCGGCGTTCATGACCACGATGCGGTCCGCGACCTCTAGCGCCTCCTCCTGGTCGTGGGTCACGAACACGCTCGTCACGCGTATCTCGTCGTGCAGGCGCCTGAGCCAGCGGCGCAGTTCCAGGCGCACCTTGGCATCCAGGGCGCCAAAGGGCTCGTCCAGCAAAAGCACCCGGGGTTCGACGGCCAGCGCGCGCGCCAAGGCAACCCGCTGCCGCTGGCCGCCCGACAGCTGCGCCGGGTAGCGGTCCCAGAGCTGCTCCAGCTGGATGAGTTTCAGGAGATCGAACACCTTCTCGCGTATCTCGGGCTTTTTCAGCCGCGACTTGCGGGGCTTCACCGTCAGGCCGAAGGCTATGTTGTCGAACACCGTCATGTGCCGGAACAGCGCGTAGTGCTGGAAGACGAACCCGACCTGCCGGTCCCTGACCTCGCGCTCGGTTGCCTCCTCGCCGTTGAAAAGGACCCTGCCGCTGTCCGGGAGCTCAAGCCCCGCGATGATGCGCAATAAAGTGGTCTTCCCGGAGCCGGAGGGGCCAAGAAGGGCAACCAGCTCGCCGGTCGGCACGGTAAGATCGACCCGGCTAAGCGCCTGGAAGCCGCCGAAGTTCTTGTTCACGTTCTCGATATCGATGCTCATGATGCTATCTTTCCCCCTGGTTCGCCGAAAGCGTCTGCCGTATCTTCCACCCAGCCAGGCTCTTTACGGCCAGGGTGACCAGGGCCAGCAGGGCCAGCAGCGAGGCGACGGCAAAGGCCGCGGCATAGTTGTATTCGTTGTAGAGAATCTCCACCTGGAGCGGGACGGTGTTGGTCGAGCCGCGCACATGCCCCGACACCACGGAGACCGCGCCGAACTCCCCCATCGCCCTCGCGTTGCAAAGGATCACGCCGTAGAGGAGCCCCCACTTGATGTTGGGGAAGGTGACCCGGAAAAAGGTCTGCAGGCCGCTCGCGCCGAGCGTCAAGGCAGCCTCTTCCTCGTCCCTCCCCTGCGACTGCATGAGCGGGATCAGCTCCCGCGCCACGAAGGGGAAGGTCACGAAGATGGTGGCGAGCACGATGCCGGGGACGGCGAAGATGATCCTGATGCCGTGCTCCTGCAGCCACGGCCCCAGCCACCCCTGCAGCCCGAAGATGAGCACGTAGATGAGCCCCGACACCACCGGCGACACCGAGAAAGGGAGGTCGATCAGGGTGATAAGGAGGCTCTTGCCGCGAAAGCTGAACTTCGCGATCCCCCAGGCGGCGACGATGCCGAAGAAGAGGTTCGCCGGGACGCAGACGGCAGCGGTCAGCAGGGTGAGCCGGATGGAGGAGAGGGTGTCCGGCTCATGAAGCGCTGCCAGGTAAGCCTCCCACCCCTTGGCGAGCGCCCCGGCGAACACCGCGGCCAGCGGCAGCAAGAGGAAAAGCGTTAGAAACGCGAGGGCAACCGTGATCAGCAGGAAGCGCACCCACGCCGGTTCGGCGATGTAGCCTTTGGCTACTTGCATGGTAAACCCCTTTTATTTATTACAGAGGACGCAGGGAACGCAGAGACAGGCAGCTCTTTTTCCGGGGGAACGACCCCGGAACTCCGCGCTCGGCGGCCCCTGCGGTTAACGCCAGAAACGGTTTCTCCGCGCACTCGGCGTTCTCTGCCGTGATTCGGTTCTTCTCACTGTTCTGCGAAGCGCCTGCTCCATTTTTGCAGCAGGTTGATGGCAAGCAGCAGCAGGAACGAGGCGACCAGCATGACAGTGGCGATGGCTGTGGCACCCGCGTAATCGTACTGCTCCAACTTGGTGATGATCAAAAGCGGTGTGATCTCGGACACCATCGGCATGTTGCCGGCGATGAAGATGATCGATCCGTACTCCCCGACTGCGCGGGCGAATGCCAGGGCGAACCCGGTCAGGATGGCCGGGAGCATGGTAGGAAAGATCACCCGGTGAAAGGTCTGCCACCGGTCGGCCCCCAGGCAGGACGCGGCCTCCTCCAGCTCCTGGTCGAGCTCCTCCAGCACCGGCTGCACCGTACGCACCACGAAGGGAAGCCCGATGAAGACCATGGCCACCAGTATCCCCAGCGGGGTGAAAGCGACCCTGATCCCCTGCGGCTCCAGCACCCTCCCCAGCCATCCGTTGGGGGAGTAGACGCTCGCCAGCGTGATGCCGGCCACTGCGGTCGGCAGTGCGAAAGGGAGATCGACCAGGGCGTCGACCAGCTTCTTTCCCGGAAAGCCGTACCTGACCAGCACCCACGCCGTCAGCACGCCGAAAACGGCGTTGATCACGGCGGCAAGAAGGGCGGAGCCGAAGGTGATGCGGTATGAAGCCATCACCCGCGGCGCGCTGACAGCTGCCACGAATTCGTCCCAGCTAAGGGTCGCGGTCTTGAAAAAAAGCGCGGACAAGGGGATGAGCACGATGATGCTCAGGTAGAAGATCGTGTACCCCAGGGCCGGACCAAAGCCGGGCAAGACCGATCTTCTCCCCCCAAAGACGCGCACGCATGCCGCTTTTGCAGTCGAAACCACGTCAGCGCGCCCCGGCGTAAATCTGGTCGAAGGTGCCCCCGTCGGCGAAATGGGTCTTCTGCGCCCTGTTCCAACCGCCAAAGGTGTCGTCAACGGTTACCAGTTTGAGCCTCGGGAACTGCCTGGCGTATCTGCGGGCCACTTTCCTGTCGATCGGGCGGTAGTAATGCCTGGCTGCGATCTCCTGCCCCTCCGGTGAATAGAGGTACTTCAGGTACTCTTCAGCAACCTTGCGCGTCCCCTTCCGGTCGACTACCTTGTCTATCACCGCGACCGGCGGCTCCGCCAGGATGCTCAGGGACGGGACCACGATCTCGAACTTGTCCGGGCCGAGCTCGTTGACGGCGAGAAACGCCTCGTTCTCCCAGGCGATCAGCACGTCCCCCTGCCCGCGCTGCACGAAAGTGGTCGTGGAGCCGCGCGCACCGGAGTCGAGCACCGGCACGTTCCGGTAGAGCCTCGTCACGAACTCCTTCGCCGACGCGTCGCTCCCCCCTTTCTGTTTCAGGGCGTAGCCCCAGGCCGCGAGGTAGTTCCAGCGCGCCCCGCCTGAGGTCTTCGGGTTGGGCGTGATCACCTTCACCCCGGGCCTTGCCAGGTCGCTCCAGTCGCGGATCTGCTTCGGATTCCCCTTTCTGACCAGGAAAACGATGGTGGAGGTGTAAGGGGAACTGTTCCCCGGGAGCCTCTGCTGCCAGTTCTTCGGTATCAGCCTGGCCTTGTTGTGTATCTCGTCTATGTCGTAGGCCAGCGCGAGAGTGACTATGTCTGCCTCCAAACCGTCAATGACAGATCTGGCCTGCTTCCCGGAGCCGCCATGGGACTGCCTGACGGAAACCTCCGCGCCCGTCTTCAGCTTCCACTGTTTGGCGAAGGCAGCGTTGAACTCCTGGTACAGTTCGCGTGTCGGATCGTAGGAAACGTTGAGAAGTTCGGTTTTGGCGGAAACTGCCGCAGGCAGCAGCAGCAAAGCAAGAAACAATGCGACAATGGATTTCAATAGCATGTCATATCCTCCTGTTAGTGAAGCTCGATTCACGTGAGCAGTATACCGTCGATTGCTAGCGACAGCAGACGCCCGGACGTCTTTTCAGGGGCAATCCGACCTTAACGCGACATCGGCTGCCGATACGGGCCACGTTGACCACGTTGACCACGTCGCACCTCCCGTTGCAATGAACTAATCTACCAATCCGGTGGTCTAATAGCTAACATTACACACTCGATACGTCAACTACTTTTTTATCGATACAGGATATTTTTACATCCAGACAGTGGTGTTAACCATTCAAGTTGCCAAGTTTACGCAGCTATCAAAAAATGTGCTCCGGCCGGGAGGATCTCATACCACGGAGAAACCGACGGGCCGGCGGAAAAACTCCTTCACTACCGACACACTGTGTAAACCTTGAATTATTTCTTGACAATTACGGTTGAAAAAACTACCCTCAGCCCACTTCATACACCTTAAGCGGACTAAAGTTTCCCCTGCGGCCTCGCGGGGGCGCTGCATGCGAGGAGTGAATCAAAGAAGCACCTTCGGAGGGTTAGTGGGAGAGACGGAGAGAAGTTTAAGGTTCGACACAAAGCTCATACACGCGGGGACCGCGCCGGGGCCTTCCGGCGCGACCAAGACGCCGATCGTCCAGGCATCCGCCTTCGCCTACAACAGCGCCGAAGAGCTGGAAGACATATTCAAGGGCAGAGCGATGGGGCAGGTCTACACCAGGATCGGCAACCCCACCCTGGAGACCCTCGAGAAGAGGCTCGCGCTGATAGAGAACGGCATCGCAGCCGTAGTCACGGCCTCCGGCATGGCCGCCATAACCACGGCGGTCATGGCAGTGGTCCGAAGCGGCGACGAGATCCTCTCCTCCTCGTCGCTTTTCGGCGGCACCTACTCGCTGTTCCACGACACCCTGGCCAACTACGGCATCAGGACCCGGTTTGTGGATCCGACCGACCTCTCCGCGCTGGAAGCAGCCGTCAACGAAAGCACGCGGCTCATCTTCGTCGAGACCATCGGGAATCCGAAGATGGACGTACCGGATATCGCTGAGTTCTCCCGCATCGCCAGGAAGAGCGGCATCCCGCTCATGGTGGACGCCACGGTGTCGACACCCTATCTCGCCCGGGTCCGGGAACTCGGGGCGGACATCGTCATCCATTCCACCAGCAAGTACATAAACGGCACCGCCAACTCGATCGGCGGGGCCATAATCGATGCGGGAAGCTTCAACTGGCAAAACGACAAGTTCCCCCACTTCGACCCCTTTTACCGCAAGTACCGCACCTTCGCCTTCACGGCCCGGGTACGCAAGCTGATCCACAAGGATTTCGGGGCCTGCGCCGCGCCGTTCAACGCCTTTTTGCTGGGAGAGGGACTGGAAACGCTCTCCCTGCGCATGGAGCGGCACTGCTCCAACGCCCTGAAGGTAGCCCGGTTTCTCGATTCCCACGAGAAGGTCGCCTGGGTCAACTACCCAGGCCTTGCCGATTCCCCCTTCTTCGAGGTGGCGAACCGCCAGTTCCAGGGGCGCTTCGGCGGGCTCCTCACCTTCGGGCTTGCCGACAAGCCAAGCGCCTTCCGGCTGATAAACAACCTGCGCCTCGCCAAGAACCTGGCGAACATCGGCGACACCAAGACCCTGGTGATCCACCCCGCCAGCACCATCTGTGCCGATTACACCCCCGAGGTGAAGGCTCTCATGGGGGTCAGCGAGGAGCAGGTAAGGGCTTCGGTCGGGATCGAGGACATCGAGGACATACTGGAAGACTTCGGGGACGCTCTCGACAACATCTGACCGCAGGGAGCGCAGAGGACGCGTAGGCTTCATTTTTCGCAAAAAGCCCTCCCCTGCGCCCTCGGCGTGCTCGGCGGCAATCAAATCGGTTGTTCTTTACCAAATATTTATGCTACTAAACGAGGAGTGCGCGCAATGAACCTTACTGTCAACGGCAAGCCTGCCACCATCGCCGAAGAAACCACACTTTCCATCACCAAGCTGCTGGAGACCCTGCAGGTTGAGCAGCGGGAATATGTAACCGTAGAACTAAACGGCGACATCCTTGACCGCGGCGACTTCGAAGGCGCGACTGTCAAGGACGGCGACACCATTGAATTCCTTTATTTCATGGGTGGAGGTAGATAGTGAAACTGACCGAAGAGCAGATCAACCGCTATTCCCGCCATATCCTCCTCAAGGAGGTCGGGGGCAAGGGGCAGCGAAAGCTTATTAACGGCCGTGTGCTCATCATCGGAGCCGGAGGCCTGGGTTCGCCTATCGCCCTCTACCTGGCGGCAGCCGGCATCGGCACCATCGGTATCGCAGACGCGGACGAGGTCGATCTCTCCAACCTGCAGCGACAGGTAATCCACACCACCCCGGACGTGGGGAAGGCAAAGGTCCTCTCGGCCAAGGAGAAGATGCTCGCCATCAACCCCGAGGCGAACGTCGTGACCTACGAGACCTGGGTAAACGCCGACAACATCAAGGAGATGATCGCCGATTACGACTTCGTCATCGACGGCACCGACAACTTCGCGGCCAAGTTCCTCATCAACGACGCCTGCGTCCTGGGGGGAAAGCCCTATTCCCACGGCGGCATACTCCAGTTCGACGGCCAGACCCTCACCGTGACCCCCGGCGAGTCCCCCTGCTACCGCTGCATCTTCCCCGAGCCTCCCCCCAAGGACGCCATCCCGACCTGCTCCAGCGCCGGTGTAATCGGTGTGCTCCCCGGGATCATCGGCACCCTGCAGGCGACCGAGGCCATCAAGTATCTGCTCGGCGTAGGAGACCTGCTGCACGGGCGGCTGCTTACCTACAGCGCGCTCAGGATGCGTTTCAGGGAAGTGCCGGTCAAGAAGAACCCGAACTGCCCGATCTGCGGCGAGCACCCCACCATCACCGAGGTGAAGGACGAGCTTGACGCGATGACCGTCTGCGATCTGGGGCACTGAGATGATCGAGATACCGAAAAGGATCCTGGAGGCGGTAGTAGACCACGCGCAGAGCGGGTTTCCGCTGGAGATGTGCGGCATTCTGGGAGGTAGCGGCAACGTGGTAGCCAGCCACTACCCCATGACCAACACCGACGCCAGCAACGATCACTTCATGATGGACCCGAAGGAGCAGTTCAGCGTGGTAAAGGCGCTGCGTGCAAGCGGCGAGGACATGCTGGTGATTTATCATTCGCATCCCGAGTCCCCCGCCCGCCCCTCCCAGGAGGATATCCGCCTCGCGCTGACGCCCAACGTCTATCACCTGATCGTGTCCCTTGAGGAGCGCGAGAAGCCGGTAGCAAAGGCGTTCCGCATCGTCTCCGGCGTCGTGGAGCCGGTGGAATTGTTGCCGGTGGATTGAAAACCGTTCTACGTTCTACGTTCTACGTTCTACGTTCTACGTTCTACGTTCTACGTTCTGATTTCTGAGTTCTGAGTCTTTAAAATCCAAGATTTAAACATAGAACATAGAACATAGAACATAGAACGGAATTTAAGAACACAGAACGGAATTTAACATGAGGAGAGCAAAGTGGCAGATGTCAAAATTGACCTGAAGAATCTGAAGTCCGGCGGTTTCATCAAGGAGCGCGGCAAGGACCTGTTCACCATCAGGCTCCGCGTCCCCGGAGGCCGCATGACGGTCGACCGCCTGTCGCGGATCGCTTCTGTCGCGCAGAAGTACGGCAAGGGTTTCGTTCACCTGTCGGTGCGCCAGTCCATCGAGCTGATCAACATTAATTTCGCCGATTTCGACGCGGTGGTCGCGGAGCTCGGGGAAGACCAGCAGAAGGTGGCGTCCTGCGGCGCGCGGGTTCGCGTGCCGACCGCCTGCGGGGGTTGCGAGTACAACCCCAACGGACTGATGGACACCCAGAAGTCGGCGCTTGAAGTCGATGAAAAGCTGTTCGGCACCGCTACCGGGCACCACAAGTTCAAGGTCGGCTTCGCCGGCTGTCCCTTCGACTGTCCCAAGTCCGCGACCAACGACGTCGGGCTCCAGGGAGCGATCTGGCCCGTCCTGGAGGCAGCCGAGTGCATAAGCTGTGGGCTGTGTGCCAAGTCCTGCACCGAGGGGGCGCTCAGCATGGTGGACGGCATTCCCGCGTTCGAGGCCGGCAAATGCATCTACTGCGGGGACTGCGTCAAGGTCTGCCCTACCAACGCCTGGAAGACGGAGAAGCAAGGGTACACGGTACGACTGGGCGGCAAATGGGGCCGGAGCCCTCTGGTCGGGACCCTTTACGCCACCTTCCTGCCCGAGGAGCGCGTGGTCGATTTCATCAGCGCCGTGCTCGCCTGGTACCGGGAAAAGGCAGAAGGCGCAGGAAGGGTTCGCCTGGGGGACATCATCCTGCGCGAGGGTAACCAGTCGTTACTGGCGCATCTGCGTAAGGACTTTCCGGCATTCGTCGTAGACAGCACCATCGACCCGCAGGTCATAGACACGCAGCTGCCGCTGCAAAAGGCGTAACAGCCTGAAAGGCTGTTTTTACGTTCAACGTTCAACGTTCAAGGTTCGACGTTCTTACTGCACCTGGCAAGGTCTTGGTAGCGGCACATAACTGCCGCTGGGGTGAGGCTTAAGAGACGTTCCACAGTAGAGCGATTTTCAAGTGAAGTTCCTTCGAGGTTTTTACATAGAACATAGAACATAGAACATAGAACAGCTTCTAAGCTTCTAAGAGAGAGGATCAACATGGAAACGATAGACCTTCGCGGCGTAAGCTGCCCCACCAACTTCGTAAAAGCAAAACTTGAACTGGAAGACATAGAGGCGGGAACCACCGTCGAGTTCCTCCTGGACGACGGGGAGCCGGTCAAGAACGTGCCGCGCAGCCTGAAGGCCGAGGGGCACAAACTGCTCGGCCTGAAGGAGATGGACGGCCACTACGTCCTCACGCTGGAAAAGGGCGAGGACTGACCCGGCAGAGTTACCATCAAGGGCTAATCGCAGTGACGAAGGGGATGGACGGGATGAAGGCAGTTATCCCCTGCATCCTCTTTATCCCTTTTAAGCGCCTTGCAGCATGTGCAGGAGAAAGCAGAAATGGAAGACAAAAAACGTATCCTGGTGGCAATGAGCGGCGGCGTCGATTCTTCGGTGACCGCCGCGCTTCTTAAGGAGCAGGGACACGAGGTGATGGGCGTCTCGCTGCAGCTGTACGAACGGCCGGAATCGGTGCAGGCCGGCGGTAAAACCTGCTGCTCCCTTACCGACGTCATGGATGCGGCCAGGGTCGCCAAACGCCTCGGCATCCCCTTCGAGGTGATCGACCTGCGGCAGCGTTTCCAGGAGCTCGTCATCGACGACTTCATCGCCGAGTACGCGGCCGGGAGAACCCCCAACCCCTGCGCCCGCTGCAACGAGCGGATCAAGTTCGGCCTGCTGCTGGAGATGACCACGTCCCTTGGCGCCGACATCCTGGCCACAGGGCATTACGCGCGCATCGAGCAGGACGCGGACGGCACCTATCAACTGCGCAAGGGGCTCGATCCGGCCAAGGACCAGAGTTATTTCCTGTTCGGCATGGACCAGCAACAGCTTGCCCGCACCATCTTCCCGGTGGGGAGCCTCGAGAAGCCGCAGGTGCGCGAGCTTGCGGCAAGGTTCAACCTGCCGGTCGCGCAAAAGCAGGAGAGCCAGGAAATCTGCTTCATTCCCGACAACGATTACGTGAGGTTCCTGGAGGCAAGCGGCGTGAGGCCTGTGGGGGGCGAAATCGTGGACACCGACGGGAACAAGCTCGGCACCCACGGCGGAATACACAATTACACCGTCGGCCAAAGGCGCGGCCTGGGGATCGCCTGGAAGGAGCCGCTCTACGTAACTTCCATCGATACGGTAAACGCCCGGGTCGTGGTGGGGCCCAAGGAAGAGCTGCTGACCGACGGGTTGGTGGCAGGGGGGGTGACCTGGACGAGCAACCCCATCAGCGGGACCTTCACCGGGAGTTGCAGCATCCGTTACAGGCAGAAGCCATTTCCCTGCACCGCGCGGTTGCTGGACGACGGACGGTTGCAGGTCTCATTCGCCGCGCCGCAGCACTCGGTGACGCCCGGTCAGGCCGTCGTCCTCTATGACGGAGACACCGTGGTCGGCGGCGGGTGGATCTGCTGACCCAATGGCCGTTCAACCTTCAACGTTTACGATTCAGCGACATGGCGCGGGCACCGGGACTGGTCCGCAATCGGCAAATCAGAACTCCCGGAGACAGGAGCGTGCTGCCAGTAAAAGCTTGCCAAGCGCAGTAAAAACATCGAACGTTGAACGCCGAACGTTGAACGGTTTCTCCGCCTCTACCCCAGCCGCCTGAAGGAGGACGCCTTGATGACCGCGTAGACCTCGTTCCTCGCCTGTATGGCCAGGTCGTCGGCCGCCTGCACCACTACCTCGGCTATCAGGGTCTCGTGACCGCACTTAAGCTCCACACCGACTTTGTTCCCCGAGGGGAAGGTGTCCACCACGGTGCACTTCAAGAGGTTCCTGGCACTGATCGCCTCCGGATGCTTGGTGAAGAGTATTATGTCCCTCGATGACAGCTCGAATACCGCCATGCCCTGCTCGTCCCCGGACGATACGAACAACTCCTCCATCCCCCAGCGGTACACGTAAAGCCCCCCCATCTTGCGCAGCTTCTCCACCTGCAACACGTTGATGTATCCCACCTGGCTCTGCCCCATCCGCTCGCGGGCCAGCTCCTCCGGCGTTGTCTGCCCGACCACCCGGCCGCCGGCCATGGCGAGCACCTGGTCGGTCATAAGCCGGATCTCAAGCAACGAGTGGGAGATGAATAGGTAGGGAATTCCGAACTTTTCGCTGACACGCTTCAAGTAATGGATGATCTGCAGCTTGAGCGAATCGTCCAGTGCCGATAGCGGCTCGTCCATGAGCAAAAGGCGCGGGTTGGTCAGTATCGCCCGCCCCAGGGCCACCCTCTGCTTCTCGCCACCCGACAGCTTGTTCACCCCGCGCCCCAAAAGCCCATCCAGCTTGAGCACCGAGATCAGCGCGGCGGGATCGATCTTGCGGTGCTGCGGCGCGCAGCGCCTGTGCCCGTAAAGGAGGTTGGCCTCGACGCTCAGATGTGGGAAGAGGCAGGCGTCCTGAAAGACGATGGAGACCCTCCGTTTCTGCGGCGGCAGGTTGATCCCCAAGCGGCTGCTGTAGAAGCACTCGCCGTCCAGGCAGATCTCCCCTGCGTCCGGCGTGTCGAGCCCGGCAATCAGGCTGACCAGCGTGGACTTGCCGCTCCCGGACACCCCGAAGACGCCGACCTGCTCCCCGGAGACGGTGAATCCGGTCCGCAGGTTGAATGCCCCGCCGAAACTCTTGCTCAGCTCCATGCGCAGTTCCATGTCACTCCCTCCTCGCCAGCTTCCTGAGCAGCATCTCGTGGGCCAGGAGCACCAGCACGGAAATGGCAATGGCGACGACGCAAAGCGACAGCGCCGCCCTATCCCCCCCCGGGGAACCCGCGTAATCGTAAATGGCGAGCGGAATAGTCTGGGTGACGCCCGGCATGTTCCCGGCCACTATGATGGTGGCACCGAACTCTCCCAGGCTGCGGGCGAACATGAGCGAGGAACCCGCGACGATGCCGCCGCGCGATAGCGGCAGGATGATTGTGAACAGGGTGTCCAGCCGGCCCGCGCCCAAGGTGCGGGATGCCTGGATCAAACGGGCGTCTATCGTCTCCATGCCGAGCCTGATCGAGCGCACCAGGAGCGGGAAACCTACCAAGGCGGACGCCAGCACCGCCGCCTTCCACGTGAAGATGATCCTGACGCCCAGCGTTTCGAGCAAGGGGGCGAGCCAGCCTTCCTTCCCGAGCCCTATCAGCAGCAGGTACCCCATCACCACCGGCGGAAGGGTCAGGGGAAGATTGACCAGGACCTCCAGCAGCACCTTCCCCCTGAACCTGAAAAAGGTCATGACATAGGCATAGGCAACGCCAAAGGGGAGGCTGAGCAGCGTCGCCGCAAAGGCGACCTTTATGGAGAGCCGTATGGCATCGTAATCGACACCGGAAAGGATAAGCATGTCCCAGCACCCCCGTGAGATGTTCGTATCCACGGTAAGCAGGTTCCATTCCACCCGAGGCGCGTGAAGAAACCATCGGCTATTCGGGCACCTGGAGGGGGCAAAGCATTATCGGGGGTAATGGCGAGGGAGGCTCGTGCTGAAATTACCGGCACAGGCAATCTATTTCAGGCAGGGATGGGAATACCAGGACGAACATGTTCCGTGACAGACAAGCCAAATTGTGACGGAGGGAGCCTCTAGGTTTGATATCATTTCAACGCATTTTCATATCAAACCGGCCCGGCGCAGCGAGGCATATCCAGAGCGGCCGAGACGGCAAGCTCTACCTGTGAGAGAAATTCTGCAGGCAGCACCCCGATCTTTCGACGAGTTTCGTCCTGTCAAGGGTCGTAATCTGGTGACACAAGAAAACACAATCTTTATTCAAACCGGCGATGCCGGCCCGCACAGGGACGACTGTAGGGCCGCGACCTGCTTGTGAAGGGGAAGTGGACGTCGGTATCACTATTATGGAGCGCCATCTTGCAGCCAGATTGAAGGCATCGTGAGACAGGATCACTACGGGCCTGCGTCCGGCCTGCTCGGAACCGGAGCGTGGAGAGAGTTCCGCCCAACAAACCTCTCCTCGTTTCATTCTTTCTCTCCAGGGGCCAGGAGTTCGACTGCCGCACGTTCCAGATCTTCATCAAGATCAGCCACAGTCCCGGCGTGTTTGGCAGCATAGGCGGCAATCTCTTCGTGCAGGGCGTGACGCTCTTGTTCTGCCAGCCAGTATTCAACCGCCTGTTTTACCAGCTGAGTGGCGGGTTTGTTCCGGCGGGCCGCTTCGAGGCGCAACCGGGTATATGTTTGGGCGGGCAGAGGGACATGGAAGTTTCTTATTTGCTGAATTTTCATGGCATATCTCCTGCCAGCAGGATAAGACATGATCCTTGATCACACAAGCTAAAATGTGACGGATGGAGCCGGCCGCCGCGCATAGTTGACCACGTCAACCTTCTTGCGCAGCCCGCTCAGTCGCATAGCCTGGGCCAAGACCACCTTGTCGATGTCAATAACCGTCATCGCCATGTGGCACCTCCAGGCAACGATGTCAGCGTAGGTTTGATATCGTTACAACTGCATTTATATATCGAAACAGCCGAACTCCCTCCCCCCGTTACACTCACGCCAGGCCGCCCTGATTTCAGGTAACCATTGACACAAATAGACGCCTGGCATAAGATTTCCCATCTCGCGGCACCGTAATCCGCGGCACTTGCATACCATCGATACGCTGGAGACAATGAGGGCACGCTTGGCACTTTAAAAACCGGATCTGATATTCAGGAGACTCTATGCCGACGATAAGCATGTTTTACGGCATCTTAATTCTAATGTTTTTTCGAGACAACCGTCGTCATCACCTTCCCCACATTCATGTTCGCTACCAGGGCGATGAAGCAGCTGTATCAATTGATGACGGTTCCGTATTGGAGGGTTCCCTGCCTCCAAAGCAGCACAAAATGGTGCAGGCTTGGATAGAAATACACAAGGAAGAATTATTCGTAGACTGGGAGCTTGCTGTAAACGGCGATGAGCCGTTCAGAATTGCTCCCCTTCAGTGAGGTACATAATGCTGGCTGATGTTGTTAAGGTATTTCCAAATTCAGATTTCCAACTTGATCTTGTCTACGCGAACGGCGAGCGACGCAGGTTTGACATGAAACCTTTGCTCACCATGAAGCCATGGGACCGGATTGCCAATCCACAGGTGTTCAAACTGGTCCGTGCGGAGTATGGCACAGTGGTCTGGCCCGGAGAAATAGATATCGCGCCAGAAACCCTTTACGAGGACTCAGTCCCCATGCAAGGCCCTGCCTGATCTGCAGCCAAGACCCCATGCTCCACCTGTGAGAGAAATTCCGGCGGCAGGCCCCGATTTTTTCGATGGAATTCTCCTGTCACGAACCGCGCTTTATTCACTCTCTCCCTGAGTCAGGAGTTCGACTGCCACGGCTGCAGCCCTGGCCGGCCCCTCAACCTCAACCTCAACCTCAACCTCAACCTCAACCTCAACCTCAACCTCAAC
>CAZFMI010000063.1:0-22052 GCA_964519915.1 uncultured Geomonas sp.
TCTCGTAGAGCGGGTTTTCGCGGTTGTTGGCGATCATCCAGGCGGCCATGCTGACCCCCCCCTTGGAGACCAGCCCGCCGTAGCGGTACCCCTGCTTGCGCAGGCGCTCCAGGGTGTAGAGGTTGATGCCGCAGTGCACCGCCATGAACGCCATGCCGTCCGCGCACTGGCGCTCGATGATGTCGAAGAGCATCTCCTCGTCGAGCTTGTTGGGGTCGCCGTATTTCCTCGCCGCCTCGCAAAACGCCTGGTAAAGGGGGACGTTGCCCACGGGGAGATCCACCGCCGCGATCACCTCGCGACGCACCCGGTCCAGGTCCCCCCCCACGGAGAGCTCCATCAGGGTATCGGCCCCGGACTGCTGCGCGGCGAGCCCCTTTTTCACCTCTGCTGCGTAATCCACGATGTCCGAGGAGGTCCCGATGGAGGCGTTCACCTTGGTCCTCAAACCGGTGCCGATGCCGGCCACCTTCGGCTTCCTGATGTGGTTCCAGGGGATCACGATCTGCCCCAGCGCCACCTTCTCGCGGACGTACTCCTGCGTCACGTTTTCATCAAGGGCCACCTGCGCCATCTGCGCGGTGATCACCCCTGCCCGTGCGGATTCGATCTGTGTTTTCATGTGAGACTCCCTTTTTTGTAAGCCCTGCACCGTTGCACAAAGCTGGTTGCGATCCCCGGCGAGCTGCCGAAATGGAGATGGATGTAGGAGGCGAGGCAGTTTTTGTAGCGATACCCTTCCCGCCCCAGGTCGACCCCCTTCCTGCTGACACGGTAGAGCCGCTCCACGTGGGCCGGCATCTCTTCCATCTCGGAATAATGAAATTCGTGGCCGCGGGCCGTTGCGCCTCTGCCGCCGATGGCGCCCTCCGCGAGGAGCTCCACCTCGCGGTACCCCAGCGCCTTCCGGCGCGGCAGCATCCGCGTCTGCACCGGGAAAAGACCCACGAATCGGTGCGCCTGCCGGTCCACCACCACCCCCTGCGTCAGGTAGATGAAACCTCCGCACTCGGCGTACACCGGGAGCCCCCCCTCGACGCTCCTCGCCACCTCCTGCTTCATCGGCTCATTGGCGGCGAGCTCCCCGGCGAAAAGCTCGGGGTAGCCGCCGGGGAGGTACATCCCGCCGATACCCTCGGGAAGCGCCGGGTCCGCAAGCGGCGAGAAGTAGCAGAGCTCGGCCCCGGCCTGCTGCAAAAGCCGCAGGTTGTCCTGGTAGACGAAGCAAAATGCCGCGTCCCGCGCCACGGCGACCCTGACCCGCTCCGGCTCCGGAGCCTCCCCGGCAACAGCCGACGCCCTGGCGGTTGCACCCTCCCTGACAGAAGCGGCATCGGCTGCCGCACCTGTTTCCAGCAGGGCCTCCAGGTCCAGGTGCGCCTCGACGACCTCGGCCAGGTGCGCGACGAACGCCCCGGAGAGCGGGTTGTCCTCCGCCGTTACCAGCCCCAGGTGGCGCGACGGTATGGCAAGCGCCGGGTCCCTGGGGAGGCATCCCAGCAGCGCCAGGTCCGGCAGGTGGGCGGCCAGCGCCTCGCGCAGTATCCGTTCGTGGTTCGCGCTCCCCACGTTGTTGAAGACGACGCCTGCCACCCTGAGCGCGGGGTCGAAGGAGGCGAAACCATGCACCAGTGCAGCGGCGCTCCTCGCCTGACTGCGCGCATCGACCACCAGGACCACCGGCGCCGCCAGCTCCTTGGCGATCTGCGCCGTGCTGCCGGACTCGGAGACGCCGTCGATGCCGTCGAAGAGCCCCATCACCCCTTCGATGACGGCGATATCCGCGCCGCCCGCGTGGAGGGAGAAGCTCTCCCTGACGAACCCGGGGTCGCAGATCCAGCCATCCAGGTTGACCGACGGGGCGCCGGTCACCAGCCGGTGGTAGCCGGGATCGATGAAATCCGGCCCCACCTTGAAGGGGGCGACGGCAAGTCCCCGCCTTTTCAGGGCGGCCATGATCCCCAGCGTGACCGTGGTCTTGCCTGAGCCGCTTTGGGGCGCCGCTATCACGATGCGCTTCATTCAGGGACCCCGTCAGCCGTTGACAAGCTGCACCACCTTGTTGCCGTCGGCGTAGTAGTCGATTACGTTCATGCAGCAATAGCGCTGGTCGATGCTGAAAAAGGAGGTGAGCGGGGCCTCGATGGCGTCCAGCAGGATGACGCGGTTCACCCCGCCGTGGGCCACCACCAGCACCTCTTCGCCACGGTGACGTGCCACGATCTCGGCAAAGGGTGGGAGCACGCGCGCTGCCAGGTCCGCCAGGCTCTCCCCCCCCGGGGCGCGGAACTGTTCCAGGTCCGCCAGGCGAGCCGCCCACTCCTCGGGCCGGTCGGCCTGTATCTCGGCGAGGGAAAGCCCCTGCCATGCCCCGCAGTCAAGCTCCCTGAACCGCGGCACCTTGACCGGCTCGACCCCGAGGTAGGGGGCGAGGATCTCGCCCCCGCGCACCGCCCGGACCAGGTCGCTCGTGTAAAGGGCGGTGATCCGGTCCGCGTCCAGGCGCGGCTTCAGCAGGTGGTACTGCTCCTCTCCCAAGGCGGTCAGGCGGACATCGTAGTGGCCGTTGTAGCGGTCGGGCCGCTCCACCTCTCCGTGCCTGATCAGATGTATGCGTGTCTTTTCCGTCATCCGCAGCCCCTATCCCCCCGCTCCCAGGTGGCGCAAAAGCGCCAGCAGGAACAGCAGGCAGAAAATCTCGTTCAATTCGCTGGCGCAGCCGATCACGTCGCCGGTGACCCCTCCAAGCCTTCGGTGCGACCAGCTCCTGATCCCCCAGGTAAGCAGGAACAGCAGCAAGAGGCAGAGAAGGCCGCTCAGCTGCAGCAGCAACCCCGCGGCCGCAAGCGTGAAGGCGCTGGCCAGCAGCAACTGCGCCATCCCCGCCCCCCCCACGAAGGCCGAGCCGAGCCCGTCCTTCCTCGCCCTCTTCGCCCCCACCGTCATCTGCACCTGGGCAAGGCGCGCCGCCATGGGGAAGAGGAGGAGCACTTCCCGCTTGTACTCGGCCGGGACGGCGAGAAGCGCCTGGTATTTGAGGGAGAGCCCCAGCACCAGTGCCGCGGCACCCACGGCGCCGACCCGGGAGTCCTTCATGATGTCGAGGAAGCGCTCCCGGGGGCCGCGCGCCGCCATGCCGTCGCAGACGTCGGACAGCCCGTCCAGGTGCAGCGCCCCCGTCACCACGCTCATGAGCGCGATGAGGACCAGGTCGGACACGGACCTTGGGAGAAGCGGCGCGAGGAGATGGTCCGCACCGGCCAGCAGGAGCCCGAGGGCGAGCCCCACCAGCGGGAAAAAGGTCATGGAGCGCCCCAGGTCCTCCTCCTCGCAGCGCACCGCGACGGGGAGCGGAACGATGGTAAGGAACTGGAACGCGATGAGAAGCAGTCTCATGCCGCGCTACCCCCTCGCCTAGGCAGACGCCACCCCGGCCTCTTCGAAGGTCGCCATCTCCTTCAGCACCTTCACCCCCGCCTCGATGAGCCCCATGGCGAGCGCGGCGCCGGTACCCTCGCCCAGGCGCAGCTGCAGGTCGAGCAGCGGCTGCGCGCCGAGCCGGTCCAGCATCATCCGGTGCCCGATCTCCACGGAGCTGTGCGCCGCGAAGATGTACTCCTTGACGTGAGGGTGCATCTCCGAGGCCACCAGGGCCCCGGCGGTGGAGATGAAGCCGTCCACCACCACCGGTATCCGGTTGGCGGCGGCGCCGAGCACGAGCCCCGCGATGCCTGCTATCTCCAGCCCCCCCACCTTGGCCAGCACGTCGAGCGGGTCCTCGGGGTCGGGGTTGTTCAGGGTGAGCCCTTCCTGGATCACCGTTATCTTGTGCTCCAGCGCCCCGTCGTCGATCCCGGTCCCGCGATGGGTCACCTCGCGCACGGAGCATCCGGCGAAGGCGGCGATGATGGCCGAGGAGGGGCTGGTGTTCCCTATCCCCATCTCGCCGGTACCCACCATGGCGACACCTTCCCGCTTGGCCTGGTCCGCCATGGCGATGCCGACCTCGATGGCGGCGACCGCCTCCTCGCGCGTCATGGCGCTTCCCTTTGCGAAGTTGCGGGTTCCCCTCGCCACCTTGGCGATGATGAGGCCGGGGGCCGGCTGGAAATCGAAATCTACGCCGACATCCACCACCCGCACCTCGGCCCCCACGTGGCGCGCCAGCACGTTGACGCCGGCGCCGCCGCGCAGGAAGTTCAGCACCATCTGCGGGGTGACCTCCTTCGGGAACAGCGACACCCCTTCCTCGACGATCCCGTGGTCACCGGCAAAGGTGAAGATCACCTTCTTCTGCGTGTCCGGCGAGAGGCTCCCGGTGATGGCGGCGAAGCGGCGCGCCACCTCCTCCAGGCGCCCGAGTGAGCCAAGCGGCTTGGTCTTGTTGTCCAGTTTTGCCTGCGCCCTGCCAAGCAGCGCCTCGTCCACCGGCTGCACCTTCGCCAGCGTGGTTTCCAGAAGTTTCATGGGCCCCTCCTATCGGGTTTTCTAAATGGCACTCCTATCCTTTCAGCTTCAGCGGCAGCCCGGATATCGTCACGTAGACCTCGTCCGCCCGGGCCGCGATCAGCTCGTTCGCCTCCCCGGCGAGATCCCTGAAGCTCCTCGCCAGCGGGTGCTCCGGCACGATTCCCATGCCGACCTCGTTGGTCACCATGATCAGCGGGCCCTTCAGCGCGTCGAAGCTGCGGGTGAAGCGCTCCACCCGCTTCAGCGCCTCGGCGGCGCCCCCTTCGCATCTGAAGAGGAGGTTGGAGATCCAGAGGGTGACGCAGTCGAGCAGGAGCACGTTGAAGCGCCCGTCGTTGCCGGTGACGGCCTCTTCCACCTGCAGCGGCTCCTCCAGGGTCTCCCACTCCTCCCCGCGCCGCCCCTGGTGCCGCGCGATGCGCGCCGCCATCTCGGCGTCGCCCGGCTCCGCCGTGGCGAGGTAGCCGCGCACCGGTTCATACGACAGGGCAAGCCGCTCCGCGAAGCGGCTCTTGCCGCTTCGGGCCCCTCCGGTCACCAGGATCACTCTGGACATAAAAAAACCCCCCTTCCCTGACGGAAGGCGGGTCAAAAATCGAGTGGAAAACACGATTCCGGCTTTAGCCCCTCTGCCACGGAGGTTCCATTAAGCGTTCGTCCAAGGCAGGTTTCCTGACTCACGGGTCGTCTTACTCGCCGCGCCTTCCCGATAATATCAGTGGCGTAGTTGCGGCTTTCATCACCGTTCACAGTTGCGGGACAGCGAGGGATTTGCACCCTCTTCCCTTTTAACCCCTCTCGGGGCACCCGGACGTTAACTGCTATGCAGTTCGATGTTTACTAACAGAGGCGGCCGCTAATGTCAATCAATAACAGGCGGCTCATCCTTTGCAAATTCGGAGGGTTCGGGCGTTTCGGCTCCCAGCACGGCGTCGATCCTGGCCCAGACGTTGTCCTTACCCTCCTTGCTCAGGGCGGAGAAAAAGGTGAGGTCGCCCTTGGCGAGCCCCATCTTCTCCATGATGATCGCGCTTTGCTTGGCGCGCTCGTTCTTGGATAGCTTGTCGCACTTGGTGACCACGACGATCGGGGGGATGGAAAAGGCTCGCAGCCAGGCAAGCATCTGCAGGTCCTCCTCAACCGGCGTCCTGCGGATATCCAGGATCAGCACCACGCCGCGCAGGTTCCCGCGCTTGGAAAGGTAGGTCTCCATCATCGGCCGCCACTCCTTCTTCACGGCAAGAGGAACCTTGGCGTAGCCGTAGCCCGGGAGGTCGACCAGCATGAAGTCGTCGTTCACCTGGAAGAAGTTGATCAGCTGGGTGCGTCCCGGCGTGGAGCTGGTGCGGACCAGGTTTTTCCTGTTCACCAGCACGTTGACCAGCGAGGATTTCCCCACGTTGGAGCGCCCGGCAAAGGCGATCTCCGGGAGGCTCCCCTCCGGGTAATGGGAGGGCTTGGTGGCGCTTTTAATGAACTCAGTGTTTTTTACTATCAATGTACCGACCCGTCCTGATTTTTCGGGCAGTATAGACCGCCCCGCTCCCCCTTTCAATCATTAAATCCCTGCTTGCTTAAAGCTAACGTTCTGGTATATTTTGGAGCCTGGTCTGTATCCGGCGCCTCAAGTGAAGGAAGGATGTACGGGATGAATAAAGAACTAGAAACAGCGATCATGACTGCGGCCGACCTGCCTACCATTCCCATCATAGCGATAAAGGTGATGGAACTCATCGAGAGCGACTCGGCAACCGCGGAGGAACTGGCGAAGATCGTCTCCTCTGACCCGGCGGTTGCCGCCAGGGTGCTCAAGATCTCCAACTCCTCTTTTTACGGCTGCCGCAGGCAGATACAGACCCTCTCCAGCGCCATCGTCATCCTGGGCTTCAGCACGCTGAGAAGCCTGGTGGTCGCTGCGTCGGTCAAGCAGGTCTACAAGCCGTACGGGCTGACCGAGAAGATGCTCTGGGAGCACTCCTTCGCGGCCGGGCTCGCCGCCAGGATCATCGCCGGCCGCACCCGCGCGGCCAACGAGGAAGAAGCCTTCCTGGCAGGACTCTTCCACGACATCGGCAAGATCATCATGAACACCCTGGACCGGAACAAGTTCCAGGAGGTGATGCAGCACTGTTACAACGAGGGGATCTCCTTCGGGCAGGCGGAGAGGGGGGTATACCCCTTTACCCATGACGAGGTGGGGGCCCAGGTAATAAAGAAATGGAACTTCCCCGACAATCTCACCAACGCGATCCTGCAGCACCACACGCTGGAGTTCACCGAGCTCGATGATCCGGCCGTGGTTAACCTCACCGCGATAACGTCCCTGGCCGACCTCTTCTGCCTCAAGCTCGGCATCGGCGTCAGAGAGCCGCAAGACGGCCTCGACATCGCCGGCTCCAAGGCCGGGCAGATACTGGGGATAACCGGGGAGAACGCGGCGCTGCTGCTGGAGACCTTCGACAGGGCGTTCCAGGAAGACAGGGCCCTGTTCACCAGCTAGATTCAGCAGCCGTGCCCATCCCCCGGCTCCGCCCCCTCATCCAGGGAACTGCGCCGCTTCGCCTCGTCGGAAATGCTCACGCTGTCCGCCTGCTCCGCTCTGGGCGCCGGCTTCTCCCTTTTGCGCTGTCGTTCCTGCCCCCCCGCGTCCGGGTCGATCCTCACCTTGCCCGGAATCCTGTCGACCGTGTACCCCATAACGCCGATCCTCCTGCCGCATCCGGCCATCGAAGATGTTTTCCGGCCGGCATCTTAGCAGCACGCCCGGGCTAATGGAAGAGAATTAATCCCGTCCCCATGATCCCGCCGGCTGCCGGACATTCACCTTGTCTAGCAACCGGCGCTGTTGTATACTCTCAAGCTTAGTGAAAACTCATATACGGGAAAGGGGTTTATGAAACTCAATACCAAGCTGGTGATGATCATGCTCACCATGCTTATCATCGCGACGCTGGTCCTCTTCGTCCTGAACCAGTTCAGCCAGAACGACCTCGTGGAGGAGATCCAGGAGAGCTCGACGGTGGTCTCGAAGGCGATCCAGCTGAGCGTCGAGGACCTGACCTCGGAGGTGGAGTCCTCCCGCCTCACCGATTACCTGCAGCAGGCGAAGAGCAAAGGCGTCAACGAGATCAACATCATCAACAACGAGGGGGAGATCATCAGCTCCTCCGACCCCGCCCAGGTCGGGAAGAGGCGGGAGATCAACAAGCTCGAGAAGGGGCTCAAGGCCTCGCGCCGCGGCAGCAGGGGCGGGGGGCTCAAGCCCTACGATCTCGTGGTCCCGGTCATCGTCGGGGACGAGCAGCTGGGGTACGTTCAGGTGAACCTCCTTCTGGACAACATCCGGGACATCCAGCACGCGAACTTCGTGAACCGCCTGGCCGCCACCACCTTGGTGTTCGTGATGGGCATGATCCTGATCATCTACCTGGCCCGCAGGTACACGAGCCCCATCCACCGGCTGGCCAACGGCGTGAAGCACGTCTCGGCCGGCGACCTGAGCGTCAGCTTCCCGGTGGACAGCAGCGACGAGATCGGCGATCTGGCCGAGAACCTCAACGAGATGATCGAGAAACTCAAGGAAAAAGAGCTGTTGGAAAAGCGGCTCTACGAAGCGGAGCATCTCTCCAAGGTGGGGCAGCTGGCAGCGGGAATCGCCCACGAGATCAGGAACCCGCTCAACTACATAAGCCTCGCCGTGGACCACCTGAAGAGCGAGCTTTTGACCTCCTGCCCGGAAAAAGGGGGGGAGCTGGAGTCGATCGCCAACAACATCAAGGAGGAAGTCCGCAAGGCGAACTACATGGTGCTCAACTTCATGAACTACGGCCGCCCCCTGAAGCTCAGGCTGCAGCAGGTCACCTACGCGGAACTGGTGGACAAGGCGATGCCGATCATGAAGGACCGGCTCGACGAGCGGGGGATCGAGGTGGTGCGCGACATCCCCGCGGACCTGCCGCCGATGCAGGTGGATCCCGAGCTGATGCGCAACTGCCTGTGCAACTTCATCAGCAACAGCTCGCAGGCGATGCCCGAGGGGGGGAAGATCACACTCGGGGCGCGGCTCGACAAGGGGAGCGGCGAGTACCGCCTCACCTTCAGCGACGAGGGGGTCGGCATCGAGCCGCAGGACCTGGAGAAGGTGTTCCAGCCCTATTTCACCACCAAGGAGGCAGGCATCGGCCTGGGGCTTGCCATCACCGAGCGGATCGTAAAGGAGCACGGCGGCAGAGTCACCGTGGCAAGCCTCAAGGGGGAAGGGACCACCTTCACGGTCAACCTCCCGCCGGCTTCGAGCTGAAGAGGATGAACCGGGGCGTCTTTATCTATTATCTTTGTCTTAATCCTTACCTATACCTGGAGTCGTAATGAGCGGCAGCATCCTGATAGTGGACGACGAAAAAGGGCAACGTGACATACTGAGTGCCATCCTGGCCAAGGAGGGGTACGAGGTGCTCGCTGCGCCGGGGGCGAAGGAGGCCCTGCTGGAGCTGGAGCGGGCGGAGTACGACCTGCTCATGACCGACCTGAAGATGCAGGGGGTCTCCGGCATGGAGCTCATGGAACGGGTACTCGGCCGGAACCCCTCCCAGTGCGTGGTGATGATGACCGCCCACGGCACCATCGATTCGGCCGTCGAGGCGATGAAGAAGGGAGCCTTCGACTACCTGGAGAAACCCCTGGAGCGCGACGACCTGATCATGACGGTGCAGCGCGCCTTCGAGAGGGTCATGCTCCTGAAGGAAAACAGGGCGCTGCACAAGAAGCTCGCGGAGACCAGGACCCTCCCCAACATGATCGGCGAACACCCGAAACTGATGGAAGTGAGCCGCATGATCCACAAGATCGCCCCCACCTCCACCACGGTCCTCATCTACGGTGAGTCCGGCACCGGCAAGGAACTGGTGGCGCGGGCGATCCACGACGGGAGCCCGCGCAAGGACAAGGCCTTCTTCGCCATCAACTGCGCCGCCATCCCCGACGCACTGATGGAGAGCGAGCTCTTCGGCCACGAGAAGGGGGCCTTCACAGGCGCCGGCAGCCGCGAGATGGGGATCTTTGAAGCGGCGGAGGGGGGGACCGTATTCCTGGACGAGATCGGGGAGATGAACACGGCCATGCAGGCGAAGCTGTTGCGGGCCATCCAGGAGAAGGAGATCAGGAGGGTGGGGGGAAAGGTGAACATCCCGGTCGACGTCAGGATCATCTCCGCCACCAACAAGGACCTGGAGCAGGAGACCAAGCGGGGATGCTTCCGCGAGGACCTCTTCTACCGCCTGAACGTGATCAGGATCACGCTGCCGCCGCTTCGGGAGCGCGGAAACGACGTCCTGACCCTGGCCGACTTCTTCCTTAAGAAGTACAGCGCCTCCTGCGGCATCCCGCTCAGGGGAATAGCCAAGCCGGCGCTGAAGATTCTGCTAGACTACAGTTGGCCCGGAAACGTCAGGCAACTGGAATCGGTCATCGAACGGGGCGTGCTGATGGCCGAGAGCGAATTCATCCAACCCGAGGACCTGCCGGCCGAGGTGCACAGTGAAGCCTGCGCCGCCGGAAGCCTCCCCTTCGACTTCCCGGCCGAGGGGATCTCCATAGACAACCTGGAGCGGGACCTGATCACCAAGGCGATGCAAAGGGCGGACTGGGTCATCGCCAAAGCGGCACCACTACTCGGCATGAGCTACAAGACGCTACAATACCGGCTGGAGAAGTTCGGAATCGGCAGGCCGGAGTAGCCAGGAGTGCGGTATGAACCTCAACTCGACGCTGCACAGATTCACCGTCGTCCCATCCCTCCCCAAAGAGCTTGCCGGGCTGCAGCGCATCGCCTACAACCTCTGGTGGAGCTGGGAACCGGAAGCGATAGGTCTTTTCAAGCGGCTTGACCCCGAACTCTGGCGCCTGACGCGCCACAACCCGCTCGAGATGCTGGGGAGCCTGCAGCAGGCCACCTTCGAGAGCCTGATGGCGGACGAGGGGTTCATGTCCCACCTGAACCAGGTGGAGGAGCGGCTCTCGGAATACCTCTCCTCCCGCACCTGGTACGAGCGCCACGGCAACGCCGGCGCGCGCATCGCCTACTTCTCCATGGAATTCGGCCTGCACGAGTCCCTCCCCATCTACTCGGGCGGCCTCGGGATACTGGCCGGCGACCACCTGAAGTCGGCCAGCGACCTGGGACTCCCGCTGGTCGGGGTCGGGCTCTTGTACCGGCAGGGGTACTTCAGGCAGTACCTGAACCTCGAGGGATGGCAGCAGGAGATCTACCCGGAGAACGATTTCTACAACCTCCCGCTGCACCTGGAGCGGGACGCCGCCGGCAAGGCCCTGAGCTTCGATCTGGAATACCCGGGGCGGAGCGTGCGGGTGCAGATCTGGCGGGTACGGGCCGGGAGGGTGCGCCTGTTCCTGCTCGACACCAACCTCGAGGAGAACCTCCCCGCGGACCGGGAGATCACGACCAGGCTCTACGGCGGCGACCAGGAGATGCGGATACGGCAGGAGATCCTGCTGGGGATCGGCGGCATGAGGGCGCTGAGGCTGGTGGGAGCCGAGCCCAACGTCTGCCACATGAACGAGGGGCACGCCGCGTTCCTCGCGCTGGAGCGCATCCGGGTCCTCATGGAGGAGAGGTCGCTCTCCTTCGGGGAGGCGATGGAGGCGGTCCGCGGCGGCAACGTCTTCACCACCCACACCCCGGTGGAAGCCGGCATCGACCACTTCCCCCCCGACCTCCTGGACCGGTTCATGGGGCACTACTACAGGAACCTCGGGCTTTCCCGCGACCAGTTCCTGGCGCTTGGCATGCAGAACCACGGCAGGAGCAACGAGAGTTTCTGCATGGCGGTGCTGGCCATGAAGCTCTCGCTGCATTCCAACGGGGTGAGCGAGCTGCACGGGGAGGTGTCGCGCAGGATGTGGGCGGACGTCTGGCCCGACCTGCCGGAAGAGCAGCTCCCGCTCACCTACGTGACCAACGGGGTGCACCAGAAGAGCTGGCTCTCCGAGGAGATGACCAACCTGTTGACCCGCTACCTAGGCACCCGGTGGCTGGAGCAGAGCACCGACCAGCTCTGGCGCAAGGTGTCGCGCATCCCCGACGCCGAACTATGGCGCACCCACCGCCGCGGTACCGAGCGGCTGGTGGACTACGCCCGCAGGAGCCTGACGGCCCAGCTGCAGAAGCTGGACGCGAGCGCCAAGGAAATCGACACGGCGCGCGACGTGCTCGACCCGGAGATCCTCACCATCGGCTTTGCGCGCCGCTTCGCCACCTACAAGCGCGGCACGCTCCTGCTGCACGACAAGGAGAGGCTGGAGCGGATCCTGAACCACCCCGAGCGGCCGGTGCAGATCGTCTTCGCCGGGAAGGCGCATCCGGCCGACCACCAGGGGAAGGAGCTGATCCGGCAGATCGTGCAGCTCTCGCAGCAGGAGCCGTTTCGGCGCCGCATCGTCTTCCTGGAGGACTACGACATCTCCGTGGCCAGGAGGCTGGTCCAGGGGGTGGACGTCTGGCTCAACACCCCGCTTCGCCCGCTCGAGGCAAGCGGCACCAGCGGCATGAAGGTCGCCTTCAACGGGGGGCTCAACCTGAGCATCCTGGACGGCTGGTGGTGCGAGGGGTACCGGGGGAACAACGGCTGGGCCATCGGGCGGGGGGAGGTCTACGACGACCTCATGTACCAGAACCAGGTGGAGAGCAGGGCGATCTACGACCTGCTGGAAAAGGAGATCGTGCCGCTTTTCTACAACAGGGGGAGCGACGGGATACCGAGGGGGTGGACCACCTTCATGAAAAGCTCGATGCAGACCCTCTGCCCCGTGTTCAGCACCGACCGCATGGTGCAGGAGTACGCGCGCCGCTGCTACCTCCCCGCCTTCGAGCACTGGGAGCGGCTGAACCGGGACGACCTGAGGCTCGCGGTGGAGCTGGCGCGCTGGAAGGAGCGCCTGCACGGCATCTGGGGGGAACTGAGCATCGTGAACGTCCAGGCCGAGACGGAGAGGGAGGTGACGGTTGGGGAGCGGCTCCCCATCACGGTGCAGATCACCCCGGGGCGGGTACCGCTCTCCGAGATCGCCGTGGAGGTGTACTTCGGGGTGCTCGACTCGCGCGGGAGCATCCTGGGAGGTGAGATCGTGCCGCTCACCCCGGCGCCCGAGCCGGAGCGAAGCGGACATTTCGGCGGCGAGCTGGAGTGCCGCTTCTGCGGGCGGCACGGCTTCATGCTGAGGGTCATGCCGCGCCATCCGGAACTCGGGACGGTGTACGACCCGGGGCTCATCCTCTGGGGGTAGCGGAGGCGCCCTTTTCCCGCACCGGAAGCCGCTCCCCCCGTCCGGCGGCGGCCATTGCCTTCCCTCCCCTTCAGGGGGAGGGACTATCTCTTCTTCAGGGTGTAGACGTAGGCAAGGATCTCGGCGACCGCCGCGAAAAGCCCCTCCGGTATCTCGCTCCCTTCCTCGACCTGGCTGTAAAGCTCGCGCGCCAGGAAGCGGTTCTCCACCAACGTGACGTTGTTCTCCCGCGCCAGGATCTTGATCTGCAGCGCCATCTGGTCCATCCCCTTGAACAGCACCACCGGGGCGGCCATCCTGAAACGGTCGTACTTGAGCGCCACTGCGTAATGGGTCGGGTTGGTCACCACGACGTCGGCGGTCGGTATGATCTGCCGCATGCGCCGACGCGCCATCTGGAACTGCTTCTGCTTCACCTTCGCCTTGACGCTCTGATCGCCCTCGGCGTTCTTGTGCTCGTCCTTTACCTCCTGCTTGGTCATCTTCAGGTTGTCCAGGAAACGCCACTTCACGAACGCTATATCTATCACTGCCAGGATGATCAGCACGCCGCAGGTGTGCATCACTATCTTGAAGGCAAGGTGCCCCACGAAAGCCAGGATCCCTTCCAGGTTGGAGTCCATCAGGAAGATGATCGCCTCCATCTCCTCGGTCAGGACGCGGTAGGCCATATACCCGACGATCCCCAGCTTGAAGAAGGATTTGGCCACCTCGAAGAAGGAATCCTTGTTGAAAAGCCGCTTCATCCCCTGCAGCGGGTTCAGCTTCCCCAGGTCGAACTTCAGCTTTTCCGAGGTAAGCTGCACCCCCCCCTGGCTGACCTCCACCGCCACCGTTGCCACCAGGAGTATCAGCAAGAACGGCCCCAGCATCACGACCATGTATCCCATCTGCTTGATCATCAGGTTGTGCACCAGTACCGGGGTGAGGTCGCCGGTGTTCAGGCCGCCAAAGATGTCCTGCATGATCCGCTTCATGTTGGAAAGCATCATCCCGGAACTGGCGTACAGGACGACCATGGCGCTGACCAGGGTGATCACCGAGGTTATTTCCCGGCTGCGCGGGACCTTCCCCTTCTGCTTGGCGTCGGAGATCTTCTTCTGTGTGGGTTCTTCTGTTTTGGAATGTTTGTCTTCCGACATGGCTGTACCTACCCGAGCAACCTGAACAGGGTGCGCAACTGCTCCGTCAGCCCGCCGAACGCCCCGCTTAGCACCCGCGCGAATACCGGCAGCGAGATGCCGAGCACCAGGAAGCCGATCCCTATGTTGAGGGGCATGCTGACGATGAAGACGTTCATCGAGGGGAAGCTGCGGGCCGCGATGCCAAGTGCCACGGCGGCGGCCAACAGGGAAACCGCCACAGGCGCTGCCAGCTTGATGGCTATGACGAACATGCCGGAAGTGGCGTCGATGAGGAAGGCGAGCAGACCCGGGCTGGTGTGCCACCCGCCCACAGGTATCACGCGGTAGCTCTCGACCATCCCGGTGATGAAGAAGTGGTGCACGCCCAGGGAAAGGAACAGCAGCGTCGCCAGCGCTCCCTGGAACGAGGCCATGGTGGGGAGGTTGGACTGGGTGGCCGGGTCGAACAGGGAGCTCATGGAAAGCCCCATCTGCGCGCCGACCTGGAAGCCGCAGAATTCCACGGCGGCAAAGATGAGCTGCGACAGGATGGCCAGGGTCAACCCGATCAGCACCTCCTTGATGACAAAGAGTATCAGCGTGATGGAGTCGGTGGCCACCACGACCGCTTCCGGACGGATGATCGGGAAGATAAGCAGCGCCATCGCGAAAATCAGCGGCGCCTTCACCCGGGCCGGCACCACCCGGCTACCGAAGACCGGTATCGCCGAGAAGAGCCCTGCGACGCGCGCCAGTACCAGCGCGAAGGGGACCAGGTCGTCCAGGCCGTCGATCGGCAGGCCAGGGAACAAGCTAATGCCTCATGTTCGCGATCATGCCGTAGATCTCATGGGTGAAATCGCTCATGTAGGACATCATCCAGGGGAAGAAGATGACCATGGCGACCATCACCGCCACGATTTTCGGCGCGAAGGCGAGCGTGGCCTCGTTGATGGAGGTCACCGCCTGAAAAATGCTGACCAGAAGCCCCACCACCAGGGCGCAGATCAAAAGGGGCGCCGCCAGCAACAGCACCGCCTCAAAGCTCCTTCTCCCAAGTTGCACGACCAGTTCGGGTGTCATATGAAAACTCCAGGTTTAGGTTAAGGATGAGGTTGAGGTCGAGGCTTGGCTCCGGCAAACGGCAGAGCCTTCACTTCACCTCCACCGGGTCCATCGGGTCAACGGGGGGAAGTGCCTACCCGAAGCTCTTGACCAGCGACCCTATGACGAGCCCCCAGCCGTCCACCAGCACGAATAGCAGTATCTTGAAGGGAAGTGAAATCATCACCGGCGGCAGCATCATCATACCCATCGACATCAGCACCGATGCGACCACCATGTCCAGCACCAGGAATGGTATGAAGATCAGGAAGCCGATCTGGAACGCTGTTTTCAGCTCGCTCACCATGTAGGCGGGGATCAGGGTCATGGTCGGGACCTCATCCGCGTTCTTCGGCCTGGGGAGCTTGGAAAGGTTGATGAACAGCGCCAGGTCCTTCTCGCGCACCTGCGAGAGCATGAACTTTCTCACCGGGGCGATGCCCCGCTTGAGCGCCTCCTCCTGCGTTATCTGCTGGGCCCGGTAGGGCTGCAGCGCCTGGGTGTTCACCTGCTCCCAGACCGGCGCCATGATGAAGAAGGTTAGAAACAGGGAAAGTCCCACGATGATCTGGTTCGAGGGGGCCTGCTGGGTCCCCAGCGCAGAGCGCAGGAAGGAGAGCACCACCACGATGCGGGTGAAAGAGGTGGTCATCATCAAGAGGCTCGGGGCCAGCGAGATGACCGTCATCACGAAGAATATCTGCAGCACCACCGAGATGTCCGCAGGCTTGGTTACCTTGCCGACCCCCACGCTCACCGTCGGCAACGCCAGAGGTTCAGCTGCCGCGGTTGCTGCCAGTATCAAGGATGCGGCCATCAGGAGCAGTGCCCCCGCAACGGTTTTCTTTTTCACGCAAAATCACCACTTTTGTTGAGCTGTGCGAGAGGCATCTCCCCGCGGGGCGCCTGGCCGGAGAGCGCCTGCAGTTTCTTCTTGAGCTGCACCGGGATCAGGGTCGCGTAACCCGGCTCGTCCACCACCTCGATCTCCTCCAGCATCTCCACCTGCTTGATGAAGCTGACCCCTTCGCCGCTGTTGCTCAAAAGGAGGTACTCGCCTCCCACCTCGACCAGCACCAGCGACTTCTTCGGCGCCAGGTGCCTGGTCTCCACCACCCTGATATAGCGCAGTCCCCCCCCTTGCGGCATCTTCATCAGGCGACCCGCCAGATAGTAGAGGATCAGGATGATACCGATCACGAGGGCCAGCGAAGCGACCATTTGCGCCAGGCTGCCGGCGAATCCGGGACCTGTCCCCCCTTCCTGGGCCAGTGCTGCGACCGGAGCAAGGAGGACCGCCGAGGTAAGCAGCGCTAGGTTTCTCATAGCACCTTGTCTACCCTTTCGTTGGGGCTCACGATGTCGAGGAGCCTGATGCCGAACTTGTCGTTCACCACCACCGCCTCCCCCCGGGCCACCAGCTTGGAATTTACGAAGACATCCAGCGGCTCGCCCGCCAGTTTGGTCAGCTCCACGACGGAGCCCTGATTCAGCTGCAGCACATCCTTCACCAGCATTTTCGTCCGCCCCAGCTCTACTGTCAGTTGCAGGGCTATGTCCAGTATGAACTCCAGATTCTTCATCTGGGGGTTCTCCTTGTGCTCCTCCATCGTCAACTTCTCGCTCAATCTGCACCCCCTGCGCTCACGGCGCGGCTGATCTGCACCGCCTTGTTGCCGTTGTTTGTCCCGGCTATGCCGTAGAATTTACGGACCTCGCCCACCTTGACCACCAGTTCGTCCTTGCAGCCCGCCTCCAGCATCACCGTGTCTCCAGGCCCAAGCTCCAGGAGCTCGGCGAGCGTGATGGTGGCTCCCCCCATCTCTACAGCAAGCTCCAAAGGCGCCTCCTGCAACTCCTCCGACAGCCGGTAGGACCAGAGCGGGTCGACTACCATCATGTCCATCTGGACGCCGCGCTTCAGCTTGTCCCGGATCGGCTCGATGGTCAGGAAGGGGATGGCCAGGATCATGTTCCCGACCGTCTCCTCGATCTGCACCTTCATCGACATGGTCACGACCTGGTACTCGGGCGGCACTATGTTCACCAGGCGCGGGTTCATCTCCAGGCGCAGCAGGGCCATGCCGACCGGGCAAAGCGGCGCCCACGCCCTCTCCAGGTCCGCCAGCGCGTCCTTGACGATCTTCTCGACCAGCCTGAGCTCGATGGAAGTGAAGAGCCGGTTCATGCGGTTGCCCGCTGCGACGCCGCTCCCCCCCAGGATGCTGTCCACGATGGTGAAGACCAGCGTGCTGTCCAAGGCCAGCAGCGCCGCACCCTTCAGCGGGTCCATCTTGTAGATGGCGATGCAGGCCGGGGAAGGGAGCACGCTCAGGAACTCGCCGAACTTGAACGGGCGCGCCTCCTCCTTCTTGATCTCCACCATCCTCCCCAGGCGGTTGGACATGGTGACCCTGTTGTAGCGGATGAAGCCGTCGTAGACGATGTCCAAGTTGGGGATGACGCGATGCGCCTCGATGTCGAGCAAGTCGAACTGCTCGGCGTGCTCTCCCGCCTTGGCCAACTCGGCTTCGGGAACCAGCGTCCCGTCGAACACCGCGGCGACGAGTGCATCGATCTCTTCCTTGGTCAGGATCTTTTCCATCGTGGATACCCTTTTACTGCACCACGAAATCGGTGAAGTACACTTTGTTGACTTTGCCCGGCACCGTCTTAGCCGCCGCGGCAAGGATCTGTTCCCTCAGGGTGTTCTTCCCCTGAAGGTCCTGTATCTCCTGCATGGTCTTGGTGGTGAGCAGGATAAGGATGGCGTCCCTGAGCGGAGCCAGGTTGGCGTCGATCTCGGCCTTTGCCAGCGCGCTGGAAAGCTGGAACTCGACCTTGAGCTTCAGGTAGCGCAGTTCCTGGCCGTCGTAGATGTTGACGATGAACGGCTCCATGGGGTAGATGTCGCTGGTCGCGACCTCACCTTCCTTGGCGGCACCATGTCCGCCGCTTGCAGCCGCCTCGGCCTTGGACGCCTCTGCCGGCTTTTCAGTTTTGTCCTTGCCACCGAGAAAGAGCATGCCCCCCCCGCCTATGGCCAGGGCCGCCACCACGGCGCCTATGATGATAAAGATCTTCTTGTTGTCCTTTGGTTGATCGTCCTGCGCCTTTGCCTCGGCCATACCTAACGTCTCCTTTTCTTCCTGTGACTGGACTAGCGACAGAACCCACCATGCAACCGAGGTGCCAGATCCCGGCTGCGCGGCAACTGCGGCGGGCGCCGCCCGCCACCAGCCGCAAAAAGCGTACCTAATGCAGCGAGTTACCCCCGCGCGCCCCTGCCGCGCCTGCTAGCCGAGCCGAAGCGGCAGGACGTCCGGGGGGTGCCGGGTCATTTTTTTGACCGGCGCCCCGGGGTGTCAAGTGAAGCAGGGGTGTCAAATCTATGAGAAGCTGCTGCCGTGCGGGGAACGGGGCCGGGTCCGTAGGGGTGCCGGCGGGGGAGAACGCTGCTTGGGGAGGCGAGAGCCTCTCCCGGGCGCGACAGCTGCGCCCGAGAGAGGCCGGCGTTGCTAGCGGATCAGGCCCAGCACTTCCTGGGTCATCTGGTCTGTGGTGGTGATGGTCTTGGAGTTGGCCGAGTAGGCCCTCTGGGTGACGATCATCTTGACGAACTCGTTGGCCATGTCGACGTTGCTTTGTTCCAGCGAGTTGGAAAGCACCTGCTCGCTGGTGCCGTTGGGCTGGTTGGCTGCCACGGAGAAGGCCGCGGCGGGGACTCCCGCGTCGGTCGTAGCCTGGTAGAGCGACCCGCCCAGCTTGGCCAGGGCGGTGGGATCGGCGGCGGTCACCACGGCGAGCTTCTGCACCCCTGCCATGTTGGCCGGGAGCGCCGGGACGCCGGCGGCCCCGCTGGTATTGTAGTAATTGAGGGTTATGCCGTCGGTGGCGAGATAGGTGATCAGCCCGTTTGGCTCCACCTTGGTGATCTTGCCGAAGTCCGTGGTGGCGACGCCGGTGGTGGCGAACTGGATCGGGTTCCCCTGGGTGTCGAGCACCTGGTAGCCATCCGGGTTCACCAGGTAGAGGTTGCTGTCGACGTGAAACGCGCCGGCGCGGGAGAGGTACGCGCCGCTTTGCAGCGCCACCGGGGCGGCGGTCACCGGAGATTTCAGCGCGAAGAAGCTGTTACCCTGGATGGAGAGGTCCGTGACGTTTTCGGAGCCCTGGGAAGAGCCCTGGGTGAACAGGTTCTGCACCGTCTGCAGTTGCACCCCTTTGCCTACCTGCGAATTGTTACCGATCGACTCGGAGAGGCGGTCGGCGAAGATGCTCCTGCTCGACTTGAAACCGACCGTGTTGACGTTGGCTATGTTGTTGCCGATTACGTTCATGGCCTCGCCGTTGTTGAGAAGACCGCTGACGCCGGTAAACAATGCGGATGTAATACTCATTTTATGCCTCCTGGATGTTGGTTGCGGACACCTCTGTCGGTCGGTGTCCCGGGGCTTCCTCGTGGAGGTCCAGCCCTTTTGGTTGTTGTCGTCCTGCCTTGCCTGAGGTTTTCCTATCCGCCCGGCTCCCTAAAGGATCACGGCCGAATCTATGTTGGTGAAAACATTTCCTTTCAACCCCTGTCGGTCCATTGCCGTCACCACTGTCCGATTTTTGACACTCACCACCAGGGCCGCATCCCCCATCAGCACCAGGGACTCCCTTCCCCCTTTTTGCGCCACGCTGTCGACGGCACCTGTCAGCTGCTTCATGTCCTCTTCCGACAGCGTGATCCCGCGCGAGCGAAGCCGTTCCGTGGCGTGCTGCGAAAACCGCACCGGCTGACCGGGCAGCTTGTCGTCCAGGATCCTTGCGAAGGGAGAGTTCCCCCCTGCGGGTCTGCCCCCCTGTGCCGGACCCGTCTGTGCGGGTTTGGCCGGGGCCTGGATCGGTTGCGGAAAAAGAACGCTGTTGTCAATCACGTCACACCCCCTGCACCACGGCTGTGACATCGCTCAGGTTCAGCTTCACGTTGCCTATGGACAGGACCAGCTGTGCACCCGACATGTCGACGCCGTCCACCTTCCCCTTGACAAAGGGGGTGCCGGCCACGCTGGCGCCGTTGACATCGACCGCGGCTACGCTGAAGCTGTAGGCTCCCGGCGCGACTGCCGCCCCGGAGTTGTCGGTGCCATCCCAGGCCACGGAGCCGATTCCGGCCGCCATCGCCCCGGCCTCGATGGTCTTGACGACCACGCCGTTTGCGTCCTGCACCGTCAGGCTTACCTGGCTCGCCGGACGGTCGAGGGAGAGGTTGAGTGCAGCGGGGGCTCCCTGCTGCAGGTTCACCTGCGACCCCAGTGCCTGGACCTCCTTGCCGATCAGGGAGACCGCGGCGAAGGTGGTGCTGTTGCCCCCCTGGTTCAGGATGCTCTGCAGGTTGGTGTTGGTGTTGTAGGCCTGCTCGACCTGCGTCAGCTGGGCCAGTTGCCCGATGAACTCGGTGCCGTCCTGCGGGTTCAGGGGGTCCTGGTTTTGCAGCTGGGTCACGAACAGCTTGAGAAAGTCGTCCTTGTTCATCCCTGCGGACTTTTTCATGGCTGCTTCGGCTGCGCTGGTGCCTGTCGCCCCTGTGGTCACGTTGCTTATCATCTTGTTTCCTCCTTTGCCTAGAGTCTCACGTCCAGAAGTCCGCTGCCGGAGGGTGCCGAGTAGCGCGACTGCCGCACCTCCTGGTCCTCGTACCCCGCCAGCCGTACCGGCCTGGGCATGGCCTGCTGTCGCAGCTGTTCCCGCTGCTCGGCCTGCTGGCCGTGGAAGCTGCCCCCCCCGGTCGAGACGTCGAACCCTTCCATCGCGAAATTCTTGCCGGAAAGCGCCTCCTTCAGGCTGTCGAGGTTGCTCATCAGCAGGTCCTTGACCATCCTGTTGTCGGCCTGGACCGCAACCTTGACGCGGTTGTCCTCCATGTGTACCTGGATCTTCAGTTCGCCCAACTCGCCCGGGTTCAGCCTGATGCTCATCGTGCCGTTCCCCTTCCCATCGTGGACCACGGTACCTTCCTTGATCTGGGAGAGCACGTCCCGGTGCAGGGAGGCCTCACCCCTCGCCCCCTTCGCGGCGGCCTGAGGCTGCTCCGTTTGCTCGATGTGCTGAGCCCTGCGCCCGGCAACCTCGCCGGCACCTTCTTCGAGACCGACCAGTTTTTCCTGTGGAACCTTTGCTTCACCGGCGCCAGCCTCTACCGCGCCGTCATCTACGGCGACGCCGAGTCCTTGTGGCTGTGCCGCGGGTTGCTTCCTGGTCAGGAGATCCGCGGCAGGCTTCTCAGCCACGAATGACTCCCCCCCTGCGACCTCCTGGTCCACGCGGGTGCTGTCCGCGCCTTTTGCCGGCTGCTGTCCAACCTTTGCCTCCTGCTTGCGGTCCGGCCCGGGAACCACTGCGGCAGCTGCCGCCAGCGGCGCCGGAGCTGCCGCTTGTTGCATCTTCCCGATTGCAGCTGCCGGTTGCGCCTCCAGGGTTGCCGGCTGCGCCTGCCGGAGAGCCTCGCCCCCCGTTTCCTGCTGTGCTCCCTCCTTAGCTTGCGTTGCATAAGGAGCCTGCTGCGTCGGCCCTGTCACCGCTGCCTGCCGGGACGGCAGTTGTGCCCTCGAAACGACCAGCCGTTCGGCTGCCGCCTGCTGCACCGGATCGCCGGCAGCCGCACCCTCGGACGCCTCCAGCTTGCCGTGTTGCCACGGTTTATCCGACTGCGCGAAAAGGTCCTGCCGCCGCTCGAGTGCAGCGTGTTGGGACCGGTCTGGCTTGACGCCGGCGACTTCCGTCGCCTCCCGGCGTCCGACCGGTTGGGGAACCGCCTCCCGGACCGCCTGCTCCGGCTGCTGCGTTGCGGCCTCGCCCACCACCGGAAGCGGCTTTTTCTGCTCAAAGCCACCTCCAGCAACCGTCGCATCCCCCCTCGGCGCCACCGCCTGGCGCTCATCCGTCTGACTTGTCTGACTTGTCTGACTTGTCTGACTTGTCTGACTTGTCTGACTTGTCTGACCTGTCTGACTTGTCTGACCTGTCTGACCTGTCTGACCTGTCTGACTTGTCTGACTTGTCTGACTT
>CAZFMI010000064.1:0-21726 GCA_964519915.1 uncultured Geomonas sp.
CACCGGCGGCACCCTCCAGTGGTCCCAGGTAAGCGGCCCGGCAGCGGTGATCGCCAGCCCCTCCAGCGCTATTACCGCCATCACCCCGAGCGCCATCGGCAGCTACGTATTCAAGCTGGACAGCCTGGTGAACGGCACCGTGCTGGCTTCGTCGACGGTAGAGGTTACCGCTGTCGCCGATATGGTCGCCTACATGGACAGCAGCTGCAACGGCTGCCACAACCCCACCACCGGTACCGTACCGAGCAACTCGTTTGCTGACTGGACCGCCGGTCCGCACAACGCAGCAGGCATTAACTGTGTTTCCTGCCACACCGACGGCGCCATGCCGACTCCGGTCAACGGCAGCACGGTCAACTCTGCCAACCTGAAGGTAACCGGCTCCAGCGCAGGCACCGTAGGCAACGTTTACTGTGCCAAGTGCCACTCCGGCGCAGGCCACAGCTTCGCCGCCAACTACAGCTGCAACTCCTGCCACGCCAGCAACCACAACGTCAGCGTTCCCGGGTTCACTGCCGAGATCAGCACCAACCACTTCGACGGCAAGTACGTTGCCACCGCAGCGGTCGACGGCGACGGCAGGACCGAGTACGTGACCCAGGGCGCTACCTGCTCTGACTGCCACAACACCACCAACTCGGTGATCAAAGGGTTTGCAGAGGGCGGCCACGGCCACATCTCCCAGAACCCGCTGAACGCCTTCGTCCACTACGACTGGTCCGCACGTACCAACAACGGCACCCGTCAAAACGGCAACTGCGACCGCTGCCACACCGCCGGCGGCTTCGTGAACTTCACCCAGCAGGATGCCGTCCTGGCAAACCGCCTGAAGCCGGTAACCGGCCAGCCGAACAACGTCCTCGTCTGCGTCAGCTGCCACAGCAACATCGAAACCGGCGCACTGCGCATCGACGCAACCCCGGCCGGCAACCCGACCACCCTGGCAGGCGGCTACTTCGCCCTGTTCAGCTCCGCCGGCGCCACCGTACTCCCGGGCAAGAGCAAGATCGAGGTCGCCTTCCCCGGTTACAAGAATTCCTCCATCTGCATTCCGTGCCACGCCGGCCGGACCACGGACAAGGTGTTCATCGCAACCATCGACCAGTCGAAAGCAACCCTCAAGAACTACACCACCATTTCGACCGGCTTCTACCAGCATGCCTTCAACATGGGGCAGACCTTCATCGGCAAGGGTGCCTTCAGCTTCTCCGGCACCGATTACGTAGTGCTGAACGGCCACGACGCAGTGGCAAACGGCGCTACCGACACCCAGGGCCCCTGCGTTGGCTGCCACCACAGCTCCGGCGCCGAGACCAGCCACTCGCTGCACGTAACCGGTTACAGCTCCTGCCAGTCCTGCCACGCTGAGGGCTTCGGCGCAACCGATGTCGAAGAAGCTAAAGCCAAGTTCGACGCCGGCGTGAAAGTACTCACCGCCCTCATCAAGGAGAAGTTCGAGCCGCTGCGCACCAACGCCGCTCTGCCCATCGAGACCGAGCGCGCCCTGGTACGCTTTGGCCGCTTCGGCAAGGCTGCCGGCGTTGCCGCTGACGACACCACCGCCAAGAAGGCCTACGGCGCATGGTACAACTGGCACATCCTGACCAATGCGGATCCGGGTGCGTTCGTTCACAACCCGTCCTACGCTCGTCAGGTACTGTTCGACACCATCGACTACCTCGACGGCAACGGCGCAACCCTGAACGGCTCTGCCGAGGCCACCATCGCTGCTTCCTCCGCCCTCACCGAGCTCGAGAAGGAAGAAGCGGAAGCATACGCAACCCCCGCCTGCGCATCCTGCCATGCATCCCAGACCACCGCGGTCCAGGCCGGCAAGCACGCAGCTGAAGTTTCCACCCACTCCGGCACCTGCGGCCGTTGCCACACCACCGAGGGGTATGTCACCTTCGGCGCAACCGGCCAGAGCTTCGCAGGCACCTACACCGCTACCTACAACGGGGGGCAGAACGTAAGCTGCTCCGCTTGCCACGATACCCATGGCACGGTCCGTTCCGTAAACTTCGCTCCCAAGTACGCTGAGAACGACGCGGCAGCTTCCAAAGAGTTCAAGCTCTGCACCTCCTGCCACAACCTCGTGAACGAGGCCGGCTCCGTCATGGCTTCCGGCTCGCTCGTAAGCGGCACCCAGACCGTGGCTAAGCAGCAGCACTACAAGGACTGGTACCGCAACATCGCCAGCACCCACTACGACCTCGCAACCACCGGCGTTGGCCTGGCCAGCACCGTGGTAGAGGGATACAACGTTCGTTTCAACAAAGAGTCGGCTTGCACCGATTGCCACGGTCACGAACTGTACACCAACACCGGCAAGGCTCTTGAGCCTGCCAGCGCAACCGATGCAGCAAAAGGCGTCGGCACCATCCACACCGACTGGGCGCAGTCCGGCCATGCAGGCGGCCTGCTGAAAGCCAAGTTCGCCACCTTCACCACCGCCAACCCGAGCCGCTCCAGGACCGTCACCAACGCAGCAGCAGTCATGGCTGCCGGCGTAACCGCAGAGTCCGGCCCGGCCTGGGAGCACTACGACTGGGATTCCGCCAGCCGTCAGGATTGCCAGAAGTGCCACACCTCCACCGGTGTGTCCAACTACCTCGACGCGGTAGCCGCCAAGAACCTTGCCGGCGACCAGGCTGCAGCTGTTGCCTACGACAAGACCAAGAACGACTTCGGTCACCTGGCACAGTGGACCACCGCAAAAGCCTCCAAGCAGAACGAGATGCTCTACTGCTGGGGCTGCCACAAGTCTGCTGAAACCGGCGAACTGCGCGTAACCGGCGCGATGACCCTGGATTACAAAGCAGCTACCACCGACACCAGCAACATCGTTATCAACGCACCGAGCAAATCCGCAGTCTGCGTTTCTTGCCACGCTGGCCGCGGCAACGTAGTAAGCCTGATGGGGACCACCGCTTCCGATCCCGGCAGGGCTCTGAGCATCACCACCACCCCGAAGAACACTGCAAGTGCGACCTCTACCCACTACCTGAACGCAGCTGCAACGATCTTCCAGGCACAGACCAAAGTAGGCTACCAGTTCACCGGCAAGTCCTACGCTGACCCGGTTTACTTCAAGCACAACACCCTCGGCTGCAACGACTGCCATATGTCCGGCAAGTCGCACAAGTTCGATGTTGTTGGCAAGGACGCCACCGGCGCAATAACCTCGCTCAAAGCTGCCAACTGCGTGACCTGCCATACCGGTGCCCATGGTACCGCCCTGATTGCAGGTAGTGCAGAGGCAGCAGCATTCATCGAAGAAGAAGCAGAAGGCTACAAAGAGGCACTCGCAGCATTCAACGACGCCCTGATCGCTAAGGGGTACATCTGGACTCCGAACCACCCGTACTTCATGCTTGACTACAACGCCGACGGTACCATCGACGCAGCAGACAAGCTCTACAAGTTCACGGATCCGGTCTCCAAAGCCGTTTCTTACAGCGCAACCCTCCCGGAGGGTGCGACCGCGGCTCAGGGCTGGACCCTCGTCGCTGCTAACGTTGGCCCGCTCTGGCCCAACGAAGGCGACCTTGGTGCAGCGCACAACTACAATTACCTGCTGCACGAGCCGGGTGCATACGCCCACAACAGGCTCTACAGCAAACGTCTGATCTATGACTCCATCGACTGGATCGACAACGGCGCGCTTGACAACTCTGTTGTCATCCCCGCTAAGTACGCCGAAGCCATCATCTGGATGGGTGCTAGCCGCCCGTAATCCAGATTAAGCTGAGGAACCTGCAATACAATGGCCCCCGTCGCAAGACGGGGGCTTTTTTTATTAAAAGCTCCACCCAGGAGCATTCCCCGCGCTCCCGGCGCATATTCGCGTTGTTAACGTAAAAGCGGTTACGCAGAGGAAAAGCAGGCTTAGAGCCTTTACCCATCTATGCTGCTCGGCGTTCCCCGCGCATTCTCCGAGGTCTTCGGGTAGCTGCTTAGAGGCGTTGGCTTGGAAGGTTTTGAAGTTGTCGAGGGCATTTGAGAGGGCGCATCTCCCTGCCCTTGTGTTGCAGGGCAGGGAGATGGTGGGGCGGGAGGGCGGATCTACTTTTTTTGCGACCTGTCGATGCCGCCGGAGAAGACGATGCTGTCGAAGCTGCGGTTGAGCGTGTTGCTCGTGAACCCCCTTATCTCGTCCCCGGCGAGAAACTTCAGCTCCTGCCCGACGGAAACGACGGTACCTTCCGGCACGGCGACCCAGCTCCTTGCCGCTTCGTTTTCCACAGACACAAAATCGAAGGTCGTGCTCCTGATTACCTCGACGACCCTGCCGGAGATGCTCCTCTTGATGCCGGCACGCTTGCCGACCGATCCATGCCCCGAGGGGATGGGATCCTTGCTCTCCTTGGCCGGTGTGGCGATGGTCAGCCCGTCGGTGAAGAATATGCTGTCGAAGGTGCGGTTCAGGCTCTTGGCCTGGTAGTTCCTCACCTCCATGCCCGGCTGCAGTTCGACCTGCTGTCCTACCTTCACCTCGGCGCTGGGAATAGCGTACCACCTCCTGCCGCTGCCGCTGTCAACGCTGACGTAGCTGTACCTGCCTGCCTGGAAAACCTCCGCGACGGTCCCCTTGCTCGGATCTGCCGATTGTGCCGCGGGCGCGGGCTCGACTACCGGTGCGGTCGCAGCCGGGGGGAGCGGCGGGACGGCAGTGCTGCCGGTCGTCCTGGTGTGGGTGCACCCTGCTGCCAGGGCCAGTGAAGCTGCGCAAAAAGCCAACGGTTTCAAATGATGCCACATGGTTACTTACTCCTTTTTCTGTGATTGCCTTGCAGGAAAAAACTACCGAGCCGTAATGCGGGAAGCCGCCTGCGCACGCTGCAGGTCCGTCCTGTACTCGGGGCGTGCGGGGTTCAGGTTGGCCGCGCTTTGAAAAAAGACCACCGCCTTCTCCATGTTGTTGGCGACAGCATGCGCGGCGCCGATCTTGTGGTAGATGTCCGCGTCCGTGGGGGTGAGTTCCAGCGCGATCTGGTATCGCTCCAGCGCCTGCCGCGTCATTCCCTTCAGCCGATAGGCATCCCCGAGGTTTGTCTGCGCCTCCGCCAACTCCGGGTCCAGCCTCACTGCCTCGCTCAAAGCGGCGATGGCGTCATCATAGCGCCCCTGCCTCCCCAGCAGGCTGCCGATCAGGTTGTGGGGGGTCGCCTCCCGCGGATCGATGCGCGCCGCCAGGATAGCCTGTTGCAGTGCCTCGCCGGTGCGGTCGAGCTTGTCAAGCGCGAGCGCCAAGTTGTAGTGCGGCCTCGCTTTTCCAGGGGATTTCCGCACCGCGTCCGACCAGATGGCGAGCTCGCTTCCCCAGACCTGGTTCCTGGCGAAGGTGGTCCCCGCCAAGGCGACGACCGCCGCTCCCGCCACCAGGGCGGCCTTTTGCGCGGAAACCTTGCGCAGCAAGAGGGAGAGGGCCGTGGCCAGCGCGACGAACGCCCCCACAGACGGGAGGTAGACGCGGTGCTCGAAGATCACGTCGACGATCGGGATCAAGCTAGACTCGACCGAAATGGTGACGAAGAACCAGAGGATGCCGAAGGAGACGAGCCGCAGCTCGCGCGTCCCGCCGCAAACGGCGGCGGAATCGGCGCCGCGGGGCCCGGACCGGGTGAAAAGGAAAAGGGCAGTTCCAAAGAGCGCCAAAAGGAGCAACAGCGACAAGAAAACCGGGGGGCTCGACAGGGTGCGGTAGATCGGGAAGTCGTAATCGAGGTTCTGGTTCACCGGCAGGAAGATGAGCCTGATGTAGGTCGCTATCACCGGGAACTGGGTGAGCAGGTAGTCGATGCGGGAGATATCCGTGTCCACCCGGGTGATCGCCGTCACGTCGGAGATGAGCCGGCCGATGGGGCGGCCCGTGCCGAGGAGGCTCAAGGGGACCACCAGCACGGTGAGGGTGATCGGCAGGAGGAACAGGAGCTTTTTGACGGCGGTCATCCTGAAGAAGAAGAACTCGTAAAGCACGATGACGAAGGGGAGGGTGAAGGCGATCTCCTTCGTCTTCATCGCGCACCCTGCCGCCAGGAGGGCGCAGAGGTAGAGCAAAACAGGCCTTGTGCCGAAGCTCCTGCCGCTGGTCTCCTGGAGCAGTCGGGCCTTGGCGTAGCAGGCCAGCGAGAGGATGAAGAACAACGTGGCCAGCGAGGCGAGCCGCTGGATGACGTAGGTCACCGCCTGGGTCTGGATCGGGTGGGCGACGAAGAAGAGCGCAGCGCAGAGCGGGATGAAGGTGAAAGCCAGGGCAGGCTTGGCGTCCGGCGCTGAGGCAGCGGATGCCAGGAAAGGCGTTTGCAGCGTTAGGCGGGCCAGTGCGTAGACCAGCCAGGCCGACAGGGTGTGGATCAGCAGGTTGACGACATGGTAGCCCGTGACGTCAAGGCCTCCCAGGTGGTGGTTGAGGGCCACCGTCAGGTAGCCCAGGAACCGGCGCGGGTTGTAGGAGTAGCCATCGTCCCGGAGGAACCTCTCCAGGTCCTGGATCACCTTGTTGTTCAGGATGGAAGTTTCGTCGTCGAGGATGAAAGGAACATGGAAGGAATTGGAGTAGGCCAGGAAGCCGACCAGGGCGATAAGAAGGAGATGGAGCGCCGGTCTGGACGAGAAGCATTTTGTGCGCATTGGGGTGCCTTTCAAATAGGAAAGAGTCCGGGTAATTTACCATAAACGACGATCGTATAACAGTAAAACCTAAAGTGAAGCACGGTAAGAACGGCTACACCTCGTTTCACTTCTCTTTCTGCTGCCTCTGTCTTCTCGCGCCACTGTATGGCATGCATTCCGGGCATCGGTCAACGAAGCTGCTCTAACTATCAAAAGGGATGAAGGACTGCAAGTCCGGGTACGGAAATAGCATCGATGATGCGGAGTGCCGGCGTCTGAGTGTCGAAGTCCGACCAGACAGAGGCTCCGAGCAAAGCACAGGCAGACAGTGACGCCATTTCACTGTTTCGATACCGTTACCACTCGGCGCTTTGACTGAAAAAGCTCTTGACAGCAAGGTTGTTTTTACGTAGTTAAAAAAATCATTTTAAGATTTGCTGAGCAAGTGCGAGGCAGGTTTTAAGGGGAAGAGATGTCTAAAGGAAACGGATTGGCAATAGCGGCTGGTTTCAGCCTGCTGTTTTTTGCTCTCCCTGCTTTCGCGCGTGCGCCCCGGGTCATCGACGACAACGACCGGGTAACCCTTGGGGGGAACGTTCATTACAACGCACGTCCTGACCTGGAGGTGGGTGCTGCCGACCCTGCTCTTCCCATGGAGCGTATGATCATCTCCCTGCAGATCCCCGCTGCCCGGCAGGCGGAGTTGGACAGGCTCCTCTCCGAACAGCAGGATGTGAATTCCCCGAACTTCCGACGCTGGCTGACCCCGGAGGAGTTCGCCGACCGCTTCGGGCCCGACCAGGAGGATCTGGCGGCCTTGAAGGGATGGCTCACCTCCCGCGGCTTCACCATCGACGAAATACCCAAGGGGCGCACCTCGATCAACTTCTCCGGGACGGTCGCCACCGTCGAGCGTGCCTTTCGCACCAGCATCCGGAAGTACCTGGTGGACGGCAAGGTGCGCCACGCGAACGCGCGGGATCCCGAGATTCCGCGGGGGCTGGCAGAGCTGGTCGGCGGCATCGTATCGCTGCACGACTTTCCGCGCGCCCCCATGACCAGCGGCATCAAGGCCGTGCCGCAGGGGGAATCGCAGCCAAACTACACGGTGAGCCCCACCGCCCATTACCTGGCTCCTGCGGACTTCGCCACCATATACAACGTAAAGCCGCTGTACAGCGCTGGCTTCGACGGCACCGGGCAGAGCATCGCGATCGTCGGGCGCACCAACCCCGGCAGCAGCGACTGGAGCGATTTCCGGGCCCAGATGGGGCTCCCCGCCAAAGCGGTGGAGATGATAATCAACGGGCCGGACCCTGGCGACCAGGGGGCAGGGGAGAACAACGAGGCCGACCTGGACGTGGAATGGGCCGGGGCGGTGGCGAAGAACGCCACCATCAAGTTCGTCACCTCGAAATCCACCTACACGACGGACGGCGTAGATCTCTCGGCCCAGTACATCGTCAACAACGACCTCGCAGCGGTGATGAGCACCAGCTTCGGCCTTTGCGAGGCGCTCCTTGGGACGGCGCAGAACAACTTTTACAACAACCTCTGGAAGCAGGCCGCCGCGCAAGGGATCACCTCCTTCGTCTCCTCGGGCGATTCCGGCGCCGCCGGCTGCAACCTGGCCGGCGCAACGACGGGGACCGGGCTCGGCGTGAACGGCCTTGCCTCCACCCCCTACAACGTGGCCGTGGGGGGAACCCAGTTCAACGACGGCTCCGGGGGGTACTGGAAGACCCAGAACGGGAGCGATTACGGTTCAGCACTGGGTTACATTCCGGAGATCGCCTGGAACGAGAGCGGCTCCTACTCCGGCGGCTCCGGCCTATGGGCGACCGGCAGCGGCGTCTCCAACCTCTACGCGAAGCCCTCCTGGCAAGCCGCACCCGGGGTCCCGGGAGACGGCAAGCGTGGCATCCCCGACGTCTCCCTCACCGCGGCAGGGCACGTCGGGTACCTGGTGCGCACCCAGGGAGGTCTTTACTCCATGAGCGGCACCTCCGCCTCCTCGCCAGCGTTTGCAGGGCTCATGGCGCTCATCGTGCAGAAGACCGGCCAGCGGCAGGGAAACGCCAACGTCAGGTTCTACCAGCTGGGCAACGCGCAGTACGGGGGAAGCGGCCCTGCCGTCTTCCATGACACGACCGCCGGCAGCAGCAGCGTGCCGGGAGTCACCGGCTACTCCTGCGGCACCGGTTACGACTTGGTCACGGGCCTTGGTTCCGTAGACGCCTACGCGCTGGCGGGCGCCTGGGAAGTCCCCCTCGCGCCGCTTGCCATCGACAGTCTCAACCCGCTTGCCAACGGCACAGTGGGAGTGGCGTACTCCGCCGCCGTGGACGTGTCGGGCGGGGTCCCCCCCTACGCCTGGTCCGTCACCGGCGGGAGCCTGGGAGCCGGCCTTGCCCTGGCCCCCTCGACCGGCGCGGTGAGCGGCACCCCGGCCGGCAGCGGCGTGTTCTCCTTCACCGTACAGGTGAGCGATTCGGTGGGAGCTAGCGTCGCCAAGACCTTCTCCCATGCGGTCAGCGCCGCCGTCTGCGGCAATCCGCCGGTGCGCATCGCCGGCGCCACACCCCTTTTCTACCCCGATTTCCCAGCTGCATACCTCGTCGCAGCCGAAAGCGCAGCCATACAACTGCAGGCCCTCGATTTCGCCGCCGACTTTTTGCTGGACCGGGACGTAAGGGTGTCGCTCACCGGAGGGAGCGATTGCGGCTTCACCCGGAACGATTCGGCAACCGGGCTGCTGGGCCGGCTCAAAGTGAAAAACGGCACCGCCAAGATCGACAAGCTGCGTCTCAAATGAAATGGAAGGACTTGAAATTTAATTGAAAAGGAGTCAGTCATGAAGACCCGATTGAAGAGCAGGAGAGCAGGAGAGCGCACCCTTTGCAAGAGGGCGCTGGCAGTGGCACTTTGCGCCATCCCTTTGAGCCTGCTCCCGGTTGTGGCCGGTGCCGTAGAGACCGATCGGATCACAGTAGAGGACCCCGCGAGCGGGGAAATCAAGTTCAAGGTCACCTCCGACGGCAACGTCACAGCCGCCAGGTACGCAGGCGACGGCTCCGGGCTTGCCAACGTTCCGCACTTCAAGGGGACCTGGAATGCCGGGGGGAGCTATGCCAAGGACGACTGTGTATTTTACGGAGGCAGCACCTGGATCGCCCTGCAGGGAAGCAGCAGCGCGCAGCCGGACCTGAACCCGGTCTCCTGGGCCGTGATGGCGCAGCAGGGGGCGGCCGGGGCCGCGGGGGTAGCGGGGGCAATCGGGCCCCAGGGGCCTGAAGGACCCGCCGGATCGCCCGATACGCAGGCGCAGATCCTGACAAAGATCGCTACCCAGGCAGACGGTGCCGTGCTGGCCGTGCAGCAGGGCTCGACGGAGCAGCAGACGGCCGTGAAGCTGAGCGTAAACGACAGGAACGGGGGGCAGAAACTGGTCGTAAACGGCAAGGGGCATGTGGGCATCGGAGTCGCCGCTCCTCAGGCGATCCAGCACCTGTATGCCGACTACAGCTCAGACTTCTTCTATGGAGAGATGCCATTCAATGACGGGTGGCCGACCTATAAGCTTCTTCGCGCAAGGATGGAAAACGGCACCAGGAAGTCCCTTTTGGACGGGGATATCATCGGGCGCTTCGTTATGTGGGGCCATGACGGGAGCAACTACAATAGGTCCGGCTCTTTCGAGGTTTCCGCCGATGGCGCGCCGACCCTCGGCAGCAGTCCTGGCCGACTGACCTTCTCTACTGTCCCTGCCGGTTCCGGGGCTCTTACGGAGCGGCTGAGAATAACCTCGAGCGGCAACATCGGCATCGGGACCACCTCCCCCGGCCAGAAACTCGAAATCAACGGTGGCGTCAGGATCAACACCACGGCGGACAAGCCGACCTGCAGCAGCAGTGTTCGCGGCACCTTCTGGTTAACCCAGAACGGAACCGGTGCGACAGACATGCTGGAGGTCTGCATCAAGAACGCTTCCGACGCTTTCGCTTGGAAGCCGGTCTGGTAAATTGGGCAGAAACAAAACGGGACAGTGGAAGGGGTGATCCGGCGGGATCACCCCTTTTCAGCTTTTCGATAGCCAAGCTCCATCTGGTCCACCGTGGAGTGCCACGAATAACCCGCCTCGATGAGCCCTCTGGCATTCCGGGAGATTTTTTCCATGCGAGGCCGATCGGTCAGTGCCTCCCTGACAGCGGCAGCGAAAGCGTCACAGGTCTCACCACAGAGCAGGTGGACGCCGTTTTGCGCCAATATTCCTTCGCATCCCTTCGCAGTCGAAACCACCGGCAGTCCCGCTGCCATCGCCTCCAACACCTTGATGCGCGTCCCCGCCCCCTGTCTGAGCGGCACAGCCAGGACATCGGCGGCATAGAACCAGGGAAGCACCTCCGGCACGCTCTCGTGGTACTCCACTCCCGGATGTGCCGAGGCATGCCCCAGTCTCCCCAACTCCCGTCCCACTAACAGCAGGGTCGCGTCGGGCTCGTCGCGCCGGATCAGGGGGAATACCTCGGTCAGGAAGTAGGTCGCTGCGTCCAGGTTGGGGGCATAGTCCATCCCGCCCAGGAAGAGGATCTTCTTGCCGGCAGGCTGTCGGGGGCGGAAAGGAAATCTCTCCAGGTCGACGCCGTTTGCCGCGGTGACAACCTTACCGTCGTCGCCCGTACGTGCCGCGATCTCGTCCCGCTCCTCTTCGGAAACGGCGAAGCAAAGCGCGCAGTCACGCCAGGCGTGCTCCTCCACCTGCCGGAGCCTTTTCTCCTCCAGGCGGTACATCAGGCGCCAGGCGAGGTTCCGTCTGGTGTTGCCGATCTGCTGCACGTTCTTGTGCTCGATGTTGTGGGCATCCAGGATGACCGGCGTCGCGTCGAAAAGATCCGCATACTGCCACATCATGGCGAATTCAACCTGCACCAGGTCGAACTTCCTGCGCCGCCTGAGGCTGTCGAGGGCGGCACGCATCGTTTCTGAGCGGTAGCGGATCACGTTGTAGGGCGCTCGTCCGCCGAAAAACGCCATCCGGTCGGGCCAGAGCCTTGCCGGGCGCTCCACGAGCACGACCTCTTCGCAAAGCTCTTGCAGCGGCCGAAGATCCGCGGCATTGCGATCGTCCACGACTGCAGCCAGGGTGACGGCATGCGATCTGCTGAGATGCTTGATGATATTGAAGATGCGAATTTTGCCCCCCTGGTCGAGAGGGTAGGGGAGGAAGGGCGATAGTATCAGGATGTTCATCTTCTACCTGCTAGTTCATCGCGACAGATCTCCAGCAACGCCCTGCCAGAGGTCAAATCGGGTTCCAGGGAGTTCCCCTCGGCCCACTCGTTCCAGGACTTCAGAAAGATTATCCTCTTGTCCTTTGGACGGCTGATGACCTGATCGATCGCGCGGCGCAAATGCTGCCGGAACAGTTCGGGGGTTGCGTTGATCAGCACGGTCCCCTTGGAGCCGGAGCGCGGCGTGTTGTCCCAGTTGGGCAGCACGCAAGGATAAAAATCGTAATCGCCGGCGGCCTCCACATGATTGGCTATGATGAAATCGCGGTACTCGTACAGATTCGGGTACCCCAGGAATCTGTTCATGATGCGGAAGCTTAGGTACTTCGGCGTGTTCTTCTTCGACAGCCTGAGGATGGCCACGCCAGGGTTGTTGGGGACCACCGCGTCGAATCCGCTTCGTTTCGGGTTCCACGGGTTTTCGTCCAGATACACGTCCTCGCCTATGAAGTAGATCCCTTTGAGGCCTGCCTTTAGCGCCAGATTCTGCCAGTGCTCGACAAAGCGCTGGGGGTGCGGGATCTGTTGCGGCTTGTAGATGTAGAATATCGGCTTGCCCTCCACCGTGAGGTACCGGTCATCGAAAAACGCTTCCGAGACCGCGTGGAAATGCCGCTCCTCGTCCTGTGGGCCAGGGTAGGTCTGCTCCATCAGGATCCTGTTCGGGTTGCCGTGCCAGACCCCGGACCAGGTCTCGTTGGCCCACCCCAGACAAAAGGGCAATGCCGGCTTCCCCGACCTGAGTACCTCTTGAAACGGGGCCTCCAGAAGGCGTTTGCCGGCGAACCAGTAATGCCAGTAACAAAATCCGCCGATGCCGTGCGCCGCCGCCAGCTCTGCCTGGGATTCCCTCGCTTCCGGCAGCCGCAGATCGTAAAAGCCGAGATCGGCGGGAACACGGGGCTGGTCGTGGCCGGGGAAGAGGCGGCGAGCCTTCGCCATGTTGGTCCACTCGGTGAACCCTTTGCCCCACCAGTTGTCGTTTTCCGGGATGGGGTGGAACTGTGGGAGGTAGAACGCGATCAGACGGGATGTAGATTGGGGGCTCTCGATATTCTCAGACATGTGGTTTCGTTACCTCAGGAGATATCAGCCAAGGACAAATTCTCCTGACCAAGGTCAGATGCTACTGTTATGAACGCGAACTCCCTTTCCGAGAGAGTGCCAAGCCCAGGAGACGCTCCTTGCTGCCATGATGCATGGCTTAGGGCTCGATCACCTAGAATGTCCAGTGATCGAGCCCTGAAAAAGCAGCCTTAGTTCAGTTTGTTGATCTTGCGTGCCGGGTAGGCCCGGTTCGGCTTGCCGTCGATAAGCTGAACCACGATTATCTCGTACTCACCCGGGGGAACCGCTTTTATATCGGCATTGACTTGATATCCGGCTTTTTCAAATGCGGGCTCTTTGAAGAACTTGGCTACGTCGTCGCGTTTCCTGGTGCTGCGGCTTGCGGTAGCATAGTACTTGCTCCCGTCTGCAGAAGAAACGAGTTCTATAACAACCGTCTCGGGAACCGATTTCGATTTTTCGTCAAACGCCCAACCATCCAGCTCGAAGCCGTCTTCGCTGCTGACATCGGCGATCTTCTCGAACTTCTTCTTGTTCAGAAGCTCCGCGTTCGCCTTGCCGCCTGGCTGGAATTTCTTTCCAGCCAGGGGGGCCGGCAGGGAATTCGAGAAGGTCTCGGTTGCGGTTGCCGCTGCGGTGGCGGCAGGCTGAGCTGCCTCTTGTTGAGGTGCCGGGGCCGGGGCACCAGCTTCTTTCTTCTCGCAGCCTGTCAACAATGCGGCGGCCAAACCTACAGCTAGCACGAGTTCTCTTTTCATGTTCAATCTCCCTCTCCTTGGTTTTAAATTGCAGCTCACATTACAAGAGCCTGAAAGATACCTTTTCTTCTCTGACAATTACAATCCCCATTTGGGGAGCCGTCCCTTCAATGGCGCATTCCAGAAAAAATCCGCAATCATCGTAATCCACGCCCCCCCCGAAGTGACTGGTGACGTCGGGCCTTTTCATAGACTTCATCGGCAGCACTATTCTGTTGGCACCGTCTTGCAGCAGCAGGAAAATGGAGCAGTTTCTCGACCCATTGCCGTCGTCGATCACCCCCCATCCCTTGATCTTCAGTCGGCCATCTATGAGTTCCTTTTGCTCCACATTCATTCGGAGGTCATCGGTAGGCTGCAGCTGACTCAGAAAACTCCCCCGCAGGATTCCCATCCCCTTCCTCTTCACCAGTGAAACCAGGGCTTTTTCCACGTTGTCAGTGCCGAAATCGTAGGGCCACTTCTCTTCGACATAACGGCGGGCATTTTTACCCATTTGCGCTGCCGACGCAGGATCGTCCAGCAGTTTCACGATCAGCCCGGCAATGGCTTCAGGATCATCGTTTATTGCGAGGTAGCCGTTCACACCGTCCCTGACAGTTTCCCGTACGCCTCCTTCCGCGATACCGACGACGGGAGTGCAACAGGCATTCGCTTCCAGGGGCGCAAGGCCGAACGGCTCCAGGCGCGAGGTGTAGATCATGACCCGCGCCCGGCTCAGGAGGCTGATGACTTCCGGGTCGGAGATGTTGACCTTGGGAAGGAAATCCACCTTGAGACGCACCGCCAGTTCGTGGTACGTTGCAAGCTCGCTTTCCGAGCCGCCATTGCCGATCCAGATCAGTCTCGGCCTCCTGGCTGCTTCGATAGCGCCAATGGCTCGAATGGCACGGTCGACGCCCTTGCCACTGTAAAACGTCCCGAGCCCTACCACGAAATCTTCCTTGCTCTCCCCTGTCGGCTGGTAGAAGGCGGTGTCGATACCGAGATAGCACACCTTGGAATCCAGGTTGTAGGCGCGCAGAATGCTCTCTCTGCTATACACCGAGTTCGCGAGTATGCAGTCAAAGGCCTTGGCGTACTCAAGCTCGGCTCTCGCCTGTAGCCTGACAGTGTTCAGCGCCAGATGTTTACCAACCATCTCCTTCAGGCTGGAAAGGTTAACCCCGTGCTCAAGCTGTTGTTTCGGGGCAATCCACGGGAGCTCGGGCATCGCCTCGTAAAACCAGCGGTACGGCTCGCCCAGGTACATTGCGGTGGGAAGGCCTACGTATTTCGCTATGGGAGTGGTGCGCAGGTACAGGCACGAATTCGCATAGACCACATCGAAGTCACCTTGGTTGATCTCTGCAGCGCAGCTCCTGCAATGATCCTCCATCGCCTCTATCAACTCACGTGTAACCTTGTACGGGCGCAGCGGATTTCTGAACTCGTCACTCCTGGTTCGCAGAGTCACGACATGCTCTTTGATGAGGTCGCCAAGCGGCAGAAAGTTCTGGTCGGCGCTGTCGGGACACCACGACTCCAGATAGTGGCCCCGCTCCAGAAGTCCTTTCACGTGGTTGTATAGTTGTCTTTTGCCGCCGCCGCTTGGCAGGTTGTGCCAGATGGCGATCCTTAGTTTTTCCATGCTCGCTCCGGTACTCAAGCTATCTCAATGCGCCAAGAGGCCCTGCAACTTGCGGCGCAGCGGCGCATAAACCTTCTCGGTGGAAAAATTCTCGCAGGCGAAGTCCCACGCCCGCTGCTGCAGTGCCGCTCTCTTTGTTCCAGAGTGAAGCAGAGCGAGCACCGTCCGGCCGAACTCGCACCAGTCCTCGCAGACCCGGTACGGTGCTTCACCGCAGTACTCGATCCCCTCCACGCTATTGGGAGTGCCGATGAGAGCTTTGGCGTGGCAGAGTGCCTCCACGCTCTTTATCTTGAGACCTGTCCCGGCCACCGTAGGGTTGATCACCACCGCGGCCCTGCGGTATTCCTCGTCCAGGTCGGGCACCCAGCCCGCCAGCTGCACGCGCTCATCGCCGGTATCCAGATGTTTCGCCAGCTTGCCGACAACCCTCAGCACCGCCTCCGGGTGACCGGCACGGACGGCGGGCCAGGCATTGAGGTAGAACTCGCGCAGACCGTGAACGTTCAACGGGTTATCGGAGCCGACTACCAGGACCGTACCCGGCACCACCGATTTGTTGTCGATTTCCGGCACCACGTCGAAGTCTATTCCCACCGTGACAACTTCACGCTCCATGACCAGACCCCGGAACATGCGGGCTTCATTGGACTGTATGGCTATGACCAGATCGCTCTTGAGCAGGTATCCCCGCTCCTCGCCTGGCGTGCAGGGGAGGGGATCGTCCACGCCAAAGGCCAGGACCTGCTCCTTTTTCCGGGAGAACATGTCGTGGGTGTCTATGATTTTGAAGATTCCATCGGGGATGGCGTCGAGACAAGGCGCGGCGAAGATGTATTCAGCCATGACCGCGGCAGGTCGGTAATGTTCGGCGAGATGACCGGTTACCTGCCTCAGCCGCTCAGATGCCAGATAGCGCTTTACGTCGTTGGACCTGGTCTTTTTCTCCCTGCTCATGCCGAAGCAGGCACGGTAAAGGCCCGAGTCGGGCAGCGCGAGAGCCAGCTTTTCCGCGAGGTCGCTGCAGGAGCAGGAGCGTGCCGGGGCCGTGAGTTCGCCGTAATCGTCTCCGATGAAATGGACGGAATTCACCACGGATTCCAGAGCGGCAAGCCTTTCGGGCGGAAGCGGGTCGTGGTTTAGCAGGAGGACTACTGAGAAACCTGTGCTGCGCAACCACTCCATCATCTTCAGGATGCGGATCTCGTTCCCCGCCGCCGGCGGATGCGGCACGACATGGCTCACAATCAGGATGACCGGTTCTTGCGGTACGCTGCCCATTACTTGCCCGCCCCGAAAAACAGGTCCTTGCAGGCTTCCAGATAGCGCCTGCCGTATTTCATGTCCGGCTCCAGATGGTTGCCTTCCGCCCACTCGTTCCAGGACTTGATGAAGACGATCCGCTTTTCCGGCGATCTGCCTGCTACCTGCTCGATCGCCTGCCGCAGATGCTCCCGGAACAGTTCGGGGGTGGAATTCTTGAGCACGTAACCGTTAATGCCGCAGCGCGGGGTGTTATCCCAGTTGGGAACCACGCAAGGGAACTCTTCCCGCTCCGGGCACTGCGGGAAAAGCGCTCTTTTTACGTACTCCGAATACTCCATTACGTCCAGCCGGGGAAAGCGGCTCCTGACCAGCTCGCGCACCGTCTTTTTGCTGTGACGGTAACAGACCTTGTCGAGATAGGTCGGGGGGCGGTTGAAGTAGTAGTGGGTCGTCACCCCGGGGTTATGCGGCACCAGGGCATCGAAGTACTTTTCCTCGGGCTGCCTGCTGGAAGGGTTGGTGTGGCCAACGAAGTAGATACCCTTCAAACCTTCCTTGATTGCCAGCTCTTTCCAGTGCTCTATGAATCGCTGCGGCTCAGGGAGACGGTAAGGCTTGTAGATGAAGAAGAGGGGCTCTCCGTCGACCTTGAGGTAGCGGTCGTCACCAAAGGCATCCAAAAGGGAGTAAAAATGCGCTTCCTCGTCCTTAGGGCCAGGGTAGGTCTGCTCGATCAGCATCTTGTCGGGGCAGCCGTGCCAGGTCCCGGTCCAACTGTCGTTGGCCCATCCCAGGCAGAAGGAAAGGCGGGGACTTCCCGATTTCAGGACGTCGGTGAAGGGGCGCTCGAGGATACGCTTTCCTGCAAACCAGTAGTGCCAGTAGCAGAAAGCTTCAATGCCGTATGCTTCGGCGAGCTCTGCCTGTGCCTCCCTCGCTTCAGGGACCCGGAGATCGTAGAACCCCAGGTCGGCCGGGACACGCGGCTGGTAGTGGTCGCGAAACAACCTTTTGGCCTTTGCCGTGTTGGTCCATTCGGTAAAGCCCTTTCCCCACCACTCGTCGTTTTCCGGGATCGGGTGGAACTGGGGGAGGTAATAAGCAATCAGGCGTGCCAGGCGATTATCCACTTCACATCTCCTTCTTCGAAACTGATACAGATTCCGCAGCTAAAGCATCTCTGCTATCCTCTTTCACCGGGGGATCCTGTATCTCCCGCTCACATCCTGCTATCCGTGACTCTGCAAGCTGTGCCTTGAGCCTTGCTATCTCGGCATCCCGGCTCTCCACTAACCGGTACTGATCGAACCAGAATCGGACTGAATCGGACACCACCTCATCGATGTTGTCGATCTTATCGGCGAGGGATGCTCTGTTCTGCTTCTTCGTGAAAGCCTGGATGTCCTTGCGCCCCGTATCCACTCCGATATATGCAAAAACCGAATCTATCGTTGCCGGATCTGACGCCAATTGCTCATAGTCAAGTTCAAGGTAAGGCTGATTGGTCTCATCAAGCGTCTTCTTGAGCATGTCAAAGTAGTCATCAATGAGCCTGTGAAAGTTCAGCAACCCCCCCATGTCCAGGGACACCTTGACCTGCTCGGATTGAGACTGTTCCTTGTGAGTGAAGGCCCCTGTCTTGTTTGCAATCAACGCCGAGGTGTAAGCCGGAATTGTATCCCTGCGCAGAAGGATCTTCTTGATGCTCCCGTCCTGCAGGATCAGGCGGTGGGCTTCATCGCTGTGGCCGATGAAGATTTTGAACCCCGCTGCTTCTCCCCACAAGTTGTGTTTGAAGAGAAAGTCGATGAATTCACCTGGGTTTTGGTCCCGACTCTGCGGGGTATAAGCCTTGATCTCTTCCACTCGTTCGTGAAAGTCGTACACGGTGACAATCTCGTCCGGGTGGAAGACCTCGTAATGGCACAACACCTTCGGGTGCGACTCCAACAGGCTGCAGAGGTAGGTGCTGCCGCATCTCGGGAAACCAAAAATAACGAATTTAGTCATAAATCCTCACTGCTTGATCTTGTTGCTGCCCTCAACTCTCTTCACAGGTGACAACCAACGAAGTGGTGCGGTTATCTTCCAACTGACGGTATCAAGCAGCCCGGTTATCGTCTGGTCCCTTTCATCGAGCTTCCTGCGCAGGTCCTCGATTTCCGCGTCGCGTTTGACGATGGCCTCCCGATGTTCCGTCATTACCTTTCTCTTTGCCGTGAGACGAGCGTCACGGTCAGCTATTCCTTTATCCCGTTCATCCAACAACTGTTCGTATTTTTTAAGGTGTCTGTCGCATTCAGCCAGGAGTTGCTCGCGATGATCGATCTCACTCTCTTTGTCGGCCACTTGCTGGATGAGATTGTGAACGTCCCGTTCCCTGTCAGCCAGCCATTGTTTGTACTGAGCGATTTGGCCGTCGCGCTCCGCCAGCCACCGGTCGCGCTCCTGAACGTCCCGTTCCCCGTCGGCCAGCCATTGTTTGTACTGAGCGATCTGGCCGTCGCGCTCCGCCAGCCACCGGTCGCGCTCCTGAACGTCCCGCTCCCTGTCGGTCAGCCATTGTTGGTACTGAGCGATCTGGGCGTCACGCTCCGCCAGCCACCGGTCGCGCTCGTGAATGTCCCGTTCCCTGTCGGTCAGCCATTGTTTGTACTGAACAATCTGGCCGTCGCGTTCCGCCAGCCATTCGTCCCGATCATGGATCTCCTTCTCGCGATCAGCCAGCCATACCTCTAACTGGGCAGCCTGCTGGTCACGCTTTGCAAGATCTTGTTCTAATCCAGTGATGACAGCCCTCTTCCCGGCGAACGAGGCTCCTGTCAACTTGGTGAAGCTGGAGAGAAACTTCCTTATGGCCCGTATTTTCCTGAACTGGCTGAGTGGCGGCTCTTGCGAGACGATCAGCAATTGGTGTAGGTAACCTATGAGGTTGCGCTCGATGCAGGTAGTAGTGAAATCCGCGCCGCGATCCTTGGCCTGGTGCCAGAAGAGTTGTCGGGCGAAGTCGCGAAGCCGTGAGTATCGGAACGGGGTGGTCCCTGTGTCAAGGATCGCGTCGGATCTGCCCTGCCAGTAGGCGCGGTGCATCATCCAACTCTTGGTCATTCTCTGCGCCGGTATCTTGTGATGGATCACGGCCTCAGGCGCAAAGCTGATGAGGTAACCGGCTGCTTCGATCCTCTTGCACAGGTTCAACTCTTCGTTCGAGAGCAGCGATGCGCCTATTCTTCCGAGATCCGTTGGAAATACGCCGATTTCCTTGAATACGGTCCTTCTGAAGGCGATGTTCGCGCCCCAGGGGTAGTTGGGATAGCTGAACCTTCCCGTTTCCCTTGCTGCCTCGAATTCGCTGATGGTGAGAAAGCCCTCTCGCTCCGTGTCCAGCCATTGCGGCTTTTCATGCGGCCATAAGGGGCGGATCGGCCCACCTGCGCACGCTACTTCGGGGCTGCTGAATATCGCCACCGTTTTGCGCAGCCACTGAGGCTCTGCCTCGATGTCATCGTCGGTGAAAACAACGATTTCGCCTTGTGCCGCATCGATGCCGCTGTTACGGGCGAAAGAGAGCCCTTGGCGCTTCTCGAAAATGTACGAGATCTTCACCTTGGACGAGGCGGCGACGTTCTGCACGACCTGCCTGGTATTGTCGATGGAATTGTTGTCAACGACCAAGATCTCGTACTGGTCGTCGGCAAGGTCCTGTCTGCATACCGAAAGCAGCGACTCTTCCAGAAGATCGGAACGATTGTATGTGCAGATGATTACAGAAGCCAGCATGACCCGGTTACCTGCCAAGTGTGAGTGAATTAGTTTTTACTGGTGCCTGTAGCCGGTTTTGAAACGGGGCAGGCTGTTGCGGCATTGGCGGAGCTGCCGGCAGTTGCCGGACCCTGTTCGGCTTCATCTGCTGTGGTCCCGATGGCCTCTTCAGCCTGCCTGTCGAGATCCAGCAGGCGCTTCCCCCTGTCGAAGAGGTAGTCCATATCTGCACTGAAGAAGCTGCTGTAGGTGCGGTATTCCGCAGCGAGCTGTCTCACCCTGTTGTGAAAGACGGTCTCTCTCTCCGGTTTCCTGGTCTGCCCCAGGATAAGCTGGTACAACTCCCTGACCGGCGCGGGGATGCTGTCGAGATCGGCCGAGCTTGACCGGTTGTGCCGTAAACCGGGCTGGACGAAGGAATCCATCTCCGACTTTAGTTCTTCACCGTTAGCCGGCCACTCGAGATGGAGAGTCTCTGCGACCCTGCGCAACTCCGGTTCCCAGCTTTCCACGAACTCGTCGTAGTTGATGAAGACGGTCGGGATGTCCGAGCAGGCTTCCAGCGCGACGAGGTTGTCGTTCATCCAGAAGCCGAGCGCCTTGTCGAATGGCATGTCGTTGCGTTTCTTGAGGGACTTGGCCACGTCCAACGGGCTTCGGACTGTGAATACGCAGCACAGGTCCGTGGAGAGTTCCGACAGTAACTGCTTCCACAGGTCAAAGGTCAGGCAGGTTCGTGGATCCTTCCATGCCCACAGGCTGGTGTGACTGAAGTTATCCCGTATCAGTACCCGAAGTTCCTCTTTAAGGTGATGTGCCGAATGGGTGGTGTGCCAGCCGACCGGCAGCGGTGCCACCGTGTCCGATAGCCGTTTGAACCTTTCCAGGATGCGATCATGCAAGGCGACAACGTCGCCTCTTTCCCAGAAACCTTCCGGGTTATCTGGTGCCGGAGGAATGAGGTCCTTCTCTTCACCGAGGTAAGCGCCCAGCAGATTTATGGCACGGGTGATGGTCGAGGTGCCGCTGCGATGCATGCCCAGGATGCAGATTGCTCTGGATTTGGTATCGAACACGGTCTGGAACTCCTTCAATGCCCTTCCGGGATGCGACAGAAAGGCTGCTGATCCCACATGACCCCTTTGGCGACGTGCAAATCTGTTACTCGGGTAAAAATCGATGTCTTCCCCAACTCCGAAGCGAGGCTCCATCTCCCCGACTCCTGCAGCAGAAACTGTCTGAGAATTCCGCCGGTAGGGATCTGGGTGTCATCGACGGCGACATGGCCGCCCACTTTTAGCATGTCCGCCATGTAGTACCAATCAATAAACGGAGC
>CAZFMI010000065.1:0-21554 GCA_964519915.1 uncultured Geomonas sp.
CGCCGCTGCACGAGAAAAAATACCTGCGCAGAAGCCACGGCGAGAAGTTCCGCCCGTCGTGCAAGCTGCAACAAAAAATCTAACGAGTGAGCCACTAATGGATTTAGCAACAATTATCGGATTAGTTCTGGCGATCGGTGCGGTCTTTGGCGGTGCGCTTCTGGAAGGGCTCCACTTGGGGGCGCTGGTGCAGCCGACCGCCGCCATCATCGTCCTGGGCGGAACCTTCGGAGCAACCTTCGTGAGCTTCCCGCTGCCCAGCATCCTCAAGGCGTTCAAGGATGTGGGACGCTGCTTCTTCCCCCCCAAGGACGACCCCGAGGCGGTCATCAAGAACATCATCAACTACGCCGCCAAGGCAAGGAGAAACGGCCTTATCTCCCTGGAACAGGAGGCGCAGACGGTGAAGGACAGCTTCACCAAAAAGGGGATCTCCCTGGTGGTCGACGGCATCGACCCGCAAAAGCTCAGGGAGACCATGGAGATCGAGCTGGGCTCCTTCGAGGAGCACAACAAGGGAAGCGCGGAGGTTTTTGAGGCGGCCGGCGGCTTCGCCCCCACCATCGGCATCATCGGCGCGGTTCTCGGCCTGATCCACGTGATGAGCAACCTCTCCGACCCCTCCAAGCTCGGCAGCGGCATCGCCGTCGCCTTCGTTGCCACCATCTACGGCCTCATGACCGCCAACTGCTTCTGCCTCCCCTTCGGCACCAAGCTGAAACACAGGCTCAAGGAGGAACTCTTGCAGAAGGAGATGCTCATCGAGGGTCTGATAGCGATCCAAAACGGCGAGAACCCGCATTTCATCGAGCAGAAACTCAGGGCGTACCTGCACGACGGCGGAGACAAAAAGGGGAAGTAGATGGCCAGGAAGAAGAAGCACGAAAAAGAGCCCAACCACGAGCGGTGGCTGGTTTCCTACGCGGATTTCATCACACTGCTCTTTGCCGTCTTCGTGACCCTGTACGCCATGAGCCAGACCGACAAGAAGAAGGTGGAGGAGGTCATGGCGTCCATGGCCAGCTCCTTTGGCTTTGCCGCTTCACCCGCCTCCAGGCCGAGCGTGATCGAGATGGGCGCCATGAACATCATCCCGTCTATGGCAAAATCCGCGGCGATTCCCAAAAGGGGGAGAAGCCGCGGCAACGAACAGGACTTCAAGCAGACCAAAGCCGCCATAGAGGCTTACCTGACCAAAGCCGGCGCGCACGACAAGGTGAGCGTCTCCATCACCCAGCGGGGCCTCGTGGTGACCCTCAAGGAAGCCGGCTTTTTCGATTCCGGCAGCGCCCACATCAAGCAGTCCTCGCTCACCCTGCTGGACGACGTGATCGGGTCGCTCGCCAACTACTCGAACATGGTGCGGGTGGAAGGTCACACCGACAACGTCCCCATCAGCTCTGCAGCCTTCCCTTCCAACTGGGAGCTCTCGACCACCCGCGCCACCAACGTGCTTCAGTATCTGATCAAGCAGGAGTTCGAGCCGAACCGCATTTCGGCCGCGGGATACGGCGAATACCACCCGGTCGCCGAGAACTCCAGCGAAGAGGGAAGGCAGAAAAACCGCCGCATCGACGTGGTGCTCATCTCCGAGCAAGGCGAGAAAGGGGAGCCGTAACCCGAGCTCCCCCAAGCCGCCGCCTCGCCGGTTCCTCCCCCAACGCGACACCGCCCGCCCATGCCGCCCCCCTCCCACTGCCGAACCTCACCCTTCATCTTTTCGTCATCCGCAAACACGCTTTCAAAAAATTGACACTGGCACATCCATTGCATCTGTGAGTGCCATTGCATTCACCCATACGAGATTGAGGAAATCATGCTAAAAGGCAAATCGATTCTTGTCACTGGCGGCACCGGGTCTTTCGGAAAAAAATTCGTGGAAACGGTCCTGCAGCAGTACCCCGAGGTTTCACGCATCGCTGTATTCTCACGGGACGAGCTGAAGCAGTTCGAGATGGCGCAGCAGTTCCCGCCGGAACAGTTCCGTCAGATCCGCTATTTCATAGGGGATGTGCGCGACAAGGACCGGCTCAACAGGGCGATGCAGGGGATCGACGTGGTAGTGCACGCAGCGGCGCTAAAACAGGTACCCGCCTGCGAGTACAACCCCTTCGAGGCGATCAAGACCAACATCCTCGGGGCGCAGAACCTCATAGAGGCGGCGCTGGACAACGGGGTGAGCCAGGTGGTCGCCCTGAGCACCGACAAGGCAGCGGCCCCCATCAACCTCTACGGCGCCACCAAGCTCTGCTCCGACAAGCTTTTCGTGGCAGCCAACAACTTCAAGGGGAAGCGCGACATCAGGTTTTCGGTGGTGCGCTACGGCAACGTCATGGGAAGCCGCGGCTCCGTCATCCCTTTTTTCCTGAAAAAGAGGTCCGAAGGGGTCATTCCCATCACCGACCCGGCCATGACGCGGTTCAACATCACCCTGGCTGACGGGGTCAGCCTGGTCCTCCAGGCCCTCTCCGACATGTGGGGTGGGGAGATCTTCGTCCCCAAGATCCCCAGCTACCGTATCACCGACGTGGCCGAGGCGGTCGCCCCCGGATGCAGGCACACCGTGATCGGCATCCGTCCCGGCGAAAAGCTGCACGAGGAGATGATCACCACCACCGATGCCATAAATTCCGTGCAATTCGAGAAGCACTTCGTGATACTGCCGTCCGTTCCGCTTTGGGACGTGGCCGAATTCACCAGGGCGTTCGACGGCTCTCCCTGCCCCGAAAACTTCGCCTATAACAGCGGAAGCAACGACCAGTGGCTGAGCGTCGCAGAGTTGCGCGCGCTGATGGTCGAGCACGTGGACAAGGGGTTCTCCCCTCACCCTGCGGCCTGACCTCCGCCCTGCCGACGATATTACGAGCTCATTAGAGGTGCAAATGTCAGACAGCTCAATGGTGGCCCCACCTGCAACCGGCCCAAACGGCCTCGCCACGATCCCCTACGGACGCCAATCCATCAGCGACGCCGACATTGAGGCAGTGGTGGAGGTCCTGAAGTCGGCCTGGCTCACCCAGGGACCTGCTGTGCAGCGGTTCGAGCAGGCGGTCGCCGGCTATTGCCGGGCCGCCCGGGCCGTGGCGGTAAACAGCGCCACCTCGGCGCTTCATATCGCCTGCCTGGCTGCCGGACTGGGGCCCGGCGACGCGCTCTGGACGTCCCCCAACACCTTCGTAGCCTCCGCCAATTGCGGTCTCTACTGCGGCGCCGAGGTCGACTTCGTCGACATCGACCCCTGTAGCCGGAACATGAGCGTTGCGCGTCTTCAGGAAAAGCTGGAACGGGCCGAGCGTGAGGGGAAACTGCCCAAGGTCGTGATCCCGGTCCACTTCGCCGGGCAATCGTGCGACATGGAAGGGATCTCCCGCCTGGCCGCCCGCTACGGCTTCGTGACCATCGAGGACGCCTCGCACGGCATAGGCGGGCGCTATCTCGGGGAACCGGTGGGCAACTGCCGTTACAGCGACATGACGGTGTTCAGCTTCCATCCGGTGAAGGTGATCACCAGCGCCGAAGGCGGGATGGTGCTCACCAACAGTGCCGCGCTGGGAGAGAGGCTGCTGCGCCTGCGCAGCCACGGCATAACGAGCGATCCCGCCCTCATGGCGGAAGAGCCGCACGGGCCCTGGTACTACGAGCAGATCGAGCTGGGGTTCAATTACCGGATGACCGACCTCCAGGCTGCCCTGGGGGAGAGCCAGATGACCATGCTGGACCGGTTCGTGGCGCGGCGTCACCAGCTGGCCCAGCGCTACGACCAGCTGCTGGCCGATCTGCCGCTAGCCCTCCCCAGGCAACATCCCGACACCTTTTCCGCCTTCCACCTCTACACGGTCCGGCTGGACAGCGACGCTGCCGGCAAGAGCCGCAAGGCAGTGCTAGAGGAGCTGCGGGCAAGGGGAATCACCGCCCACGTGCACTACATACCGGTGCACACCCAGCCCTACTACCGGGCCCTCGGATTCGCAGCGGGGGATTTCCCGGAGGCCGAGCGCTACTACCGGGAGGCGTTGACCCTCCCCCTGTACCCCGCCATGAGCGAGGAACAGCAGGACCTCGTCGTGACTGCGCTCCGCGAGACGCTGGGAGCGCACTGCCGCCGGAGCGCCGCATGAGCCGAACAGGACACAGCGACGACCCGGGCTGCAAGCGCATCAACGTCGCCGTCATCCCCGCGCGAGGCGGGAGCAAGCGCATTCCGCGCAAGAACATCAAGCTCTTCGCCGGCAAGCCCGTCATCGGCTATTCCATAGAGGCGGCGCGGCAATGCGGGCTGTTCGACCGGATCATCGTTTCCACGGACGACGAGGAAATCGCCGAGGTGGCGCGCGGCTATGGCGCCGAGACCCCTTTTCTGCGCCCCCGCCCCCTTGCCGACGACTTCACAGGAACCAACGCGGTGGTGAAACATGCCATCGGCTGGCTTGTCGAGGAGGGCCAGCAGGTCGCATGCGCCTGCTGCATCTACGCCACCGCTCCCTTCCTGCAGCCCGGCTTTCTGGCCGAAGGGCATCGCAAGCTGCTGGCCAGCGGCAGCGACTTCGCTTTTTCCGTGACCGGCTTCCGCTTCCCCATCCAGAGGGCCCTGCGCGTCACCGAGCAGGGGACGGTGCAGGCTATCTTTCCCGAGCACATCTTCACCCGTTCGCAGGATCTCGAGGAGGCCTACCACGATGCCGGCCAGTTCTACTGGGGGAGGAGCGAGGCCTTTGTGAGCGACCAGATCCTCTTTTCACCCGCCTCGGTCCCCGTGGTTCTGCCGCGCCACCTGGTACAGGACATCGACACGCCGCAGGACTGGGAGGAAGCAGAACTGATGTACCGCGCCCAGCAGCTGGGACTGGAGCACGCCCGGTGAAGGTCCTTTTCAGGTGCGACGCCTCGGCCGAGATCGGCTCCGGCCACGTGATGCGCTGCCTGACCCTCGCGGACGCCCTGGCCCTGAGCGGCGCCCGGGTCACTTTCGTGTGCCGGCAGCAGCCCGGGGACCTGGCCGCCCTGATCGAGCTCAAGGGATACCCCGTGCATCGGTTCTGCGCCACGGAGAGCGACTGGGAAGCCGACGCGGACAGGACCGCCGCCTCGGCGGCCGAGGCCGGCGGCGCCTTCGACTGGCTGGTCGTGGACCACTACCGCCTCGACGCACGGTTCGAGAGGCGCATGCGCCTGCTCGGGATGAAGGTCCTCGCGATAGACGACCTGGCCGACCGCCCCCACGACAGCGACATCCTGCTGGACCAGAACTTGTACGGCAACCCGGCGGGCCGCTACCGGGGGCTCGTCCCCCCCGGCTGCAGGACCCTGATAGGCCCGGGGTACGCGCTGCTCAGGCCGGAGTTCATCCGGGAGCGGCAGCATCTGAAGCGGCGTTTCGGCAAGCTTGAGCGCCTGCTGATCTCCTTCGGCGGGTCGGACCCGACCAACGAGACCGGGAAGGCGCTGGCCGCGATGGAGCTGCTGGGGGGAGAGCGCCCCTCCCTGGACGTGGTGATCGGCAGCTCCAACCCGCATGCAGCCCCGGTCGGGTCGGCCTGCGCCGCGCTGCCTCGCTGCACCCTGCACACCCAGGTGGAGAACATGGCCCAACTCATGAGCCACGCCGACCTGGCCCTTGGCAGCGGCGGGAGCACCACCTGGGAGCGCTGCGTTCTCGGCCTCCCCACCCTGGCCGTGGTGGTGGCGCCCAACCAGCTGCTCCTGACCCAGGAGGTGGCTAAAACCGGGGCGGTCTGGAACCTGGGGTGGCACGCCGAGGTGACGCCCGGGCTGATCGCCGACCGGGTCGCCCGACTGCAGGGAGCGCCCGACCTGCTGGCCGGCGCCAGCGAGCGCTGCTTTTGCGTGATGGGAGAGCCGGCTGCGGTACACCCGCTTGTGCCACTTATGCATGGAGAACCTCAATGATCGAAACGAGCCGGACCTGCTTCAGGGGTGTCGAGGAAAGGGACCTGGAGTTGCTCCTCACCTGGCGCAACTCCGAGCGCATCCGCGCCAACATGTATACCAGCCACCTGATCACCGCCGTCGAGCACAAGGCATGGTTCGAGCGGCTCGCCCGCGACGGCGACGCCTTCGCCTTCGTCTTCGAAGACCACGGCCGCCCCCTGGGGGTCGTGAACCTGAACCACCTGGACTGGCGCAACAAGAGGTGTCACTGGGGCTTTTACCTGGGAGAGACCGACGCCCCCCCGGGTAGCGGCACCCGCATGGCCTATCTTGCGCTGACCCAGGTCTTCGACGTGCTGATGCTGAACAAGGTGATCGGCGAGGCCTTTTCCTTCAACGCCGCCAGCATCGCCTACCACAAGAAGCTCGGCTTCGCCCAAGAGGGGCATCTTGCGGAGCACGTCCTGAAGGACGGCAGCTACCTCGACATCCTGAGCTTCGCGCTGCTAAGCCGTGACTGGCCGCGCGTCAAGGCAGAACTGGAGCGGAAATTGTTCCCAACGGGAGATGCACCATGCACGAGATAACCATAGCGGGGAGAAAGATAGGGAGCGCCCACCCCCCCTTTGTCATCGCGGAGATGTCGGGAAACCACAACCAGTCCCTGGACAGGGCACTGGAAATTGTCAGCGCCGCCGGCCGCGCCGGGGCGCACGCGCTCAAGCTGCAGACCTATACCCCCGACACGATGACGCTGGAATTGGGCGAGGGGGATTTCCTGATCGAGGACCCCAACAGCCTCTGGGCCGGAAACTCCCTCTACCAGCTTTACCGGCAGGCCTACACCCCCTGGGAATGGCACGCCCCCATCTTCGAGCGCTGCCGAGAGCTGGGGCTGATCTGCTTTTCCACCCCCTTCGACGAGAGCGCCGTCGATTTCCTTGAAAAGCTGGCTCCCCCCTGCTACAAGATCGCCTCCTTCGAGAACACCGACCTCCCCCTGATCCGCAGGGTCGCCGCCACCGGCAAGCCCATGATCATCTCCACGGGGATGGCGACCCTGGCGGAGCTGGACGAAACGGTGCGCTGCGCGCGCGACGCCGGGTGCCGCGACCTGGTCCTGCTGAAGTGCACCAGCACCTACCCGGCCACCCCCGAAAACAGCAACGTCCGCACCATCCCCCACATGCGCGACATGTTCGGCTGCCAGATAGGCCTCTCCGACCACAGCATGGGCACCGGCGTCGCCGTTGCCTCGGTCGCCCTGGGCGCCACCGTCATCGAGAAGCATTTCACCCTGGCCAGGGCCGACGGCGGCGTGGACTCCAGTTTCTCCCTGGAACCACAGGAGATGAGACTGCTGGTGGAGGAGTCCCTGCGCGCCTGGCAGTCGCTTGGCTGCGTGAGCTACGGCCCCAGCGCCGGCGAGCTCGCCTCGCTCAAGTACCGGCGCTCGCTCTACATCGTTGAAGACATCGCCGAGAACGAGAGGCTCACCCCGGAGAACCTGCGGGCGATCCGCCCCGGATTTGGGCTGTCGCCGAAACATCTGGAGCTTTGCCTGGGCAAGCGGGTCTGCCGCGACATCAAGAAAGGGACTCCCCTTGAGTGGGACCTGCTGCTAAAGAATTAAGGCTATGAGGAGCGACATGAGTACTTCCGAAACGACCCGAGAACCCTTCATCAGCAACGATTTCGGCGACCGCTATCTGTACAGCGTCAACCGCAACGCCTTCAACAGGATCGGCTCCGACGCCCTCTATCGTTCCATGTTCGGCGACAAACTGTTCGGGGAGTACCAGTTGTACGTCATCGTGGGGACCGACTCCGGCCTGCTCCCCGCGTACCTCGTGAAAAACGGCCTCCGCGTCGGGACCAAGTACCTGTTCGTGGAGCTCCCCGAGGTTATCAGCGCCCTCTCCGGCGCAGGGCTCCTGGAAGCTCTCCCCCCGGAGATCTCCGTGGTCCCCCTGGAGGGGTTCCCGGAGGCGGCAGCCAGCTTCAACATGGTGGACTACGTCTTCCTCGATGCGGTCTGCGTCCACGAAGCGGCAGCCACCAGGGACGCCAACCTCCTTGAGTACCGCAACCTTTCCTGGCTGCTGAACCAGAACATCAAGACCTCGGTGCGCAAGATCTGGACCTCGACCAACGCCTCGCAATTCATCCTGCGCCAGCTTGACAACCTCGCCGAGAGCCGCGTCTGCTTCAGCGAGGCACTGAAGGACGCCTGCGCAGGCAGGACGGCCGTCATACTCGCAGGCGGCCCCTCCCTGAAGGGGGCGCTCCCATGGGTGAAGGAAAACCGGGAGCGCCTGGTGATCATCGCCGTCTCCCGCATCAGCCGCCTGCTCCTGGAAGAGGGGCTCGTACCCCACGTCATCGCCTCCGTCGATCCCCAGAAGATCAGCTTCGAGGTGAGCCGGGAAATGCTCAACTACACCAGCTCCGACTTTCCGGTCTTCGTCTACAGCAACCACGCCTCCCCCCTGCTGGTCGGGCAATGGGAGGGGAAAAGCATCTACACCGGGCCGAGGTTCCCGTGGCGCACGCCACTCAATGTCGACACCCTCGCCTATTCCGGCCCGACCGTCAGCAACTACGCCTTCGACCTTGCCGTGCACATGGGGTGCAGCACCATCGTACTCGCCGGGGTGGACCTCTGCTTCAGCGCGACGGGGCAGACCCACGCCGCCGGGAGCAACGAGAACAAGATCGGCCCGGACCTGGGGCAGATCAGTCCGCGGGTGGAGACCTACGGGGGGGGGCGAGCCGACACCAACCAGGGGTACGCCGACTCGCTCTACATCCTCGGCCTGCAGGCGCAGCGCGCCACCGAAAAGGGGCGTCGCGTCTGCAACTCCTCCCTCGACGCAGCACGCGTCCCCTGCATCGAGTATCAGGCCCTGGAGGAGATCGAGCTGGGTGACTGGGTGGAATCCTCCGGGTCTGTGATCGCGAAGATGGTGCCGGAATCCACGCGGCAGGCGAAAATGGCGCACTACCGCCTGGTAAGCAAGGAGATCGAAAGGGCGCGCAGGAAGTTCCTGCGCATCAGCGAGCTGTCACGAGAGGCCTTGGAATGCGCGGACGGCCTGTTCGGGCGCAAAGGGAAAAAGCGCGATTTCCGCCACAAGATCAGGATGGACAAGATCGAGCAGCGGCTCAACCGCAACTTCGACTTCTCCGGGCTGGTACGCCACTTCGGCCTCAAGAGGTTCTTCTCCAGCCTCAGGTCCACCATCGACCAGATGAGCGACGAACAGGTGGAGACCGCGACCTACGAGTACTACGAGGCGTACCAGGCAGGCACCGAGTACCTGATCGGTCTGATGGACGGCGTCCTGGAGCGGATCCAGGCGCGCATCGAGGAGGAGAAGGGGGTCCCCGACTGCGCGCGACTCCTGGAGCAGTGGGAAAAGGACGGTCAGTTCGGACGGTTGCGCCTGTGGCGGCACCGAAACCCGGAACAGGCCGAGCGCATGCAAAGGGAGATGCCGGACAGGGTTTCGCTGCTGGAAGCCCGGTTCGAGGGGATGATGACCGAGGAGCGCACCTCGCAGATCGATCTTTTGGAAAAACTCCACGACGTGAAGCACACCAGGAGCAAGGCCCTGCTGCTGTTCAAGCGCAACCAGGAGGACGAACTGGAGGCGATGGCGAAAGGACTGGCCGGTCATCCGGATCAGGAGAAGGCGCTCCCCTACCTGCACTTCGTCAACGGCCTGCTTGCCGAGTTGCATGCAGAACCGGCGCTCGCCGTCGAGCAGTACCAGCATCTGTTGGCCGACCTGGAACACCCGCTTACCGAGGATGCCCTGCTGCAGATCGCCCATCTCTCCATGGGAGCCGGAGATACCGAAAACGCGCTGCTCGCCGTGGAGTGCCTGGTAGGGATCTCCGCCACCTACCTCCCCCCTTTCGGCGACCTGCTCAAGGCCGTCGGGAACTACGAGGAGGCCTTCAACGCCTACAACCGTTATCTCGCCTTCGCCCCTGATGACGTCGGCGCACTGATAACCCTGGGCATGCTCTGCAATGAGGCCGGGCTTTCGGAACCGGCGCAGGAACTTTTCCAACGAGCCTTGGAGAGAGACCCTCAAAACGGCGCGGCACTCGCCATGCTCGAAGGGGCTGCAGCGAGCCTGGGGTAGCAAGAGGCCGCCATAAACAAAAGGGGCTACAGTGCGACTGTAGCCCCTTTGTTCGTCTTGTCTTAGCTCGTCCGCCTTGTCGCAACGCCTCCCCTAGAGGAGCCCGCTGCCTTCAGAGCCTCCCGTCCAGGCTGTGCTGCTGAATTGCTCCGGCGTTGTCGAAGGCGTTGCGGATCCGCCTGCTTTTCTTCATCGACGACAGCGACGCCTGGATGGAAGCGCACACCCCTTGCGCCAGCCCGGTCACCAGGCCGTCCGTTTCCAGCACCTTCGCGATAGTCTCCTGCTGAAAGACCTTGAAGCTGTCAAGCGCGGCACGCTCCACCGAATCGGAACAGCCGGCCCCGGCGATGACGGCGTCAAAATCCTGAATCCATTCGACGAGAGTCTGACGTCGCTCCAGCAGTTCGGAGAGCTCTTCCGGGCCGATGTAATCCAGCCTCCTGAGAAGGTCATTCGCTTCTTGCAGCAACAGGAGGTACTTTTGCTCCGCCTCCGCGATCATCCCCGGCAATGAACGGTCTTCCAAATGCTTACCCCACTGAAGTCGCTAAAGGCTCATGTTTTTGGTCGCTTCGTTCCTGATACCAGATCTCTGTGGCCTCATTCCAGGTATCCCTGAGCGTAACCAGGATCTTGTGGGCGTTCTCGAGGTGCGCCACCTCGTTATGCAGGTTCGCCTGCCCGTATTCGCCGATCAGGTAGATGTAGAGTTGTTCCAGGTTGGCTGCCACCTCTCCCCCCACTTCGTGGTTCAGTGTGACCATCAACTCGTTCACGATCGCCAGCGCCTTGCCTATGTAAATCCCCTTGCCGGCAAAATCCTTTTGCTTCATACGCTCCTGTGCGAGCAGGGTGAACTTGATCGCGCCGTCGTACAGCAGGACGAGGATCCTCTCCGGCGTGGCAGTGGTGATCTGCGTGTTCTGGTAAGGGTTCAATGTGCGCATCGTGCTCTCCTGGTTACTTGCTGCTCGAGGTGCTGGAAGTAGTCATCAAGCCCAGGCTGTTGAGAAGCATGTTCCCCTGGGTTTGCAGCCGGCTCACTGTCGTTTCCATACGGTTGTACTGGTTAAGCAGGTTGGTCTGCATCTTCTCGAAGCGGATTTCCATAGCGGCTATCTGGCTATCGATACGGCTATTGGCCGTGGTGAGCCAGTTCTTCCTTGACTCCAGCAGCCCGCTGGTGGTTCCGGCGACGTAGGGCTTCACCATGGTGTCGATGACCAGGCTGAACTGCTGTGCGATGCCGTACTGGTTCCTGGGGAGCGTAGTGTTGAGCGAGGAGCCGTTGTGGGTGAAGTAGTCCACCACGTTGGCGTAATCCTGCGACAGCACCTTGGAAAGCGTGGCCGACTCGACGGAGAGCGCTCCGGTCTTTGAATCAGACTTGATGCCGATTTGCGCCAACGTGGTGTAGGAGCCGGTCGCCCCGGAAACGGAGGTGGTCAGCAGCGACTTCAACTGCGATTGGATGCTGCGTAGGGCTGAGTCGCCGGAAAGCGTCCCAGCGCTCTTAGTGTTCGTGTCGTACTTGAGCTGGGCGGAGATCAAGGTGTTGACGTTGTTGTAGGCCGCGACGAAGTCGTTGATTTTCTTGGTCACGGCGTCCATGTCTATGGCAACCGAGATCGTAGTGCTCGCCCCTTCGGTCGTGAGGTTCATCGTTACGCCCTGTATGGCGTCGGTAACCGTGTTGGTAGGTTTGGTTATGTTGACGCCGTCGACCACCAACTGGGCCTGGGCCGCATCCTGGTAGGTCGGGTCTCCCCCCCCGAGCAGCACAGGAGCTGCGCCGAGACCGGTGAAGTCAAAATTATGATTCACCGTGTCAGTACCGTTGATCACCATACGGTAGTTGGTCCCGTCGTTGATTATCGAGGCGTTTACCTCGGTCCCGGAGGCGTTGATGGCATCGGCGATTCCCCGCAGCGAGTTCTGTCCCGCCGCTATGGTAATCGGTGCGCCGCCGTCGATTGTGAAGCTCCCGGTGCCAAAGAGGAGATCGGTGCTGCTGGCGACTCCCGTCGTCACCTGCCGCTGGCTCTTGGCCAGGGAAACCACCTGCACCGTATGGCTTCCCGGCATAGCCCCGCTATCAGCCGTAGCCGTAAGCACCGAGGTACTCGCAACCGTGGTCTTCAACGAGCTGAAGGTCGCCGCTGTCTTGAAGCCCTTAGCCAGGTTCTGCAGGCTGGTCAGCGCGTCCCCGATCTTCTGGTAGGCGCTTATCTTTTCGGTGTTCTTTTTCTGTTGCGCCTGAAGCAATCTTTCCGGTGCACGCTCAAGATTCATGAGCTGGGTCACGATAGATGTGGTGTCTATCCCCGTTACCAGTCCGCCAAATGTGATGTTAGCCATGATGGTTACCTCTCAGATCTCTGTAGCAACAAAGGTGCCAGGCCGTGCCTTGCCGCCCGCCGTTGATACTTATCGGTATGAGTCACCGGGACTTGAGCCGTTTTACCTTCGGGCAGCGTCGGCCTCGTTCGAGGGACGCGCCGTTTACCCCTGATCGGCTGCGCCTCGCCGGGCACAACAGTGAAAAGGGGAGAGGCCGCCGGCCCCTCCCCTCTTTTGTTGCTAATTGGTTTGCATGTTACTGGAGCAGTTTCAGAGCTGCCTGCGGCAGCTGGTTGGCCTGCGCCAGGATCGAGGTGCCGGCCTGGGTCAGGATGTTGGCCCTGGTCATGTTGGCGGTCTCGGACGCGATGTCCGCGTCGGCGATACGGGACTGTGCTGCCGAGGTGTTCTCAGCGGCAACCTGAAGGTTGTTGATGACCGACTGGAAGCGGTTCTGTGCAGCACCGAGATTGGCGCGCTGTGCGGAGACGGTGGAGATGGCGATGTCGAGGGTATCGAGCATGGCCTGTGCCGTAGCGGAGGTGTTGATAACGGTGTGGACGGAAAGGGTGGTTGCGTCCATGGATGCGGTTACAACGTCAATCCTGTCGTAAGTCTCGTTGCCGGTGCCGACCTGGATGGTGGTGGTGGTGGAGGCCATCAGCATGTGGATGCCGTTGAATGCGGTGGCGGAGGCGATACGGGTGATCTCGGAAGCCAGACGGCCGAATTCGCTGTTGATGTAGGAGCGCTGCGAAGCGGCGACGGTACCGGTTGCTGCCTGGGTGGCCAGCTCGCGCATACGGCCCAGGATGTTGCTGACCTCGTTCAAGGAACCTTCGGCAACCTGCACCATGGAAACGCCGTCGTTGGCGTTGCGGTTCGCCTGGTTCATGGAGCGGACCTGAGCCTTCATCCCCTCGGAGATAGCCAGACCTGCTGCGTCGTCGGCTGCGCTGTTGATCCGGAGACCGGAGGAAAGGCGCTGCAGGGACTGGTTGAGGGAGACCTGGGTCTTGGAGAGGTTACGCTGGGCATTGAGAGACGCGACGTTGGTGTTGACAGATAACATGGTGATTCCTCCGTGAGTTTTTTCGGGTATCCGTACCCTTTGTTGGCTTGCGTGTCAGAATCTTGACAGTTACTGCTTGCCCCTCGCCCCGGCCGCGGCTTGTGGGCCTGCTAATTCCGTCTTCCGGAACCGTTCCGGCTTTAATTCCAACCCATGGGACAGTTATCGGTGCAGGGCCGGGTAACTTTAGAAAAAAAAACAGCCCCTGCAAAAAAAAGAAGACGCCCCCCGGAGATCCGGGGGGCGTCGGTTTTTCGTCGCCGTCGAGCTGCCCTTCAGGCAGCGGCCTTCTCCTTGGCGCGCTTCTTCGGGGTAGCTGTTCCGCCGGGGGGAGCAAAGAAAGGCTGGCGGATAGGGTACTTGTCCCCCTCGATCACTACCTGACGGGCTATCAGCCGCTCAGGATTGAGCACTATCGGGCCTCTCAGGTTCACCGTGATGTCCTTGGGATCAGCGGCCATGGTCACGATAAGCAAAAAGATGACTGCCGAATCTTCCCCCAGTTCCAGAGCCAAGCACTCCTCCTCCGTCAGCCGGTAGCCGCAGTCGGGGGAGTAATTCTTGGCATCGGTGACGACAAAGGCAAGGTTTGGGTTCTCGACGGCCTGCAGCCAGCAAAAGGGCCCGAGATTGGGAGGCGTGAGCAGGATGAAACGCTTCTCGGGGAAGCCGAGGAGCCCTTGAGGCATCGAGATTACCTTGTCTTCTTCTATATCAAGCAATCCGAAACGTGCCGTATTCACTTGCATCATGTCACTCCTTACCGTGACCGCTCAACTGGTGCACGGCCTTCTCGAGGTCTGCCAGGTTCCACTCGGCCGCCTGCCTGTTTTCCTCCTGAACCTGCAAATAGATCTCTTCGCGATATATCCGCATGTCGTCGGGGGCCTCGATTCCCAATCGCACCTGGGTTCCCTTCACGTCCAGCACCCTGATGCGTATCTGGTCACCTACGGTGATGGCCTCACCATTCTTCCTGGTCAATACCAGCATAACCGGCGCCCTCCCTGGCGCAGCAGCGGATCTACCTGAGGTAATCGAGCAAAGAGATCTGCGAGATCTTCGCCGAAGCCGCGACGGCGGTCTGGAATGCGTTCTCCTGCTTGGTGAGATCGCTTATCACCTGGGCGTAGTCCACGTCCTGAAGCCCGGCGACGACCTGCGTGATGCTCAGCTTCATGTCGTCGTTGACGCTGCTTGCGCTGGTGAGGCGGTTCATCCTGGCGCCGATCTCTGCGCGCCCGGCCATCACCTGCGCTTGGGCGTCGTCGATTTTACCGAGCTCCGCCCGGATACCGGCACTGTTTCCGGCAGCCAGCGCAGTGGCGATGTTGTCGAAGATCCCCACGATGTCAACGCCGGTGCTCCCCGGAGGAGTGCCGCCCGAGACGAGGGTCTCGCCGGAATAGGTGGTAGGTACGAAAGAATCCCTGGCGATCTCCACCTTTATGTCGTCGTTGGTGCCGCTGAACGCGCCGGTAGTCAGGTCGAATGGCGCCGTGTCGTTTTTGAACCCGCCGAAGACGAACTTGCCGTTGAACTCGGTGTTCCCAAGCGATATGAACTGGCTGCGCAGCTGCTCGAACTCCTTTGCCGCGGCCGCCCTGGACTGGGCGTTGTTGGTATCGCTCGACATGCCGATTGCCAGTTCCTTGGTCCTTGCCAGTACGTCCCCCATGGACGCCATGGCCGATTCCACCACCGTCAGGGTCGAGGTGCCGTTGGTGATGTTCCTCGTAAACTGGTCGCTGGCGGCGCTCAACGACTTGAGGTGCAGTATCTGCTGGGTGGCGACCGGATCATCTCCGGGGTTGTTGACCTTGACCCCTGTCGCAGCCTGCTGCTGCAGAGTCTGCTGACGCTTCAGTATGGTCTGCAGACTGGCCAGGACCTGGTTTGCCGAGGTGTTCTGTGTTACGCGCATGGCAGTGCTCCCTTCGAGCTGGATGTTTCGAGCCTCCCCCCCAGGGATCGGCGCCGAAAGTTTGTCCAGGATTTTTGGTTACCTGATCAGACCGAGCACCGTGTCCATCATCTCGGTGCCTACGTTGATCACGCGGGCCGCGCCCTCGTAAGCCTTCTGGTACTTGGTCAGGTTGACCAGTTCTTCGTCCAGCGATACCCCGGTCAGCGATTCGCGCTGGTTGTTCAGCTGGCTGACGATGGCGCCGGTCTGGCTCTCGCCGCGTTCGGCGCCCTGAACGTCCACACCGACCTTGCCGACCAGGGAGTTGTAAAATGCCTCAGGCGTCGCGTTACCTGCGCTCATCGAGAAGGTCTTGTTGTAAAGGGCGGCGATGGACAAGGCGTTCAGGTTGTTGCCCGTGCCGCCGACAGCCGGGGCCGCGCTAGCCGCCGCGACCTGGTTGGCGGAGGTGAGGTTGATCCCGATCAGCGCGCTGTAGCCCGCCGCTGTCGCAGCGGGGACGGGGGGTGCTGTGCCGGCTGCAGGGGTGAAGAAATCCATCTGCGTGCCGCCGAGGCCGTAGCCGGCCGCGTGCGCGGCGTTCATCTCATTGGCGAGGGAATAGGCCAGCTCGTCCAGGTCGGCCAGGTACCTGTTGATCGTGGTGTCCCGGATCTGAAGCATGCCGCCGATCTCGCCCTGGCTGTTGGCCGGTCCGCCTACGAATGCGGTCGCGTTTACCGCGGCGCCGCCTCCCGGCGGGGTGAGCATGACGTCGTAGTAACCGGTGGCGACATTGGTGGTCAGGGACAAGGAAGCCGCGTCCTTTCCGGAAATGAGGGACTGGCCGGAGGTGAGGTTCACGCTGACGCTGCCGTCCGTCTCGTCTTTGAAGGTGACGCCGACCATCTCGGACAACTGCCGCACCACGAGTTCACGCTGGTCCCGCAGCTCGTTGGCTACCCCCTGCCCTATCTCGATCTGCTTGATGCTCACGTTCAGCTGGGCGATCTGCTTCAGCGCGTCGTTGATGTCGGAGGTGACCTGTTCCAGGCTCTGGTTCATGTTGTCCTTGACGCTGGCCAGGCTGGTGTTGATCCGGTGGAAGTCCTCCACCAGCTGCTGCCCGACGGAAAGGATCGCCTGGCGCTCCGGCACCCCCTGGGGATTCGCTGCCAGATCCTGCCAGGTGCTGAAGAACTCCTGCATGGTCCGCCCGAGCCCCTCGGTGGTCAGCTCGTTGAACAGCGGCTGAACCATCTGCAGGGCCGAGTTGACCGTCTTCGCCTGGCCGCTGGTGGAGTTGGCCACCATCATCTGCCCCTGCAGGAAGCTGTCGTAGGTGCGCTGGACGGCGGAGACCCTGACGCCGTTTCCCATCGGGAAGGCCCGGAACAGGGTAGTGGGCGCGTTCACCAGCATCGCCGTCTGGCGCGAGTAGCCGGGAGTGTTCACGTTGGTGATGTTCTCTCCGGTCACCTCTATCGCGAGCATCTGCGCGTTCAAAGAGCTGAGTCCGGTGTTCAGCAGACTGGTCAAGCTCATGTCATGCCTCCCTGCATATGATCCTGGGTTGCGCAGCGCCGCTGCCGACCAGGTTGCCGCCATACCCATAGGTATTGCTGTTGTTGAAAAGCCTGGAGAAGAAATCCAGTGTGCCGGTCACCGTCTGCAGCGCCCCCTGCAGCAGGTCGGCGTTGGCGACGAGCCTCTTTTCCAGCAGCGCGCCAAGCTCGAGTACCCGGCGCTGCGAGCCGCGCAGGTTCTCCCTGTGCGGTTCGTCCACCCTGTCAAGCACCGGCGTGAGGCTCTGCGCCTCGGGGAGCTCCACTTCGAGCGCCATGGCCTGGATAACCCTGGCGCAGCGCGTTCCTTCCGCCTCCAGGGCGAGGAAAAGCTCCTTCTTCCGCAACACCCTCTGCTCGAGCCCTTCCAGATCCCTTCCGAGGACGCAACCTCTCTCCTCGTCAAGGACCAGTAGCATCTCCTCCAGGAGCGCCCCCTGGTCCGAAAGGGCTGCGGCCAATTCCTGTGCGTGCTGTGCCATCTCTTTTCTCCGTTTGCTGACTTAGTTGACCGGAAGGGCGCGGCAGCTCTAGCCGCGCAGCTGACTGTCCACCAGTTTCCTTGCCACCTCGGCCGGGTCCACCCGGTAGGGGCCGTACTGCATCTGCTGCCTGGCGAGCGCCACCATGTCCGTCCTCACCTCGGGCAACGCGGCAAGCTGCTCCCTCAACTGCTCCACCTCGCGCATGCGCGGGGAGATCACCACCCGCTCCTGGCTCTCGCGCCGGGCCGCGCCGTCCGGCTCCCGCGCGGCTGCAGGGGAGGCCGGCTTCAGCGCCTGGGCCCCTTTGATGTCGACTACGAAGGGCGGCGCTTCAATCCGCATGGCCATCTCCCTTTGCTGCCGCGTTCTGCCGCAGGAGCTCGCGCTCCAGCACCTGCGCGAGGCCGATGCCACCTCCGCGCGAGGCGGCCGTGGCGTATTCCTGGTCCAGCAGGGAGCGGAAGGTCTCCTCGCCGCGACCGCCGCCGGTCACCTGATCCTCCCCCACCGTGCTGCGCATCGACTTCAGCATCATGGTGACGAAGAGAGCCTCGAACTCCTGGGCCACCTTCTTCACCGCGGCCCTCTCTTTATCGGCTGCGCCCCCCTGGGGCTTTAAGGCTTTTTGCGGCTGCACCGCTTGCTGCGTGCTGCTGATCTCCATTGCCCCTCCTCTACATTACGTTCAGGTCCGCGTTCAGAGCGCCCGCGGCCTTGATCGCCTGCATGATGCCGAGCAGGTCGCGGGGGGTTACCCCCAGCGTGTTCAGGCCCCTTACCACCTCGCCCAGGTTCGCCCCCTCGCGAAGCACGGAGAGGTTCACCTTCTCCTCCACGACTTTGAGGTCGGTCCGCGGCACCACCACCGTGCTCCCGGACGATAGCGGCGGGGGCTGGGAGACCTTCGGGCTCTCCTTGACCACGACGGTGAGGTTGCCGTGGGAAACGGCGACGTTGGAGATGCGGACGTTCTCCCCCATGACGATGGTCCCGGTCCGCTCGTTCATCACCACGCGCGCCGCCACATCGGGGTTCACCTCGAGCCGCTCCAGATCTGCTACGAACTCCACCACCCGCCCCTGATAGGCGGGGGGGACCGCGATCTGCACGCTGCCGGGATCGCGCAGCGTCGCGACCTGGGCGTCGAACCGGCTGTTGATCGCCCTGGCCACACGGGAGGCCGTGGTGAAGTCGGACTGGTGCAGGTTCAGCTTGAGATCGTTGCTTCCGGCCAGCGTGTTGGGGAGCTCGCGCTCGATCAGCGCGCCCCCCGGCAAGGTTCCCGCGGTGGGGTGGTTCTTGACCGCGCTCGCCGCCTGGCCGCCGTAGGAAAAGGAGTTGGTAAGCACCGCCCCCTGGGCCACCGCGTACACCTGGCCGTCAGCGCCCTTGAGCGGCGCCATCATGAGGGTCCCGCCGGCCAGGCTCTTCGCGTCCCCCACCGACGAGACCAGCACGTCGAGCCGGTTCCCCTGCTTGGCGAAGGGAGGGAGTTGCGCCGTCACCATGACCGCGGCGATGTTCTTCACCGTGATCTCGTTGCGCTGCACCGTCACCCCCATCCGCTCCAGGGCCCCCACCAGGGACTGCACCGGAAACTTGGTCTGGTCGGTGTCGCCGGAGCCGTTCAGGCCGACCACGAGGCCGTAACCTACCAGCTGGTTCTCCCTCACCCCGTCAAAGGCGGCGATGTCCTTGATGCGGGCCCCCAGCACGAACTGCGGGACGAGCAGAAGGAGGACCAGCAAAAAGCAGCTTTTCATCCAGTTATTCACTCTCAACTCTCTCACCTGATCCTTTTAGGCCGCAAGCTTCGGTTCCTTAGCCTTTGACCTTGATCCTGACCTTGACCTCAACCTGCCATTAGAACGGCCAGACCTTGTCCATCACGTTCAAAAGCCACCCCGGGCTCTGCCTGTCGCTGATGACCCCCTTGCCGGAGTAGGCGATCCTGGCGTCGGCCACCAGCGCCGAGCTGATGGTGTTGTCGGGGGTGATGTCGCGGCTGCGCACGGTGCCGGTGAGCACGATGATCTGATCCTCGTTGTTCACCCTGACGTTGCGGCGCCCCTCGATCATCAGGTTGCCGTTGGGGATGACATCCACCACCTTGGCGGAGATGGTCGCCTGCAGCGTCTCCTGCCTGGAGGTGGAGCCCGATCCCTCGAACTTCGAGCCGTAGCTCGCGCTCAGCAGCTGGGAGAGGTCTGCCCAGTTCTTGATGCCGGTGGTCTCGAGCCCCAGGAGCTTCGGGATGCCGGCGCTGATGGAAGAGCCGCGCTGGGTCCCGGTTGAGGCCTGCTTGCTGGCGCTCGCCTGCTCGGAGATCACCACGGTGACGATGTCGCCGCGCCTCCTCGCCTTCAGGTCCTCGGCCAGCCCGACCGACGATGCCTGCCAAAGAGACCCGGAGGCGTAATTCATCTGCGGCGCCGGCACCTGCTCGTCGAAGGCCGGCGTTATGATGTCCGCACTCTGGTGCGAGCACCCCGCCAGTGCCAGCAAGAGCACGAGAGCCGACAAGCGCAGCCCGGTTGCGTCTTTTTGCTTACCCATCAGAAATCCACCCTTACCGTCGCCGCATCCACAACCCGCGCCGCGATTTCCTTATGCGAAGAAAGGTTCTGCACCGTTATGGTGTCCCCTACAGCGCCGGCCCCTTTCGCCTTGCCGCTAGCCGTCAGCCGCAGCACCTCGTTCTCCGCCACGATAGTCACCAGCTGGCCGCTCTTCACCACCGGCACCCGTTCCAGGTAATCCGGGCGCAGCGGCGAGTTGGCCCTGAGGGCGCTCTTCACCCTGAGCCCCACCGCATGGTCCATGACCTTGAGGAAGCGCCCCTGCACCGTCGCGAGGTCCCGCCGTGCCACGGCGAGATCGGAGGGAATCAGCACCTCCCCCCTCTCCAGCGTCCGCGCGGCGACCACCATCTCAGCCAGCGCCTCGACCTCCACGGGGACCGTGACGTTGCGCTTCACCTGGTCGTCCACCCTGATGATCAGCGCCACCGATGCCTTGCCGTACCCTTCCCAGCGCTCCGGGGCGACCACGTCGAAGGTGACCCTCCCCGCGGGGAGTTTCAGATCCCCCAGGTACCCGACCTTCTTTACGGTCACCTGGGCGTTCAGCGCCGCCGTCTTTTGCAGCAGGAACGTCTCTATCACGCGGCGCACCTCCCCCTCGGTCACCAGGGTCCCCTGGGCGGGGGGGGGCTGCTGCGCGCAGACGCCGAGCGGCAGCGCCAGTAGCATCAGGATAACGAGGAAGAGCCGCATCACATTACCTCTTGAGGCCCGCTGCCTGCTGCAGCATGTCGTCGGAGGCCTGGATCGCCTTGGAGTTCACCTCGTAGGCCCGCTGCCCCACGATCATGTTCACCATCTCCTCCATGACGCTCACGTTGCTCATCTCCAGGAACCCCTGCTCGAGGGTCCCCAAGCCGTCCTGTCCCGCGGTCCCCGTGGTGGCTGCGCCCGAGGAGTCGGTGGGGAGAAAGAGGTTCTTGCCGATGCTGTTCAGGCCTGAGGGATTGGAGAAGGAAGCCAGCTGCAGCGTCCCGACCGTGGTGGCCGCGGTCTGCCCGGCCTGCTGGACCGACACGGTGCCGTCGCTGCCGATGGTCACCCGGGTGGCGTTGGAGGGGATCAGGATTTCCGGCACGATCGGGCTGCCGTCGGAGGTAACCACCCTCCCCTGGGCGTCCTTCTTGAGGGCGCCGGCGCGGGTGTAGGCGGTCGAGCCGTCGGTCTGTTGCACCTGCAGGAAGCCGTCCCCCTGGATCGCGATGTCCAGTTCGTTGCCGGTCTGGTTGATGTTTCCGGCGGAGAAGATCTTGGTCACCGCGGCCGGCTTCACCCCGAGCCCGACCTGGATGCCGGTCGGTATGGTGGTCGCGTTGGTGGCAGGGGCGCCGGTGGTCTTCACCGTCTGGTACATGAGGTCCTGGAAGTCGGCGCGGCTCTTCTTGAAACCGGTCGTGGCCGAGTTGGCCAGGTTGTTGGCTACCACGTCTATGCTCAGCTGCTGTGCCTGCATCCCTGATGCCGCGGTCCACAAAGCCCTTATCATGTCTGTCTCCTTAAACTCGTTCTATGTTCTATGTTCTATGTTCTATGTTCTATGTTCTATGTTCTATGTTCT
>CAZFMI010000066.1:0-21263 GCA_964519915.1 uncultured Geomonas sp.
GGGGAAGTCGCCGATGATCCGGATACCTTTGCAGTTGCAGTAGTTTTTGAGCGCGTGCCACTGCTTGAAGAAGAGGTACTGCAGGAACTTTTCGCGCTCAACGTCCTCGGAGAGCTCCCCGCGCAGTTGCTGAAGGCTGGCGCTTTTACGCTCGCTGAGATCCTGGGGCCAGCCGGATAGCGGGATTCCGCCCAGGTGATCGGTCAGCGCCGTGAAAAAGGCGTGATCCTCAAGCCATGATTCGTTCCCCTTGCAAAACCGGGCGCAATCCTCAACGGTGCTCGGGTTCTTACCGAGCCTGCCGTGCGCACGCACGAAAAGCCGCTTCTTTAGTTTCGACGCGCCCTGGTAATCCACCCTGTCATCAGGGAAAAGGGGGTGGTCTTCAACCTCCGACTGCGTCAGCAGCCCCTCGTTTGCCAGCAACCGCGGACTGATGAGGGCGGTATTGCCAGCGCAGGAGGAGAGGCTGCTGAAGGGAGAATCGAAGTACCTCTTGTTGGTCGGATTGAGCGGCAGGACCTGCCAAAAGCTTTGCCTGGCCCCGCTGAGAAAGTCAGCAAAGGCATAGGCCCCGGGGCCTAAGTCCCCTATGCCGAAGGGTGAGGCAAGCGAGGTGATGTGACAAAGGATTCCGCTGCCGCGTTTTTTCATGTCGCCTCCGTTCTCGACGTGGTTTTGTCTGCGAACCCTCTTGGCAGAAAAGCCCCACCTGCCGGAGACAGGTAGGGCTTCTATGTGATGCGGTGCGAAAGCTTCAGGTTGGAAGGGACTAGAGCACCCGCAGGAACGCGATCAGGTTGGTTTCCTCTTCCTGGTTCAGGTTCAGGTCGAGCACCAGGTTGAAGAATTTGACCGTGTCCTCCAGGGTAAGGCAGCGCCCGTCGTGCATGAAGGGGGGGCTCTCCTTGATTCCCCTGAGGGTGAAGGTCTTGATGGGGCCATCCCCCGGTTCCTTGGTGAAGCGCTCCAGTTTCAGGTCGTGCATCAGGTGGTCAAGGTAGAAAGGAGCCGGATGGCAGCTGGCACATTTCCCCTTGCCGTTGAAAACCGCTTCGCCGGCGAGCTCTCTCGGCGTGGCCTTGGCCCGGTCCAGCCGGCCGTTGGAGTCGAGCTTTGGCGCAGGCGGGAAATCGAACATGTTCTGCATCTGTGCCATGTGGGCTACCTGGACGCGACTTATGATGTTCATCCCCTTCTTGGCTGCATGGATCTCGTCACCGTTGAAGTAGGCGGTCCGCTGCTCGAACTCGGTGAAATCCTCGACCGAGCGCAGGCTGCGCTTGGAACCGTGGATCTGCTGGTTGAAAAGCCCCCTAAGGCTGACCGTATCGAGCCGGAAGCGCCGCTCCTGCGGGCGGATGTCCGGGCTCAGGTGGAATTGCGCCGTAGTGTGCCCGTTGACATGGCAGTCGAGGCAGGTGACCCCCAGGCTGGCTTGAGCGCTCTTGCGGTCGTCGGTAGGATTGAACTCCTCCTGGGGGAAGGGGGTGAGCAGCATCCGCAAGCCGTCGAGCTGAACCGGGGTGAGCAGGTCCTTGAATAGGTGGTAGTAGTTGTTGATGGAGACCACCTCGCCGCGTGACACGTCGCCGAGCTCCGGCCGGTTCTGCAGGAAGATGGCGGGGGGGAACTCGGGGAGAAATGCGTCGGGGAGGTCGAAGTCGACGTCGAAACGCTGCAGTCTGGGGAACATGTCGATCTGGAACTGCGGGAAGACCTGCCCGCCGCTCACCTGCTTGGGATGCGGCAGCGGGGGGTAGGGGAACAGGTTGCCGGACTTGATCTGTTCCGGTGACATGCCGGCAAGTTTTTCCCAGCTGGTCCCCTGGGGAAGCCTGGCTGTCGGTCCGACAGCGATGGGCTTGCCGCGGCTCATCTTCACGTCGGAGGCGAAGCTGGGCTTCAGGTTGTACCTCATCTCCAGCAGGCGCCGCTGGGTCTCCATCACCTTCGGCTTGTCAGCGACGTCTTTCTGATACACCTCCTGGAAGGTGGTCATCGGCTTCTTGGCGTTGAGCGGGTCCCGGAAAAAGTCGAACCCCAGGATCTTCCCCTCGTCGGGCTGGTTCTTGAAGGCGGTGGATGAGGGTTGCGCGTTGGTCGCGTTGAAGAGGTCGGAGCCATCGTGCTGGTTTTTCTGCTGCTCAGGGCGTGTCTTTGCCGCCGCCCTGGGTGTCTGAGCTTCCTGGACGGCATCGTGAGGTTTTTTCCGGGCAGGTTCGTCCTGCGGCTGGGTCCATGAATTGGTCGCGGGCAGAATCAGGGCTGCAGCAAGAAAAAGTGACGATACTATCGCGGCGTCTTTTCTCATGTTTTAGGCTCCCTTGTATTGGCGGTGATGTTTGAATCCGCTAATTTTTACACAGCTCCCTTGGAAGTCAAACAGGGTCCGTAGTCAGGAAATATCCGCGGTCCAGAGCAGCCGGATCCGCCATGCTCAGGGCAGGTCGCATGCCCCACCCTCTCAAGTGAAGCAACCGGGGGCGGTGAAATCGGCCAGTAGATGAAAGCCGAACCGCGGCACTCCCTTAGTTTTTGCAGATATTTTCGCCAAGTTGTATACTGAAGACGTGCAAAACGCCCAGGATCAAAGGAGGGCAGAGATGAGAAAGACAGTCTTCATGGCCTTTTGGGTACCGATGTTCATTGCTCTGTCGGTTCTGCTGATGGATGTAGCTGCTTATGCCGATTCAGGCGGGCGTGGCGGCAAGTCCGTGTTCCGTGAGTCATCCGGTCGAGGCGGCGCCGAGCTGGTCGCGCGGCAGGGAGGACGGGACGCGGTTTCCAGGTCGGGCAGCCGGGGGGGGTACATAGGCAGCCGGGGTGGCTATGTCGGAGGGAGCCGGGGGGGATACGTGGGGCGCGGTGGACACTCAGGCAGGTACTTCTCGCCAGGTCACAGCCACAGCCATTTTTCCGGGAGCGTCTGGATAGGCCCCGGTTGGGGGCTCTGGGACCCTTTCTGGTACCCCTACTATCCGAGCTATCGTTACTACGCCCCGCCGACCGTGGTCGTTCCGCAGGAGCCGCAGGAGTACATCCAGCCTGAGGAGTCCGCCTACTGGTATTACTGCCGGAACCCGGAAGGGTACTATCCGTACGTAGAGCGCTGCCCCAGTGGCTGGATGAGGGTGTTACCCGACACGACACCGCCGGACGAGCAGGATCTGGAAGATAAGGAGAACTGAAAATGAAGAAACTCTCGATAACAACGGTCTGGGCGGTTGCCTCTTTGCTGCTCCTTGGTGGTTGCGCCACGGTTCCGACAGGCCCAAGCGTGAGGGTGCTCCCGACCCCCGGCAAGTCCTTCGAGCAGTTCATGGCTGAAGACTCCGTTTGCCGGCGTTGGGCAGAGCAGCAGCTAGGAATGAGCGCGCAGGATACCATCAACCAGAACACCGCCGGCAGTGCCGTGGTCGGCACAGCCATCGGAGCGGGGGTCGGGGCGGTCTTGGGCGCCGCCAGCGGCAACGCGGGGACCGGCGCAGCGATCGGGGGGGGCACAGGGCTCCTCTTCGGAGCGGCGAGCGGTTCCAGTTCGGGCCAGGCGTACGGCTACGAAGCACAGCGTCGCTATGACAACACCTATGTGCAGTGCATGTATTCCAAAGGAAACCAGGTACCTGGAGTCCGTAGGACGAGACCGGCGGCTCCTCCGCCTCCCAGCAGGTACTCCGTTCCGCCGGATTATTATCCGGCCCGTTAGGAGAAGAGAACACGGGGCGCCTCCAGAGGCGCCCTTTCTTTTGAGCCAGCTGCAGCCTTGTTAGATTGTGATGATTAACATGGTGTGCTATGTTGCCATGCTGCGATGGGCACGGGTCACAGCTGACAGGTGTGCGAAGCGCCGACATTATCGATACGAAGAGGTTTGTCTTGCCACATTCAAAATCGCTGCTTCCCTGGATCGCCGCCGTTGCGAGCGGCGTCCTGCTTTTCCTGGGTTACGCCGGATTCGACCAGTTCTACCTTGAGTGGATCTTTTTGCTGCCGCTCCTTTGGGCCGTGCGTGAACAGCGCCCCGGGCGCGCCTTCCTGATCGGCTGGGTCGCAGGCATAGTGGGACATGGAGGAGGGTTCTACTGGATCATCCAGATGTTCCAGCAGTTCGCCGGGGTTCCCTGGCCCTTCGCCGCGATGGCGCTGTTACTGCTTGCCGCGGCTAACGGGATCGTGGTGGCGGCTTGGGCCTGGGGGACCAAGTTGATCGTCCGCGACTCCGGCTGGCACGTCGTCTGGGTAGCTCCGGTGGTATGGACGGCGGTGGAGAAGTTCTGGCCCCAAATCTTCCCGAACTACCTGGGCGCAAGCCAGTACCAGGTGCCACATCTGACGCAGGTAGCCGATGTCGCCGGCATCCTCGGCGTCAGCTTCCTCGTGGTCTACATCAATTCCACGCTCTATTGGGCAGCCGCATCCTGGTGGGAGCAAAGGCGCCTCCCCTGGCGCGCGTTGTCGGTTTTCGCCGCCTCTTTGCTGCTGGTGCTTGGTTACGGGCACCTGCGCATCGGGCAGATGGACAGGCAGGTGGCGGGCGCTGAGCACCTGCGCATCGGGCTGGTTCAGACCAACCGCGGTGCCGCCGACAACCATCTGGAATCGGCAAGCGTCGTGCGTGAGCATCAGGAAATGTCGCGGACGCTGGTGGCCGGGCAGAAGCCCGACCTGATTGTCTGGCCGGAAGGGGTGCTGTCGGTAGATCTCTCATCCCGCGACGGCACGCTTCCCACAGCCGCGCTGGGGGATCTGGGAACGCCGCTTCTTTTCGGCAGCTGCATCCGGATTAAGGAGGGGGGCAACTCGTGCGTCTTCAACAGCGCCCTGCTGGCCGATGCCTCGGGCCGGATCCTCGGGAGCTATGACAAGACCGTGTTGGTCCCCTTTGGCGAGTACATCCCCTTCGGGGAAATCTTCCCGAGCCTGTACTCCTGGTCCCCGTATTCGAGCCGGTTCTGGCGGGGGGAAAGCGTCGAGCCGCTGCGGCTTGGAAGGCACCTGCTATCCGTCAGCATCTGCTACGAGGACATCTTCCCCGGCCACATCAGGAAACTGATGCGCGGGGGGAGCGGGGGGCGCGCTCCCGGAGCGATGTTCAACCTGACCAACGACTCCTGGTACGGGAACTCCACCGAGCCGATACAGCACCTCGCCCTGGCGAGTTTCCGTTCCATCGAAAACCGCCGCTCACTGGTGCGGGTGACCAACACAGGGATTTCCGCGTTTGTCGATCCGGTGGGGCGCATCGTCAGCAAGACCGGGGTCTGGACCCAGGAGGTGCTGGTCGACAAGGTCCCGATCCTGGAGGGACGCACCCTCTACACCGTCGCCGGTGACTGGATCGGCTGGCTTTGCACCGCCCTCTTTGTCTGCGGCATTGCAAGGTCGCGCCTATTGAGACGCGCCAGAGAGTGAGCCGAAAAAGGCGGCACTCTGTTTGACTGAAAAACATAATAGACTATAGTCTCACAAGGCAAAAATAGCCGTAACAGAACCCCCTCTGACAGCGACTATGACTCGGCCGGATGTCATCAAAGGGGCAACAAGGATCGAACGGTGAAAGTGACTGTAAGAGCGGCCAAAACTTCTCCCGAGTTCCCTAAAGGCAACACCTCCCCGCTTGGCGCCACAGTTTCCCCGGGAGGGGTGAACTTCAGCGTCTTCGCCAGGGACTGCACAGGGGTCGAGCTGCTCCTTTTCGACAACGCCGACGACGCCCTCCCTTCCCGTGTCATCACCCTCGATCCCATGCGGAACCGGACCTATCATTACTGGCATGTCTTCGTCCCCGGCATAGGGGCGGGGCAGCTGTACGGCTATCGCGTGGCCGGCCCCTTCGAGCCGCAACGGGGGCGCCGGTTCGATCCGGGCAAGGTACTGATAGATCCCTATGGGCGCGCCGTCGCCGTGCCTGAAGGCTACTGCCGGGGCGCCGCCTGCGTGCCTGGGGACAACGCCGCCTCCGCCATGAAGAGCGTGGTCGCGGACCCGCGCGGCTACGACTGGGAAGGGGACCTGCCGCTCAAGCGCCCCTACTCCGGCACCGTGATCTACGAGATGCACGTCGCCGGATTCACCAAGCACCCCTCCTCCGGCATACCGAAGGACAAGCGCGGCACCTATGCCGGGCTCATCGACAAGATCCCCTACCTGAAGGACCTGGGGGTCACCGCGGTGGAACTCTTGCCGGTGTTCCAGTTTGACCCGCACGACGCCCCCTTCGGGCTGGTCAACTACTGGGGCTACAGCCCGATCTCCTTTTTCGCCCCCCACGCCGCCTTCAGTTCCAAGAAAGAGCCGCTCGGCCCGCTGGACGAGTTCCGCGACATGGTGAAGGCCCTGCACCGCGCCGGCATCGAGGTGATCCTGGACGTGGTGTACAACCACACCTCCGAGGGCGACCACAAGGGCCCCACCTTCTGCTATCGTGGCTTCGCCAACGACGTCTACTACTCTCTGGCGCCCGACGGGAGCTACATCAATCACACAGGCTGCGGCAATACCATGAACGCCAACCACCACGTGGTGCGGCGGCTCATCATCGACAGCCTGCACTACTGGGTCAAGGAGATGCACGTCGACGGTTTCCGTTTCGATCTCGCCTCCATCCTCTCCAGGGACGGGCAGGGGCGCCCGCTCAAGAACCCGCCCATCCTCTGGGACATCGAATCCGACCCGGCGCTGGCAGGGATCAAGCTGATCGCGGAGGCATGGGACGCGGGGGGGCTCTACCAGGTCGGCAGTTTCATCGGCGACAGCTGGAAGGAGTGGAACGGGGAGTTTCGCGACGACGTGCGCCGCTTCCTTAAGGGTGATGACGGCATGGTGTCCCGTTTTGCCGCGAGGATGCTGGCGAGCCCCGACATCTACGGGCACCAGGAGCGCGAACCCGAGCAGAGCATAAATTTCATCACCTGCCATGACGGGTTCACGCTGAACGACCTGGTCTCCTACAACGAGAAGCACAACGAGGCCAACGGCGAATCGAACCGGGACGGCTCCGACAACAACCAGAGCTGGAACTGCGGCGTCGAAGGCCCGACGGATTCAGCGGCGATCGAGGAGCTGCGCAACAGGCAGGTGAAGAACTTCATGGCGGTGACGCTTCTCGCCCTTGGCACCCCGATGATCCTGATGGGCGACGAAATGCGGCGCACCCAGTCTGGCAACAACAACGCCTACTGCCAGGACAACGAGATCGGCTGGTTCGACTGGAGCAGGCTCGATTCCCATGCAGACATCCACCGTTTCACGAAGGAACTGATCAGCGCGAGGCTCATGCAAAGCGGGACGCTGGACGCGTTGACCCTTACCCAGCTCCTGGGCCAGGCGCGCCTGGAGTGGCACGGAGTACGGCTCGGCACCCCGGACTGGAGCTACGAGTCGCACAGCATCGCGCTGACCGTGTGGAGCGGGTCGCGGTACGTCGTGTTCCATTACCTGGTGAACGCCTACTGGGAACCTCTCACCTTTATGCTCCCGCCCCCCGGAAGGCTTCCCGGAGGGACCTGGCATCGCTGGATAGACACCTCTTTGCCGACCCCTGAGGACATCGTCCCCTGGGACGCCACACCGGTGGTCACGGCGGAGAGCTACCTGCTCCCTCCCCGCACCTTCGTGGTGCTGATCGCCAAAGGGCGCGGGCGCTCTCCGCGCAGAACCGCCTCCGAACCATAGCTGCCCGATATTGCATCGGGGAAACCGACTGCAACCGGGCCAGGAGCTGACATGTCCTCAGTTTTCGGCACACTTTTCAGGGTATCCACCTTCGGCGAGAGCCACTGTGCGGCGGTCGGTGCGATCGTGGACGGCGCCCCCGCGGGGATGGCTCTCAGCGAGCGGGACATTCAGCCGCAGTTGGACCGGCGGCGTCCTGGCCAAAGCGGATTGAGCACGCCGCGGCAGGAGCAGGACCTGGTAAGCATCCTCTCCGGCGTGGAAAACGGCTTCACTCTCGGCACCCCGATCTGCCTGCTGGTACATAACCGAGACCAGCGCCCCGGCGATTACCGGGAGATCGCCAACATCCCCCGCCCCTCTCATGCCGACTACACCTACCAGGCAAAGTACGGCATACGCGCCGCGAGCGGCGGCGGCCGGGCCTCCGCCCGCGAAACAATCGCACGGGTGGCGGCCGGCGCCATTGCAGAGAAGTACCTGGCCCAAAGCTGCGGCATCGAGATCGTGGCGTGGGTGGATGCCGTGGGAACCCTCGACGCCGGGGCGGTCGACATGGAGAGCATCACCCGCGAGCTGGTTGACGCTACGGTGGTGCGCTCTCCCGATGCAGAGGCCGCCCTGGAGATGGCGGAGCTGATCGCCGGGGTGCGCGACAGGAACGACTCCGTGGGGGGGGTGGTGGGCTGCGTCTGCCGCAATCTCCCTGCGGGGCTTGGCGAGCCGGTGTTCGACAAGCTCGATGCGCTGCTTGCCCATGCCATGCTGTCGCTGCCGGCCGCCAAGGGGTTCGAGATCGGCTCCGGGTTCAGCGGCAGCCGGATGCTCGGGAGCGCCCATAACGATCCCTTCGTCAGGAAGGGGACGCGTCTTGGGACCGTTACCAACCATTCGGGGGGGGTCCAGGGGGGGATCTCCAACGGGGAGCCGGTCTACTTCAGGGTGGCGTTCAAGCCGCCCGCAACGGTTGCCCTGAGGCAGCATACCGCGGCGTTCGACGGGAGTGAGGCGCTGCTGGAGGCCAAGGGGCGCCACGATCCCTGCATCGTGCCGAGGGCGGTCCCAATAGTGGAGGCGATGACCGCGCTGGTGATCACGGATCTGCTGCTTAGGCAGGAATACCGGAAAAAGTAGGTGGTCCGGCTATTGGCTGCACGCTTGGTTGGCAACAAGCCCCATGCGTGTGTCGGGGGGGAGGTACTCCCGGACCGTGACGGGGTCGAGGTCGGTGGACTTCAGGATGCTGCCGCTCTTGTCGAAGTGGCTGGCGGCCACCAGGCGGCCTTCCCTCTCATTGCAGTCGATCTCATACATGTACCGCGATTCGTACAGCTTTTCCGGTTCGGGCAGCGCCCTCAGCACCTTGAGCGCCTCCTTCTTTCCCACCTCGGTGTAAACGATCCGCGTCCTTACCTGTACCATCCCTTCTCTCACCTTGCTCGTGCCATTCCTGTCCAAGAAAAAGCCGGACTCGTCGCTTTCGTCGAGGAGAACCCAATCGGGATCGACGCAGAAAGCCGAGCCCGGGAAAGCCGCTGCGACGGCAAGAATCATTAAGACGAGGTTTGTGGCACGCATGTTCCCTCCCTTTGCCAGGCGCGCTGATCTCTCAGCGCCGGCTGTCTATCTCTTCTGCTCTCGACCTTATCTTTTGCATCTCGGTTTCGAGGTCGGTGATGATCTCCTCCTCCCCCCTCACCACGCCCTGCACCTTGAGCGATTTCCTAAGCAGCTCCATGTCGTACTCCAGGTAGAGCGGCGCCACCGGGCTCTGCCTCGCCGTCTTCACTATCTTTCTGACGATGAAGCCGGTGAACTGCGGATGCTCCAGGAGTTCATGACGCAGTTCGCCGTCGTAGGGGCGCACCAGTACCCGTTCCTTCACCAGTTCTCCGTGCAGCGTCATTTCCGAGACGAACTCATCCTGGCCTTGCTCGAGGAGCCGTGCCTCGCTGACCCCTAGCACGTAGCGCTCCGGATGCTGCAGCCTGTCCATGAGCATGTTCCATAGAGTCTTGTGTTCCGAATGTACCAGCACCTGCAGGGTCCTGATCAGCATGGGAAGCCTCCCTGGGCATGTCGTTGCCGGCATGAAGGATGGGTGTTGTCCCGCCTCATGAACGCCACGATTTTGGCGACAACTAATTATAAAGCGCTCCGTTGCCTGGTCAAGTGGGAGCGGCGCCGGCCCCGCATTCCGCGTTTCTTGCGCGGTCCGCCTAATTGACACCTCCCAGGCGGCGGATACAATGGGGAAATTGTCCGGGCAGCAGTGTCATTAATCTCCGAAGCTTCCAAGGGAGGCCGTCATGTTCGAACCTGAAACTGTAGTGCCGCTGGAACGCAGGCACCCCATGTTGGTGGGTGTGGCTGCCGGTCTTTTTGCAGGCGCGGTGGCCGGCAGGACTGACAGAATCTTCGATCGCCTGGTCAGCAAGGAACAGAAAAAGCGCGACAGGCGGGTGCGGGAGGCATCGGCCCATCAGATTGCCGGCCCGCGTTTCGCCTCGAAGATAGCCGGCAGGCGGCTGAACGCGAAGGAAAAGAAGCGCGCCACGCTCGCCTTCAGCGTCGCCTACGGACTGGGCTGGGGACTGATCCACAGCGGCTTGAGGAAGAGATTCCCGAGGCTTTCCCGCTGGGGGGGGCTCCCCTTTGCCATCCCCTTTTTCTTCGCGTGCGACGGGATGATCGCGCCGGCCCTGGGCGTATCCCCGAAATTGAACCGTATTCCGTGGCAGCCAAGCGCGAAGGAGATGGGAAACCATATCGCCTGGACTGCGGCTGCAGAGTTCGTTCACCGGATGGCGGCCCGGGTGCGTGCCCGGGGCGCCTCATGAGGCGGTCCAGGTTTCAGGGAGGGGACGATGGCAAGAAGATCCGAGGTGATGAAGGGTGAGCTTCCAAAGTGGCTCACTGCCGTGCTGGTGTTCGGGACCATGGCTGCCGTGGTAGCCATGGAAATGAGGCGGCCGCTTAGGAAGGAAAGGGAAGGGAAGCTGAGGCGCAATGCCCGCAATGCGGCCTTCTCGCTGATGTCGGCGGCAACGGTCGGTTTTGCCGAGAAGCCGGTGGTGGGGCCGCTGGCCCTGGCAGTGCAGAAGAACCGCTGGGGGCTGCTCAAGATGTTCCGGCTCCCTGTCTGGGCGGAACTAGCGCTTTCGGTGCTGCTTCTCGACTATACCCTTTACATCTGGCACTACCTGACGCACAAGACGCCTTTCCTGTGGCGGTTTCACAGGCCTCATCACGTGGACCGCGACCTGGACGCCAGCACTGCGCTTCGTTTCCACTTCGGCGAGTTGCTGTTGTCGGTGCCCTGGCGTGCGGCCCAGGTCCGCCTGATAGGGGTGTCCCCCTTGGGGCTCGCTCTCTGGCAGACGCTGACCCTTATGGAGATCATGTTCCACCACTCGAACATCAGGCTGCCCTTCGACGTCGAAAGCCGCCTCTGCCGCATCATCGTTACCCCCCGCATGCACGGCATCCACCACTCGGTGGTAAGGGAAGAGACCGATTCCAACTGGTCCACCATCTTCACCTGGCCGGACTACCTGCACAGAACCATCCGGCTCAACGTGCCGCAAAGAAGCATAGACATAGGCGTCGCAGGATATCAGGACCCGGCGCAGCTCACCCTGGGCAAGGTGCTGGAACTTCCCTTCATCCCGGCGCCCAGCGCCAGCGGGCCGGAGCCGCAGCCTCTCCCCATACCGCGGACCATCCTGGCGCCCTAGCAGGCCTAGCCTGGAACCGGAGAATAAAAGAGACCCATCGCGAAGGTAGCCGATGGGTCTTTTTTGTCGTGCTCTGACGGATGTGCGTGTCAGGCTTGCGGTCATTTGGGGGGATCCTTGGGCCGGGTCTTGGTCACCCCCGTCAGGACCCCGATGCCGAGGAGGATGAGGCAGACGATGGCTATGTATAACATGGCCACTTCGGCGACGGCCAGAGCCCAGGCGATGCCTGCTATGACCAGCAGGAAACCGATGATGTAGAGGACGAATGACATGGGTTCCTCCTTGCACAATGGGGTTTGACGCCTTTAATGCTGCGACAGAGACAATGCTATCCAGCGCGGGGAGGTTGTCAAATGCTCTCACGAGATTGGAAAGGGGCAAGAACCTGAGTAGAGGGAGGTTTGGTGCGATGACGGTCGGCTACGCTACCCGGTAAAGAGGGCCTGACGTTTCGAGGTGAATCAGGAAAAGCCGGGTGTCGAATTCCAGCTGGTGGTAGGCCGGCTCCATGTGTTCGCACAACTGATAGAACGCCTTGTTGTGCTCCTTTTCCTTCAGGTGGGCCAGTTCGTGGACTACTATCATCTTCAGGAATTCGGGCGGCGCCTCCTTGAACAACGAGGCGATCCTGATCTCATGCTTCGCAGTGAGTTTGCCCCCCTGGACGCGGCTTACAAAGGCGTGCAGGCCGAGGGCATGGTTGACCACGCTGATCTTCGGGTCGTAGCTGACCTTGCTGAGCGGTTGGGATTTGCGGAGGAACTCGTTCTTGACGGCCATGGCGTAATCGTACAAGGCCCGGTCGGTCCTGATCTGGTGGGGGGAGGGATACTTCGACAGCAGCACGCGCCCGAGCTGCTTGTCATCGATAAGTTGCTGGACTTTTGTGGTGACGCTTTCGGAGTATCCGGCAAGGTACTTCAAACCGCGCATGTGTCACTCTTTTTCCTGGAGATCTCTTGGTGGGCGAGCCCGGCCGTGAAGGTAGCATATCGGCAGCCGAAGTGCAAATGCACTGTCGGCGCCGATATGCCTTTGCAGCGGCTCGATGGGGGGTCAGTACCTGTACCACGTCTTGCATGAGCGCTCCGCGTGTCTTTGTATCACCCCCTGGAGATAATGCGATCCCAGCTGGCTCGCAGCAAGGGTCTGCTTCACCGGCGGTAGCTTGAGAATGGCGCCGATTACCGCTGCCATCGCCCGGTGGCTGAACAGGGCGCGGTTGTCCCATATCAGATGCTGCAGCTTGCCGCGTTCCAGCGCCATCAGTACGATCCGGTGCGCGCTGTCGACCGGGGTGATGACACGCTCCTCCCTCGGTACCAGCGCGAGCGCCGAGCTCCTGCAGACCCGGACGCAGACGCCGCAACCAAGGCAGCGTTCCCGGTCCTGTACGCAACGTCTCTGCCAGGGGTGGTGCGGGTCGTTGGCCGACACCAGCCTCACCGCCTCTGCCGGACAGGCATCGACGCACCGCCCGCAACCGCTGCAATGGACATGATTCAGTTCAGCTATGAAATTGGTGCTGCTCACCGGCTTCAGTTGGCAAAACTTGCGGGCCGCGACCAGCGCTTCGCAACAGCAGCTGCAACAGTTGCAGATAAAGGAGACCCCTCCCTGCACGTTCTCCCCGAACTGCACCAGATTTTGCTCCCTCGCCTGTTGCAGCAGGTCCAGGCACTGTGCGCTGTCGATCTGCCGCGCATGCCCGTGCCTTATCAGCGGGTCCGCAACGGCGTCGAAAACCATGCACATCTCCATGGCGGCGGAGCAGGCCCGACCGAGGTGCTGCATCTTATGGCGGCAGTAGCAAGTCCCGACCCCTATCTTCTTCGCCGTCTTGATCACCTCGCTGGCGCGCTCATAGTTGTACACGCGAGTCACATTCGCCGTGGGGATCTGGTCCTCGCCGACCAGTATCCGGCCGATCCTCGTCTTTCCGTCGGAGAAGAGCCCCCGGATGAAATCCTGCTCCATATTCAGGTACTGGTATAGCAGCCGGCTCAGCGTAGCCTGGTCGATGTCCCCCCTGACCCGCATCATGGAGAACTCGAAAAAGCCCGCCATGGGGGGGGGGAGGACGTACAGCTTTTCTCCGTCATGCTCGGCATCCAGCAGAAGGGCCCGTTTAGCAAGGCTCTCCAGGGTGCGGTATGCCTCGACTTCCCTCACCTGCCAGATTTGTGCGGCCCTGGCCGGTGAGAAAGGATGCATGGGGAGCTGGCCCACCAGTTTCGCCTCCTTCTCGGTAAAGAGCAGGGAGAGGATCTTGGTGAGCAGCTCGGAAGGTGGAGCCCCCTGTGGGAACCGGTTCAGGCGCTCCATCAATGAGCTGTATCCATTATCGCTGTTTAGGTAGGGCATGGATGCTCTCCGAGGGTGCTGTGGGCGGCGGGATCAACACAAAACCCCGCAGCCGCGAGAGTTTTTCGGCTGAAAAAGTGAGATTGGGAGCTTTGCCTGCGGTCATTGCAGCGGCACGCCGGGCATCGTGCCATCATGAAAAAACTTTAAGAGTATAGCGTCCTTTCCCGGCCCTGCAATCGGCCGTCATGCCGGAGTCTTGGGAGTTACCGACATGTCGCGAGAGAAAACTCCCATGGCTGTCAACCTCCGGCAGTTGTCAGGTTGACGAAGCCGGAGTCCCTGTGTTAATAACAATGGGCGGTCGGTAAGGGGTGCTCTTCGCCCCATGCAGCATTACCTGTTCATAGGAGGGAGAGCTGTGCAGACATTTGCTGAAGAGCTTGACGCCCTGCGTGCGGAGGGGCTGTACCGTAGCATGAGGGTCATCAGTGGGGCGCAGGGGAGCCGGGTGGAGCTGGATGGGAGGCAGGTGCTCATGCTCTGCTCCAACAACTACCTGGGGCTTGCGGACCATGCGGAGCTGAGAAGTGCGGCCGTCATGGGTGTGGCGTTTGGGGTGGGGAGCGGCGCTTCGCGCCTTGTTTCCGGCACCATGGAGCTGCATGAAAGACTGGAGACGCGGCTGGCCGCCTTCAAACGGACCGAGAAGGCGTTGCTGTTCAACTCCGGATATGCCGCCAACACCGGTATCATCTCCGCCCTCATGGGGCGCGGCGACGCCATCTTCTCAGACCGGCTGAACCACGCCAGCATCGTCGACGGCGCTCTTCTTTCCCGGGCCGGGATGTACCGTTATCCGCACCGGGACATGGCTGCGCTGGAGCGCTTGCTGCAGGAAAAGGGGGGGAAGGGGCGGCGTCTCATCGTCACCGACGGCGTTTTCAGCATGGATGGCGACATCGCACCGCTGAAAGAGCTGGTGCAACTGGCCCGCAGATACGACGCGCTGCTGATGGTGGATGATGCCCACGGCACCGGCGTGCTCGGAGCCACCGGGCGCGGCAGCGGCGAGCTTATGGGCGTCATGGAGGGAATCGACATCCACATGGGGACGCTCGGCAAGGGGCTCGGGAGCTTCGGCGCTTACGCGGCCGCCTCTGAGACCATCTGCGACTACCTGGTAAACAAGGCGCGCAGCTTCATCTTCTCCACATCGCTCCCCCCCGCCGTGCTGGCGGCGTCCATAGCCGCGCTGGATCTGGTCGATTCCAGGAAAGGGGAAGAGCTCAGGAGGAGGCTCCACGTGAACGTCGCGCTCTTCAAGCAGAGGCTTGCCGCTGCCGGGTTCGATACCATGGGGAGCGAGACGCAGATCGTCCCGATATTCGTGGGTCCCGCCGAGCCGACCATGGAACTGAGCAGACAGCTTCTGGAAGAGGGGGTGTTCGTACAGGGAATCAGGCCCCCGACCGTGCCGGCGGGCAGTTGCCGACTGCGCTGCACCATCATGGCGACCCACACACCCTCGGAACTCGAAGCCGCCGCGGACACCATAGCCCGGGCGGGTAGAAAGCTCGGGGTCATCTGAGAACCGGAAAACCCGAAGGAACTGCGTATGCCTTTTATCGAAACACCCACCGGGGTGTCGTTGCATTACCAGGAGACGGGGAGCGGCCGTCCGGTCGTGTTCCTGCATGGTTGGGCCATGTCGGGACAGGTGTGGCGTTTTCAAAAGGAACTGGAAAACGCTTGCCGGCTCATCTTCCTCGACCAGCGCGGCCACGGGCAGTCCGCCCCGGCAGCGGGGTACGCGGTCGAGGATTATGCGCAGGACCTGGCGGCGTTCCTGGAGAAGCTGGGGCTGGAAAACGCGGTCCTGGTCGGGTGGTCCCTGGGGGTGCAGGTGGCCCTGCAGGCCTTTCCGGCCCTGAGGGACCGGCTCGCGGCTCTGGTGCTGGTGGGAGGGACGGCGCGTTTCACCACGGCGGACGGCTACCCGCACGGCAAGCCGCCGGTCGAGGTAAAGGGGCTGGGACTTCGGTTGAGGCGCGACCACCAGAAGACCATGGGCGACTTCTTCAAGGGGATGTTCGCCGAACAGGAACTCGACAAGGCTCAGTACCAGAGGATCGTTCACGAGATAGTGATGGGCGGGCACTCGCCGGACCGGGAAGCCGCCAGGGAGTCGCTTAATATCCTCGCCGCGGTGGATCAGCGGGACCAGCTTGCGCAGGTCGACCGGCCGGTGCTCCTGCTGCATGGCGAGCTCGATACCATCTGTCCCGCCTCCGCTTCGCAATACATGGCCGGCCGGCTGCCGACGGCAACGGTCGATATCTTCCCCGGGTGCGGGCATGCCCCGTTCATGACCAGACCGGAGCGCTTCAACGAGCTGCTCAGGAGCTTCATAGGGACACTGTAACAATCTCCTCCCCGGAGGGGACGCGCTCCTTGCGCCCGACTTGGACGGTGAATAGATGGCTGCAAACGTAAACAGAGATAAGGTTAGGGATTCGTTTCACCGGCAGGCCGCCGACTACGATGCGCATGCGGTGGTGCAGTGCCGCGTGGTGGAAAAGATCGTCGGCGTGTTGCAGGCGCAACAGGCCGCCCCGGCGCGGCTTCTCGATATCGGTGCCGGAACCGGCCGTCTCCTGGCAAGGGTTACCGATCTTTACCCGCAGGCGCGCGCGGTGGGTGCAGATCTGGCGCCCGGCATGTGCCGCATCGCAGAGCAGAACCTCGCGGGGAAGCGGGTGCAGATAGTAAATGCCGACGCCGAAAGCCTCCCCTTCGCCTCCGGCAGCTTCGACCTCGTGCTCTCCACCTCGACCTACCAGTGGCTCCCCTCCCTTGATCAGGCCTTTGCGGAGGCGCGCCGCGTGCTGGCGCCGGGTGGGCTCTTCTGTTTCGCCCTCTTTGGAGAAAAGACCCTCTTTGAGCTGCGCGATTCCTACCGGAGCGCGCTAAAGGGCGGGGTCGACCGCAGCCACGACTTCTTCTCCGAAGGCGAGGTGCTGGCTGCCCTGCAGCGGGCCGGTTTTCCCGATGCCGAGGCGAGTTCCGAGCTCGAGGTCGAGCTGCACCCCGATGTGCCGGGACTGCTCCGCTCCCTGAAGCGCATCGGTGCCAACAGCACAGCACCGCTCTCGACAAGGGGGCTCTCCGAAAGAAGGGTCATGCTGGACATGATGAAGGCCTACCGGACGACCTTTGGACGGCATGAAGGGATACCGGCGACCTACGAGGTGGTTTACGGCTTGGCCAGGAAGTGCGAGTAGGCGGGGAGCGGTTGCCCGGAGAGCGGGCATCTCACCGTGCAGACGACAAAAAAGGGGGCGCCTCAATCGAGGCGCCCCCTTTTTCTTCCTTCAGCCTTGCTGCGGCTAAACCCTGGTCAACTGCCGGTACCTGATCCGGTGAGGCTGGTCCGCGGCGGTCCCCAGGCGGGCGTGGCGGTCCTCCTCGTACTCGGAGTAGTTCCCCTCGAACCAGACCACCTTGCTGTCCCCCTCGAAGGCAAGGATGTGGGTGGCGATCCTGTCCAGGAACCAGCGGTCGTGGGAGATGACCACGGCGCACCCTGCGAAGTTCTCCAGCGCCTCCTCGAGGGCGCGCATGGTGTTGACGTCGAGATCGTTGGTAGGTTCGTCGAGCAGGATGACGTTCCCCCCCTCCTTCAGCATCTTGGCCAGGTGGACGCGGTTTCTCTCGCCGCCGGAGAGCATCCCCACCTTCTTCTGCTGGTCGCTTCCGGAGAAGTTGAACCTCGCCACGTAGGCGCGGGAATTGACCAGCTGCTTGCCTAGCTGCAGCTGCTCCTGTCCGCCGGAGATCACTTCCCAGATGGTCTTGTCGGGGTCGAGCGCGTCCCTGCTCTGGTCAACGTAGGCGAGCTTTACCGTCTCGCCGATCTTGAAGGTGCCGGATTCCGGCGTCTCCTCGCCGGTGATCATCCTGAACAGGGTGGTCTTGCCGGCGCCGTTGGGACCGATCACGCCGACGATGCCCCCCGGCGGCAAACGGAACTCCATCCCTTCCACCAGGAGCTTCTCCCCGTATCCCTTGCTGACCCCCTCCGCCTCGACCACCACCCCGCCAAGACGCGGCCCGGGCGGGATGTAGATCTCGAGATCCTTGCCGCGTCCCTCGCCCTCCTCGGCGAGCATCTGCTCGTAGGAGGTGATGCGCGCCTTCCCCTTGGCATGGCGCCCCTTGGGGGACATCCTGATCCACTCCAGCTCGCGCTTGAGCGTCTTCTGGCGCTCGCTCTCGGTCTTTTCCTCCTGGGCCAGCCGCTTTTCCTTCTGCTCCAGCCAGGAGGAATAGTTCCCCTGCCAAGGGATCCCCTGGCCGCGGTCCAGCTCCAGGATCCAGCCGGCCACGTTGTCCAGGAAGTAGCGGTCGTGGGTGACAGCGATGATGGTGCCGGCGTAGCGCTGCAGGTGCTGCTCCAGCCAGGCTACCGATTCGGCGTCCAGGTGGTTGGTCGGCTCGTCCAGAAGCAGGATGTCCGGTTTCTGCAAGAGCAGGCGGCAAAGAGCCACGCGCCTTTTCTCGCCGCCGGAGAGCGAGGCCACGTTGGTCTCCGGCGGCGGGCAGCGGAGCGCGTCCATGGCGAGCTCGAGGCGGCTGTCCAGATCCCAGGCATCCAGGTGGTCCAGCTTCTCCTGCACCTTGGCCTGGCGGTCGCAGAGCTTCTCCATCTCGGCGTCGGTCATCTCCTCGCCAAAGCGCATGTTGATCTCGTTGAACTCGTTCACCAGGTCGACCGTCTCCTGGACCCCTTCCTCGACGCACTGCCGTACCGTCTTGCTCGGATCGAGCTGCGGCTCCTGCTCCAGATAGCCGACGGTGTATCCGGGGGAGAGGATGGTCTTGCCGTTGAACTCCTTGTCCACGCCGGCGAGGATCTTCAAGAGCGAACTCTTGCCCGATCCGTTCAGGCCGAGCACGCCGATCTTCGCGCCGTAGAAGTAGGAGAGGTAGATATCCTTCAGTACCGGTTTTTTATCGTAAAACTTGCTCACTCCGATCATGGAGTAGATCACTTTGTTCGGCTCGATAGCCATGTCTGTCGTTACCTCCGCATATTTTGTTAATCCGGCATTTTTACATGCAAGGGGGGCGCCGTGTCAACTTGAGATTCCCGGAGTCGGTTCTTGACATTCCTTTCTATGTATAGTTAAATCCGCCGGATCAATTAAAATGACGAGGGGTCTCTCATATGCAAATTCGCAGGCGTTTCAGGCTCTTGATCTGCGCCGGGCTTTTCTCTGCCGCCGCTCTTTCAGGTTGCGGCAGTTCCTCCAACAACGAGACGGTTCCCAACACGGTGAACGTCTTCAATGCCCACAGCGTCATATTCAGAAACAACAGCACCATGACCATCGGGTACAACGAATTCGGGCAGCTCGGTGACGGCACCTTTGACAACCGTGCGGTCGCCGCCATTGTTCCGGGGCTTGGCCGCATGACCAAGGGGGCCACAGGCGCGGCGCACACCCTCGTCTTCAGCAACCAGGAGAGCGTCGTCATGGCCTGGGGGTACAACGGTTTCGGCCAGATCGGCAACGCCACTGTTTCCACCTCCTCCGGGCTCGCCTTCACCAAGGAGCCGGTACCGGTACAGTTCGATGCCTTGGTGAGCGACGTGGCTGCAGGCGGCTTCCACTCCCTGGCTGTGGCGGGAGGGGCGGTCTGGGGGTGGGGCTACAACGCCAACGGCCAGGTGGGAGACGGCACCACGGGGAACAAGAGCGTGCCGGTGAAGCTGGCAAAAGATGCCGCCGATGCCGACTTGCCGGCGACGGCCGTGCAGGTGGCAGGTGGCGGGTTGCACTCCCTCGCGCTCTTTCAAGATGGCGCCGCCAATTCCGTGTATGCCTGGGGGAGCAACTCTCACGGCCAGCTCGGTTTCAGTCCCTATTCCACGGGCACCTACACCCCTTTGAAGCCGAACAAGGTCAGGTTGACCGAAGTAGTCGGGAAGGTGGAGCAGATAGCCGCCGGCAACAAGTTCAGCCTCGCACTGGAGGTGGTCCGGGACGGTCTCGACAACCCGACCGGCCAGAAGTTGTGGGGATGGGGTTACGGCGCGGCGGGGCAGCTCAAGGCAGACCCAAGGAACCTCGCCATGCTGGTGGCCAACAACACCGATACGGCCTACAGCTATAAACCGGTACTGATGTTCGCAGGTCCCCTTGCAGGCAACGTGTTCATCACAAAAATCGCCGCCGGTCTGGACCATGTGCTGCTGCTCTTAAGCGACGGGACGGTCCAGACGGTCGGCTTCAACTTCTACGGCCAGTTGGGGAACGACATGAACCCCGTTGTCGTTAACGGCACCAGCACCAGCACGGCCGTGAGCAGTTTCGAGCTGGTGAACACCCTGAACACCGATGGAACCGGGAATCTCACCGGGGCAACCGACATCGCCGCCTTCGGAAACCACTCCCTCGCGCTGGTCAACGGCAAGTGGTACGGCTGGGGGAACAACAACATGGGGCAGCTCGGCAGTCCCGCCTCCTCGTCGTCTGCCGGAAATCCGAAGAGACCGCGCCTGGTCGAAGGGTTCTGACAGCCGTATTTGTCAATGCGGATGCGGGTTTGCCCCCCCTTTGCGGGGGCGCCTTTCCCCCTGTTTTCCCTTGACTTGGACAGGCTGAATAGTTTAATTTGACGGATTGTTTTCACAGCCCAGGAAAGAAGAAAGGTCGCAGATAACCATGGAAGAGTTGAGCGAACTGCTGCTGCAGAGAAGACGTAAGGTAGATGCACTCTGGGAGGCGGGTATCAACCCGTACCCGAACGATTACCGGCCGCAGCACACCTCGGCCGACCTGCGCGCAGCCTACGGCGAGCAGGAAGTCATCGAAGAGGACCCCCGGACCTTCGTGGTCGCCGGCCGCATCCTCATGCGCCGCTCTTTCGGCAAGGCCGCCTTCGTCCAGGTACAGGACAGGAAGGGGCGGATGCAGCTCTACATGAAAAAGGACACCTTGGGCTCCGAGCTCTTCGCCGAGTTCGAGAACTACGATATCGGCGACATCATCGGCGCCACCGGTACCCCTTTCCGCACCAAGACCGGCGAGCTTTCCCTCGCGGTCACCGAGCTGAGGCTCCTGACCAAGTCGCTTCTGCCGCTTCCCGAGAAGTTCCACGGCCTCACCGATGTCGAGACCCGCTACCGTCAGCGCTACGTCGACCTGATCGTATCCCCCGACGTCAGGGAGGTCTTCTTCAAGCGCTCCCGCATCGTGCAGCTCATCCGCGAGTTCATGACCGGAAAGGACTTCCTCGAGGTGGAAACACCGATGATGCAGCAGATTCCCGGGGGCGCCACCGCCAGGCCGTTCGTGACGCACCACAACGCGCTCGACATGGAGCTCTTCCTGAGGATCGCCCCCGAGCTCTACCTGAAGAGGCTCGTGGTCGGCGGCTTCGAGCGGGTCTTCGAGATCAACCGCAATTTCAGAAACGAAGGGATCTCGGTGCGCCACAACCCCGAGTTCACCATGATGGAGTTCTACCAGGCCT
>CAZFMI010000067.1:0-1520 GCA_964519915.1 uncultured Geomonas sp.
GTGACCCGCGGCCAGGTCCGTCGCGCGAAGCTTTACTACCTGCGCAAGCTGCGCGGCAAGGCTTCCAGGATCAAAGAAAGAAAGTACGTCGCCGGCCAGTAGTCGGTCGCCGCAGATTAAAGCCCCGGTCCGGCGACCGGGGCTTTTTTTTATCACCCGAGGGCTAAACCGTTAGCCACGGAGACAATCTGAGAACTTCTGAGAACAACCTTTACGGTAAAAACGAAACAGGAGGCGTTGCCTTTCCGATAGCGCCGTTGACTTGGTTTCAGGTTTTACCCGAAAGTTTTTTCGCCTTGCTCTGAACCTCTCAGATCTTTTCCGCGACAAACGGTTTCACGTTTGTCCCTGTAATGGAATTCCATGACCGGTCTTTTCCCCGACAATCCGGACGCGATCGACATGCTTGCCCTCGAGGGGCAGGCGTCGCGTCGCGGATATCGCAGCATCGCCGGGGTGGACGAAGCCGGGCGCGGTCCCTTGGCGGGGCCGGTGGTCGCCGCCGCGGTCATCCTGCCGGACGGACTGCTCCTCCCCGGGGTGAACGACTCCAAGCAGTTGACGGCCGACCAGCGGGAAGCGCTTTTCGACATCATCTCCCGCGAGGCGCTGGCGGTCGGCGTCGGTATCGGCGACCATGCCCTGATCGACAGCATCAACATCCTGCAAGCCACACTCAGCGCCATGCGCGATGCCGTCCGTGGCCTGAGCGTCACTCCCGATTTTCTCCTCATCGACGGCATCTCCAGCGTCCCCATGAACATCCCGCAGCGCACCGTGAAAAAAGGGGACTCCCTGAGCCTCTCCATCGCCGCGGCCTCGATCATAGCCAAGGTGACCCGCGATCGGATGATGCTCGAGTACGACCTCCTCTATCCAGGCTACGGCTTTGCCAGTCACAAGGGGTACGGTGCCGCTGCCCATCTGGCCGCCATAGCGGAGCTTGGCCCCTGTCCCATTCACCGCAAGAGCTTCGGCGGCGTGAAGGAACACCTGCCGGCCGATCCCGGGTGCAAACCAGCCCAGCCTTCCACCGGCCTCTTCTCTTTCTAGTCCAGCAACAGACTGTCAAATTCGGCTGCGGCGCTTGCATAAAGCGATGCTGCGCCATGTGCTGCGGTAACTTGCTGCTACACTGTGCTGATGTTTGCTCGTCAGCAACCTCCCACAGGGGCCACCATGTCAGTAAAAAGCGGCAACCGATCACTAGGGGGCACCGGGGAATCCATTGCGGTCACCTTCCTGAGGGGAATCGGCTTCAGCATAGTGGAGTGCAACTTCCGCAGCGTCTGCGGGGAGATCGACATCATTGCCAGGGATGGGCGCGCCATCGTCTTTGTCGAGGTCAAGTGCCGCAAGAACGACAACTACGGGCCGCCGCAGTTGGCCGTCACCCCGTTCAAGCAGCGCCAGATCTCAAAGGCCGCCCTGGTATGGCTCTCCAAGAAGCGGCTCTACGACCAGGAGGCGCGCTTCGACGTGGTCGCCATCATGCTCCGCGAGCATGATCTCCCGGAGAT
>CAZFMI010000067.1:1620-10623 GCA_964519915.1 uncultured Geomonas sp.
AGCCGGGACGTCGCCGGGCGCATCGTCGGCCTCTTCTTCCCCGGCTACTTCCGCTGGGGGCTTGCCTGCGGCCTGGTCGCCATCATCTGCCGCGTCATCCTCTCTGGCAAGGGGATGGTCCCTGCTGCGCTCATTATAGGCGCGATGCTTCTTCTCTCTTCATTCCAGGCCTTCTACATCGAGCCCAAGGCCGCGGCACTGAAGCGCGGGATAGTCTCCTTCGAGACCACCTCCAAGGATGATCCGCTGCGCCGGGAGTTCGCAAAGCTCCACGGCGTATCCGCCGCCTGCAACCTCTCGGTCATAGCCGGCGGCGTGGTGCTGGTGATCCTTTTCTAGCGTTTGGGGAAATGGTGCGCGTAACAGCGGTCCCCATAAGAGAAGCCCGTCTCGGATCCTCTGGGATTTTCACGGTGGCCAAGTGGTTTGAAGGATTGAGGTTTGCAAAGACTCCTGCGCTGTGCTAGTAATGAGAAAAAAACAGCGGAGAAGCTCATGGATTTTACTGTTGCTCTGGCCCAGATCAAGCCGAAGCTCGGCTGCCTGGACGACAACATGGCCCTTGTTGAGGCCGCCATCGAAAAGGGTATTGCCGCGGGCGCCGACCTGGTCGTCTTTCCGGAACTGGCCCTCACCGGCTACTTTCTGAAGGACCTGGTGCCGGAGGTGGCGCTTCGTCTCGACGCCCCGCAGATAGGGAAACTGAAAACCTTGTCCCTGCGGATCTCCATCGCCATCGGCTTTGTCGAGGTTTCCTCTGACTTCCGGTTCTTCAACTCGGCGCTGTACCTCGAAGACGGAGAGATCCGTCACGTGCACAGGAAGGTGTACCTGCCGACCTACGGACTGTTCGACGAACAGCGTTACCTGGCCAGGGGGGACCGCTTCCGCGCCTTCGATACGCGCTTTGGGCGGGTGGGGATGCTGATCTGCGAAGACATGTGGCATATCTCCGCTCCCTACATCCTCGCCATGGACGGCGCCATGACGCTGATCTGCCTCTCGTCCAGCCCCGGCCGCGGCGTAAGCGGCTCCGAGGGGCTCGGCTCGTCGGCCGCCTGGCAAAAGCTCACCTCCACCGCCGCGATGTTCCTGAACTGCCGCGTTTTCTACTGCAACCGCGTGGGCTACGAGGACGGCATCAACTTCTGGGGCGGCTCGGAGGCGATTTCCCCTTCCGGGGAGGTGACCGATCGCGGCGCGCTGCTGGAAGAGGATCTCGTGGTGGCCAAGGTCGACGGTGGCGCGCTCAGGCGCGAGCGGATATTCTCCCCCATGATGCGCGACGAGAACCTCGCCATCACGGTGAAGGAACTAAAACGTATCGACAGGGAGAATGAGTGCTGATGGGCGCGTTATCTGTTAACACGGCGCTGTTGCGCCAGATTCTCGTCGGCTTCGTGCATGACGAGGTGACCAAGGTGGGGCTCCATAAAGGGGTGCTCGGACTCTCCGGGGGCATCGATTCGGCGCTGGTCGCCTACATCGCCGCCGAGGCGCTTGGTCCCGAGAACGTCTACGCCTACTGCATGCCGTACCACACTAGCAACCCGGAGAGCGAGGCGCACGCGAAGCTCGTGGCCGAAAGCCTCGGCATCAACTACAAGGTGCTGGAGATCACCCCGATGGTCGACGCCTACTTCTCTCTCTATCCGGAAGCAAGCAACATGCGGCGCGGCAACAAGATGGCGCGCGAGCGCATGACCATCCTCTACGACCACTCCGCGGAGGTCGGCGGACTGGTGCTCGGCACCAGCAACAAGACCGAGCTTCTGCTAGGCTACGGCACCCTGCATGGCGACATGGCGAGCGCCTTGAACCCCATCGGCGACATCTACAAGAGCCAGGTCTGGGAGCTTTCAGAGGCGATGGGGGTGCCGCGCGAGGTTATCGACAAGAAACCGTCCGCCGACCTTTGGGCGGGACAGACCGACGAGCAGGAGCTTGGTTTCACCTATCGCGACGCCGACGAGCTTTTATACCGGATGGTGGACCAGCGCATGAGCCGGGCGGAGCTGGTCTCCGCCGGGTTCGAGCCGCACTTCATAGACGACGTGCTGAGGAAGGTGCAGGGGTCCCACTTCAAGCGGCGCCTCCCCATCATCGCCAAGGTCTCCAATCGGACCATAGACCGTGACTTCCGTTACGCCAGGGATTGGGGGAAATAAAACCCGTTCCAGTTCCGCGTCCCATGTTCCGGGTTAAAGGCGTAGGTCCTTTACAGAACGTGGCACACGGAACGTAGAACGGATTCTGTTATGACCGGAACTCTCTACATCGTCGCTACGCCGATCGGCAACCTCGAGGACATCACGCTGCGCGCCCTGCGCATCCTCAAGGAGGTCGACCTGATCGCTGCCGAGGACACCCGCCACTCCAGGAAGCTTTTGACCCACTTCGGTTTCTCGAAGCCGCTCACCTCTTACTTCGACCACAACAAGGATCTCAAGGGAGACCTGATCCTGGAGCGGCTGCAGCAGGGGCTGAGCGTGGCGCTCATCACCGATGCCGGCACCCCTTGCATCTCGGACCCGGGCTATCAGCTGGTGCGCGACGCGGTGGCCGCAGGTGTCCCGGTAGTCCCCGTGCCCGGGGCGTGCGCCGCCATCACAGCGCTCTGCGCTTCGGGACTGGCGACCGACTACTTCAGCTTTGCGGGCTTTCTCCCCAACAGGCAGGGCAAGAGGCGGGAGAGACTGCAGTCGCTTGCAGGCGAGAAGGGGGTGCTCATATTCTACGAGTCCCCCAAGCGGGTGCTGGCTACGCTGCAGGACATGCTGGAGACACTGGGGGACCGCGAGGTGGTGCTGGCCCGCGAGTTGACCAAGATGTACGAGGAGTTTCTGCGGGGAAGGCTCTCGGCCCTCGTCGAACAGGCCAAGGAAAGGGAGATCCGCGGCGAAGTGGCGATTCTGCTCGCCCCCGCTGAAAAGCAGGAACTCCCCGACACCCCCGCGATGGAAGAGCTGCTGGGGGGGTACCTCGCGTCAGGGGAGATGTCGCTGAAGGATGCGGTCAAGAGGGTGACCCTGGAGACGGGGCTGCCAAAGAGTACGGTGTACGCCGAGGCTCTCCGGCTAAAGGGGTAGTTTCAGGCAAGCCTGCTGCCGTTTGGCACCGGGCGCTCGGGGACGGCGAGGACGATGTCGCCGTTTTGATCGGCAAACCCGGTGACGAGCACCTCCGAAAAGAAACGGCCGATCTGTTTCCTGGGGAAGTTCAATACCCCGATCACCTGCCTCCCCACCAGTTCTTCCCTTTGATAGAGCTTGGTGATCCGGGCACTAGACTTCCTCACCCCCGCCTCGCCGAAATCGACCCGCAGCTTGTAGGCGGGGTTTCGTGCCTCGGGAAACTCCTCCACCTCCAGCACCGTCCCCACCCTGATCTCCACCCGCTCGAAATCCTGCCAGCTTATCTCCGCCACGCTACCTCCTCCCGGCCAGGAAAAAACGCTTCAAGGCGGAAACGGTGCGCTCCACGTCGGTGCTGGTCACGTCCAGGTGGGTAACCAGCCGCACGACGTCTCCCTGCCCGATGAGGATGCCCTCGGCGGCGAGCGCCCGGCGCATGGCATCCGCGCTCCCCGCGGGGGGGGTGACGAAGAGGATGTTGGTCCTGGCCTGGCTCACCAGCAGCTCCTCTATGTGGGCGAGCCCGGCAGCGAGCAGTTCCGCGTTCTCATGATCCTCGGACAGCCGCTGCACGTTGTTCTCCAGGGCGTGCATGCCTGCCGCGGCAAGTATCCCTGCCTGACGCATGCCGCCGCCTGCAACCTTGCGCCACCGGCGCGCCCTCGCCACCAGCTCGGAGCTGGCGCAGAGCACCGACCCGGCCGGGGCGCCGAGTCCCTTGGAGAGGCAGACCGATACCGAATCGAAATGGGCAGCTATCCGGTCCACCGGCACCCCCAGGTAGACGGCGGCGTTGTAGACGCGGGCGCCGTCCAGGTGCATCGCGAGCCCGAGCCCTTTGGCCAGGCGCGATGCCTCGTCCAGGTAGTCGAGCGGAAGCACTCTCCCCCCTTGCGTGTTCTCCAGGCAGAGTAGCCTGCTCACGGGATGGTGGTAATCCGCCGGCTTCACGGCCCCCCGCACCTTGTCCAGGTCGAGGGTGCCGTCTTCCTCGAATTCTATAGGCTGGGGCTGGATGCCGCCGAAGATGGCGCCGCCGCCTCCCTCCCATCGGTAGATGTGGGCCTGCTGTCCGGCTATGTACTCGTCTCCGCGCGCGCAGTGCGACAGGAGGGCCAGCAGGTTTCCCATGGTGCCGCTGGGAACGAAAAGGGCCGCCTCCTTGCCGAGCAGCTCCGCCGCCATCGCCTCCAGCCTGTTTACCGACGGGTCTTCTCCGTAGACATCATCGCCGACCGGGGCGTGTGCCATGACCTGGCGCATCGTTTCGGACGGGGCGGTGACCGTGTCGCTTCTTAGATCTATGCTCTTCATCTGCTCCTCTGATCCTTCTCCTCTCGGGGTGCGCGGCGTTGCGGCCGCGTCCGGCTTCAATTGCCGGCCCGGTACCTGTTCTCCCAGACCCTGCTCCCGCTGACGACGGTCACCCCGTGGTCGGCGTTGGCGGCAAGATGCCTCAGTATCATGAAAACCGTCTCCACCTCTTCGGGGCGTGCCAGCGTCATCGCCAACTCGTCGCAGCTAAAAGCCCGGTTCGGCTGGCGACGCAGCATGTCCAGGATCTCCCCCTGCAGCTTCACCACGGTGCCGGCCGCCCTCTTGCCTGCCTCGACGCCGGGCTGATGGTACGCGTTGACGTTGATCAGCGATGCATAGAGACCTACCGCGCGCTCGTAGAGCGCGATCAGCGCGCCGATCGAGGTGGGGGAGATTTCGCGAACGGTGATGGTAACCGATTCCCGCCTCTTTTCATAGAGCGCGGCACGGGTCCCCTGGAAAAACCCGCTGAGGTAATCCCCGCTGGTCGCGCCGGGCTCGACCAGCAGCGAGGGGCCTTCGCGGTCCTTCAGCACCTCGATGAAGGTGACGAAGAAGTTGTGCGTCCCTTCGCGCAGCTGCTGCACGTAGGCGTGCTGGTCGGTGGACCCCTTGTTGCCGTAGACCGCTATCCCCTGCAGCACAGGGTTGCCGGAGCGGTCCAGCTCCTTTCCCAGCGACTCCATGATGAGCTGCTGCAGGTAGCGGGAGAAAAGAAGGAGCCGGTCCTTGTAGGGGAGGATCACCATGTCGCGCGCCCCTTTTCCACCTGTGGCATGGAACCAGGAGAGGGCCAGGAGCGCGGCGGGATTTCCAGCGGTGAGCCGCGAACGGGTGCTGCGGTCGCACACCCTGGCCCCTGTCAGCAACTGGTCGATGTCGATTCCCTGCAGCGCCGCGGGGAGGAGCCCGACGGCGGAGGTGACCGAGGTGCGTCCGCCGACCCAGTCCCACATGGGGAAGACCCCCAGCCACCCTTCCTGGGAGGCTGTCCTGTCGAGTTCGCTGCCACTGCCGGTGACGGCGACCGCATGGGCGGCGAAGCTGAGGCCGGCCCGCTCGAAGGCGTGGCGCGCCTCAAGCATCCCGTTGCGGGTCTCCTTGGTTGCGCCGCTCTTGGAGATGACGAGCACCAGCGTCTGTTTCAGATCCTGCCCGATCGCGGCCAGCACCTTGTCCATGCCGTCAGGGTCGGTATTGTCGAAAAAGCTTAGGCGCAGACGGTCCGTTTTTCCTCCCAGGCTGTCCGCCACGAACTGTGGCCCCAAGGCTGAGCCGCCGATCCCGATCACCAGCAGATCCGTGAAGCGGTTCCCGTCGCGGGCGGCGATGTTCCCCAGATGAACCGACGAGGCGAACGCCTTGACGGAGGCAAGGGTGGCCTGGATCTCTTCTGAAAGGGGAGGGTCCGGTGCCAGTTCCGGCGCCCTGAGCCAGTAGTGCCCGACCATCCGCTCTTCATCGGGGTTCGCGATCCCTCCCTTTTCCAGCTCTTCCATCTCTGCGTATGCCCGCTGCAGGCGCGGCTCCATCTCTTCCAGGAATCCTTCGGGGAAGTTCATTCGGCTTGTGTCGACGGACAGGTCCAGTTCCGCGTCGTGGTAGAGCCGGCTCTTGTAACGCTCCCAAAGCTGCTGTTTCTGCATGCTACCTCCCCCTGCGAATTAGGCTTGTGGCGGATCAACTCTCATGTGCGTCGGGGCATGATAGCATAGATTAGTTTTTATTCAAGTAGCGGATGGCGGCCGGACTTGGAAAGGGATCTGCCGGAGCGGCATCGGGCAAACAGGGCGCTGCCAGCTACTTCTGGCGGCGGTCACGGCGGAAGGGGCGCAGCGCGCAGCCTCCTCCCGGGCGGGGCCGTTTCATGAGGCCTCGGCACCCCGACTCGTCATTAGGATCTGGCGCTTTTTGCACACTGCTTACCCTTTTGTGCAAGGTATGAACAACGCGCCCCGGGGGGGGCGCCACCCCCGGCTGGGAGGGTGTCGTCAAAAACGCGACGACTCGGGAGTTTAGCGTTTCCTGCAGTTCCTGCCGGTTTTGGTACGGCTGTTGTAATGGTAAATGCACCGGCCGTCAGGAAGGCATGGATGCCGAGGGGGAAAAAACGATCCGGCACCTAGTCAACCGCCGTCCAGGAGGTGCGTCATGGAACACAGATATGCAGGTGCGAGCGCAGGTGAGAGCAGCTACGGATTCGCGGCGATGGAGGTGGTCCTCGTGAAGCGAAAGGCAACTCCCGCTGCCGAGCGCATCGCTGTCGTTCTGACCCTCGGCAACGATCCGGATATCCGGCGTCTGGTGAACGAAGATATGGATGGTATAGCGACCAATCTGGTGAGGGTAACGAAAATGAACGCACAGAAAAGCCGAGTGCATGTGGAGGAGAGCGCGCAGCTCTTCAAGAGAAGCCTGGAACCCTTTTTTGCCCTCATCTCTGCCACCTCCCAGGAGCACGTCATGGACAAGCTTTCGCTGTCGCTTAGAAAGGCGCTCTTGCTGATGGCGATGGAGCGCTACAGTTGCAACAGCGAGAAAATCTGCCGGGCTCTAGGACTCACCAGGGCCAAGCTTGAGAAGGAGCTGAAACTTTGCGGGCTCTTCCACCAGGAGAAGAAGGTTGCCTGATGCCGGCGGAAGGAAGCGGGACCTGTACGGTGGGAAACGGGCGGAGCGATCCGCCCTTTCCTGTTTCCGGGGGGGATTTCCCGCCTATTTTGCCGGACCGGCGCTGCTACCTTTTGCGGAAACGAAATGCCTTGAATAATGAGAATGGATTTGCTAAAGTGCTCCGTCGGTCTGCAAGCTGGAGCCGATGCCTGTCAGCAGCAAAATCCGGTGTAATTCCGTGCCGTTAAGAAATTTTAAGCGTGAGCCGGTGTCGCGCGAGTAATAGAACCGAGGCCTCTTATGGATGCAGCGCTTACCCTTATTGGGGAAGATCTGAAAAACGTGGAACTGCAGTTCAAGAAGGATTTGCAGTCGGATGTCCCCCTGATTCGCAAGGTGGGTGAGTACGTGCTTTCCAGCGGGGGAAAACGGATCCGCCCCGCCTTGGTGCTTCTGGCTGCCAAGCTCTGCGGCTACGACGGCAACCGCAGCGTCCCGCTGGCAAGCGTGGTGGAGTTCATCCACACAGCGACCCTGCTGCACGACGACGTGGTGGACAACGCCAACCTGCGCCGCGGGCTTGCTTCGGCCAACACGCTTTGGGGCAACGAGGCGTCGGTGCTGGTCGGCGACTTCCTTTTTTCGAAGTCGTTCTCCCTCATGGTGACTGACGGCGACCTGCGCATCCTCAAGATCCTGGCCGACGCCACCACCGTCATCGCGGAGGGGGAGGTGCTGCAGCTGGTATGCACCAGCGATCTGGAGATCACGGTAGAGCGCTATATCGAGGTGGTGCGCAGCAAGACGGCGATACTGCTTTCCGCAGCCTGCGAAGTCGGCGCCATACTTGGCGAGGCAGGGCCGGAACTGAAGCAGGCCCTGGCCGACTACGGCATGGACCTCGGCATCGCTTTTCAGCTGATGGATGACACCCTCGACTACACCGCAAGCCAGGAGCAGTTCGGCAAGAGCATCGGACATGACCTCGAGGAAGGCAAGATCACGCTGCCGTTGATTCACACCCTGAAGAACTGCAGCGACGAGGAGCGCGACCTGATTGCTTCGGTGGTGGAGAAGGAGCTCCTCTCCGATGAAGACTTCGCCCGGGTCCTCGAACTGGTGCAGCGCTACGGCGGGATCGAGCATACCGTCGCCTCGGCGGGGGAGCATGTCTCGCTTTGCAAGAGGCACCTGGAGAAGTTCCCCCCCTCGGCAACCAGGGATGCGCTCGCCGAACTCGCCGACTACGTCGTCACGCGCGTCAAATAACCGCCGCCTCCGGAGTGGCCATTTAGCGGTGTGCACCCCGCGCTGTTACGAGATTTAACCCAATTAGACAATTTCCCCACCCCTTCGAGAGCACCGGATACCGGTGCTCTTTTTGTTTAATCTCTGATCTACTGTCGGTTTCCCCGTCGGGCGCAGGCGCCGCGGATTTGCAGGCGGTGTTGGTCCGGTTTTTGCTGCTGAATCGACGTGCCGTTCAATGGATTGTTTCTGGGGGGAGACGTGGACGAAGAGATGCTGCTACATTCGACTGAGTTAGAGGTTAATGGCGAGCTTTTTAGCATCAACATCTTTTGCAGTTCTGCCGGGCGCTTCTTCGCCAAGACCTGCCTGGGTGAGGAGGATTACATCATAACGGATGGTCCTTCCCTGCCGGAGACCCTGAAGAGGCACGAGGACTTGCTCCCGCTCGCCATCGGCACCCGCGAGCTGACGCAAAGCTACCTCGGTTATCCCCGCAGGCCCAGAGGACGCCGCCCTTAGCGGCGTCCCCGCACCTCGCCGCTTCCTGCCGCCCCCCTGGCGCGCCCTCCCCCCGCTTTGACGCGGGGAGCTTCCTGACGCCCGTTTTTCCCCCGGGGGGGCGCGGGCCGGGGGCGGGGGGGGGGGCGGGGGGGGCGGGGGCGGGTGGGGGGGCGGGGGGGGGGGGGGG
>CAZFMI010000067.1:10633-20938 GCA_964519915.1 uncultured Geomonas sp.
CTTTGACGCGGGGAGCTTCCTGACGCCCGTTTTTCCCCCTGATCCCCCCTGCACCCGCCAGTTGCTGCGCCAGGCGTGCCCTCCCCCCTTTCGTCCTGCCGCTTTTTAAGCTTCCTCTAACCGCCGAGTTCATTATAAACTTGCCCTGACCGTCTAAATCGGTTAAAAATTGAGGCTGGTGCCGGTTTCAACCCTTGGCACCCTTTCCAGGACCTATGCCCCCAAAGATATTAGTCATAGATGACGACAGCTCGCTAAGGCGCGTGCTCGAGTACAACCTGCAGCAGGAGGGGTACGACGTGTACACCGCTGCTGACGGCGAAACCGGCCTGCAGCTCTTCGCGGAAAAGGCTCCGGCCGTCGTCATCACGGACCTGAAGATGCCGGGCAAGAGCGGCTTCGAGGTGCTGTCCGCAGTCAAGGAGCGCTCTCCTGCCACCGTTGTCATAGTTCTGACGGCATTCGGCGCCATCGACACGGCCGTCGAGGCCATGAAGCTCGGCGCCTTCCATTACCTCACCAAGCCCTTCAACAGGGAAGAGCTGAAGGTCACCGTCCTGAAGGCGCTGCAGTTGCAGGGGCTCTCGGAGGAGAACAGGCTCCTCAAGGAGGAGCTCTCGGGTCGGGCCGAGTTCAAGAGCATCGTCGGCACCTCGCGCGCCATGGAGGGGGTCTTCTCCGTCGTGCGCAAGGTGGCGGACACCGAGGCCACCGTCCTCATCACCGGAGAGTCCGGGACGGGGAAGGAGCTGGTGGCGCGCGCCATCCATTCCGGCAGCTCGCGTCGCAGCGCCCCCTTCGTCGCCGTGAACTGCGCGGCGATCCCGAGGGACCTCCTGGAGAGCGAGCTGTTCGGCCACGTGAAGGGGGCCTTCACCGGGGCGATCCGGGACAAGGAGGGGAAGTTCCAGCTTGCCGACGGGGGGACCATCTTCCTCGACGAGGTGGGGGATCTCCCCCTGGAACTGCAGCCCAAGCTTTTGCGCGTCCTGCAGGAGCGGGTGGTCGAGCCGGTGGGCGGCAGCTCGCTGCAGAAGATAGACCTCCGGGTGGTGGCCGCGACCAACGCCGACCTGGAGAGGTGGATCGCGGAGGGGAAGTTCCGCGAGGACCTCTACTACCGCCTCTGCGTGATCCCGATCCAGCTCCCCCCGCTGCGGGAGAGGGTCGAGGACGTGCCGCTTCTGCTGCGCTATTTCTGCGCGAGGTTCGGGGCAGAGGGGGTCGCCTTTACCGGGGAGGCCCTGGAGCGGCTGCAGAGCTACGCCTGGCCCGGGAACGTCAGGGAGCTGGAAAACACCGTGGAGCGCCTGCTCATCATGCGGGAGGGGGACCAGATCGGCGTCGAAGACCTGCCGGAGAAGATAGCGGCCCTCTCCCCCCCCGCGGAGGGAGGGGTGCTCAGGCTTCCCCCCGGGGGGTACTCGCTGGAGCAACTGGAGATGGAAGTGGTGCTTGAAGCGCTCGCGAGGTGCGACTGGAACCAGACCGCCGCGGCGCGTTTCCTGCGCATACCGCGCCATACGCTGATTTACAGAATGGAAAAATATAATATAGTGCAACCTGGGAGGAAATAATGAGAGGTCTGATCGCCTGTCTGTTGCTGCTTGCGGCCGTTGTCGCCTTCGGATGTTCCAAAAAGGGGGATGGCCCTGCGGTGGAGGGGAAGCCCGCACCGGATTTCACCCTCAACGATCTCTCCGGCAAGCCGGTACAGCTCTCCTCGCTCAAGGGGAAGGTGGTGCTGGTCAACTTCTGGGCCACCTGGTGCCCCCCCTGCCGCGAGGAGGTCCCTTCGATGGTCAAGCTGAACCAGCTCATGCAGGGGAAGAACTTCCAGATGCTCGCCATATCCATAGACGAGGGGGGGAAGGAAGCCGTGCAGGATTTCTTCAAGCAGGGTGGGGTGACGCTCCCTGCCCTGCTTGACACCGACGGCAAGGTGGCCAGGCTCTACGGCACCACGGGGGTCCCCGAGACCTTCGTAGTCGACGCCAAGGGTGTGATCCGGCAAAAGGTGATCGGGGCGGTGGACTGGAGTGCGCCGGAGGCGGTCCAGTTCCTTGAGCAGGTGATGCAGGAAAAGTAGTTCGTCTGGCAGGCACTAAGGCAACGGGCAGCAGGTACGGGCCCGGCAACATCCGAGGAGGTTACAGGTATGGAAGCGGAGAATATCGGGATAATCGGCGCCTTCGTCGCGGGGCTTTTGTCGTTTCTCTCCCCGTGCGTCCTGCCGCTGATACCATCATATATCACCTACATAACCGGGCTCTCCTTTGCCGACCTGAACGCCGAGCACCCAAGCCACAAGGTGCGGCAGCAGACCATCATCCACTCCCTGCTCTTCATCGCCGGGTTCACCTGCGTCTTCGTGCTGCTGGGCGCATCCGCCACCTTCCTCGGCGACTTCCTGCACGAGCACAAGACCGCCATCCGGCGCATCGGCGGCATCCTGATCGTGATCTTCGGCATCCACGTCTCCGGGCTTTTCGACATCGGCATGCTGCTTGGAGAGAAGAAGCTCACCCTGCACCGCAAGCCCGCCGGCTACATGGGGAGCTTCGTCGTAGGCATCGTCTTCGCCGCGGGGTGGACCCCCTGCATCGGCCCCATCCTGGCCACCATCCTGGCGGTGGCCGCCACCGAGGGGCGCGGGGTCTGGCTTTTGCTGACCTACTCCATGGGGCTCGCCATCCCCTTTTTCCTCGCAGCACTCGCCCTGCACCAGTTCCTGGTGTTTTTCAAGCGTTTCAAGAAACACATACGTCTGTTCGAGATCATCACCGGCGTCTTCATGGTGATCATCGGGATACTGATCTTCACCAACTCGCTGGTCCTGATCAGCAGGTACACCAGCGCCTGGTTCGGGGGGTAGCCGGCTGCGGCGGGTCCGCCGGCGCGAGCTGCGGCCTGTGGAGGGGGGACAGGGATGGTCGCGGGTGCACCGATCTCCATACAGCTCTCGGTAGCCGACCTGGGTACCACCGAGGCCTTCTACGCCGGCATCCTGGACCTGCCGGTGCACAGGGCCGTGACCCCGGTGGGCGCGCCGGAACATCTGGTCCTGGTCAGCGAGGGGTGCCAGGTGATCTTCGTGGAGGACTCTGCGGTGGGGATGCTGCACCCGATCCTTGAGGCCCGCCTGGAGGGGTTCCCCCGGGGGGTGGGCATGACGCTGCACCTGACGGTTTCGGGGATAGGGGATATCTACCAGGAGCTTCTGGAGGAGGACCTGGAAATCCTTTATCCGCTGGAGCGCAAGCCTTACGGTACCCTGGAGCTCTGGTGCTTCGATCCTGACGGGTACCTGGTCGTTCTGGAGGAGCCGATCCGTTAGGGGGGTGTCAGGGGGCGCTGATGGTGAAGATGCCGCTCTCCTCGCCGTTTTGGTTCACCACCTGCAGCCTGATCTCCTTGGGGGTCGGGTCGTACGGGTGGCGCTGGTAGACCAGCTGGTTGCATCCCAGGTAGATCAGTTGCTCCCTCTCTATCGCCACCTGCTTCACCGTTCCCACCCTGACGCCGTCCACCACAAGCGCGGAACTCTGCTGGAAATTCTTCCCCGTCACCACCAGTTCATAATGGCTCACGAACTCCCTGCCGATGGACACGCTCGCTATCTCGGGCTTCCCGTCGATGAAGAGCGCCAGGACCCCGGACGCGGCATCGGACGGGTTCTTCACCTGGACCTGGTGCAGGCCCGCGGTGAGGGGAGGCGCGACAAAGGAGAGCGCGGTGGGGGAGATGATGCGCGTGGCGATGGCCGCGCCGTCAAGGAGCACCCGGGCGCCGTTTTGGAAGTTGGAGCCGGCAAGCAGCACCTCGCGCTCCCTTCCGGTCGCGCAGGTGGTGACCGTGTCGGGCGAGAGCGAGACCGCGACCGGCTTTAGCGCCTGTAGTACGAAGTTGAAGGCCCTGCTGGTGGCGCCGTCTTCCCTTTGCAGGTACAGCGCGTAGGCGCCGGGGGGGAGGTCGGGAAGCTCTACGGTCATCACCCGCCCGCCGACGATAGTGGCAGGTAGCTGGCGGCTGCCCAGGAAGACCGCGGTGGTGGCGGTGAAGCCGGTTCCATTCAGTGTGACTGTCATGCCGGGCTCACCCTGGGCCGGGATGATGGAGAGTACGCTTAGCGGGGCGAGCCGCGAGGTCTCGGCGCGCCTCGGGGCGGGGCCCTGGGCGAGTGCCGGGGCGGCCGAAAGCAGGGACAACGCAAGGGCTACGAAGAGTTTGCTGATCATGGCAGGACCTCCAATGAGGCAATGAAAGCTTTGCTCTCATTGTCGATTGTGCGTTGTCAGTTGTCAATCGTGAGCGACAGCCATATCCCGGCCACCAGGAAGATGAAGTTGGTGGCCCAGGCGGCGACTACCGGCGGGAGGAGACCCACCTGCCCGACCGAGATGATGACCGAGTTGGCGATGACGTAGAGAAAGCCGACGCCTATGGAGAGCCCGATGCCGAAGGCTATGCCGCTCGACCTGCCGCCGCGCAGCGCGAACGGTATCCCCAGAAAGGCCATGACCGCGCAGCCAAAAGGCATCGAGATCCTGCTGTGCATCTGGGTCACGTACCTCGTGGGGTCATACCCCCCGGCCCTGAGCTTTCTGCAGTAGCGGTTCAGTTCCACGAGCGACATGCTGTCCGAGTACTTCCCCAGCGTTTTCAGGTCGGCGGGTTTCAACCCCAGCGGGACCGGGAGTTCCTTGAACTTCTCCGTTTTCGCGATCTCCCCCTGCTGGAACTGCCGCACCACGACGTCCCCAAACACCCATCCCCCCTTCCCCAGAAGTCCCACGGTGGCGTCGGTGCGCCGCAGGGGCTGTCCCGTTCCTGCCTGCAGCTCCCAGAGGGTGATTCCCTTCAGCTGGTTCTTGCCCGGGTCGAAGAGGCTCGCCCTGAGTACGTTCCCCTCCTCCCGGTGCCAGATGTTCTGCTGGCGGAAGAAGGTGCTGGGGCTCTTCTTCTGGATCAGTACCTCCTGGATATAGGTGCGCTGGGCGTAACTCTTCGGGAGGACGAACTCGCCGATCATGAGGACGAGAACGCTCACCACCAGCGCCATCGCGAGGATGGGGGCGGCGATGCGGCCGAGGCTCACTCCGCAGCTTCGCATGGCGGTAAGCTCGGAGTTCAGGGAGAGGGTGCCAAGCGTCAGCAGTGTCGCCATAAGGACGGCAAGCGGCGCGGCGTCGATGACCATCTCGGGGATCTTGGTGATGAAGAAGAGGGCAAGGTGCTGCCAGGTCGCGCCGGAGCGCGTGAAGCGGGAAACCTTCTCCATGAAGTCCACCACCAGGTAGATGGTGATGAAGGAGCCCAGGCAAAGCGAGAGCATCTTGAAGTAGGCCCTGGCGACGTAGCGGGTGAGTATCCTCATCGCTTACCCCTCTTGCCGAAGCGCTCCCTGAACGCCTCCTTGAGGCGCGGGTACAACGAGGAGAAGGGGAGAGGCTCCTCTTCCGCAGTTTTCCTGAACAGGTACACGCCGGCCAGGAGGAACAGGAAGTTGGGGCCCCACCCCGCAAGGAAGGGAACCAGCAGCCCCTTGTCCCCCAGCGCCTTGAAGCCGGAGAGGGCGATGTAGTAGAAAAGGATCACCGCGATGCTCAGGGAGAACCCCGAGGCCTTCCCCGAGCGCCGGTTCTGGATGCCGAGCGGCATCGCGAGCAGCGTGAAGACGAAGCAGGAGAACGGGAGCGCCAGGCGGCTGTGGAACTCCAGGCGTCTGGAAAGGATCTCCTTCTCCTTGGCACCCCTGGGCGGATGGAGCAGCTCGTCGAGCGTCATCTCCGCTACCTTTCTGACGGCCTTGGGGGCGCCATCGGAGAGAGCCACCCGCAGGTTGTATTCCTGGAACTCGACCATCCGGTAGTCCCCCTTCTCCTCGCCGCGATGGATCGAGCCGTTTCTCAGCTGGAACTCCATGGAGCTGGTCTTCGGGTCCGATACCAGCGCACCCGATGTGGCGAAGATGGTGGTGGGTGCGTCGGGGTCGCGCTCGTCGTGGACGATCATCCCTGCCATGGTCTGCGCCTTCGCATCGAGGGTGTCGGCGTAGATCACCATGTCGGGAAAGGCGTTGTTGAATATCTTCTCCTTGATCACCACCCCGGCGCTGCTCTGCGCGATTTCCACCATCAGCTTCTTGAAGCCGCTGTTCCCCCAGGGTACGGCGTAGATGGTGACCCAGAGGCAGGCGAGGCTCGCGAAAAAGGAGAAGAGAAGCGGGGGGGGGAGCATGCCGTAGAGGCTCACGCCGCAGCTCTTCATGGCGGTGATCTCGCTGTCGCCGGACAGCCGACCAAACGCGAGCAGGATGGAGAGGAGCAGCGCCATGGGGATGGTGAAGAGCCAGAAGGGGGGGAGCAGGTACGCGATCATGCGGGCCACGTCGCCGAAAGGAACCCCCTTCTCAACCACCATCTCCGCAAGCTTCAGGAAGCGTCCCATCAAAAGCACGAACGTGAAGGTCACCATCCCGACCAGGAATGGGGGAGGTATCTCCTTGAAGATATAGGCGTAGAGGGTCTTTTTCATGAATTCAGCATGATACATGAGATGGCGGGGGAAGTAAAGGAGAGGCAGATGCTCCTTGACGTTTCATTTTGGTTTGGGGTAAAAAGGTGGCATGGAAAACAAAGACATCATAAAGAAAGCGCTTCTTTTTTCCGGCTTGGAAGAAGAGCACCTTATCGAGGTCGGCAACATCGCGGTGCGCCGTCCTTTCGCCAAGGGAGAAACCCTGTTCACCGAGGGGGAGAAGGCCGAGGGTTTTTACCTGCTCGCCTCGGGGGCGCTGAAGCTCTGCAAGATATCACCCGACGGCAGGGAAAAGGTGCTGCACATGGTGCACCCGGTGGAAACCTTCGCCGAGGCGGCCTTTTTCGGTGACGGGAAGTATCCTGCCGAGGCGCGCGGCGTGGAGAAGGGAGAGGTGCTGTTTTTCCCCAGGGGTGCCTTCATGGGGCTTTTGGAGAGAAACCCGCGTTTCTCGATGAACCTGATCGCCTCGCTCTCCCTGCTGCTGCGGCGTTTCGCCAAGCAGATCGAGGAACTCTCCTTCGCGGATGCCCCCTCCCGGCTTGCCTCCTACCTGATAGAGCTCGCGGGGCGCAAAAGCACCAGCTTCCAGGGTAAGACCTACCTCGAGCTGGATATGCGCAAGGGGGAACTTGCCTCGCGCCTGGGAACGGTCAGCGAAACCCTCTCCCGCACCTTCAAGAAGATGAAGGACGAAGGGGTCATCGAGCTGGACGGGAACAAGGTCACCATCATGCAGATGGAGAAGCTGAGGATGATGGCGGGGAAATAGCGGGGCGGCAGCGGTCCGCCACGAGCCCGGGCATAGTCCTCCCCGCACGATGCGGGCGGATACCAGATATGTAAAGCAGCCTTCCGTTAACGGGGGGCTGCTTTTTTATTAATCAACTTTATATATTTTTGTCAACCGGCGGGCGGTGGGAGCGGGCAGCCCCGCAAGGGCGAAGAGCGGCTGGCAGAGGGGTGGCAGCACGGGGCATTCTGCGCCGGCAATATTTGAAACTGAAATGTTAATTAACGTTTTTATGTAAAATGGAAGAAGGAGCTTGATTTAGCAAAAGCGACTGTTATAATTTTGCCGTTTCTGCGTGTACAGATCATGAAGCGGGTCCCTGGAGGTAGCTTGAATTGGGAATGTTGTTGGAGCAGCGACGAGATCGAACCCGAAAACTGCCCGTATGTAGGGGAGGGTGAGGAGGACCTCTATACCTCCCACCGCCGCAGGGTGGTGGAGAAGTGTGTCGAGTGCCCCCGCTTCAAAAACGATCTTGCACGTATGAAGGGGTCGGGGTACCCGCTCTCGGACGTGCTTCCTTTCATATTGACCGAGTTCCAGGAGCAGAAGGCGCAGATGGGAGCCATGCTGAGCTTCCTGAACAGCAAGACCCGCGAGATCAAGTTCCTGCGCGAGGTCGGCATCGTGCTGCAGACCTCCATCGACCTGGACGAGGTCCTCTCCATCGCCATGACCGCCATCACGGCGGGTAAGGGGTTCGGGATGAACCGGGCCTTTTTGCTGATGACCGACAAGGAACGGCGCAACATCAGGGGGTACCTGGGAGTGGGTCCCCGCGATTACGAGGAGGCGTGGAGGACCTGGGAGGACATCGGCCGCAGCAACTTCACCCTGAGGGAGCTGGCCCGGGACTTCCAGAAGACCAAGCTCACCTCGGAGAAGGTCAAGTTCCACGACATCCTGAACCAGCTCACCGTCCCGCTTGCCGACCAGGGACACATCTTCAACCGCGCGCTGCAGGGCAAAAAGCCGATACTGGTGGAGAACGCGCTGAACAACCCGGATCTCGACCGGGGGCTGGCGCGCATCCTCGGGGTCGACTGCTTCCTGGTCATGCCCCTCATATCGAGGAACCGCCGCATCGGCGTCATCATCGCCGACAACTGCATCACCCATAAGCCGATCACCCTGCAGGACATGCAGTCGCTCGAGACCTTTGCCTTTCCCGTGGCCTTTGCCCTCGAGCGCGCTTCCCTGTACGAGCGGCTCCAGGAGGAGGTCGCCAAGCAGAAGGCGGCCAACCTGAAGCTGCGCGAGCAGCAGGAACTGATCGTGAAGATGGAGAAGATGGCGCTGGTCGGCAAGATCACCTCCAGCATCGCCCATTCCATCCGCAACCCTCTCATGGTGATCGGCGGCTTTGCCAGGACCCTCTTGAAGGGTAGCGCCGAGCATGACGAGAAGCGGAGCTACCTCGAATCGATCGTGCGGGAAACCAGGCAGCTCGAGGACGTGCTGAGCGAAGTCCTGGATTACTCGGAGTCGCTGTTCCCGGTGACCGACTTCTGGGACCTGAACGAACTGGTCGCCAAGGCGCTGGTGGACCTGGAAGGGGCCATGGAGCAGGCGAGTGTGGTCTGCCGGCAGGAACTCTCCCCCGAACTCCCCATGGTGCACATCGATTACAAGCAGATCAGCTACTGCCTGAAGACCATCACCGCCACCGCCCTCGCTTCCATGGATCAGGGGGGGGAGCTTCAAATCGAGAGCCTGCAGGATGGCGACGGGGTGATGCTCCGCATCAGCGACAGCGGCAAACCTCTTTCCGAGACGGCGCAGGAGGCGCTCACCGCGCCGTTTTTCCAGACCCAGGAGATGGGAGAGGGCGTAGGGCTGTCGCTTTGCAAGTCGATACTGGAGAGGCAGGGGAATTCTTTGTCCATATCGAGCCGTCCCGGTGGCGGCAATACTTATAGCATCAGGCTCTTGACGAGAAAGGAGAATATCTGACATGGCAAAACTGCTGGTGGTTGACGACGAGGCGAATATCAGGCTGCTCTACGCACAGGAATTGAGCGAAGAGGGGTACCAGGTGGTGACAGCCGCCTCCGCCCTTGAGGCGGTGGAGAAGCTGGAGACCGACAGCTTCGAGCTTGCCGTGATCGACATAAAGCTGAAGAACGAGAGCGGGATCGAGCTCCTGCAGCGCATCGTAAAGGAGCGCCACACACTCCCGGTGATACTTTGCACCGCCTTTTCCTGCTACAAGGACGACTTCTCGGCCTGGCTCGCCGACGGGTACGTGGTGAAGTCGAGCGACCTGCAGGAACTGAAGGATGAGATCGCCCGCGTCCTTGCCAAGAAGCAGAAGGCGGCGGGAACCTAGAAACAGGTCGAGGTCAAGCAGGACCCGAGCCCGGCCGTGTCACGCCGATGGGGCCGGACAAGCCTTCGCTGTTACCTCCTCAACCTTAACCTTAACCTCAACCTTGATTTGATATCTCCGGAGGGGTCACCATGAAGGCTGTGATTATGGCGGGTGGTTTCGGTACCCGCATGCAACCGCTCACCTGCAACATCCCCAAGCCGATGGTTCCGCTGATGAACCGTCCCATCATGCTCCACATCGTGGAACTCCTGAAGAAATACCAGATCACGGACCTGGTCATGCTGCTGTACCACCAGCCGAGCGTGATCAAAAATTTCTTCCGCGACGGCGCCGACCTGGGGGTCAGGATCACCTACGTCACGCCGCTTGAGGACATGGGGACCGCGGGGGCGGTGAAGTGCGCGGAGAAGTACCTGGACGAGCGCTTCCTGATCATCAGCGGCGACCTCCTTACCGACTTCAACCTGCAAAAGGTGATCGATTTCCACGAGAGCAACAAGGCGCTGGCGACCATCACGCTCACCTCGGTGAAGGATCCCCTCCAGTTCGGCGTGGTCATCACGGACAAGGAGAAGCGGATCACCCAGTTCCTGGAGAAGCCGGGGTGGGGGGAGGTGATCTCGGACACCATCAACACCGG
>CAZFMI010000068.1:0-20324 GCA_964519915.1 uncultured Geomonas sp.
ATCGGTCCCGACCGGGGGCCGACGCACGCAAGGCGCTCCTCCCTCAATCTTTTTCTGCCGGTTCGTATTCGGTTGCAAAGAGCTGTGCTGCGAAGCCACACTTTATAGCAAAGACGTTTTCCGCTGTCAATGCTTTTTTTCCTTCAAGGTCGGCCCCGTTCTGCTTCAGGGGCGCCTCGTTCGTCAGGGAGCGTGTTTATAGCAAATGGTTTCCCGAGCGTCAACGGGTTTATTATTTCTTTTTTCCAATACCGCCAGTCAGCGGAGCGCGCGCCTGGAGACGGCTTTGTGGTGGACGGAGTAAAACCGATGGACATTGCAGCCGAGCCAATAATTAAAAGGGGCGACGCTTTTGCATCACCCCTTCCATATCCAGCACTGCTTGCCCTACTTAGGCGAAACGAACTTTGGCAAAGCGGCGTTTTCCGACCTGGATGACGTACTCACCTGCGCAGGCGATTTCCAGATTTTCATCACCTACCTTCTCGCCGTTCACCTTCACCCCGCCCCCCTGAATGGAGCGACGCCCTTCGCTGTTGGACTTGGTCAACCCTGCTTCCGCCAAAACCTTGCAAAGAAGCACCTTGCCGCCTTCGGGGACAAGCGTGAACTCGGGCATTTTGTCAGGGGTCTCATGGTTCCTGAAGCGCTTGATGAAGTTCTCGTCCGCCAAGGCTGCAGCATCGGCTCCGTGATAACGGGCTACCATCTCGCGTGCCAGCTGCTTCTTGGCTTCCATCGGGTGCACTGCCCCCCCCTCCAGATCGGCTTTGAGCTGCTCGAACTCGACCATGGTAAGATCGCTCAGCAGTTCGTAGTAACGGACCATCAGCTCATCGGAGATGGACATGACCTTGCCGTAGATCTCCTCGGCGGGCTCGTTGATGCCGATGTAGTTACCAAGCGACTTGCTCATCTTGTTCACGCCGTCGAGACCTTCCAGAAGCGGCATGGTGATGACGCACTGCGGGGCCTGCCCCCACTCCCTCTGCAGCTCGCGCCCTACCAGGAGGTTGAACTTCTGATCGGTGCCGCCAAGCTCGACATCTGCCTTAAGTGCCACCGAGTCGTACCCCTGTACCAGCGGGTACATGAACTCGTGAATACTAATCGGCATCTGGTTCGAGAAACGGTTACTGAAATCCTCGCGCTCAAGCATCCGGGCGACGGTGTACTTGGACGCCAGACCGATCATATCGGAGGCGGTGAGCTTGCCCAGCCACTCCGAGTTGAATACAACCTTGGTGAGCTTCGGATCGAGTATCTTGAAGACCTGCTCTTTATATGTCTCTGCATTTTTGAGGACATCCTCGCGGGTAAGCACCTTGCGGGTTTCGGACTTCCCCGTCGGGTCGCCGATCATGCCGGTGAAGTCGCCGATCAGGAAGTGCACTTCGTGGCCGAGCTTTTGGAACTGACGCATCTTGTGCAGCAAAACAGTGTGCCCCAGATGCAAGTCTGGCGCGGTCGGATCGAAGCCGGCCTTTATCTTGAGCGGCACTCCGGTCTTGACGGACTTTTCGAGTTTCTCTACCAACTCTTTCTCCACCAGTATCTCTACGGCGCCACGCCTGATTATTTCCATCTGCTCTGCAACGGTCATCATTTACTCCTCCAAAAGGATCTTTAATTCATAGAACCAGCCCCTCCGCCTACTCCTCTCCCGGCGGGCGAGAGGGCGCTTTGGCGCCTTCAGCGGGGACTTGCTACCGCTAACCGCAGGACAGATTTATCCTTTCCACGTTCAGGGCGAGACCTGTCTTTTCGTCAACATCGATCACCACGCCGTTGATCCGAATGTCCTTCTTGGCTACCTCGAACTTTGAAGGGCGCTGGCTGACGAACTTCAGGATGGCTTCTTCCTTCTTGACCCCTATCACGGAATCGAAGGCTCCGGTCATCCCGGCATCGGTCATATAGGCGGTTCCGGCCGTCAATATCCGCTCGTCGGCTGTCTGCACATGGGTGTGGGTCCCGATAACCGCAGACACCCGTCCGTCCAGATACCAACCAAGCGCAGCCTTTTCGCTGGTCGCCTCGGCATGGAAGTCGACGAAGATGATGGGCGTCTCCTCCCTCAGCTTGGCGATCTCACGGTCGGCACAGCGGAACGGACAATCGAGGTTGTTCATGAAAACCCGGCCTTCGAGGTTCAGGACGCCGACCTTGATCCCGCCGGGGGTTTTGACGATGGTCGCCCCCTTGCCGGGGGTCCCTTCCGGATAGTTGGCGGGACGGACGATGCGCTCTTCCCTCTTTATGTAGTCGAGCGCGTCTTTCTTGTCCCAGATGTGGTTCCCGGAGGTGATCATCTGGACGCCGCACTTGAAGAGATCCTGCGCGGTCTCTTCGGTAAGCCCGAAACCGCCGGCGGCATTTTCGCCGTTGGCGATGACAAGGTCGACCATGTGCCGATCCACGATCCTGTGCAGCTCACGGGAGAGCGCCTCGCGCCCTGGCTTCCCGATCACGTCGCCTATGAAGAGGAGCTTAACGGGCATATTCGGTTGCCCTGGTTTCCCTGATCACGTTGACCTTGATCTGACCCGGATAGGTCATCTCGGTCTCGATCTTCTTCGCGATGTCCTTGGCAAGGACCAGCGCACGGTCGTCGGTCACGAGGTCACTGGAAACCATGACCCGGATCTCGCGACCGGCCTGGATGGCGAAGGAGGTGAGGACGCCGTCGAAGGAGGTGGCGATCCTTTCCAGATCATCCAGGCGCTTCACGTAGGTCTCCATCATTTCGCGGCGCGCACCGGGGCGCGCTCCGGAAAGTGCGTCGGCAGCCTGCACCAGGACGGCAAGTACCGTCGCCGGCTTCTCGTCCTCGTGGTGCGCCATGATGGCGTGGACGATCTTTGGAGATTCGCCGTACTTCTTGGCGATGTCCGCACCGATAACGGCATGGGAGCCCTCGATCTCGTGGTCGACGGCCTTGCCGAGGTCGTGCAGAAGACCCGCCCTCTTGGCCTGCTTCACGTTGATGCCGAGTTCGGCTGCCATTATGCCGCACAGGAAGGCGACTTCCAGCGAATGCTGGTACACGTTTTGGCTGTAGGAGGTGCGGTACTTGAGGCGGCCGATCAGCTTGAGGATCTCTGGATGGATGCCGTGCACGCCCAGGTCGAATGCCGCCTGCTCGCCGGCCTCCTTCATCGCCTGCTCGATCTCTTCCTGGGATTTGGCGACCACCTCCTCGATGCGGCCCGGGTGGATCCTGCCGTCGGCGATAAGTTTCTGCAGCGCCAGCTTGGCCACTTCCCTTCTCACCGGGTTGAATCCGGAGAGGATGACCGCTTCCGGCGTGTCGTCGATGATGAGATCGATACCTGTGGCGGCTTCAAGAGCCCTGATGTTGCGACCTTCACGGCCGATGATGCGCCCTTTCATCTCGTCGGAGGGGAGGGTCACGACGGAGACGCTCCGCTCGGCGACGTACTCGCCGGCGTAGCGCTGCATGGCAAGGGCCAGAATTTCCTTGGCCTTCTTGTCGGCAGTCTCCTTCGCCTCCTCTTCCATCGCCTTGATCAGCTTGGCGACGTCGAGTTTTGCCTCGTCCTCCATGGAGTCCATGAGGAACTTCTTCGCCTCGGCGGCGGTCATGCCGGCTATCTGCTCCAGCTTCGCCTTCTGCTCGGCAACTAGTGCGTCTAATTTCTCTTCCTTCTGGGCAAGCCCCTGCTCTTTTCCAACCAGGGTCTGCTCGCGAACCGCAAGTGCCTGCTCCCTCTTCAGGAAATCGGCATCGCGCTGGTCGAACACGTTGGTCTTCTTGTCGAGGTTTTCCTCTTTCTGCTGCAGCCGCTTTTCCAGGGCCTGGAGGTCGCGTCGCTTCTCCCGCGTCTCCTGTTCGAACTGCTTCTCCAGCTCTTCCTTGGCCTGGTAAACCGCGTCCTTGGCCTGGACTGCGGCCTCCATGGCCATCACTTCGGTCTGGCGCTTGGCATCCTCGATCATCTTGGCGGCAAGCGTCTCGGCATTGGCCACCAGCGAATCGGAAGTTCTTTTGCGCAGCACGTTGCCTATCACATAGCCAACGCCGGCAGCAACAAGCACGAGAATTATGGTTATCGTAACGTCAATACTCACTGTCGTTCCCCCTCACATATATGTTTATTAACGCGGACCACACGCTGTTCGGTAACGATGAGATCCATCGTCACATCGTGCGGCTCGCCGACTATCTCCTGGACCAGCTGGAAATCATGACAAAACGCGACCAACCTGCCGCTCCCCTCCAAACGGTGCAGCGACCGGTCGTAGAAGCCCTTGCCGTACCCGATGCGCCGCCCGCAAAGATCGAAGGCGACCCCCGGGACGACGATGATGTCGGCGGCGCCAGGGTCGCACGGCTCGCCTGAAGGCTCTGGTATCCCGTACCTCCCCGGCGTGAGTTCGCTCAGCGCGCGAACCTCGCAAAACTGCAGGTCATGCCCGACCACTGCCGGGTAAAGCAGCGTCTTCCCCGCCAGGAGCGCGGCCTCTGCCACGGCCGCAGTCTCGACCTCATGGTGGATCGGAGCATAGAGCGCAAGCACCCTGGCCCCCCGGAACTCGGGAAGGTCGAGGAAGCGTTTTTGCAGGGCCAGGCTCTGGCCGGCCACCTGCTGCGGCGTCAGTCCCCGCCGCCTGGCCAGTGTCGAGGCTCTTAGGGTGCGTTTGGGCATGTCTGTAAATACCGTGATGCTGTGTAGAAAGGTGGACGGAAGGCCGCCCGTAGAGACAGGTACTCTGGAGAGAGAATGCGGAAGGGTGTAACGGGTGATGCGCTTGACAGTTATGATAGAAAGGGCCGCGTTCAAATGAAGCGCCATTGAACTCTATGTAATGCAGCCATTAACCTCAGGACATGCTGCTAAACGTCTTTAGGCTACTATCAGCAACGCGGAGGAGATACGACATTCCCCGCGCAGGTTCTGGCAAAGCTTTGCAACCGTACAACCGATCTGCTATATGTTGAATCTCTCGCAAGAGACCTGAAACTTCTACGCTTGTTGCCGGTCCAGCCTTTGTATGAGCCGTACCGTCCGCTCGCTGCAGGCGCGCCGCTCTTCCGCCAACTCTTTTTGAGCCCCCAGGTAAGCCTCGGCCAGGTTCATCAGGGCCAGGATAACCACCACCTGGTGGTCGCCGCCGCTTACAGCGGCTTCTGCCTCTGCCAGCTTCTCGTTGACCAGGGTCTCGACCTGCGCCACATGCTCTGGGGGCGAAGCGCTCTTTACCTGGAGATCCCTCCCCAAAACCCTGATGCCGTGTGTCGAGATCAATGCGTCAGACCCCTTCCAGTTTCTTCAATATCGAATCGATACGGGCCTTGAGGCCCCCTCTCTCTTCGTTGAGCCGGGAATTCTCTTCCTTGAGCCTGCCGTTTTCATGTTTCAACTCCTCGACGGCATTCATTAGCGAGATTACCCGCCCCTCCAGTTGATCGAACAAATCGCTGCTCATTATTTCACCTTTTGCGGCAAAATCTTATGCAATAAGTACTCAAAAGTCAAGGCAATTATTGGAAAAGCGCCTCCACGAATTGAGCCGGGTCGAACTCGCGGAGATCCTCAACCGACTCCCCAACGCCAATGAAACGAACGGGGAGAGCAAACTCATGACTGACCGCGACCACTATGCCCCCCTTTGCGCTGCCGTCGAGCTTGGTGAGCACCACCCCGGAAACGTAAGCGGCCTCCTTGAATAGCTTCGCCTGGGACAAGGCGTTTTGTCCCGTGGCCGCATCCAGCACCAGGAGCGTCTCATGCGGCGCATCCGGGATCTCGCGGGTCAGCACCCTGCGGATCTTCTTCATCTCTTCCATGAGGTTGACTTTGGTGTGCATCCTTCCCGCAGTATCGATGATCAGCACGTCGGTGCCGCGCGCGACGGCGGCCTTGCAGGCGTCGAAGACGACGGCTGACGGATCTGCCCCCTCTTTGTGCCGCACGATGTCGGTCCCCACCCGCTTGGCCCAGAGTTCAAGCTGTTCGGCAGCGGCAGCGCGGAAGGTATCAGCCGCGGCAAGAAGCACCCTTTTCCCCTCACCGGAGTACCTGGCGGCGAGCTTCCCTATGGTGGTGGTCTTGCCGACGCCATTCACCCCGATCACCAGGATGACAAAGGGCTTCTTCGGGGCGATCACCAGAGGCGAGCAATGCTCCTCAAGCCGGAGTTGAATCTCCTCCTTGAGCGCCTTCTTGAGCGCCGCCCCGTCCTGCAATTCGTTTCTCTTCAGGCGCTGCTCCAGGGTACGGATCAGGTCGACGGTGGTATTGACCCCGAGGTCGGCGGTGATGAGGATCTCCTCCAACTCCTCTAGGGTGTCGATGTCGATCTGTTTCTTGCCGAGAAGCAGCGTGTCAACCCGGCCGATGATGCTCTCGTGGGTCTTGCTGAGACTCAGCTTGAGACGCTCGAAGAAGCCCGGCTTGGCAGCTTCCTCCGCGGCTGTCGCCTGGGGCTTGACGGCGGGCGCGGGCGTCTCGGTCCAGGGGGTGCGGGAAGGAGGCGTCTGCACCGGCGTCTCGCTCCAGGCAGGGCGGGGAACTCCCCCCTGTACCGGCGTCGGTCCCTGCTCCTGTTGTTGCGGCGGAGCGAAAGCCTGGGGCTGCGCCTCGGCCTCGACCTTATCCAGCGGGGCATGCGCCGAAACCTCCGCTTCCGCGGCAGGGGGAGCTTGCTCAGGAGTGGTTTCCTCATCCGCGGGAGGAGGGGTCTCATCAGGCCCCATCCCTAATTTCTTCAGCAACCCTTTAAAAAAGCCTTTATTTTCCTCGGCCATCAATAGATCTCCTTATGCAAAAGCTCCGCGGTCTCCCGGAAATTCTTGAGCGCCAGGAGAGGGAGGGCATCGCGTTCCAGCGTCATAACCAGTGCGTAATCGTCCCCTACAGCCCCGACTATGACGTGCTGCTGGTCCGTGCTGACCACGCTTTGGCGCACCACGCCGGCGGAGTATTTCTGGTGCACCCCCTTGAGCCGGGCAAGCAGTATCCCCCAGTGCGCGGCGGTCACCTTCATTTCATAGGGGTCGCCGTGACTATACTGCTCCACGGCCTCCCCTTCCCAATCTGCCAGTATGGCGCCACTCGCCCCGGGCACGGCCTCAACAAGCGCGGTCAACATCCTTTTGAAAGGCACATCCAGCTCCCAAAAACAGCTTAAGAGTATATACGCGTTATGCGGGTTCCGCTCGCCTTGACGGCAACTCCCTGGCCAGGCCTCTCTTTCGCTACCGGTTTAACCGCACCGAGACCAGCTTGGAGACACCAGGCTCCTCCATGGTCACCCCGTACAGGGTATCCGCCACCGCCATGGTGGCCCTGTTGTGGGTGATGATGATGAACTGCGAGTTGGCGCTCATCTCCCGCACCATGTCGTTGAACCTGCCGATGTTGGCATCGTCCAGCGGCGCGTCGACCTCGTCGAGCAGGCAGAAGGGGGACGGCTTGATCAGGAAGATCGAGAAGATGAGGGCGACCGCGGTGAGCGCCTTTTCGCCTCCGGAGAGAAGCGACACGTTTTGCAGCTTCTTGCCGGGCGGCTGCACGACGATCTCAAGCCCGGTGCTGAGCAGGTCCTCTTCGTCGGTGAGGCGCAACTCCGCATGCCCGCCGCAGAAAAGCCGCGGGAAGATCTGCTGGAACTTCTCGTTCACCAGCTGGAAGGTCTCCAGGAAGCGCTTGCGGGTGGTGCGGTTGATGCGCTGGATGGCCTTCTGCAAGGCGTTCATCGACTCTTCCAGGTCGTCCTTCTGGGTCGAGAGGAAGGAGAAGCGCTCCTCCATCTCCTTGAACTCCTCGATCGCCATCAGGTTCACTTCGCCCATCTCGTTGATAGACCTCTGCAGCTCGGCCTGGCGCGAGGCGCGCTCGACCTCGTCCCATTCGACGTTGGCGTAGACGAGGAGGGCATCGGCAATCGCCATGCGGTGCTTCTCACGCAGGGTCTCTTCCAGGTGCGCCAGCCGCATGCTGACCTCGGTGAGCCGCAGGCTCTTGGCGTTCAACTGGTCCCTGAGGTTCCCTGCGTCGGCGCGCATGCCCTTTAGCATCGCCTCCTGCTCTTGCACGGTAGCGGCTGCGGCTTCGTAGAGTTCCTTCACCGCTAGCAGGGCCTGCTCGCTGGCAAACTGCTGCTTCACAACCGCGCGCAGCGCCTCCTCCCCCTCGACTATGGCGGCCAGAAGCCGGGTCCGCTCGGTGCCGGAGCCCTCAAGTTCGGCGTTGCGTGATGCGATGCGGTTGGAGAGGTCGGCACATAGCCCTTCCACCCGGCGGTAGGCGCGCTCTGTCGACTCCCCCTTCTCCTTGAGCGCGGCGACCCGCACCTTCAGCGAGGTGACCATCTCGCGCGCCTCTTCCATCTCGAAGCGGGAACCCTCCAGGCGCCCCTGCAGTGCTTCGACGCTCTTTTCCAGGGCGACCCTCCGCTCCTCGGCACCCCCCCTTTTCGATTCCGCCTGGGCGAGCTCGCGCGAAACCAGTTCACTCTCCTCCGTGAGCTGCTCCTCCTCCATCTCGCGAACCGCGCCGGTCTCCTCGATGCGACGGCACTCCGCCTGGGCGGACTGCAGGTCCTTCTCCGCGTTCAGTATCCTGATCTCCAGGCGATGCAGGCTCTGCCGCAGTTCCAGCCGGTGCGCCTCGGCCTCGGCTATCTCGCCCCTTCTGCTCTCGCGGTCGGCGGAAAGCTGCTGCACCTCCTTGGTGAGCCGCTCCGACTCTGCGCCAAGAGACTTGATCTCCCTTTTCTTGTGAATGATCCCCTGCTGGGCGGGCTCGGCAGAGCCGCCGTTCACGATTCCACCGCCGTGCGCCAGGTCCCCGTCAAGGGTGACGAAGGTGGAGGTGGGGAACCCGGCTGCCAGCTCCAGCGCATGGTTCAGGTCGCGCGCCAGGTAAGCGCCGGAAAGAAGAGGCTCGATCAGTTGCGCGTGCTGCGACGGTACCGTGACGCGCTCCAGGAGCGGCCGGGCGTGCGGCGGGGCGCCCTCCGCGGGATGGCGCCAGGGAGGTGCGGTGATGAAGCTGCAGCGACCGCCGGAGTTTCCCTTCAGGTGGGCGACGGCATCAAGAGCGGTATCGGAGGAGCCGCAAAGCAGATACTGGAGGCGTTCCCCCAGCACCGCCTCCAGCGCCACTTCGAACTCTTCCTCCACCTCAAGGGCGTCGGCAAGCATGGTGAACGGGGCATTCTTGAACGGCTCTGCGAGGAGCAGGTTGCGCACACCCTGTCCGTACCCTGCAAACTGCGCCTCCAGTTCCTGCAAAGACTTAAGCCTCGAGGAGGCTGAAGCAAGCTCGTCGCGACGCTGCTGCAGGAGCTTTTCGCCCGCCTCCTGGGCTTGCTTCAACTCCGCCTCGCGGCTGCCGGCCATGGTCAGCTCCTCGTCCAGGAGCTCCTTGTCGCGCCCCGTCTGGTCGCGCTCGGCCTTCAGGGCTTCCACCTTCCCGTTCGACTCGAAAAGACGCTCTCCCAGGAGCACCCGCTCGCGCTGGCTTGCCTGGAGGCGCTCCGTGATGGAGGAGAGCCTCTTGACGGCAGCGGCGTGCTGATTCCCTGCCTGCGCCCCCTCGGAGTGGGCCGCGAACATGGAGCGCCTCGCCTCGTCGAGTTCGCGGGTTACACCCGCCTCGCTCGCCGCCATCTCCTCGAGCAGCGCCTCCCGGTGCTCGAGCGCCTCGCTTTCGCGCGCGTGCTCCTCCATGAAGGCTGTTCGCTGGGCCTGAAGCGAAGCTACCTCGCGCTCGGAGGCTGCCAGCTGTTCCTTCAACCCCTGGAGTTCCTCTTCGAACCGGGCTCCGTGGCGCTCCAGGTTGGCGAGCTCCCGGCGCTGAAACTCCAGCTTGTTCTCCCCCCCCTGCAGCTCGCTCTTCCAGCGGAAGATCTCTTCCTGGGCCGAGGCGAGCTGGCGCTCGGTCTCCAAAAGGGCGAGCCGTTTCTCCTCTATCGAGAGCTCGGCCTCGTTTACCCTCGCGGTGGCGTCGACGAGCTTCGACTCGAGCTCCGAGATCTCGCGCTCCAGCCCCCGCTGCTCTTTTTCCACCCCGGCGTACCCCTTGGCGGCGAAGAGAAGCTCGATCTCCTTCAGTTCGAGGCGAATCTCCCGGAAACGCTCGGCCTTCTTCGCCTGGCGTTGCAGCCCGTTCATCTGCCTCTTGATCTCCGAAATGATGTCGCCGATGCGCAAGAGGTTGTGGCGGGTGGCCTCCATCTTTTTCATGGCGACCACCTTCCTCGCCTTGAACTTGGTGACCCCTGCAGCCTCCTCGATGAGGAAGCGGCGCTCCTCGGGCTTCGCGTGCAGGATCATGCCGATCTTCCCCTGCTCGATTATCGAGTACGCCTTGGCACCGATGCCGGTGTCCATGAAGAGCTCGGCAATGTCCAGGAGCCGGCAAGGGGTCTTGTTCAGGAGGTAGTCGCTCTCGCCGTCCCGGTACAACCTGCGGGTTACCTGGATTTCGGAGAAGTTGAGGTACTTGGCGGGGACGCGTCCGTCCTCGGTTGAAAAGAAAAGGGATACCTCGGCCATGCCGAGCGGCTTTCTGAACTCGGTCCCGCCGAAGATGATGTCCTCCATCGACTTGCCGCGCAGGTTCTTGGCGGACTGTTCCCCCATGACCCAGCGGATGGCGTCGACGACGTTGGACTTGCCGCAGCCGTTGGGACCGACCACGCCGGTGATGGCCTGGGTGAAGTCGAGAACTGCCTTGTCCTGGAAGGATTTGAAACCCTGGATTTCTAGTCTTTTTATCTTCATGAGCAGCGCATCTTAACAGAGAGGTGGTTTTAATGTAAAGGCAAAGATGGCGCAGGGGGGGTGGGACAGCTGCAAAAGAGCAAGGCGTTTGCCGGGGATGCGGGGAATTGGGCGGAAAAGGGAGGTGGCTCTTGTCCTTGGACGGATCCGGTGCGACACGCGGCTCGGCACTGCGGCAGGAGGCGTTCTCGGGTGCGGCTGCGGGTGAAAAAAAGAGGCACGGGATCCCCGTGCCTCTTTTAGATGCGATACCTGCCGCGGCTTAGGCCTCGGTGGTCTCTTCTTTTGCCTCTGCAACCGGTGCCTCTTCTGCCGGAGCGGCTGCTGCAGGTGCAGCGGCCTTGGCAGCCTTGGCTGCCGGTGCCGGCTTTGAGGAGGCCTTCTTCGGCTTCATCTCGGCTTCCACCAGCTCGAGTACGGACACCGGAGCATTGTCGCCCGGACGGATGCCGAGCTTGATGATCCTGGTGTAGCCGCCCGGACGCTCTGCGTAACGGGGTGCGATCTCGGTGAAAAGCTTGGTCACGACTTTCTTGTCGCGGATGTAGGCGGCTGCCTGCCTGGTCGCGTGGAGGTCACCCTTCTTGCCCAGGGTGATCATGCGCTCGGCAATGGAGCGGAGTTCCTTTGCCTTGGCGTCGGTCGTGGTGATCTTTTCATGCTGGAGAAAGGAAGTCACCATATTCCTGAACATGGCGATCCTGTGGCTTGTGGTCCTGCCTAATCTTCTACCCGCGCTGTTGTGACGCATATCTTTTCACTTCCTTTCTATCTATAAATAAAGTCTTTAGGACTATTCTTCTTTCTGCTCGCCTCTCAGGCGCCTCATGATCTCGGGATCCGGGAAATTTTCCAGTTTCATGCCGAGGGTGAGCCCCATGTCGACGAGGATGTCCTTGATTTCGTTCAAAGATTTCCTGCCGAAGTTTTGAGTCTTCAGCATCTCGGCCTCGCTTCTGGAAACCAGTTCGCCGATCAGCTTGATGCCTGCGTTCTTCAGGCAGTTTGCCGAGCGAACCGAGAGTTCCAGCTCGTCGACCGAGCGGTACAGGTTCTCGTTGAAGCGCTCGCGCTCCTCCTCCGGCTCCACCTCCTCCTGGGGCTCCACATCCTCGTCGAAGTTGATGAAGATGGAAAGCTGATCCTTGAGGATCTTGGATGCGTAGGCCACGGAGTCCTGCGGCTTGACGCTGCCGTCGGTCCAGACCTCGATGGTGAGCTTGTCGTAGTCGGTGATCTGACCCACGCGAGCGTTGGTTACGGTGAAGTTCACCTTTGAGATCGGGGAGAAGATGGCGTCGATCGGGATGGTCCCCACCGGTGCCTTCTCGTCACGGTTACGGTCCGCAGGGACGTACCCCTTGCCTACCTTAACCATGAGGTCCATCTCCAGGTTCGCATCCTTGGAGCAGGTTGCTATATGGTGCTCGGGGTTCAGGATCTCCACGTTGTTGTCCGTGATGATGTCCTTCGCCTTGACTACCCCTTCGCCCTTCTGGACGATCCTGATCATCCTGGACTCGTTGCCGTGCACCTTGAGGCGCACACCCTTGAGGTTCAGGATGATGTCCGTCATGTCCTCGGTCACGCCGGGAACGGCGGAAAACTCGTGCAGTACGCCCTTGGCCTTGACGGAGACGATTGCCGCTCCCTGCAGGCTGGAGATGAGGACCCGACGCAGACCCGTTCCCAGGGTGGTACCGAACCCCCTTTCGAAGGGCTCGGCGTAGAACTTACCGTATGTATTTGTGAGCGACTCTGTCTCAACCTGAAGCTTCTTCGGTCTGATCAGATCGCGCCAATTTTTATACATTTAGATCCCCCTGTATAGGTTGTAGTCAGCCTTTACTTGGAGTAGAGCTCGACAATAAGCTGTTCCTGAATCGGCATGGTGATGTCCTCGCGTACCGGCATGAGCTTCACGGTACCCTTGAACGCATCCTTGTCCAGTTCGAGCCACTGCGGGATACCCCTGCGTACTACAGCTTCGAGAGATTCGGAGATGGCAGCTACCTTGCGGCTCTTCTCGCGCAGTTGCAGCACATCGCCTGTCTTCACCTGGATGGAGGGGATGTTAACCTTCCGCCCGTTCAGGGTGAAGTGTCCGTGACGCACCAGCTGGCGTGCCTCGTCGCGCGAGGTTGCGAAGCCGAGACGGTAGGCGACGTTGTCGAGCCTTCTCTCCAGGATGAAGAGGAGGTTCTCGCCGGTCACACCCTTCTGGCGGTCGGCCATCTCGAAGTAACCGCGGAACTGGTTCTCGAGGATGCCGTAGATGCGACGCACCTTCTGCTTTTCACGCAGCTGAACACCGTAATCTGAAACTTTTATGCGGCCCTGCCCGTGCTGCCCCGGGGGATAGCTCCTTCTCTTAATGGCACATTTGTCCGTGTAGCAACGCTCGCCCTTAAGAAATAGCTCCGATCCTTCCCGTCTGCACAGCCTGCATGAGGGCCCTGTATACCTAGCCAATTGAAGACCTCCTTGATCCTAACTGATAGTTCCGTAACTCCAGGCTTGCCTAAACCAGCCTAGACTCTTCTTCTCTTCGGGGGACGGCAGCCGTTGTGCGGAATCGGCGTGACGTCGCGGATGAAGCTGACCGCGAAGCCGGCAGCCTGAAGCGCGCGCAGTGCGGATTCGCGGCCGGAGCCGGGTCCCTTCACGTACACTTCGATGGTGCGCATGCCGTGCTCCTGCGCCTTCTTCGCTGCGTCCTCGGCAGCCATCTGAGCTGCGAAAGGCGTGCTCTTCCTGGATCCCTTGAACCCTTTGGCACCGGAGGTGCACCAAGCTACAACATTGCCGACCGGGTCGGTAATGGTGATCATGGTATTGTTGAACGTCGCCTGAATGTGGGCAACGCCTGTGGGTATATTCTTCTTTTCTTTCTTCTTCTTTACGACTTTCTTAGCCGGGCTCGCCATTATCCCTCCAGAATCTTATTTCTTCTTGCCAGCGACCGTACGAGCCGGCCCTTTCCTGGTGCGTGCATTGGTCTTGGTCCGCTGTCCGCGACAAGGGAGACCTTTCCTGTGACGAAGGCCGCGGTAGCAACCGAGATCCATCAGACGCTTTATGCTCATGGAAATGTCGCGGCGCAGGTCGCCCTCGACCTTCACATTCTTATCGATATGCTCCCTGATCTTGGAAACTTCAGCCTCGGTCAGGTTGTCACAACGGGTGTTGAAATCAACGCCGGTTGCCGTGAGAATTTCCTGGGACAGAGATCTGCCGATGCCGTAGATGTAGGTGAGTGCGATCTCTATTCTCTTATTCTTGGGTAGGTCTACCCCTGCGATACGTGCCAATGCCCGCTCCTCCTAATGGTTACTCTTAGCCCTGTCTCTGTGAATGCTTGGGAGTCTCGCAGATAACGCGGACAATGCCCTTGCGCCTGACAATCTTGCATTTTACACAGATCTTCTTAACCGATGCCCGAACCTTCATAGTTCACTTCCTTTTGAAGACGTTTTGCTGTTCTAAATTTGTGTGAGTATCAGCGGACCATTGTCCGTTACTGCCACAGTGTGCTCGAAGTGCGCCGAAAGCCCGCCGTCGCAGGTGACGGCAGTCCAGCCGTCCTCCAGGACCTTCACGTCGAACCCCTTCTCGTTGATCATCGGCTCGATGGCAAGCACCATCCCCGGCTTCAGCTTGGGTCCCTTGCCGGGGAGCCCGAAGTTCGGGATCTGCGGTCCCTCGTGCAGTTCCTTCCCGATGCCGTGCCCGACGAAGTCGCGCACTACGGAAAATCCGCGCGCCTCGACGTAGGACTGTACCGCGTGCGAGACATCCGAGAGGCGGTGGGAGGTGTCGGCGCAGTCGATGGCGCGGTAGAGGGATTCCTCAGTCGCCTTGATCAGCTTCGCTGCGGCCGGGGAAATCTCGCCTACCGGAACCGTGATGGCCGAATCGCCGTAGAAGCCGCCGTAGACGACGCCGAAGTCAAGGCTCACGATGTCTCCCGGGACCAGCACCCGGTTGGTTGCGAATCCGTGCACCACCTGTTCGTTCACCGAGCAGCAAAGCGAAAAGGGGAAGCCGCTGTAACCCTTGAAGGCTGGCTTCGCCTTCCTCTTCAGCGTTTCCCTCTCGGCGTATGCATCCAGTTCGGCCAGGGCGACTCCGGGTGCCACCTTTTCCCTCAGCCCCGCGAGGATCTCGGCCACGATCCTGCCGGCGGCCGCCATCTTCTCGATCTCGGCCCGGGACTTCAGTACAATCACCGCTGCGCCTGTAGAACGGCGACGATTTCTGACTGGACCGTCTCGACTGCACCCAGACCGTCCACGGAGCGGAGCAGCCCTGCAGCGCCGTAGTAGGCGATCAGCGGAGCGGTCTGCTCCTCGTAGACCGCCAGGCGGTTCAGTATGGTCGCTTCCTTGTCGTCCTCGCGCTGGAAAAGATCGCCGGAGCAGGCATCGCAGACGCCCGCCACCCTGGGGGGTGCGAAGTCGACATGGTAGCCGGCCCCGCACTTGGAGCAGGCGCGCCTGCCGGTAAGCCTCTTCAGAAGCTCTCCCTTGTCCACGGAAAGCGAGACCACGTGGTCGATCGACTTCCCCATGCCGGAGAGCACCTGGCCTAGCGCGTCTGCCTGGGGGACGGTGCGGGGGAAGCCGTCCAGGATGAAACCCTTCCGGCAGTCGTCCTGCGCCAGCCTCTCCTCGACGATGCCGATGACGACGGCGTCGGGAACCAGGGCGCCGGAGTCCATGTAACCCTTGGCCTTCACCCCCATCGGAGTAAGCTCTTTAACGGCAGCCCGCAGAATATCGCCTGTAGATATCTGCGGGATACCGAACCTGTCTATGAGAAGTTTCGCCTGGGTCCCCTTGCCAACGCCAGGGGGTCCGAGGAGGATGAGATTCATCGTTAACCCCTTACTTCCTACCCTTGATGCGCACGCCTTTCATGAAACCCTCGTAGCTGCGGGTGATCAGATGCGCCTCGATCTGCGCCAGGGTGTCCATGCCGACACCTACGGCGATCAGCAGCGAAGTGCCGCCAAAATAGAAGGGGAGGTTGAACTTCCCGATCAGGATCGAAGGGAGCACGCAGACAGCGGAGATGTATATGGCGCCGGCAAAGGTCAGCTTGGTGAGCACCGCGTCCAGGAAGTCGGAGGTCTCCTTGCCGGGACGGATCCCGGGGACGTACCCCCCCTGCTTCTTGACGTTATCGGCGACATCAACCGGGTTGAAAGTCACAGCCGTGTAGAAATAGCAGAAAAAGACGATAAAGGCAACAAATAAAATCTCATAGAGCCAGTTTCCGGGAGCCAGCTGCTTGGAGGCCGCCTGCACCCAGGGGACGTCTATGAAGTTCCCCACCGTGGCCGGGAACATGATGATCGAGGAGGCGAAGATCGGCGGGATAACGCCGGCCATGTTCACCTTGAGCGGCAGATGCGAACTCTGCGCCCCGACCGTCTTCAGCCCCACCACCCTCTTGGCGTAGTGGATCGGGATCCTGCGCTGGCCGCGCTCCATGAAGACCACCGCGGCGATGACGGCGAACATCACGGCGGCGATCAGCAGCAGCACGAACAGGGAGAGCTCGCCGGTCTTGATCAGGCGGAAGCTGTTGCCGAGCGCGGTAGGGATGCGGGCCACGATGCCTGCGAAGATGATCAGCGAGATGCCGTTGCCGATCCCCTTCTCCGACATCTGCTCGCCAAGCCACATGATGAACGCGGTTCCCGCGGTCAGCGTGATGACGGTCATCAGCCTGAAGCTCCATCCCGGGCTCGGGACCACCAGCTCGCCGGCCGGGCCGCGCATCGCTTCCAAGCCGATGCTGATGCCGAAGGCCTGCACCACCGCCAGCACGATGGTGCCGTAGCGGGTGTACTGGATGATCTTTTTCCTGCCGGCGTCACCTTCCTTGGAAAGCTTCTCTATGGCGGGAAGCACGACGGTGAGGAGTTGGAAGATGATCGAGGAGGAGATGTACGGCATGATGCCGAGTGCGAAGACGGTCAGCTTCTCGAGAGCCCCGCCAGAAAACATGTCGAACATACCGAGCAGCGTGCCCTGTGCCGCCTTGAAGAAGGAGGAGAGAGCCTGGGCGTCGATGCCCGGGGTCGGGATGTGGCACCCTACCCGGTAGACGGCCAGCATGGCCAGCGAAAAGAGAACCTTCTTTTTGAGCTCGGGGATCTTGAAAATGTTCTGGAAGGCTTCTATCAAGACTAGATCTCCTCGATGGTCCCACCTGCTGCAGTAATTTTTTCGCGAGCAGTGGCGCTGAATTTGTGAGCCTTGATGGTCAGGGCGCGAGTCAGGTCACCGGTTGCCAGCACCTTGATGCCGTCGCGAACACCCGAGATCAGGCCGCTCTTCAGCAGCGCTTCGGCGTCGACTACGGAGCCGGCCTCGAAGATCTCGAGCTGGCAGAGGTTCACCAGGGCGTAATCCTTCTTGGCAAGCGGCGTGAAACCGCGCTTGGGGAGCCTTCTGTGCATCGGCATCTGGCCGCCCTCGAAGCCGGGCTTGATGGAGCCGCCGGAGCGGGCCTTCTGACCCTTGTGACCCTTGGTGGCGGTCTTGCCGTGACCGGAGCCTACGCCCCTGCCGATACGCTTTCTATTCTTGGTCGACCCGATGGCCGGTTTGATGGTATTTAATTGCATTTTTATCACCTTTAGGGGGATTACTCTTCGACTCTTACCAGATGGGCAACCTTGTTGATCATCCCACGGATTTCCGGGGTGTCCTTCAGGGTCACGGTCTTCTCACGCTTGGTGAGCCCCATGCCGAGCAGGCGCCCTTTCATTTTCTCGGACTGGCCGATAGCGCTCTTGACGAGGGTTACCTTCAGTTCTGCAGACATGTTCAGCTCCTTAATAGCTATTCGGTGATGCCGCGGCGCGCCATCAGCTCTTCCGCAGTCTTCAGGCGGCTAAGACCGGCGAAAGCGGCCTTCACCACGTTGTGCGGGTTGTTCGAGCCCAGGCACTTGGCGAGGATGTTGTGCAGACCGGCGGACTCGAACACCGCGCGGGCGGCGCCGCCGGCGATGACGCCGGTACCGGCGGAGGCGGGCATCATGAGGACCTTGCCTGCGCCGAAGGTGCCGAGGATCTCGAAGGGGATGGTCTGGCCCGCCACGATGGGAACCTTGATCAGGTTCTTCTTGGCCTGCTCGACCCCCTTCCTGATGGCCTCCGGCACTTCGTTGGCCTTGCCCAGGCCGTAGCCTACGCAGCCGTTGCCGTCACCGACAACCACAAGGGCGGAAAAGCTGAACCTGCGGCCGCCCTTCACCACCTTGGCAACCCTGCTGATATGGACAACCCTATCCGTAAGATTCATTTCACTGGCATTGATCTTAAGCAAACTAATTCCTCCTTACCTGCCCTAGAAGGACAGACCGTTTTCGCGTGCGGCATCAGCCAGGGCTTTGACTCTTCCGTGATAGAGGAAACCGTTGCGGTCGAAGACGACAGCGGTGATGTCCTTCTCCAGGGCTTTCTTGGCGATCGCCGCACCCACCTTGGTGGCTGCCTCGATGTTGCCGGTGTAGCTGAGCCCTTCGGCAACCTCGCCCACCAGGGTGGACGCGGAGACGATGGTTACGCCAGTGGTATCGTCGATCAACTGGGCGTATATATGGCGTGCACTCTTGAAGACGTTCAGTCTCGGGCGTGCCGGCGATCCGGTGATTTTCTTCCTGACCCTGGTCTGTCTCTTAAGACGAGCTACCTGTTTTTGGGCTAAAGAACTCAAGGCACTTCTCCTTAGCTATTGCTATTTTTTACCGGTTTTGCCGGCTTTTCTGAGAATGGTTTCGTCAGCGTACTTGACACCCTTGCCCTTGTAAGGCTCGGGCGGACGGAACGCGCGGATCTTGGCAGCGGTCTCACCGACCATCTCCTTGTCGATGCCCATGACCTTAACCTTGGTCATCTTCTCGACCTCGACGGTGATGCCTGCCGGCAGCTGGAAGTTGACCGGGTGCGAGAAACCAAGCGAGAGGTTCAGGACGTCGCCCTTCACCTCGGCGCGGTAACCGACGCCGTTGATCTCGAGCAGGGTCTCGAACCCCTTGGAGACGCCGATCACCATGTTGTTGATCAGTGTCCTGGTCAGGCCGTGTGCCGAGCGGGACTTGATGCTGTCGTTGTCACGGTTCACGGTGACGGCGGCATCGGTCAGCTCGATGGAGACACCTTCCATGATGGTCCGGGAGAGCTTGCCTTTCGGCCCCTCTACCCTGATCTCGGGAAGGTTATATATGACTTTCACCCCCGCAGGGATCGCGATGGGAAGTTTTCCTATTCTAGACATGCAAAGCTCCTTAAAGCGAAAATGACTACCAGACCGTGCAGAGAACTTCTCCGCCGATGCCGAGATCGCGCGCGGTCTTGTCGGTTACCAGGCCCTTGGAGGTCGAGAGTATGGCAACACCCAGTCCGTTTTTCACCTGCTTGATCTTGTCGGAGTTGACATAGACCCGGCCGCCCGGCTTGCTGATCCTCTTGATCTCGTTGATGACCGGCTCCTTCTCATCGATGAACTTGAGGTAAACCCGCAGAATCCCCTGCTTGTTGTCGGCGATTACCTTGAAGTTCTTGATGAAGCCTTCGGCGCGCAGCACCGTAGCGAGGCTCACCTTGAGGTTCGACGAAGGGATGTCAACTTTCTGGTGTTTTGCCATACCAGCGTTCCTGATTCTGGTCAGCATGTCGGCAACTGGATCTGTCATGCACATATGAAACTACTCCTCTTTCCTAAATCGGAATCTTTTTACCAACTGGACTTTATTACACCGGGAATCTGGCCGGAGTTGGAGAGTTTCCTCAAGCAAATCCTGCACATGTCGAATTTCCGGTAGTACGCTCTGGGGCGGCCGCACAAGGGGCAGCGATTCTTGTCGCGCACCTTGAACTTGTTGCCTCTCTGAGCCTTTATGATCATAGATGTCTTAGCCACGGAGTTCCTCCAAACTTGTTTAGTTCCTGAACGGCAGACCCATGAGCTTCAAGAGCGCCTTGCCTTCAGCGTCGGTCTTTGCCGTCGTCACGATGGTGATGTTGAGCCCTTTGATCTTGTCGACCTTGTCGTAATCGATCTCGGGGAAGATCAGCTGCTCCTTGACGCCCATAGAGTAGTTACCCTTGCCGTCGAAGGCCTTGCCGGAGATCCCCTTGAAGTCGCGTACGCGCGGCAGCGAGACGCTTACCAGGCGGTCGAGAAACTCATACATCTTCTCGCGGCGCAGCGTGACGGAGCAGCCGATCGGCATGCCCTGACGCAGCTTGAAGCCCGCGATGGACTTCTTCGCCTTCGTGATGACCGGGCGCTGCCCCGCGATGGCGGCAAGCTCCTCAGCGGCGGAATCGAGAATCTTGACGTTCTGGATCGCCTCGCCGAGGCCCATGTTCAGCACGATTTTCACGAGCTTGGGGACTTCCATGATGTTCTTGTAGTTCTGGTCCTTCATGAGCGCCGGAACCATCTCTTTATTGTAAAGCTCAGCTAGCCGTGCCATTGCAATCCTCCAAACTATTTATCAAAGGACTCGCCGCATTTGACACAGCAGCGCGCCTTCTTTCCGTCTT
>CAZFMI010000069.1:0-19194 GCA_964519915.1 uncultured Geomonas sp.
GTTCCCATCATCGGCACCTCGCCGGACGCCATCGACCGCGCCGAGGACCGCGAGCGCTTCCAGGAGATGCTGCAAAAGCTCGGCCTCAGGCAGCCTGAGAACGGGACCGCACGCTCCTTCGAGGAGGCCGAGGTGGTCGCCGAGCGTATCGGCTACCCCGTCGTGGTGCGCCCCTCCTACGTTCTTGGCGGCCGCGCCATGGAGATCGTGTACGACGTGGAGAACCTGCGCCGCTACATGCACACCGCGGTACAGGCATCCCCCGAGCACCCGATCCTGATCGACAAGTTCCTGGACGAGGCGATCGAGATCGACGTCGACGCCCTTTGCGACGGCGAGACGGCGGTGATCGGCGGCATCATGGAGCATATCGAGGAGGCGGGTATCCACTCCGGCGACTCGGCCTGCTCGCTCCCCCCTTACTCGATCTCCCCGGAGATCGTGGAGGAGATCAGGCGCCAGACCAAGATCATGGCGCTGGAGCTGAACGTCAAGGGGCTCATGAACGTGCAGTTCGCCGTCAAAGGGGACGACATCTACATCATCGAGGTGAACCCCCGCGCCTCGCGCACCTCGCCCTTCGTCTCCAAGGCGACCGGGAGGCCGCTGGCGAAGATCGCCGCCCGCGTCATGGCAGGCAAGACCCTGGCCGAACTCGGGGTCGCCGAGGAGATCGTACCGGTCCACATCTCGGTCAAGGAATCCGTATTCCCCTTCGCCAAGTTCCCCGGCGTCGACACCATCCTCGGGCCGGAAATGAAGTCCACCGGCGAGGTGATGGGGATCGGCGACACCTTCGCAAAGGCGTACGCCAAGGCGCAAATGGGCGCCAACGTGAAGCTCCCCGCAACGGGTAAAGTGTTCATATCCGTGAAGGATGCGGACAAAAAACATATTGTCAGCGCCGCAAAAAGGCTGTATGATCAGGGCTTCGAATTGGTTGCCACGCGCGGAACGGCGAGCTACCTGCAGCAAAACGGGGTTGCCGTCCAGGTGGTCAACAAGGTAATCGAAGGACGCCCCCACATCGTTGATGCGATCAAGAACAACGAGATCTGCATGGTCATCAACACCACCCACGGCGCACAGGCCGTGGCGGATTCCTATTCGATCCGCAGGAACACCCTGATCAACAACGTCGCTTATTACACAACGGCCTCCGGCGCACGGGCCGCGGTGGATGGCATCATCGCCATGACGCAGTCCAAGCTGGAAGTGAAATCTATCCAGGAATACTTGCGGTAAATTCCCTAAAAATTGAAACGCTGACCAACGGGGGGCCAACAGGCCCCCCTACAAGTTCATCAAGGAGCAGAAAAGCGATGTCCCAGACAGTTCCCTTAACCAAGGAGAGTTACGAGGCCCTCCAGGAGGACCTGAAACGCCTGATTAAAGAAGAGCGCCCCAAGGTGATCCAGGATATCGCCGAGGCCAGGGCGCATGGCGATCTTTCCGAGAATGCCGAGTACGATGCGGCCAAGAACCGTCAGGGCTTCATCGAAGGGCGCATCCTGGAGCTGCAGGACAAGCTGGCGAGGGCCTACGTGGTGGACCTTTCCAACCTCAAGCCGGACAAGGTTGTTTTCGGCGCCACGGTGACGGTTTACGATACCGCTACCGAGGAGGAAGTGACCTACAAGATCGTCGGCGAGGACGAGGCGGACATCAAGCTCTGCAAGATCTCCTGCACCTCTCCGGTCGGCAAGGCGCTGATCGGGCACAAACTCGACGACACCGTCAGGGTGAGCGTCCCTTCCGGGACCAAGGAATACGAGATCATCGAGATCCGCTACGAGTAACACCGGCAGTCCCGCGTTCCGGTTTAGGCGTGCGCGCGGCGGTCGGACAAAGGATGGGCAGGGCACGCGCCCTTTGCCTGCAACACAGACAACGAACACGCCAGGCGTGTAATCAGGAGGATTCAAGATGGCTCAGGTAACCAAGGACATGACTTTTGCCGCAGTGATGAGGATGCACCCGGATGTCGTCAAGGTGCTTGCAAAATACAACCTCGGCTGCATCGGCTGCATGGGCGCTCAGAACGAGTCCCTCGAGCAGGGTTGCGCTGCTCACGGCATCAACGTCGACGATATCCTCGCCGACATCAACAAGCTTTTCTAGCACCCTTCCCGCTCCCGGCGCGCCGTTGCGCGCCGGGGGCTCACCCCCCCGCTTCCCATGCCGATCGTAAAGCTCGCGCCAGACGGGTCCATCCCGCTTCCGGAACGGCTCAGGAACTCCCTGAAGCTGAGCCCCGGCGACCAGGTCAGCGTCGAGATCGTCGAGGGGACCCTCCGCGTAACCAAGCAACCACCCGCCAAAGAAAAGAACAGTTGCGCCGCGAAAACTGCCGTACAGCCGCTTGCCGACGCAGTTCCTGCCGAGCTGAAGACCCCGATGCGCGCCATCAAGGGGGTAGGGCCCAAGCTCGCCGATCTGCTGGCCAGGAAGGGTATCGCCACCGTCGAGGACGCGCTCTACCTGCTCCCCATCCGCTACGAGGACCGGCGCGAACTGAAGAGGATAGCTGAGCTGCGCCCGGGAAACACCGAGGCCTTCTTCGCCACGGTGGTATCCGCAGAACCTCAGACCACCAAGGGGGGGAGGCGCTACTTCGAGGCGGTCGTCAGGGACGAGACGGGGAGCCTGCCGCTCAAGTGGTTCCATTTTCACCCCGCCTTCCTGAAGAAGAACTTCCAGGTCGGGAGACGCGGCATATTCATCGGCGACGTCGCCCAGTTCGGCTTCCAGCGCGAGATGCACCACCCCGAGGTGGAATGGGCCGGCGAAGGGGAGGACCTGGCGCAGGTCATGGCCCGCGACCCGGACAACTTCGGCAGGATACTCCCTGTTTACCCGCTCACCGAAGGCGTGAGCCAGAAGGTGATGCGCCGGATCATGCGCGACACCGTCCAGCGTTTCAGCAGGTACGTGAAGGGGGCGCTCCCGGAGGAGCTCCTGCGCCGCCACGGGCTCCTCTCGCTTCCCGTGGCACTGAGGGAGGCGCACCTGCCGGACCCCTCCACTCAAATCGCGCAGCTAAACAGCGGCCGGAGCGAATCGCACCGCTCGCTCGCCTTCGACGAGCTCTTCTTCCTTCAGTTGGGGCTCGCCATGAAGAAACGCGGCATCGCCCTGGAGGAGGGGATAAGCTTCACGGTGACGCACCGCTACACCAAGGAACTCCTGAAGCTCCTTCCCTTCAGCCTGACCGGCGCACAAAAGCGGGTCCTTTCCGAGATCAAGCAGGACATGATCGACCCGCACCCGATGCACCGCCTGGTGCAGGGGGACGTCGGCTGCGGCAAGACCCTCGTTGCCCTGATGGCGGCCCTGATCTGCGTCGAAAACGACTACCAGGTGGCCATCATGGCCCCCACCGAGCTTCTGGCCGAGCAGCACTACCTGAACATCCACGGCTACTGCGAGCGCCTGGGGATCAGCGTGGCGCTTCTCACCGCAAGCGTGAAGGGGAAGGGGGACACGCTGGACAAAATAGCCTCCGGCGGGACCAGCATCGTGGTCGGCACCCATGCGGTCATCCAGGAAAAGGTCGAGTTCAGCCGGCTGGGGCTCGGCATCATCGATGAGCAGCACCGCTTCGGCGTCGTGCAGCGCGCCCTGTTGAAGCGCAAGGGGGGCAACCCCGACATCCTGGTCATGACCGCCACCCCGATCCCGCGCACCCTCTCCATGACCGTCTTCGGAGACCTGTCGCTGTCGGTCATCGACGAGCTTCCGCCGGGGAGGACCCCTATCGAGACGAAGCTGGTGCGCGAGTCGCGCCGGCGCGAGGTGTATTCGGCGGTGCGAGACGAGGTTGCCAAGGGGAGGCAGGCCTACGTCATCTATCCCCTGGTCGAGGAGACCGAGAAGAGCGACCTGAAGGCCGCCGTGCAGATGGCGGAGCACCTGGCGCAGGACGTCTTCCCGGACCTCAGGGTCGCGGTGCTGCACGGCAGGATGACGGCTGGAGAAAAGGAGGGGGCGATGACCTCCTTCAAGAGGGGAGAAATCGACATCCTGGTCGCCACCACTGTGATCGAGGTCGGCATCGACGTCGCCAACGCCACCGTGATGGTGATCGAGCACGCCGAGCGGTTCGGGCTCTCCCAGTTGCACCAGTTGCGCGGCAGGGTAGGGCGCGGGAGCGAGCGTTCGCGCTGCATCCTTTTGGCCGGCGACAAGCTTTCCGAGGACGGCGCCAGGAGGCTCGACGTGATGGTGAAGAGCTCCGACGGCTTCGTGATAGCCGAGGCGGACCTGCAGATCAGGGGTCCCGGCGATTTCCTCGGGACCAGGCAGGCGGGGCTGCCGGAGTTGCGGGTTGCCGACATCCTGCGCGACGGCGGCGTTCTGGAGCAGGCGCGCAAGGAGGCGTTCGCCCTGGTCGAGCGCGATCCGGAGCTGAGCGCTGCCGGAAACGATGCGCTGCGTGGCGAGTTGATGCTGCGCTGGGGGGGGAGGCTGGAGTTGGCCGGCATCGGGTGACCGGGTTCTTATGCTTCGCCAGCTTGTCTAATTGTACTCCCCGAGGGTGCCTAGGGTGCACCCTCTACCTCTTTCCCTTTCCCCAGCGGCGCTTCCCCCTTCCCCGGTAGCATCTCCCGTGCCCCACGCAAAGTATGCTGAAGAATCCGCCGATTGTGAGCTTGTCGCTGAGGAAGGTCACCAAAAACCGCGGCTCATTTCCGAGTGACGACGCCATGTTCAAGTTGCTTTACCTAGCTCTGAACAACATCACGAAGAAGTGGAAAAAGCCGATTATAAACTGGAAAGCGGCAATGGCCCGCTTCGCCATTCTCTTCGAGGACAGACTGTCAAATTCCTAACCAAGGCCATTTACACAAAACGCTTTACACGCCCTTTACACGCCCTCTCCCATAGTCAATGGAATGTGGGCACGTTTTCAGAAAAGGGCGGCGGTTCTGGCTGTAAAAGTGGCTACTTCTCGCATAAGGTGAACAGCTCTTTGGAAAAAGCAGCCATGTTTACGCAGGACGTGGTCATGTTTTTAACAAAGGTAGACAAGTTTTCAAATAAGGTCGGCAGGATTTTAAGAAAGGCGGGCACCTTTTGGGGAAATGTGGACAGGTTTTTCGGGGTTGCTGTTAAAGGTCGCCATCGCCTGCCGGAGCAGGAAAAGAAGAGCAGACGATGGCGGCAGTCGTGAAGATCTTTAGATGGCCATCATGCTCAAGAAGTTCGACCAAGGTCCCGAGCCTGCCGACGAGATTGCCCTGATCCTGAAGTAGTACACCTTCCCGGGAGTAAGGCCGGTTATTTCCATCCGGTTCACCCGACCAGAGGTAGTGATGTGTCGCCAGTTGCTCTCCGTCATCGGATCGCCCTCGCAACCCCACACCTCGTAGCTCTTAGCGCCTTTGACCGCATTCGCCCTCGCTACGATAGTGTGTCCGTCGTAGGCCAATCTGAAATTTTCCGGGGAGGTCAAATGGCCTGAGGTACGCTTCGTTACAAGCTGTTGTTGCGGCATCCCGAGTTTCTGCGGGATGCTAGGATCCTGGCTCCCCGCCAACACCGCCATTCCGTGCAATAGCCCAAGCTGGGCGTTGACTTCTTGCCGGACGGCTTGCAGTTCTCCCTCCATTTCGTGTTTGCCACCCAGGACATCGTTAAACACGCTGCGGTGGCGATCGTGGATGGACTGGATCTTCTGAAGGTCGGGCAACAACATGAAGATCCTTTCCAGGATAGAGGAGTCCTTCACCAAAGTGCTGATGAGGTCTCCAGTCACGCGAATCACCTCTTCGTCGCTTCCCCCGCCAAACGGATTTTTCGCCATAGCTGCACCTCCTTGCTTGGTTAGAAACCTTACATATGTTAGCAACCCCTCCCGGCAAAACAAGGCGCAAACCAAAATACCCCTTGTGAGGGAGGAGGCACCTTATGCGCAGTTATGCGACGGCTATGGATACCATCATGGTGCTGCACAAGTACAACGAGGAGCACGGAGGCCGTTACGATTTCGAAATCGGCAAAGTGATTTTCCGTGACCTGGCACTCAGTTACGGTTAGAAATCACCGCGACAATTTGATCACCGAATGACAACTGACGGTCGAAGTGGGCACGGGCAGTTCGCCGGAGGATCCTTGCACCGTACTCTGCAAAAGCTCTGTCAGCGGTTAGCATGGTAAGAGCTACCTCTCGGTTCGCGGCAGCACCCTAGCCTGCTTTTGACCAAACTCTTCCGTAAGGAGCGGGTATTGCAAACGCCGAATTGCGTTAGGATGTGCTCTTTGTCGCAGTTAAGGGGAGGGGGATTGACCGCCAGTTCGCATAGAAAAAGGCCACGGCGCTGAAGCGCTCGTGGCCTTTTTCCGTGGCTTGGCTTTTATGCTACTCGTAGTACACCGGCGCGCCCATGTCGGATGCTCCCTTGCCGCCTTTACGCGGATTCTTCGAGAAGGTGTGGGTCTTCACGAACAGGTTGTCCGCGGTCTTGCCGGTGTTGGGCATGTACTTCTCGACGGTGTAGGAAGCGTCGTGGCACTTGATGCAGGCACCGCTTGCCACCTTCTTCAGCTTCCCCTTGCCGGCGTGCGGCGAGTGGCAGGTGATGCAGGAAAGCTGGCCGCTCTTGTAGTGCTTCGATTGCAGGAAGCCCTGGTACTGTTGGTGGTGCTTGGCCTCCTCGTAGACGCCGTTGGTCTTGGCGAACTCGTCGGTCTTGAAGAGCCCCTTCAGATCGCCGGTGTACTCCTTGTCGAACGGCTCGTCCGCATGAACGCCCGGGATAACGACATGCTCCGGGTACCACTTGGTCCAGTCGTCGCCGGCCTTGTAGGTGTCGCCGACCTTCGGTGCCGGCATGTCCTCGCGCGGGTTCCCCTGGGCGGAGCGGTACATCTCGTTATCAGCCCTGATGTGACAGTAGCCGCAAACCTTGGACTGCGCCTCTATGCTGACGTTGGCCGGGTTGAAGATGGACTTTTTCTTGTCCTTCCTGGCGGCCTTGATATGCTTCGCGCCGGGGCCATGGCAGGCCTCGCAGCCGACGCTGATCTCGCTGAACTCCGATTTGAGGGTCTTGCCGGTCGCCTTGTCCACCTCGGTAATGCGGTAACCGGTGGTGTGGCAGGTGCCGCACATGGTGTTCCAGTCGTTCTTGTTGCCATAGTTCTCCCACTCGCCGCTTAGGCGGTTGAACTGCCTGTTCATGAACTGCAGGTTGCCGGTCTGCTCGTTCTTGACCAGGTAGCGCTGCTTCCAGCGGGAACCTACCACGTACTGGACATCTTCCAGTTTCGCTGGCGTTCCGGTTACGTTGGTGACCGTCGGGCCGGCGCCCTTGCCGTCGCTAGCCCATTTTGCCACCGCGTCCTTCAGGATGCCGGTCTTCTTCGGTTGCACGATCTTGCTGTGGAAGGTTCCCTTCCAGCTCTTGAACTCTTCGGCGTGGCACTTCTTGCATGCCTCGGAGCCGACGAACTCCTTCTCGCCTTTCAGGTGGTTCGCAGCCATTGCCGGAGCCACAGCCAGCAGCATGCCGCATACAACGGAACCGAAAATCATTCTACTCTTTCCCATAGAACCCCCCTTGCTCTTGTTGTCGTTTTTGCTCATAACGTTGATGAGCGCGTGATGGTGATGCTGGAACGGACAAATCTTTTATCGTTAATGCAATCTAATTGCAAGCGGAGTTTTAATAGGGAAACGATTGGGTTACTATACCAGCTAATGTTTTACTGGCAAATTCACGGTCAAAAAATCCTTTTGACTGTTGAAACCTTGATACCGGAGCAACAATGGATAGATCTGAGATAGCCAATGTCGTGGCGGTTCGTCTTGATAGAGTTTCAGTCGAGCGCAGCAATGCCGAAGGAGCCAAGGCTCAACTTCTGGACCAGGTCTCCTTTTCGGCCAGAAGCGGCGAGATCACTGCCGTCATCGGCCCTTCGGGCGGGGGGAAGAGCACCCTGATCCGCCTGATAAACAGGCTGGCGGACCCCGGTTCCGGTTCCGTCTACCTGAACGGGAGCGACGTACGTTCCATAGATCCGCTGCAATTGCGCCGGGTGGTGGCGCTGGTGCCGCAAAAGGCCTATATGTTCGAGGGGAGCGTGCTGGATAACCTGCAAAAGCCATTCGAGTACAGATCCGAGCTGCCGCCGGGGGCAGACAGCGAGGATGTAAGACGGGCCCTCTCACTGGCAAGGCTGGACCAGAAGATGTTGACAAGGGAGGCGCGGTCGCTGTCCGGTGGGGAGCAGCAGCGTGTCGCCCTGGCGCGTGCCCTGCTTACCCGCCCGCGGGTGCTGCTTTTGGACGAGCCGACCAGCGCCTTGGATCGCAGGACGGCAGATGCGCTGACCGCCACGCTGCAGGAGATAACCCGCTCGCAAAACCTGACCATGATCATCGTCACCCATGATCTGCGGCTTACCGAGAGGGTCGCCGATTACTGCTTCTATCTTGAGGCGGGTCGCATTCTGGAGCAGGGGAGGGCAAGCGACCTGCTGGCAAGGCCGGAGGGTGCAGAGCTTAGGCGCTTCCTTGCGGAGCCCTTGGATCGGGAGGACTAGGTATGGGGAGTCGGGAATTGGTGAACCTGGGGCTTTTGGACCTGGCGGCGGCCTACGGGCTGGTGCTGCTGGCGATCGGGCTCGCGCGCCTGAAAAGGATAGGCCAGGAACGGCAGATGCTTTGGGCTTCTCTGCGCATGGTGTTCCAGCTTTTTGCGGTGGGATATCTGTTGCACTTCCTGTTCGCCGTGAAGAGCCCCTTGCCGGTGCTGCTCATCCTGCTCGTCATGGGGGGCTTTTCGCTGCAGGTGATGGGGGCGCGCATCAAGCGCAAGATGCCGCGCTTTTACCAGGTGGTGGGGACTTCGCTCCTGGTCGGCTGCGGCGGGGTCACCTTCCTATTCTGCACGCTTGTGGTGCAGTACTCGCCGTGGTACGACCCGCGCTACCTGATCCCCTTGGCCGGCATGATCATCGGAAACTCCATGAACGGCGCGAGCCTCGCCGCCGAGCGTCTTGCCGCAGAGATGCGGGAGCGAAGGGACGAGATAGAGACCGCGCTCTGCCTTGGGGCAAGCAGCCGCCAGGCATCCGCCCCTGCGCTGAGAAATGCCTTTCGCGCCGCCATCATGCCGACCGCCAACACCATGGCCGCCATGGGTATAGTCTCTCTGCCCGGCATGATGACGGGTCAGATCCTGTCGGGGACCGAGCCGATGGTGGCAGTCAGGTACCAGATAGCCATCATGTGCGCCATCACCGGTGCCGTCGCCATCACAGCCTACCTGATCATCATGCAGGGGTATCGCCACTATTTCAGCAAGGCACATCAGCTGGAAATGCAATAAACGGAAAGGCCCTCGCCCAAAGCCGAAAACGCCCGATTCGGACTACGACCGGAAGCAAAAACAGCCTGGGCCTAGACGGAAGCCTTCAGGTCCGCCACCAGCCTGGCAATCTCGTCGGTCCCGGTATCCCAGGAACACATGAACCTGGCCCCGCCAGAGCCGATGAAGGTGTAAAAGTGCCAGCCGCGGCCGCGCAACTTTTCCAGGGCTTCCGGTGCCATCTCCAGGAACACCGAGTTCGCCTGGCTGGGGAACATGACCTTGACCTGCGGGATGTTCCTTATCTCGCTCTCCAACAGCCGCGCGCAGTTGTTCGCGTTGGTGGCGTTTTTAAGCCACGCGCCGCTGTCCAGCATGCCGATCCAAGGAGCGGTGAGAAAGCGCATCTTGGAGGCAAGCTGCCCCGCCTGCTTGCAGCGGTAATCGAACTCGTACGCCAGCTCCTTCTTGAAGAACACGACCGCTTCGCCGATCGCGAAGCCGTTTTTGGTCCCGCCGAAGGTGAGGACGTCCACCCCCGCCTGCCAGGTGATCTCCTTGGGGGTGACCCCCAGCGACGCCACGGCGTTGGCGAAACGGGCGCCGTCCATGTGCACCCGCAGCGAGTGCTTCCTGGACAGCTCGCCTATCGCCTGCAGCTCGTTCACGCTGTACACGGTCCCGAGCTCGGTCGCCTGTGTGATGCTCAGCGCCCTGGGCTTTGGGTAGTGGATGTCGCTGCGCTTTTTGATGGTGTGCTCGACCGCGTCGAGGTCGATCTTGCCGTTATTGCCGGGGACCAGCAGCACCTTGGTGCCGTTGGAGAAGAACTCGGAGGCGCCGCACTCGTCAGTCTCGATGTGCGCCATTTCATGGCAGACGACGGAGTGGTACGACTGGCAGAGGGAGGCGAGCGCCAGGGAGTTGGCGGCAGTGCCGTTGAAGACGAAGAATACCTCGCACTCCGTCTCGAAAAGCTCCCGGATCTTCTCGCAGGCCAGGGCGGTCCAGTGATCGTCACCGTAGGAACTGGCTAAGCCACGGTTGGCCTCCTCCATCGCCTGCCACGCCTCCTTGCAGATTCCCGCATAGTTGTCGCTGGCGAAATGGTGCTTGAGATCATGGGGGGGCGAACCGGCGGTCTTGGTCATCGATTACCTCTTTGTGCAAGTGCTATGCGTGTTTTGCGTTTTTTGTAGGAAGGGCGCCGCGTCGTTTTGGCTGCCGGAACACAATTATTACAACGGCAAACCCGTGTCAACCGATAACTGCAGGACGGTCAACCTTCGGCTGCGACGGTGATCTCCCCCACCTCGCGCGCCTCGTCGGGCAGCAACTCCGACACCACCATTCCGGCAACTATCAGCAGCGCTCCCACCGCAGCGAAAAATCCCAGCCGCTCGCCGGCCGCGTAATAGGCGTAGCCCGCTGCGAAGACAGGCTCCGTGCAGAAGATGAGGGCGGTGTGGGCGGGGCTGATGAACTTCTGCATGGAGGTCTGTACCAGGAAGGCGAAGACGGTGGCGATCAGTACGCAGATGATAAGGGTCCAGAGCAGTTCGGGGTGCCAGACAAAGACCTCCTTGCCGTTCACTCCCGCCGATGCCAGGCTCAGCAGGCCGACCACGGAGAGTTGCAAGGTGGTGAGAAGATAGACGTCGCTCGATGCCTGCCGGGCAAAGTAGCTGGTGTAAAGCAGGTGCAGGGCGACGCAGGCACCGCAGATGGCGGCGAGGATGTCGCCGTAGTTGAAGCTCAAGCTGCCGTTGCTGCAAAGCAGGAACAGGCCGGGGGTCGCCAGCCCGACCCCCCACCTGATGCCGGACCCGACCGGCAGACGGAAGAGGAGGGCGCCAAACAGCGGCACCAAAAGGACGTTCAAGCCGGTGAGAAAGCCGGTGTTGGAGGCGCTAGTGTATTTGAGGGCGACTGTCTGGAAGCCGTAAGATGCAAAAAGCAATATTCCCAGCACGCTACCGTGTGCGAGTAGCTTGCGGTTTATTCTGTTAGCGCGCATCAAGGCTAAGGGAAGCATGATTGCAGATGCTATTAGAAAACGTTGAGACAGAAAAACGAATACGTCAACAATACTGATCGCATCTTTTACTATGGTGAAGGTGACGCCCCAGAAGAACGTCGTTACCAAAAGTAGTATACCGGCCTGAATTTTTTTCACAGATCTCAAAGTAATTTTGACCTCATAAAACCCTGATTTCACACCATTGTGGTATGACAAGTTAACATGAGCTAAAAACAGGCGCAACTGCTAATCAATAAGTGGTTGACAAGAGGCAATAATATCTTTAAAAGTATCGGCGAAAATGATAAAGGTGTGTTTCATCTAATATTAAAGACAACCAAGGAGGAAGTATGAAACTGGTCCGTACCATGGCGGCAGTTTTGGCCACCACGCTTTGCTTTGCGTCGGCAGCCTTCGCCGCGCCCAAAAAAGTTACTGTGGCAACTGATGCGACCTGGCCGCCGATGGAGTTCGTAGACGCCAACAAGAAGGTCGTCGGTTTCGACATCGACTTCATGACCGCCGTCGCCAAGGAAGCCGGCTTCCAGGTGACCTTCAAGAACACCGCCTGGGACGGCATCTTTGCCGGCGTCGCTGCCGGGCAGTACGATGCCATCATCTCCTCCGTCACCATCACGGACGAGCGCAAGGCGAAATTCGACTTCACCGCCCCCTACATCAGCATCGGGCAGATACTGGTCGTCCCCAAGACAGAGAAAGGGAGCAAGATCTCCGACCTGAGGGGCAAGAAGGTCGGTGCGCAGATCGGCACCACCGGGGCCATGGAGATCAAGAAGGTCGCAGGCGTGGAACTAAAGACCTACGACGAAGTCGGCCTCGCTTTCGAGGACATGGCTGCCGGCCGCGTCTCCGGCGTGGTCTGCGACCAGCCTACCGCCGTTACCTATGCACTGGACAAGAAGGAGTACAGCAACAAGTTCAAGATCGTCGGCCAGCCCTTCACCAGGGAAGCCTACGGCATCGTGGTCAAGAAAGGGAACAAGGAGCTTGTCGACCTGCTGAACAAGGGGATCGCCTCGGTCCAGAAGAAGAAAATCGACGTGCAGTTGAAAAAGAAGTGGCATCTCAAGTAGCAGTGCTTGCTCCTGCAGGGACGGTAGATAAGGGCGCTGACACCGCCGAGGTAACCGTCCCTGCAGGAGGCTTTTCATAAGCGACATTGCAGCAGGCAGTACCAATCAAAAGGAAAGCCGGCTAAAGGCCGGCAGGGCAGGCAATCGAAAGCATGACTATTGAAGCAAAGAACCAGATCATCGATGTCGGGGACGGCGCAGCCATCCCCCGGAAAAGCGACCGCGGCCTCTTCACCGCATGGCGCATAGCCTTCTTCGGAGCAATCGGCACCCTCATCTACCTGGTACAGACCCAGCCCGACCCGTACCTCAACATTCTCAAGTTCGTGCCCGACGGCATCCTGGTCACCTTCCAGGTGACCCTCGGGGCGATACTGCTGGCCATCGTGATCGGGCTCATCACCGGTTTGGGCAGGATCTCCAAGAACCGCTTCTTCAACGGGGCGGCATCGCTTTACGTGGAGATCATCCGGGGCATTCCGCTTCTGGTGCAGATCTTCTACATCTACTACGCCCTGGGGCGCTTCGTCCAGGTCCCGGCCATCCTTTCCGCCATCATCGCCATGGCCGTCTGCTACGGCGCGTACATGGGAGAGGTGGTTCGCGCCGGGATCCAGTCCATCGCCAAGGGACAGACCGAGGCGGCGCTTTCGCTCGGCATGAACAGCCGCCAGACCATGTTCCACGTCATCCTTCCCCAGTCGGTGAAGGTGATCCTCCCCCCGGTAGGAAACGAGTTCATCGCCCTTTTGAAGGATTCCTCGCTGGTCTCCATCATCGCAGTCGCCGACCTTTTGCGTCGCGGCCGCGAGTTCGCCTCCGAGTCGTTCACCTATTTCGAGACCTACACGGTCATAGCGCTGATTTACCTGATCATCACCCTGTTTTTCTCGAAGATCATCGGCGTGATGGAGGAGCGTGTCAGTGTCAATAAATAAGCGCAGAAAGATGGTCGAGGCGACGGAGATCGTGAAGGCCTACGGGTCCTTCCGGGCCCTGGACAGGGTCTCCTTCGATATCTACGACGGCGAGAAGGTGGTCATCATCGGCCCCTCCGGTTCCGGCAAGTCCACCATGCTCCGCTCGATAAACAGGCTCGAAGAGATCGACCGCGGCCGGATCATCGTGGACGGCATGGACCTAAACGACCCGAAGACCGATATCATCAAGGTCCGCGAGGAGGTGGGGATGGTGTTCCAGTCCTTCAACCTGTTCCCGCACAAGACGGTCCTTGAAAACCTGACCCTGGCCCAGATCGTGGTCCGCAAGCGCTCCAGGCAGGAGGCAGAGGAGCGGGCCATGGAGCTGCTCGAGAAGGTGGGTCTCGTCGGCAAGGCGAAGGCGTACCCGGGCAAGTTGTCGGGTGGTCAGCAGCAGCGCGTCGCCATTGCCCGCTCGCTGGCCATGGATCCCAAGCTGATGCTCTTCGACGAGCCGACCTCGGCCCTCGACCCTGAGATGATCGGCGAGGTGCTCGACGTCATGAAGGATCTGGCGCGCGACGGCATGACCATGGCGGTGGTCACCCACGAGATGGGCTTTGCCCGCGAGGTGGCCGACCGGGTCATCTTCATGGATGCGGGTCGGATCGTGGAGGAGGGGACGCCGGAGCATTTCTTCACCGCCCCCTCCCACGAGCGCGCCAAACTGTTCCTGAGCCAGATACTGTAGCGCCCTTTACACCGGGCGCCGCAGACGGCAAATCGACGGCGAGTTTTTCGCAGGAGCGGCATTTTCTGCGGGATAACCGCAGCTTAACCTTCTCCACCGTAACCTGAGGGCGGGGTTGGATCGCGGCAGGAATGCCGCTCCTACCAGGTTTGGCTGGTCGGTTCCCAACTTATAGATCCGTGCTGGATGGGCTTTTTGAACCATAAAGGCGAAAGGTGGTGATCGAGTTCCTTCAAGTTTTCACCAGGCAGGCCAGTTTGAACGCAGCATTGCTATTCACTAAACACTGACCGAGGAGGAAGTAATGAAGAAGAAGAACAAAAAGCTTTTGGTAGCAGCAGTCGCGGCAGCTCTGTCCGCAGCAACAGCAGTGCCGGCCCTTGCGCTGGAGAACCAGTTCAACGGCGCGTTCACCGCGTTCTACGACATGACCAACTTCACTGGCAGCGGCGTAGTTCAGGCTGACGCCCCTAGCTCCAACTACTTCGTGCAGCGCGTACGGCTCGGCTACACGGCCAAAGCGGACGACCATGTCAAACTGGTCACCAAGTTCGAGTTCGACTACAACTACTGGGGCAACAGTTCCTACAGCGTGGGCCGCGGAGACGGCGGTGCTATCGGCGCCGACTCCGTGAACATGGAGACCAAGCACCTCTACCTCGACCTCAGCTACCCGGTCTGTAACGCCAAGATCGGCATGATGCCCTACAACGACTCCTTCAAGGGGCTGCTGTTCGACGGCGACATGGCCGGTGTTCTTCTCTCCCATGATTACTCCAAAGCGGGCATTTCCGCAGGTTTCTTCCGTTTCAACGACGCCACCAAGGATTCGAACCTCGCTGCCGTCGCCCCCGGTCGTCAACAGGATTTCACCAACTTGGGACGCAATACCAACGACATGTTCTCTCTTGACGGCAAGTACAACGTCTCAAAGGACCTGGCCATTGGCGCTGCGTACTACTACATCCAGGATGACTCCACCAACAACACCGGCAGCGACGTCGTCATCAACGACCTGAAGGTTCACAGCATCGGTGTCAACGCAGCCGGCAACCTGGGCCCCGTGGCTCTGAGCGGCTTCTTCCTGCAGCAGTTCGGCGATCTGACCGCTACCCAGGATGCAGAAGGGTACGCCTTCAACGTCGGCGCCAAAATGCCCCTGGGCGGCGGCACCCTCCGTTCCGAGTTCCTCTATGTCTCCGGCGGCAATGACGCCTTCTACGTGGCTAACGGCCCGGGCGGCACCGAAGGCGGCCAGTTCTACGATGCAGAGATGATCATGCTGGGCCGCGACAAGTACGCGACCTCTATCGACAACGCTATCATCTACGACGTGAACAACTTCGGTGAAGGTGTCATCATGGGCACCGTCGGCTACGACTACACCTTCAACGACAAGGTGTCCGCAAGCGCCAACGCAGGCTTTGCCGCTGTAGCCGACAACACTGGTGCAAGGGGTGACGGCAGCGATGACTACCTCGGCACTGAAATCAACGCAGAGGCTTACTACAAGCTTACCGCCAACGTGACTCTGGGTGCCCGCGCCGGTTACCTGATGCTGGGCGACTACTTCGACAACAGCTTCGACGACCCGTACGACATGAAGCTCATCGCAAAGTACAACTTCTAAAACAGAATCCCCCTCTCCGCCTCCTGTAACGGAGAGGGGGAAATACAGTGCCACAGTCTTGACAATCGTATGGTGACAATTAGAATCTGTTGACGCGAAGAAGCTGTAACTTAACGATGTGTTACATCATCCCAAGGAGGTAGTCTGAATGAGCTTTAAGAAGATAAGCGCACTGCTTATGGTGGCAATGCTCGCGGCCGGCGCTTTCGGCTGCAAGAAAAAGGAAGAGGGCGCGGCACCCGCAGGTACCGAAGCTGCTGCACCGGCCGGCGATACCGTGAAGATCGGCTTCCTCGGCGCCCTCACCGGCGACGTTGCCATGTTCGGCAAGCCGACCCTCGACGGCATGAAGATGGCCGCCGACGAGATCAACGCCGCCGGCGGCATCCTCGGAAAGAAGATAGAGATCGTCGAGGCCGACAACCGCGGCGACAAGCAGGAAGGCGCCTCGGTCACCCAGAAGTTCATCTCCCGTGACGGCGTCACCGCAATCGTCGGCGACCCGACCACCGGCATCACCAAGGTCGCAGCACCGATCGCACAGAAGGCCGGCGTAGTGCTCCTCTCCGCCGGCGCTACCGGCCCGGGCGTTGTCGAGGTGGGTGACTTCATCTTCCGCGACACCCTGCTCGACTCCATCGCCATCCCTGCCGTCATCGAGTACTTCGCCAAGGACCTCGGCTTCAAGAACGTGGCGATCATCACCTCCGACAACAACGACTACTCGGTCGGTCTTTCCCAGACCTTCCGCGACGCCGCCGCCAAGGTCCCTTCCATCAAGATCGTAGCCGACGAGAAGGTCAAGGACGGCGACAAGGACTTCTCCGCCCAGATCACCAACATCAAGGGAAAGAAGCCGGACGTCATCCTGTTTTCCGGCTACTACACCGAAGGCGCACTCATCATGAAGGAGGCCCGCAAGCAGGGTCTCAAGGCCCCGATGTTCGGCGGCGACGGCCTGTTCTCCCCGAAATTCATCGAGCTGGGCGGCCCGGCAGTCGAGGGCTCCATGTCCGCCCTGGGCTTCTCCACCGAGCAGGCCACCCCTGCAACCGCCAAGTTCATCGAGGCCTACAAGGCCAAGAGCGGCGGCGCCGAGCCGGGGCTGTTCGACGCCCAGGGGTACGACGCCGTAATGCTGCTTGCCGACGCCATGAAGCGCGCCAACAGCGTCGATCCGAAAGTCTTCAAGGACGCACTTGCCAAGACCAAGGGGTTCGAGGGTGTCTCCGGCACCATCAGCATGCAGGCCAACCGCGAGCCGATCAAGAGCCCGCTCAGCCTGCTCTACGTGAAGGACGGCAAGTTCGTCCTCCGGGCGAAAGTCCCCGTCAAGATGGACTGAAGCCGGAATTCGCAGCGACAAACGGCTCCTGCTTCCGCGGGGGCCGTTTTTTTTAAGCCGTTAGCCGCTGAGAAGAGCCTGAGAACCCCCGGGACAGCGGGCGCACTGGCAAAGAGTCATTGCTCCTTCTTTTCCCTGCGAATCCTCTAACAGCCTTTGCGTGGAATTTCTCTCAGCCGGCCTTGCCTGACACAAAGCAGCGTTTCACGTTTGACTCAGACTCGTTCAGATTTTCTCTGTGCAAACGGTTTTGATCTTGTCTGCAGTTTTACCCTTGACAACAGTAATCGGAAAACTTATATTTCTACTCGATTAAAGGGGAGTAGTTATCGGCCGGAGAAATGGCCGACCAGGTTTCCGTCAGTACGGTCTCACGACCCGGAGCCAGGGCAGTTATCCTGTCAACAAGACCTTTATCCAGGCTACTGAGCCGTGGGTAGAGGTTTTTTTATTTACCCACGGTGAAAAAAAGTCCTCTAAGGACTTAACTACAATCGTCGGAGTAAATGTTATGCAAAATCTCAAAACGACCTTCCTTCTCTCACTTCTCACCGTCCTCATGGTCGCCATGGGGAGCGCCTTGGGCGGCAAGTCCGGCATGGTAATGGCCTTCGTCATGGCCCTGGGCATGAACTTCTTCTCCTACTGGTTTTCCGACAAGATCGTGCTGAAGATGTACGGCGCCCAGGAGATCGGCGAGCACGATCACCCGCAGTTCTACAACATGGTGCGTCACCTGGCAGCGCGCGCCGGGCTCCCGATGCCCAAGGTCTACATCATCCCTTCGGGCAGCCCCAACGCCTTTGCTACAGGGCGCAACCCGAAACATGCCGCAGTGGCCGCCACCGAGGGGGTGCTGCGCATCCTGTCCCCCGAGGAACTCGAAGGGGTCATGGCGCACGAACTGGCCCATGTGAAAAACCGCGACATCCTGGTGGGTACCATCGCGGCGACCTTTGCAGGTGCTATCTCCATGATCGGCAACATGCTGCAGTGGGGTGCCATGTTCGGGGCAGGGCGCGGCGGCGACGACGAGGAGGGGGGCGGCATCGGTGGCCTGGTGGGGTCGCTGGCCATGGCCATTATCGCCCCCATCGCGGCCATGCTGATCCAGATGGCCGTCTCCCGCTCGCGGGAGTATCTGGCCGACGCCTCGGGCGCCGAAATCTGCGGACGTCCTCTTGCATTGGCATCTGCGCTTCGTAAACTGCAGATGGCCTCTCAGGCCCTGCCGATGCACGAAGCACGTCCCGCAACGGCGCACATGTTCATCGTGAGCCCGCTCACCGGCGGCGGCATGGCGTCGCTCTTTTCCACCCATCCTCCCATGGAAGAGCGCATAGCGCGCCTTGAGGAGATGGCGGGGTAATGCCCTCAGGCAGGTTGTTCGACTTGTAGGAGCGGCATTCCTGCCGCGATAAAGCCGCGGCAATCGCGGCAGGAATGCCGCTCCTGCGATGTTTATAAAAGAATCTTCACCAAGGAGAAAATGTAATGGAATGGATGAGTGACCCGCAGGTCTGGATGGCATTGGTAACCTTGAGCGCACTGGAGATAGTGCTGGGGATCGACAACATCATCTTCATCTCTATTCAGGCAAGCAAGCTGCCCGCCCATCAGCAGGAAAAAGCCAGGCTCGTGGGGCTCGGACTAGCCATGTTCATCAGGATTGCCCTGCTCTTCTCGCTCACCTGGCTCATGGGGCTCACCGCGCCGCTCTTCACCGTGCTCGGCAACGAGATCTCCGGCCGCGACCTGATCCTCATCTGCGGCGGCTTGTTCCTGATCTGGAAGAGCACCATGGAGATCCACGAGAAGCTGGAAGGCGATGAGGTGGTGGTTTCAGCCCGGGTCGGCACGACGTTCCAATCGGTCATCATACAGATCCTGCTGCTTGACATCGTGTTCTCGCTCGACTCCATCATCACCGCTTTGGGCATGGCGAGCCAGCTGTTCATCATGGTTGCAGCCGTGGTGATCGCCGTCGGGTTCATGATGCTGTTCTCCGGCAAGATCAGCGCGTTCGTCGAGAAACACCCGACCATCAAGATGCTCGCCCTGAGCTTCCTGCTCCTGATCGGCGTGGCTCTGATCGGCGACGGCTTCGACATGCACATCCC
>CAZFMI010000070.1:0-19029 GCA_964519915.1 uncultured Geomonas sp.
TGAACCGCGTCATCTCCGACACCGCCGAGTACGGCTGCTACCTCTTCTCCCACGCCGCCGTTCCGCTTCTGAAGGATTTCATGGCCAAGGTCGGCACCGACGTGATCGGCAAGGGGCTGGAACTGAAGGACAACAGCGTTGACAACAGCCTGCTGGTCGCGGTGAACGCCGAGATCCGCAGCCATCTCGTGGAGGAAGTCGGCGCCGAGCTTCGCGCCGCCATGAAGGGGATGAAGAAGATCGTTTAAACGGCAAGGGGCGGACCCGGTCCGCCCCTGCCAGCATCACGGAAAAAGGCGCTTTCGACAGCGCCTTTTTTTTGCCCGATTCCTGACGGCAGCACCGGCAGGTCAGTCCGGGTACCCCAGGTTAGATTCGTTGACCTCAGGCAGCGGCTTCACGTGGGTCGCCTCGAGCACGGAGGAGAGCAGATAGAGCGTGGGCTTGATGACGCTGTCGTCGGTCCAATAGGCGGCATGGTTGGTGGGGTTCCACGAGGTCAGGATATTGCCCACGCTCACCTCGATATCCTCGCTGACCACCTTCGCGTAGCTTTCGCTCAGGTCCCTCAAGGGCCACCCCAGCACATCGTCGGAGTCGTACAGGTTCAGCCATTTCGCCTTCCTTTCGAGCGCCGCGGGGAGCCCCGGCGGGGGGAAGTCAATGGCCGCGATCCTGTCAGAGTCCACGGTGAAGAGCGGGATATTGCTTCCCAGGGTCACCATGCCCGAAAGCGTCTCCATCCTCTCGAAAGCGCTGGTCCCGAAGCGCGCCTGGTCCCTCCCCCGCTGCCTGTCCCAGATATAGTCGGAAATGATGACCGATCCAAAGGAATGTGCGATGACCAGCAGCGGCTTGTCCTGCCCCCCCAGTTTTTCGCGCAGCTCCTTCAGCGACTCATTGACCATCCCGTGGATCGCCTGGTACATGCTCCCGGGCCGATCACCCGAGGAGCGATAGGAGGTGACCGTTCCGAAGGCGTTTATGAAGAACTTGCGCAGCTTGGCCCAGTTCAGGTCATTTTGTGCGGACAGATCCACCCAAAGCCGGTTCTCCTTTTCGGACAACAGCGGGTGCCAGTACACCGACTGCCAGGCGATCTCGTCGCGGTTGAGACCCCGCCCGGCTACCCTTTCCCGCAGCTCCTGGATGCTGTCGTGCGCGAAATCCTCAGGTACCGCTCCCAGTCCGTGCACAAACAACACACCGACTCTCTTGTTCATGTGCGCCCCCTCTCGTTGCCAACGATAGAGTTTTGCCAGTTGGCACTGGCACCGGCTCGGTTGTTTAGCTCTGCCCCCGATCTTTCGCGGCAGAGCATTCTCGATCAACATTAACAAGCCTTCACAAATATAGCCCCATAATCAAACAGCGCAAGCGCCGGCACGCAAATATGCCTCCCAAACAGAATCAGCGCCAAAGGGTGTGACAGCCCGGAAAAAGACTTGTCAATCTGGCGGGAAAAAAGTAGTCTGCCGAGAGCAACAGGACCCCCTAAGGAGTGACTGAATGAACCATCTAGTGAAGCAACTATCCCTGCTGATACTCTTTGCGCTTCTTACCGTGCAACAGGTGCAAGCTGCTGCCGGCAGTTCCACCGCCAATGCAAAGCCCAAGTCCGTCAACCTGTCAGGCAAAGTACTTGAGACCATGAACGGCGGCGGCTACACCTACCTCCTGCTGCAAAACGGGGGGGAGAAGGTCTGGGTTGCCATCCCGCTCACCAAGGTGTCCGTGGGACAGCAGTTGTCGCTGCTGCCCGGCTTCGAGATGAAGAACTTCTCCAGCAAAGGGCTGAACAGGAAATTCGACAGCGTCGTCTTCTCCGCCGGCATGGCCAACAGCGACAAGGTCGCGCTGAGCCCCTCGGCGATACAGATGGTGCACCAGGGGGTACCCGATGCTCCTCAGGGTGCCAATGGGCAGCAGGCGAAGCAGTCCAAGCCGGCAGCAAAGCCGGTGTCGATGAAAAGCGCCAAGATCCCCAAGGCCAAGGGAACCAACGCCTACACTGTCGCCGAGATCTTTGCAAAAAGAGGGAAGCTCGAGAAGAAGCAGGTCGTCGTGAGAGGAAGGGTGACCCAGGTTGCCGAGCGGATCATGAAGAAGAACTGGGTCCACATCGTGGACGGCAGCGGATCGAAGGGGAAAAAGACGGACCAGCTGGTCGTAACCACGAAGCAGTACGTAAAAGAGGGGGATGTGGTCACCGCCACAGGGACGCTTTACAACAACCTGGATTTCGGTTCGGGTTACCGCTACCAGGTCCTGATCCAGGACGCCAAGTTGCAGTAGTTATCCCTCCTGTGAAGCGCCAGCCGTTACCCGGGTAACGCGGAACATCCGCGGGACGCGCGGAAAGATCGATTGCAGCAAGAAAGCGGGGGGGGCGATGCCCCCCTACCCTTTCCCGCCTCTGAATTCCTCGTTGAACCGCTGCATCGCCGCGGTCAACCCGCCCCCCAGCGCCTGATAGCAGTCGATAGCCTTCCCCAACAGAAATAGCGCCTCCTGTCTCAGGTCCATGTGCACGTAGAGCTCCGCCTCATGCCGGCTCGCTGCGCCCTGCCCCCCCCACCTGTTGCCCGGGCGCAGCAGGGCCAGGAGCGATTTCAACCCACCCGCACCTTTCGGGTTCTTTTGCTGCAACAGTTGCCCCAGTACCTCCTCGGCGGCGCCTGCCAGTGTTATCACGCTGAAGAGATCCCCGCCGGCAAAGAAGAGCTGCAGCGCGGTCTCAAGCTGTTTGGAGCCGATGTCCTTCTTGTGGAACTTCTCGATCTGCATGGATGGTACGCTCCGTGAGTGGCAGGCGCCCCGGCGCGCCACGCGCCCTGCCGGGCGCACCAAGAAAAAAGGGCCGCGCTCCGGTGGAGGCGGCCCTTCAATGGTACCGGGTGCAGTCGTCGCAGCGCTTGCCGCGCCTGTTACGCCTTGGTCACGGAGACCTTCAGCGTAGCGCTGACTTCCGGGTGAAGCTTTACCAGGGCGGTGAAATCGCCGACGTGCTTGATCGGCTCGTCGAGGACGATGCGCTTGCGGTCGATTTCCACGCCGTTTGCCTTGAGCTGCTCGGCAAGTTCCATGTTGGTGACGGCACCGAACAGCCTGTCGTCGGCGCCGGCCTGGTGAGCGATGGAGAGCGCAAGCCCTTCGATCTTGGCGGCCAGTTGCTTGGCTGCCTCGAGGACGCGGTTCTTCTTGTATTCGAGGTGACGCTTGGCGTGCTCGAGTGCTTTGGCGTTCTTCTCGGTCGCCTCGATCGCGAACCCTTTGGGGAGCAGGTAGTTCCTGGCGTAGCCGGGTGCTACCTTGACGATGTCGCCGATAAGTCCGAGATGCTCAACGTTTTCCTTGAGAATTACCTTCATGTGATGCCTCCTAGCCTGGTTATTTACAGGTTTTCCTGTTTTTTGGGGGATCTGAAATCCGCCCAGAGATCGAAAACGCCCAGCGCCGCCACCGCCAGCACCATGAAGGGCTGGAAGATCAGGAGCAGGGTTGCCAGTATTTTCACGAACTTGGGTACCTGGAGCCTGCGGAAGTAATGGCTGATGACTGCAAATCCCTGGGCCGAGTAGAAGGCGCAAAGGACGATCAGCACATTAAGCGAGGCCAGGTGGACGAGCTTGTCCGGCGCCAGCATGCCGAACCCTGCCGCAATCAAAAGCCAGACCAGCGGCTCGGGATTGCGGTACTTCTTGAAATCGCCCACGTAAAGCGGCATCCGGAGCCGGGCCGAGATGCGTGCAAGGACCAGGAGGTTCAGGCAGGCGATCAGGCCGAAGGACACGGTGACCAGCGACGGGTAAATGGTGACGATCAGCGCGCCTGCCTGCTGCATCGTCTCCTGCAGCGCCTTGAGCTCGTCCCCCTTGACCCCGGCCTTCTCGTAGAAAAGCGCGGTCTGGGTTATGCTCGACTGTACCCCCTTGGTCACCTTGGCGTGGATGTCGGCCCCGGTGCTGAACGCGTACAGCAGTGCTGCGAGCAGCAGGACCGCGAGGTTGATGGCGACCGAGTAGATCACCGAGCGCGCCCCTCCCTTTAGCCGGAGCAGGAACTCGGGGAGCGCCAGGGAGAGCAAGCCGGCCTGCAGCAGATAAATCAGCAGCACGTCCGGGTTCGCCGCCGCCAGCAGGAGCGCGGAGGTCGCAAGCAGTACGGCTGCGCCGATCTTCCTGCCGCTCTTCAGCGTGTAGTAGGCGCCCGGAACGGGCGCGAAAAATCCCGGTATCATGCCGAGCACGGGGAGGTACATGAAAGCGAGGAAGAGCGTCACCGTAGCGACGCTCCCCTTGACCACATCAAGAATCTGCCCCTGCAGTGGGTTCACCTTCAGCGTCACCTACGCAGTTGCGTGGCTGCCGGCGATGGGAAGCAGCGCGATGTTTCTCGCCCTTTTGATCGCCTCGGTGATTTCCCTCTGGTGCTTGGAGCAGTTGCCGGAAATACGGCGCGGGATGATCTTGCCGCGCTCGGAAACGAAGTAACGCAGGGTGCGGGGATCCTTGTAATCGATGCTCACCTGCTTGTCCGCGCAGAAGCGGCAAACTTTACGACGCTGGAAAGGCCTTTTCTTCCTGGGGCCGCTGCTGGTGCTTCTTTGGGGTGTTCTCTCGTCTGCCATCTGTTTATCCCTCCACCGTAGTAGTCGTTTCGGCCGGAGCCTCGACAGCGGCCTCAGCCACCTCTTCGGTCCCTTCCTCGGCACTCTTTGCCGGAGCGGCTGCCGGGGCAACCACTTCCGTCTCGAGCTTCACGCTCTGGTACCTGATCACCTTATCGTCAAGGCGCAGACGGCGCTCCAGTTCGGCGATCAGCGCAGAGTCGCCGTCGAAGCGGAGGTAAAAGTAACGGCCGCGCGGGTTCTTGTTGATCGGGTATGCCAGTTTCCTGGTGCCCCAGTCCTCAAGCCTCTTGAAATCGCCGTTCATGTTGGCGACTATGTCCTGCACCTTGGTGGAAAGAGCCTTGATCTCTTCGTCACCCAGGTCCGGCTGGACGATGTAAATCGTCTCGTACATCCTGCTCATTGTTAAGCCTCCTCACGGTTAATTTAGCCCCGGTCCGACCCGGAGCAAGGAGATACGGCCCTAGGGCCGCTCTGGTGAACGGTAATAATTACTACAGTTATCGCGCTTTGACAAGCAAAAAGGGTGAAAAGCAAGATAAAGGTAAAGATAAAGACAAAGGAGACCGGCCGGCTTGCCGGGACCGGCGCCAATCACCCGCCCATCCCTGCTACAGCCTGCGACCTTGCTCTCACCCACGCCTCTTTGCCTTTACCGGGCCGGGCTCAAAGCCTTTCCTTGATCTTTACCTTTATCTTTGTCCGCTTTTCAGACATTGAACCTGAAGTGCATCACGTCGCCGTCCTGCACGACGTACTCCTTCCCCTCCAGGCGCATCAACCCCTTCTCCTTGGCCCCCGCCTCGCCGCCGGAGGCGATGTAGTCCTCGTAGGCGATGACCTCGGCGCGTATGAACCCCTTCTCGAAATCGGTATGGATGACGCCGGCAGCCCCGGGGGCCTTGGTCCCCTTGGTGATGGTCCAGGCGCGCACTTCCTTGACACCTGCGGTGAAGTAGGTGATCAGGCCGAGCAGCTCGTAGCCCGAGCGGATCAGGCGGTCCAGGCCGGATTCGGCGAGACCCATCTCGCTCAGAAACGCCTGTTTCTCGTCCCCCTCGAGCTCGGAGATCTCCGCCTCGATGGAACCGCAGATGAAGACTACGCCGTTGCCCTCCTTGGCGGCAAGCTGGCGCACCTCGTCCACGTAGGGATGCTTCCCTTCCAGGTCGTCCTCGGCCACGTTGGCGACGTACAGGACCGGCTTGGCGGTCATGAGGTGCATGTCGCGCAGAATCAGCTTCTCGTCCTCGGTCTCGGCCATACCGCGCGGCGAGAGCCCCTGCTCCAGGGTGGACTTCACCTTGAGGCAGAACTCGACGTCCTCCTTGGCCTTCTTGTCGCCGCTTCTCGCCTGCTTCTCGGTACGCTGCAGGCGCTTTTCCACAGTATCGAGATCTGCCAGCGCGAGCTCGGTCTGGATCACCTCGATGTCCCGCACCGGAGACACGCTGCCGCTTACATGGACGACGTTCTCGTTCTCGAAGCAGCGCACCACGTGCAGGATGGCGTCCACCGAACGGATGTGGCCCAGGAACTTGTTGCCAAGCCCCTCCCCCTGGCTCGCGCCCTTCACCAGCCCTGCGATGTCCAGGAACTCGATGGTGGTGGGCTGCATGCGCTCGGGATGGACGATCTCGGCGAGCTTGTCCATGCGCGGGTCGGGAACGGAGACGATGCCGACGTTGGGATCGATGGTGCAAAAGGGGTAGTTGGCGGACTCTGCCCCGGCCGAGGTGAGCGCGTTGAAGATGGTGGACTTTCCCACGTTGGGGAGGCCGACGATACCGCAGTTGAAACCCATAACCGATGTCCTTTGTGTACGATTGAAGCGCTGCGACTGACAGGGTCAGGCAGCCGTTAACGGATTACCTGGCGTTGAAGATGCTCATCGCCTTGGGCATCCCTTCCTTGATCGCCATCTCGATGGCGTCGAGCGAGGTGTCCAGCACCTCCAAAAGGGAGCCCATCTCCTCCTTGGCGAAGTTGGTTAGCACGAAGTTGACCACGTCGCCGTGCACCGGCCGCCCTATGCCGACACGGACCCGCGCGTAAGCGGAGGAACCAAGCTCCTGGGCGAGCGACCGCAGGCCGTTGTGCCCGCCGTGGCCGCCTCCCTCTTTTAGCCTTACCTTGCCGAACGGGATATCCAGGTCGTCATGGATCACGATGAGATCTGAGAGGGACAACTTGTAGAACCGGAGCGCCTCCGCGACGGAGCGCCCGGACAGGTTCATGAAGGTCTGCGGCTTGAGGAGGTAGACCCGCCCGCCCGCCCAGTTCCCGTCACCAGAAAGGCCGGAGAAGGCCTTCCTGGTGACCTGGATACCTGACTGGCTGGCTAAGCGGTCCAAAACCATGAAACCCGCGTTGTGGCGGGTCCATGAGTACTTTGGCCCGGGGTTACCGAGCCCTACGATCAGTTTTGCTGCCATAAGATTCCTGGATTAGACAGCAGCCGCTTCCTCTGCAACGGCCTTGCGGCCCAGGATGCTGACAATCGGCGCCTTCGGGTCGCTGACGATGACGCTGCCGACAGGGGCGCTGATCTCACCGACGTGGACGGAGTGACCGATGGTGAGTTCGGTAACATCGACGTTGATGTGGGTCGGGATGTGGACCGGGAGGCACTCGACTTCGACGGTGTGCATAGCGAAATCGAGGAAGCCGCCGGCCTTGACGCCGGCCGGGGTGCCAACCAGGGTCAGCTTGACCTGAACCTTCACCTTGTCTGCGAGGTTGATCTTGTGCAGGTCGACGTGGCGCGGCACCCCTTTAAGCGGGTCGCGCAGCAGGTCGGCAACGATGACGTTCTGACCGTTCAACTCGCCTTCGCACTCGAGGGTGAGGATATGGTTGCGGCCACCCTCGCCTGCGATGGCTTCGGAAAGCTCCCTCTGCCCCAGGGAAACGGCGACGGGGGCCATCCCCTTGCCATACACAACTGCAGGGACGCGCCCTGCGCTCCTCAGACGGCGGCAGATACCCTTGCCGGCCTGCTCTCTCATCTCAACTTTCAGCACCTGCTTACTCATACATCCTCCGATGTCAATCTTGGTATTTTTGTTGTTCCCAATGACGGTTTGAATTTCAAATATTACACGAAAAGCGAGCTGACGGATTCATCCTCGTGGATGCGGCGGATCGCCTCTGCCAGCAGTTCGGCTACGGAGAGCACCCTGATCTTGTCGGACTGCTCGGCCTTCTCGCCCAGCGGCACGGTGTCGGTGATGACGACCTTCTCAATGACCGAAGCGTTGATCCTGTCGATGGCCGGGCCCGAAAGCACGCCGTGGGTGGCGCAGGCATAGACGGTGGCGGCGCCGTGCTCCTTGAGGGCCAGCGCGGCCTGGGTGAGCGTGCCTGCGGTGTCGATCATGTCGTCCAGGATGATGGCGATCTTCCCTTTGACGTCACCGATCAGGTGCATGATCTCCGCCACGTTCGGGCCGGTGCGGCGCTTGTCGATGACGGCCAGCGTGCAGCCAAGCCTCTTGGCGAAGGCCCTGGCGCGCTCGGTACCGCCGGCATCGGGCGAGACCATGACCAGGTTGTCCAGGTCGGCGGCGAAGCGGCTCTTCAGGTGCGCCAGGAGCACCGGGGCGGCGTAGAGGTTGTCCACCGGTATGTTGAAGAAGCCCTGGATCTGCCCTGCGTGCAGGTCGACGGTGACCACCCTGTCGGCACCCGCGGTCGTTACCAGGTCTGCCACGAGCTTGGAGGTGATCGGTGTTCTCGGAGCGGCTTTGCGGTCCTGGCGCGCGTACCCGTAGTAGGGGATCACCGCGGTGATGGTCGCTGCGGAGGCCCTCTTGAGGGCGTCCATCATGATGAGCAGCTCCATCAGGTTGTTGTTGGTCGGGCAGCAGGTGGACTGGACCACGTAGATATCCCGGCCGCGCACGTTCTCGCCGATCTCCACCATGATCTCGCCATCGGAGAAGGTCCTGACCTTCGCCTTACCAAGGGGCACCTTGAGGCAGTCACAGATCTTCTCTGCCAGAATCGGATTGGAGTTACCGCTGAACACCCTGATCTTGTTTTCCATTAAAGCTCTGGCCCCTCGTGAATCTTTATTTAGGTTACTGCCCGCTCGCCGCCCCTTAGAGCCGCTGCCGAACATCACAAATCCAGGAAACGCTACTTAATACAATAGTTGGCATCTGAAGTCAATCGAAAAGCTGCCGCGAACGACCCGATCCCGCTGTCGGCGCGGCTATCCTTGCCGCCCAGGCACCACCCGGCTGCCGCCGGCCGCAAACGGCGCATTTTTCCCGAAGGTCTAGGGCGGTATCACATTGACAAAATTACCTATAGTTATGTAGCCTGACCGTCGATAAGGAACCTGCCGACCATCTAAATACAGTGCGAGGAGGGAATCGACATGGATCAGAGGCGTTTCCACCGGGTAAAGTGCAGCGCTCCCGGGGAACTGATACATAATGGAATGCAATATAGATGTCGCCTGGAAAATGTGTCGTTGAGAGGGGCGCTCATCAGCGCGAATGAGTGCATCATGGTGCCGCTTGGAGAGTCCTGCGTCTTTTCCGTCCCCCTTGAACCGGGGACCCCGCCGCTGCGCATCACGGTGGATATCGTGCACTGTTTCTTTTCGATGGTGGGGGTCAAGTTCGTCGCCTTCTCCGAAGATGCCGAGTACCGGCTTCTCGACTTCATGAAGAGAACAACGGCAGAGCCTGTGAAACTCATGGAGGAATGGGAGACCCTTAACCCGTCTCATGCCTCTGCGGCGGTTCTCTGAATACCTGCAACGCGGGGCGCAGGCCGGAGGATTGACATGAAAAGGCGAAACGACGGACAGGTCGGGATGTCGGCAGGACGACTGACGGATCGGCTGGGAAAGGGGCTTTCGGTGTACGAAGAAGGGGTACGGGACTTCCGGCCGGCTAGCCTTCCGGATCCCGGCTCCGGCCGCTACAGCAACGGACCCGCCACTCATACGGAAGACAGCTGTTGATGTTGAGGACTTCCTCAGCCAGCGCATGGCTCCTGTACCTCAAGGAAACCTGCTCCAACTTGCACTTCAATCGGATCAGCACATCCAGATGCTCCGACGTCGCGTACTCGTTGTACAACTGCATCACCTCGGCGAAAAGCCCCTCTATGGGCTCATCAGCGAAAAAAGCCGCTGCCTCGCCTCCATCCGGGCCACGATGCTCGCCTTTTTCATGAACTCCGTGCGTGACAGCAGATTGTTGGGCCTCACGCATAAAGCGCGTCAGGGCATTTCTGTCGATCTCATACTTCGCATTACCTATAGCCAGAATACTCTTAACCATGACATCCCCTTCCGCGTTTCAGATATCGCTCAGTCAATGCATGACAACTTCCGGTGCTGTACGCCAAGTACAAGGTACCTTTCGGCAAAAGGTTCCGGGACTTTAGAAGTTTTGACAGCAGGCCGGCAACAGCCTGACAATCAATTACGGCAGGAGCAATTTTTAGTTCAACGACATGGAATTCGTGATAGTTGAAAAGCAGCCTTGACATGCCCCCTGCCTTGATATAAGGTTCCATGAAATTCCACATAGCTATAGATAAACGACAATACTAAACCATCCGCGAGGATGGGACGGAAAGCCTACAGGGTCTCAACGAGACAGCCGGGTCGCCGAAATATCGCTCCGATATTGAGGCCCCGGCTTTTTTGTTGCCTGAACGCCAGCGCAGCGAAAAGAAAACCTCCCCACACTCCTCCGGTGCCCCAGTGAGCTCGCCTGCAAAAAGACAGGCAGAAACCGCTTCAAGGGAGAACCAATGAACTCAAAGCTCTTCGCCGCCGCCATGACAACCGCAATCGTGATCGCCTCGCTCGGCGTACCGGAAGCAGATCCCGCGTACGCCGGGCCCATCGACGTCAGCATCCAGCTCGGCGCCTACCTCCCGGCGCCGCCGGGAGTCCGGATCCATGTCGAAGCGGGTCGGCCCTACTACGTCCAGAACAACAGGCGGGTCTACATGAAGAAGAAGAGTAAAGGGGACATGGGCAGGCATCTTGGGCACGAGGAGAAGGGACGCAAGAGAGGGCACGGCAAAAAGAACGGCCACGACTAAAGGACAGCCAGCCGGTCCGGCCCGGATCGTACAGGCGCCGCAATAAACAAAGCGGAAGCCGGTCTCCCTCCCATCAGAGGACCGGCATCATATCAGCCACAGGAGCATCCATGCCTATCATCGAGTGGAATGTGAATTTCCTGGTCGGGATCCAGGAGATCGATCGGCATCACCAGCATCTGGTCAACTCCCTGAACGAGACCTATGACCAGTTCCGGGAAGGAAAGGAGATCCAGCCGTCGTTTCTGCAGGAGCTGGTCGACCATTCCGATCACCGCTTTCCCTGCGAAGAGAGCTGGATGGTGAAGACCTCGTACCCGAAGATCGCCGCCCACCAGGAAGAGCACGCGATATTTACCGGCAGGGTCTTCGAGTTCAAGAAAGAACATAAGCTGAACGCGCAGGTATCGGTGGAGTTGCTCTGGTTCCTGTGCAACTGGGTCACGCACCACATACGCGAGACCGATGCCGAGTTCGGCCGTTACGTGGATCTACACAACATCAGGACCAGAAAAGCCGGTCTATGAGCCGGCTTCCCTTGCTCCCGCAGCGAATCGAGTGCCGGCCACCGATCTCCCCCGGGGGTCAGGCGGCTTTCCTGCCTGGCACCCAACGGCAGGTGCGTTCGTCGACGCGGCGGGAAAAAAGGTCAGTCATCGGGCACCTACGGCGGGCCGTGCGGAAGCTCACCGGTAAAATTTGTAATTTTTCACGGGAAGTAAAAATTTCCCGGTAAAAATTTTCAATTTTTGAAAAAATTCGTCAATTCCGAAGGGAAAATTGTTAAATTTTGTGGGAAGTTGACAATTCCCGGATGGAATTTAACGATTTTTGAAAAAATTCGTTCATTTTCATCCGAAAATTTTTGATTTTCTCAGAAAATTGTTAAATTCTCTCGGAATTCGTTAAATTTTGTAGAGAACTTAAAATTTTTGGGAAAAAATTTCGCTTCGGCAAAATTTTTTATGCATATCCAGGCCGTTCTTATCGCAGCTTCCAAAGAAATGGCGCGGCGGGCCTACCACTGGAATCAAGCAAAAACAACCTGGGTAACCGGCTATCCTTCCCCACGCAGACGCTCGGACGGACTGCGCACGATCTCCACTGAGCAGGGCGCGTTGAGTGCTATGGCCAGCGACACCGAGCCTAGAAAAAAGTGCCTTATTTTTCCATAGCCATGGGACCCGACTACGATGAGATCCGAGCACCAGTTTTCGTCGTAGTCTAGGATGGCGTCCTTGGGCCGCCCCTCCATCAGGACCGGCGTCACGCTCAGATCGGGCGCACGCTGCTCGAACTTGGTGACGGCGTCTACCATAAATCTCACCGTTTTCCAACCGGATTGTTCGAAAATGTCGTCGAATGTGGCGGGGTGGGGAGCTTCGCGTAGACGATTGAACTCTTCGGGAAAGAGTACGGTCAGAACGCGAACTTCGGTCCCTGCGGGCCAAGGACGCCTGCATACCTCGTCGACTGCAGCGTCGCTGGACGGTGATCCGTCTATCGCGAGAAGAATTCTCATTTCATCCCCCTGGTGGAGTTGGATTAAAGAACTGTGCCTTATGCCGCGAAGGGTTTCACGGCCACAGGGTTGCCGAACAATTCCGCCCTGACCCGCTCCCGCTCGCGATCGATCTGTTCCTCGGTGGCCCCGAGCTTGCGCAGCATGTGCTCGGTCATGTTCAACGCGATCTCCCCCTCGCCGGAGAAGACAGCATCGGCTCCAGCCTCGCGCAACGCCGGGATGTCCCTCAGGTAGGTGGTACGAGCGATGATCCGCACTCTTGGGTTTATCTCCCGGGCCAACCGGATCACCTCCTCGCTCCCCTGCATCCCTGCAGAGGTAAGGACGAGGGCGACGGCATCCTGCACACCGGCGGCGCGCAGCGTGTCCGGGTTGGTGGCGTCACCGTAGAGGGCCCCGGTCCCCTCGGATTGCAATTGACGGACAGTACCTATGTTCATCTCCACCACGAACGGGTCGATGGCGTTTTCGGCAAGCAGGCGCGCCAGCATTCTCCCCGTCGGACCGTACCCCACCACGACGGCACGGTCACGGGAAACCGGATGCTGGCCGGGTATCTTTTCGCCCCCCGGCACGGGCGGTTTGGATCGCGCTTCAAGCATCTGCCACAACCGGGTGTGCCTCGCCCGACGCTCCAAGGGGGCGATGAGCCTGTAGAGCAGCGGATTGAGGCTGATCGAGATGATGGCAGCGGCAACGATGGCATTCGCCCCGCTCGTCCCTATCACTCCCAGGTCCCGGCCCGCGGTCGCCAGGATGAAGGAAAATTCGCCGATCTGCGCCAGAGCGACGGCAACGGAGAGCCCGACACGGGGGGCGTACCCAAGGACAAGAACGATGGCAAGCGCGGCCAGAGGCTTCCCCAGCAGGATGATCACCAGGGTCAAAAGCACGAGACCCGGCTCCTGCATCAGGTGGGTCGGATCGAAGAGCATACCTACCGAGACGAAGAAGAGGACCGCGAAGGCGTCCCGCATGGGGAGCGCCTCCGAGGCCGCACGGAAGCTGAAGTCGGACTGCTTCACCACCATTCCGGCAAGAAAGGCTCCAAGCGCCATGGAGACGCCGAAGACCTGCGCGGACCCGACTGCGACACCCAGTGCAAGGACGAGGACGGCAAGAGTGAAAAGTTCGCGCGAATGGGTGGCGGCCACGCGCTCCAGAAGCCACGGAATGACCCGCCCCCCTACCCAGAACGTCAGCGCGACAAGAAGGGCTATTTTTGCCAGGGAGAGCCCGATGGCCGCGGGGAGGCTCGCCGAGCCGGCAGTACCCGCGCCGAACAGGATCGGCAGAATGACCAGCAGAAATACCGTCAGGATATCCTCCACCACCAGCCACCCCACGGCAATGTGACCGGTCGGCGTGTGCAGCTCGTTATTGTCGACCAGCACTCGAAGCAGCACCACCGTGCTGGCAACCGAGACTGCAAAGCCAAACACTATCCCCGCCGGCCAGCTCCATCCTAACCATCTCGCGACAAGGCAGCTGAGCAGGGTAGCCACGGCACTCTGGCAAAGTGCCCCGGGGATGGCCACCCGCCGTACCTCGAGCAGCTCCTTCAGGTGAAACTGGAGTCCCACGCCGAACATGAGGAGGATGACGCCAATTTCTGCGAACTGTTCTGCCATGGCGCGGTCGGCGACAAAGCCAGGGGTATGCGATCCGACGGCAATGCCGGCCAGCAGGTAACCGACGATGGAAGACATACCCAGGCGATGGGTCAGGTATCCAAACAGCAGCGCAGCAGTAAAACCGCCTGTTATGGTCATGATGAGGTCGAGGTTGTGCATGTGTCTTCAAGGCCTCCATATTATTTATATTAGTGAGGATCTTCCGCCGCTGGATTTTGCAGCAAGCCCCCCTTCCCCTTCGTTCTAAGCTCCGCCCCGCCTGGCCTCGAACTCCGCCACTATCGGACTCGCGACCAAACTACCCTTGTTGGCTGCGTCCTGGCGATCTGAACGATGCCTATCAAACCGATGAATCGCGATTATACCCGAAATGACGGAACTGGCCTTTCTCTTGCCGATAAAGCCGATGCGGGTATTGCCGATAAGTTGCATGGTTTCCCTCCTATATGCTGAGCCCTTTGACCTGGAAACGGCTGAATGCGCAGTCGAACACCACCCTGGTTGTGACAAGGAGGTGCTGCGGATGCGTTCGCAGCGGCGCATTAAAAGACGAGCGCCTATCTTCCCGCGCGAAAATCGCGCGCAGGCAGGAACAAGCTACGGCTGTCATGGAAGAGCGGTGGTGCGCTACGCGGGTGGTGCCCTGGCAGGAACGGTTGATACTACGGCCGAGATGAGGTGGGGGGATTGATGCTGGTAGACCGAAACGGGAACGACAGGACCTTCTATCCGGAGCGCACCGTTAACATGGGCAAAAAAGTTAACGTTTTTTGTCGCTTTTACCTGTGGGTATTTTGCCAGTGTCTTAACGACAGCACTGTCGGTATTTTTGATTTTCTTTGAGGCGAATAACTGAGGTTCTTGCAGATCGCTGAAGTTAGGTACATCTATCCCTTGAGAGACAAAAAAAACGGCTATTGTCAGGATTAAAGGCAGCAGGAACCTTTTGGATGTGGAATGGACGCTGAATAACTTCATGCTGCGAAGCTATACCAGTTCGCTGGGAGTTGCAAGCATGTTTGCCCGCATCTACGCACAAACCTGACGACCCCACAGGTCGCGCCGGAGGGTAACGCCGGTTAAGGCCCACTGCACCCTCCCCCCCGTCACGCTACCCCCCCGGTTTCAGCAGGCCAACAGGAGGCCGCGGGACTGGCACTTCACCAGCGAGGCGTAGTAGCCGCCGCGCTTCATGAGCGAGTCGTGGTCGTCCGACTCTATGATCTGCCCGTCTTTCAGGACCAGGATCTTGTGGGCTCCGACCACGGTGGAGAGACGGTGGGCTATGATGAAGCTGGTCCGCCCCTTGATGAGTCGATTCAACGCGTCCTGAACCAGCACTTCCGATTCCGCATCCAAAGCGGATGTCGCTTCGTCCAGAATCAACAGCGAGGGGTTTTTCAACAGGGCCCTGGCGATGCTTATGCGCTGCCTTTCCCCCACCGAGATGCGGCAACCGCGCTCTCCCACCACGAAATCGTACCCCCCCGGGAGGTTGGCGATGAACTTGTGCGCGTTCGCCGCACTGGCGGCGGCCTCTATTTCTTCATCGGTCGCGTCGGGCCTGCCGTAGGCGATGTTGTTGCGGATGGTGTCGTTGAAGACAAGGGCATCCTGCAGGACCACCCCGATCTGCTGCCGCAGGGACCGCTGCTGCAGCACGCGCAGATCCGCCCCGTCGAGCTTGATCGAGCCGGCGCTCGGATCGTAAAACCGCTGCAGCAGGGATATCATGGTTGTCTTTCCGGAACCGCTGGGGCCCACTATGGCGATGGTCTCTCCCGGCTGTACGTGCAGGTCGATCTCGCTTAGCACCTGCCTCTCCTCGCTGTAACCAAAGCTCACCTTCGAGAAAACCACTTCCCCTTGCACGCTCTCCACCGGTATCGCATGGGGGTCGTCCTGCAGGCGGTCCTCCGCATCGAGGATGGAGAAGATGATGTCAAAGGAGATGCCGGCCTTGCGCAGGGTTTGATAAACGCCGGTCAGGCTGTTCACCGGACCGAAGAGCCCTCCCTGGTAGCCGAGGAACGCCATCAAGGTCCCGACGGTAGTCTCCCCCCGCTGTATCAGGTAAATGGCAAACCCGATCGATGCGGTCTTCGCCAGCATCACCACCAGGTTCTGCGTCGCTGCGATCTTCGTGTCGGTGACTACCCCCTTCCTGACGATACCGTGGGCCTCCGCCACCTCCCCCATGAAGCGCTTTCGTTCCGCTTCCTCCATGGCAAAGCTTTTGACCGTCACGATTCCGGAAAGAACCTCGTTGAACCTGGAAAAGATAACGCCCCAGCGATAAAGGAGGGAACCCTCCCGGGCGGTCTGCTCGTGCGATGCGGCCACCCCTATCATCGCCGGCAGCGGTGCGAAGAACACCACCAGCAAAGAGAGTCGCCAGTCGAGGCGAAACATCACCACCACCGATATGACAAGGTAGATGAGCCCAGGCAGGATGTTGAAGGCCAGATCGGAGATGCCGGTCACGAAGCCGTTCACGCCGTGGTTCAGCCTGGTCATGAGCCCCCCCACCGTTTCGCCGCGATGGTAGGAAAGGGGAAGGGAATGGAGCCTGCTCGTGGTTTCGTCGAGAAGCTTGTAGTTGACGCAGAGCCGGACCTTCCAGCTGAGCCAGTTGCCGAGGCCGTTTAGCCCTTCCTTGGCTATTGCGGCAGCCATGATTGCGCCCACCGCCAGCAGGAGCTCGTCGATCCCCGTGCTGGTTCCGAGCTTGTCGAATACCACCTTGTAGATCAGCGGCTCCAGGGCCCCGAGAGAGGCCACCAAAAGCATGACGACCAGGATTAACGAAATGGTCTTGCCGTGTGGTTTGATAAAAGAAAATGCTCGCCTTGCCTGGAGAATTCTCTTGGCATCCATGCCGGCATAGGCAGCAACGGTTTTGAGCATGCTGACCTCGATTTTGCAGCTGGGCTTGTCGCTGAAGCCTTCAAGCTAAAGAGAAAGGCCGGAAAAAGAAGTGACACCTGTCACACTAATCCCCCCTATTGGACTGGCGCACCCCCGATTTTTGTTATAATTCCCCCACATTTGTCCCGACCAGAGGAGGAGAGCATGATAAACGCCAGATCGATCGCGGCGCACCTTGTCTTCATCTTACTTGCCGCCCTTAACCCGGATGCGGCGGTGAAGGGGGAGGAGATCGCTGCCGCAACTCCCAAGGAGGGGGTCTACCGCGGCGTCACCGCTGCGGCATCCTTCACCAAGCCTGTTTCCTTCAGCGTCCTTCAAGACTATCCCAAAGGCGAGAGCATCAAGGAGGTCGCCAAGGATTTCGCGTTGATAAAGGAGCTGGGGGTATCCACCTGGCGGGGGAGCTTCAGCTGGATCGATTATGAACCGAAGCCGGGAAGGTTCGACTTCGCCTGGCTGCACCGGTTCGTCTCGCTGGCGGCAAAAGAAGGGATCACGCTCCGGCCGTACCTTGCCTACACGCCGGCATGGGCCGCGAAAGGGGGAAGCGACGAGGTGGAGTGGAACGATCCCCCCAAACGGACCGCGGACTGGCGCCGCTTCGTCTCGAGGACGGTGAAGGAGCTGAAACCGTACCGCAACATCCCCTCCTACGAGATCTACAACGAGGAGAATGTAAAACAGTGGTGGGACGGGACCGCGGCGGACTACGACAGGGTCGTCGATGCAGCGGTGGATGCTATAAAGAGCGTTTCCCCGAAAACCCAGGTGATCATGGGCGGGATGGTCTGGCCGGATTCGGAGTGGGTGGAAAAAGCCTGCGTCAGACACGGCAACGCCAGGAAGTTCGACGTGATACCGATCCACGCCTATCCGGAAACCTGGACGCCGAAGGAGATCACCGTGGAGAATTACCTGGACCAGGGGCGGCCGGGCTTTTTCCATCGGGAGTTCGTAGCCATGGTGGACAAGGGGTGCGCGCGCCAGCCGATATGGCTAAACGAAGTAGGATTCGCCACCGCTCCCGGCAAGACCGAGAAGGACCAGGCGAACTGGTGGGCCAGGGCCTTTGCCACCTTCCTGGCAGACCCGCGGGTGGAGCACCTGGGGATATACCAGGTCAGGGACCGTCATCCCAAGACGGAGGTAATCGGAGAGAGCGAGAACTACTACCTCGGGCTCACCCGTTCCGACCGGAGGAAGAAGCTTGCCTTTGGCACCGTCAAGCTGCTGATCAGCCTGCTGAACGTCGGCCACCTGACGGTGGCGGACGGAGAACTTGCTGTGGAAGTGACGGCTGGAAAAAAGGGGGAGTTCTACCATCACCTGTTCGTGCGTCCCGACGGGCGGCAGGTGCTGCTCGTTTGGGACAAGCAGGGGACCCCCACCCTGCGGCTGCGGGCACGGGCGGGGGCAACGGTCACCGAATATGCGCTCGACGGCACGCCCATGCCTTTCACATCTTTTGACGGGCGCGTCTTGAGCAATGTGCAGCTTGCGCCGGGCATGGTGCGGATATTCGAGATAAGGTGACGCTAGCCCAGACACCCGCCGCCGACGCTGTTGTTACCCTCGTTGGCGAATTCGTTGACCTGATTTTCTGAGTCGACGGCAATCCTGAAAGAGCAATCGGGACTGAAGCAGTTGGCCGGCACTGTGAACAGAAGATCGACCGCGCCGCCCGCGGCAACGGGAGGGGTATCGAGAGTGATAACGGGTCCGTTGCCGAAGAAAACCGTCGTCTTCGATGCGCCCGCATTCCCGTTCCCCTGGTTTCTAACCGTGACTCTCAACAGCGTTCCGTTCTGCTCGATCCTGCAAAACGCGATAGCGTCCTTGCCGAGTGGGCTGAAAGGGACCAGGTCCGGCATCATAACGGCGGGGACGGGCCTGAATCCGAGGATGGTGACCTTGTGATTGGAGATATGCCCCGGGGAGCCGTCCTTGTCCTCTAGAGCTGAAGAGACCTTGTAATGCAGCGTTCCCGCAGGAGAGCCGGGAGCCTTGTCATAATGGAATTCATCCAGCCACGTCCCGATCCTGGCGACATGCTCATCGTCACAGCCGTCAAGCAGCCGCCCCCCCCGCAACCTTCCAGGCCAGCTTCACTTCGCAGCCGCAAAAGCCTATAATAAACAGGTGGGTAGCATCAAAAGCAGTTCGGCAAAGAGGTGAGATATATGTTGGAAAAATGCTGCAACAGCATGGCGCACTACGAGCACATGTGCTCG
>CAZFMI010000071.1:0-18891 GCA_964519915.1 uncultured Geomonas sp.
TACCGTTGACAGCTGCCGTGCACTGGCGAGCTACCTGCAACGGCGCAAGGTCGAACCGGCGCTGGAGCTGCTGGGACAGTTCAGAAGCCGGTTTCTGTCGCTCTCCGAACAGCGGGACCCACCGGAGGTCACCTTCGCGCTGCTGCAGGCCGCCTGCGGCTTCTTCAGCAGAGGTGTCACCATGATCGTGGTCCGCAACGAGCTGATCGCGGAACGCGCCGTTGGGCTTAGCGCCAACGGGGCGGTCACCTCGATAAAGCTGCGCATCCCGACCTCGGAGCCCTCCCTTTACCAGAGGGCGCTCGAGGGAGAGATCTACTACGGCGAGCCCGACCCCGTGCTGCGCGACACCATCTTCGCAGCCATCGGGGCCCCCGCAGGCAACAAGGTGCTCCTCCTGCCGGTGAAGAGCTTCGGAAGGGTGATAGCCGTCATCTACGCCGACTTCGGGGGGGACACCGGGGGGGACCCGCGGCTGCAGCTTCTGGAAATCCTGGCAACGCACGCCGGGCTGCTCATCGACAACGTGCTGTACCGCAAGAGATGCGCACAGAAGTAGCGGTGCACGAAGATTGACCGATACCAAACCGGTACCGAATGCGATTAACAGAGAGGGGCAGCCATGGATGCCAAGATTTTCGTCCAGATTCTGGAAATAGCCTTCAGCAAGAAGGTCTCCGACGTGCATTTCGAGGTGGACAACCCCCCCTTCTTCCGCGGCAAGGGGCAGATCATCCGGTCCAAGCTCCCCAGCCTGACGGCCGAAGACACCGAATTCATTGCCGCCCAGATCATGGCGCATCACAACCGGCGCTGGGAAAGCGACCAGAAGGAATTTGACACCTCCTTCTCGCTCCCAAGCGGAGCCCGCTTCCGGGTCAGCATATTCAGACAGCGCGGTCACTTCGGCATCATCATGAGGGTGATCCCCGCCCATATCGGCACCTTCGAGGAACTCCGCCTCCCGCCGGTACTGGGGGAGATCGTCAAGGCCCCCAACGGGCTGATACTTGTCACCGGCCCGACGGGGAACGGGAAATCAACCACCCTCGCCTCCATGCTGCGCTACATCAACGAGAGCTTCAGCTACAACTGCATCACCATCGAGGACCCCATCGAGTTCCTCTTCAAGTCAGACAAAAGCTGCATCATCCAGCGCGAGGTCGGCATAGACACGGACAGCTTCAGCTCCGCCCTTAAGGCCGCCCTGCGCATGGACCCCGACCTGATCATGGTGGGCGAGATGCGCGACACGGCAACCATCGAGTCCTGCCTTATGGCAGCGGAGACCGGGCACCTGGTGCTCTCCACCCTGCACACCCAGGGGGCCGTCTCAACCATCAACAGGATCGTCGGCCACTTCCCCCCCGACGCGCAGGAGATCGTGCGGCAAAGGCTTGCCGACATATTGGTCGCCACCGTATCGATCCGCCTGGTCATGAACAGGACAGGGGAGGCCATCCTCCCCGTCCTGGAGATCATGCGCGCCACCACGACCATCCAGAGCTGCATCAGGGAAGGGAGGCTCGACGAGATTGAGGGGCACATGGAGAACGGCCGGAGCCAATACCAGATGCAGACCCTGGACCAGCACCTGATCCAGTTGCACGAGCAGGAGCAGATCACCATGGAGGATGCCAAGAGGCTGTCTCACTCCATGGATCTGGAGCGGAAGCTGATGTTCACCAACTAGCTTCCCCGAACCCGCACACAAGGGGAGTTGCGGCCTTGACGCCGCAACTCCCCTTTTTTCATTCATTGGTTCCACCTAACCGTACGCCCGTGACTGTGTAGTAGCTGACATTAATTGAGTTGGAAATGTAATCCGGAATCCGCGCGCTGCACAAATAACGGGCACCACCCCAAACCCACCTCCCGAGACTTTGCCAATAAAATCAGCGTAATACCCACAGTGCCCAAGATAATGGCAGAAGATGCCCAAAAATGGTTCACCATGTGCATACATTTGCGGCAGCCAGAAGGGGTTCGTGCGCCTTCGGCCTGTCATGCTGATCAAAGAGCGGGCAGACCGCTCTTATTTTGCAAAAAGGAGAATTTATGTCGCCACAGATTGACGAGAAAGTAGAACCGATTTTCCAGGAAGTGCTCAAGCGCAACCCCGGCGAAGTAGAGTTCCACCAAGCGGTACGCGAGGTTCTCGAGTCGCTCGGCCCCGTGCTGGTGAAGCACCCCGAATTCGCAGACCGCAAGATCATCGAGAGGATCTGCGAGCCTGAGCGCCAGATCATCTTCAGGGTGCCCTGGCAGGACGACGCCGGCAACGTGCATATCAACCGCGGCTTCCGCGTTGAATTCAACAGCTCCCTCGGCCCCTACAAGGGAGGGCTGCGCTTCCACCCCTCCGTCTACCTCGGGATCATCAAGTTCCTCGGCTTCGAGCAGATCTTCAAGAATTCCCTTACCGGCCTCCCCATCGGCGGCGGCAAGGGCGGCTCCGACTTCGATCCCAAAGGGAAGTCCGACAACGAGATCATGCGCTTTTGCCAGAGCTTCATGACCGAGCTGTACCGTCACCTGGGCGAGCACACCGACGTCCCGGCGGGCGACATCGGGGTCGGCGGCCGTGAGATCGGCTACATGTTCGGCCAGTACAAGCGCATCACCAACCGCTACGAGCCCGGCGTGCTCACCGGCAAGGGGCTCGACTGGGGCGGCTCGCTGGTGCGTACCGAGGCGACCGGCTACGGGGCCTCGTTCTTCGTCGACGCGATGCTGAAGGTGAAGGGGGATTCCTTCGAAGGAAAGACCTGCTCCGTCTCCGGCTCCGGCAACGTCGCCATCTACACCATCGAGAAGATCCACCAGCTGGGCGGCAAGTGCATCACCTGCTCCGATTCCAACGGCGTGATCGTTCATGAAAAAGGGCTCGATCTCGACCTGATCAAGCAGCTGAAGGAAGTCGAGCGTCGCCGCATCGAGGATTACGTGAAGCACCACAAGGATGCCAAGTACATCCCCAACGGGAACATCTGGGACGTCCCCTGCCAGGTCGCCATGCCTTCCGCCACCCAGAACGAGATCAACGGCAAGGATGCGGCAACCCTGGTGAGAAACGGCTGCATAGCCGTCGGCGAGGGCGCCAACATGCCGACCACTCCGGAAGGGGTCAAGGTGTTCCTGGAGGCGAAGATCGCCTACGGCCCGGGCAAGGCAGCGAATGCCGGCGGCGTCGCCACCTCCGCGCTGGAAATGCAGCAAAACGCCTGCCGCGACGCCTGGACCTTCGAGTTCACCGAGAAGCGCCTCGGCGAGATCATGAAGAACATCCATGACACCTGCTACGAGACCGCTGCCGAGTACGGCACCCCGGGCAACTACGTGAACGGCGCCAACATCGCAGGCTTCATCAAGGTTGCCAAGGCGATGGTCGCACACGGCCTGATCTAGCAGATGCTTGCACCCTGACGGTGCGGCAGCTCGTAACAAGGAAGGCTCGACGCAAACGTCGAGCCTTCTTTTTTCATGAAGACAACAACCGGGTTATTCAGCGGGGGCTGCGCAGGATGATGCCCCCCGGAGTCCTTGTCAGGAGAAGGAGTCGATCATCTCCTCGACCTCCCGGCGCAGGGCCGCAACCGCCTGACGCAGGGTCCCGACCCCCTGCTCTAGCGTTTCGAGTCGCTGTGCGGCAGCAGGGGGGGCGCTTGCGCCGCTGCGCCGCGCCGTCACCGGCTCTTCCTCCTGCGGCACTTGCCGGGATTCCGGCATCCCGGCAAGGAGCTGTGCGTAACGCTGCTCCTTGCGCCCGGCCTGGCGCGGGAGCCTTGCCACCAGGGGAGGGCCGTGCTGCTGCAGTTTGATGAGGATCTCTTCCACCGCCGCGACATCGCCCATCTCGGCCATGCGCTCGCCGCGGCCGCGCAGCTCGGCCGCGGTCTGAGGACCGCGCAGCAGCAATTCCGCCAGCACAGCCCGGGCCGCCGCATCCAGCCTCATGTTCTCCGCGACGCTATGGCAGTACTTGGCGACGCGCCCCCCGGTGGTGGTGAGCCGCGCGAGCCCGCGGGCGCCCAGCGCCTCCAGCCCGCGCAGCAGGTCGGCCTCCGTCACGGTCATGACCGGGTCGCGGTTCGACTTCTGGTTGCAGGCGCCGGCAAGCGCGTTCAGGGTCAGCGGGTAGTACTCGGGCGTGGTGAGTTCCTTCTCCATCAGGCAACCGAGTATCCGGATCTCCAGTTCGGTAAAGTTCATTCTCATCGGCTACTCCTTGTGCATCGGCAAAGGCCCGACGCATGGCCGAAGCGGGTGCGGGTGCACCGCAGACAGCTCGGGTACTTTATCGGATGACATGCGGTTTCGGAAAAGGTATTATGGTCCGGATTGCGCCCGGCCCGCAAGGAACCGACTCCCCCCCCGCGCCGACATCAGCAGGGAAATCCACCTTGCTCCCTGCAGATGACCTTACGCCTTCGAGAGGATACCTCATGGGTAACGTCAAAATGCTTCTCGCGGTTGCCGCCTTGATCCTGGCGCTGACCACCGATGCCTCAGCCTTCTGTTTCGAGGAAGCGGGCATGCAATACGGCATCAACCCCCAGATACTTCGAGCCATAGCCAAAGTGGAATCAAACTTCAACCCCGCCGCCGTCAACTACAACACCAACGGCACCTACGATTTCGGCCTCATGCAGATCAACACCATCTGGGCACCCACCATAGGGAAGGAGCGCTGGAAATCGCTTGGCGATCCTTGCAACAGCGTGAAAACGGGGGCCTGGATCCTTTCCATGTGCATGGAGAAGTACGGCTACACCTGGAAAGCGATCGGCTGCTACAACAGCCAGACCCCCGACAAGAGGGACAAGTACTCGAAGAAGGTGTTCGATCAGCTGCAGCGCGTAAAGCCGCTGAAACAGGAAGCGGCCTACACGCCGCTGAAGAACAGGCTGGAAGCATTGGTCAGGGAAAAGGTGGATTCCTGGGTTGATGATGCAGCAAAGGGCAAGGATGAAGAGTTCACCGTCAAGGTCCAGGGGCACATCCCGTCACCCAAGGAGGTGCTGATGCAGGAAACGCCTTCTCTTGACTCCTCTTTGCAAAGCGCGCTCCCAGGGACGACCGCTCCGCAAAACGCCATCTCTGAGCCCGCAGCCGCCGAACAGGGGGATGCCGGAGCCTCCCCCATCCCATAAACGGGCTCACCTCGCGCCGCACCCCGGAGGCAGGACCCACTTATGCCCCGGGGTTGCCGGTCGGTCGGTGAACAGCACCTGCCTTCCCCCCGCATCATCCTGCTGCACCAGATAACCGGATGCCTCTCCCCCACCGTGCAGCGGATGGGTCCCGGGCTCCGGTGCCACCCCGATCAGCTTGAACAGCTTCTCCGCCGCGGATTGGAAATCCTCCTTCCCCGTCATCCTGAGAACCCGGTACCCTGCGGCTTCCAGCAGCCTGATCAGGGTGTAGTTGTACGGGTCGCTCTCGCCGATGCTGATGATGTAGCGCACTCCCTTGTACTCGAAGTAGCGATCCACCCTGATACTGAAGGCGGTAGGAGAGCCGTTGTCGGACTGAACGATCCGGTTCCTGCTCCAGGGGGCCCCGATGCCGTTTAGCAGGGAGTCCACCGTTTTTCCGGTATCCTGCCGGCTCACCGAACAGATCCAGGTGTTGACCCGCGGCATGGCGGGAGCGGGCGGCGCTACACCCGGAACCGGCGCGGGCTCGGGCGCTCTCGGCGCGGGCTCCGCTGCTCTTTGCGCGGGTGCCGGTTCAGGCGCTTTGGGTGCGGGTGCTTTGGGCGCAGGTGCCGGTTCAGGCGCTCTGGGTGCGGGAACGGGCTCCGGGGTTGTGGGTGCCGCAGGTGCTGCCGTCGCTGCCGGGGCGGGCTCGGGCGCTGCCGGTGCGGGAATTCCCGCGGCAGCCCCTGCTCCCCTGCGCGCTTGCCGCTTCCCTTTCCCGGCCGGCCGCGCCGCACGCTCCGGCTGAACCTGGGCAGGTATGAGCAGGGTACGCCCCACCGTCAGCGCCTTGATATTGCCGATATCGTTGATGCGGACGATTTCCGGGAGGAGCCGCTCCGCGGCCTCGTTGGACATGCCGAAGTTCGCCATCAGGATCTTGAAGATGTGATCGCCAGGCTTCACGGTGTAGCGGATGTATTCTCCTTGAGCCGCAGGCTTAGGTGCAGCTTTTACGGCACGGGGACGCGCTTTGGCCGGCCGCTTCCCGGGAGCCTGCTTTTTCTCCGGCTTGGGAGCGGCGACAGGCTTTTGCCGGTCCAGTTCCTTCAGGTCTATGTCGAACTGCGCAGGTGCCGCGTGCAGTTGAAGCGGCAGCGACAGGAGTGCCAGAAGGAGCACCACCTTGGCTTTGGTCGGGTTGATCATCAAATTACCTCACTTCCGTTATTTCAGGACCGAGCAGCACATCAACGGTAATAGACCACGAAGGCCTTCATCTTGAGGTTGTTCTGGTTCCGGTAAATGGTGAGCGCAATGCTCCCGTTGGCGCTGCACTGCTCGATCACGTAGTCACCCTTCCTGCTGCTCGAGTCGACCTTGTAGCTTTCGATCCCGCCGAACTCCCGCAGCATCCTCCTGAACAGGTTGTCCGAGATGGCTGCTCCGCCGGCGCCCATGACCTGGACCGCCCTGAACTGCCCGTTCTCCTTGAAGAGCTTGTACTCCGCCCTGACCCCGACGTACCTGACCCAGCCGGGGTGGGTCTTGCCGTAGTCGGCGTCGAGCCTCGTTCCTTCGAGCATCGGGGGGAGCTTATCCAGACCCCGCTGCGGCGCAGGCTTCGCCTCAGGCTTAGCCAGGGGCTGGGCATCCGGGCCGGCCTGCGGCTGGACAGCCGGCAAAGCAGCCGGCTGGTCTGCCCCGGGCGCCGCTTTGGGCGGTGCCGGGATCGACACGGCAGGCGGAGTTGCGGGAGGGGGGTGGATCTCGGTACGGGAATCCCTGCCGACAAGATAGGCGATCAGCGGAACGGCGATCAGCACCAGAGCCGGCACGATAATCAGGTAGGGGGTGCGGCTTTTCTTCTTCTCGGCGCGGCGCATCGCCTCCGCCAGGGTTTCGCCGGCAAAGAACTGCCCCACCGGCACCGGCTCCTCCCGTTCTCCGGGCCCTCCGGCCATCCCGGCCGCGGTGTCCGACCCTTTTTCCGCCTTCCCCCCCTTGCCGACTTCCACCCGGTCCTCGACCTCCAAAAGGGCGGGCTTGAGCGTCGTGACCTGGGCCGAGGCGCGCTGCATCGCCTCTTCGAACGGCGAGGCTCCCCCCTTCCGGGATTCCTGCACCTCAGCGGACGGCGGCTCCCCGGCTGCCGGCTTTTCACCATCCGGAAGCGGCAGATCGTCTGACGCCGGTGCAGGCGCGGCGCCCGGTTCCGGCTCTGAAGCGGCAGCAGCAGGGCGGGGGATCTGCTTGGGCCCGGCAGGAGCGGGCTTCGTCGCATCGGGGGGGGGGAGCTTGGAGACGTCAGGGAGAGGGGCCCCGGTCATGACTGCCAGCACGGCCTGTTCCAGCATGTCGTCGTCCATGGAAAGGTCGAGCGACTTCCTGCCGTGCTTTTTGGCCTGGGCTGCCTCCTCGGCATCTCCGGAAAGCAGTACCAGTTGGGCACCTTCGGGAAGGATCTTATCCAGGTGCCGCAGCAGTATGATCCCGGAGAAGCCGGAGATGCGGCTTTGCACGAAGGTGAAGTCGTAGCGGGTAGCGGCCAGTTCCGACTCCCCCAAGTCCAGGGTCGAGACGGCCTGCAGTTGCAGGACTCCCCTCTCTTCCAGGGAGTGGAAGATGCGTTGCACCCTTTCGGTGTCTGCGATGAGTAGGACGCGCGTCATGATTTCCTTTGGTGAATGATCCGCGCCATTTTATGGTAGGGAAGCACAATAATCAATATTATTCAGCTGATGACCGCAATTTCGGATCCCCGGACGGTGAGGAGCGGCAAGACACGGTTTTCGCGCAGGGAACCACCCCAGAGTTGCGCTTTCACTTAGGAATATGCTAGATTGCGCACAGCCGGCTGCAGCGCCGGGCGCATCCCCAGGAGTAGCAATGCCAGGCATGGTTAAAATCGCATCCCTTTTGCTACTTGCGCTGCTTGCCAGCGGTTGTACCACGACCTACGTGCCGATCAGCTGGGGACTCGGAGACAAGGTAAAGGAGTTCTCCAGCTCCGACCCTTTCTTGGTCACTCTTTTCGACCGCTATGACCCCGAGCGGAAGACCCTGCGCGTCGCCGGAGCCTCGTTCGACGAGGTGATGATGCCCAGCGAGGTGAAGTATCACCTGGGGGCCTACCGTCTCGACACGAAGCTCATCTATCGCAACCTTTTCCAGGAGTACAGCGACGCCCAGCTACGGTCCCTGATGCTTCACGAACTGGCGCACCACGTCTGGCACACCGGCATGTCACAGAAGCAGCGTGAGCAGTGGATCGACCACCTGGCTGCGCACCCGTCCCCCTTCCAGGCTATGGTGCGCCGCGTCTACCCTGCCGGCTCCGATTACAACAGCGAGGACTTTGCCTTTACCGTTGAGCATGCCAGGGCAGTTGACCTGGAGGAGCTTGCCAGGCTGCAGGTCCTGACGGCCAAGGAGCGCGACGCCCTTTTGGGCGGGAGGCTCATGGAGGGTCCAGCGGCCCCGCCGCATGCCCAGGCACAACTCCGCCCAGGCGAGATCATTTCTTCCAGCAGCATGCAGCCCACCCAGAAAGGGAAAGATCATTCACCATGAAATTAATAGACCAGTTGGAGAGAAAGCTCGGGCGTTTCGCCGTCCCTAACCTGACCATATACCTCATCGGCGGCCAGTCCTTCTTCTACGTGATGTACCTTACCGGGAAGCTTGAGCGGAGCGCGACCTACTTTTCGGCCGAACTGCTCATGTCGGGCGAGTGGTGGCGCATCTTCACCATTCCCTTCGACCCTCCGCGCTCCGGCCTGCTCTTCACCCTTTTCGCCTGGTATTTCTTCTACATGCTCGGTTCCGCGCTGGAGGAGTACTGGGGCGCCTTCCGCTACAACGCGTACCTTTTTCTCGGCTGCCTGATAACGCTCGCGGCCTCCTTCCTGGTCCCCGGGCATCCGGTCAGCAACGCATTCCTGGCCGGCTCCGTTTTTCTCGCCTTCGCCGCGCTTTTCCCCGAGTTCCAGATCCTGCTCTTCTTCATCCTGCCGGTGCGGATCAAGTGGCTTGCCCTGATCACCTGGCTCGGCTACGCCTACCAGCTGGTCTTCGGGGACTGGGCCTCCCGGGTGATGGTCCTCGCGGCGACCGCCAACTTCCTGATTTTTTTCTCGAAGGACATATTGCTGAACCTCAGGCACGGCCGCCGGCAGATAACCAGGCAGGTGGCGCGGACCGTTGCGAGGGAGCAGCCGTTGAGCCACCGCTGCACCACCTGCGGCATCACCGACAAGACCCACCCCGACATGGACTTCCGCTACTGCCCCAAGTGCAACGGGCAGTACGGCTACTGCAGGGAACACATCTTCAGCCACGAGCACAAAAAATGAAAAATCCCCTGGCCAAGGGGACTGCATGATCTTCCGCTTTGCGGAACAGGAGGCAAAATGCTGGACAAGCTCAACAACATAGGTGACGAAGTCTACCGGACCTGGAGCCACGAGCAGCGCCACGATGAGATCGGGAAGCTGGTGCAGGGTTTCAAGAACGGCCTGCCGGTTCAGATCCTTTGCCACCTCTCGGCATCGATCGCCGGGAGCACCGCCGACGCGGCCAAGCACCTGGAGGCCTTCCTGTCGCGCAGGGAGCGCAAGGCGATCGTTAACCGGGAATCTGGGAACAACAAGGCGCTGCGCGAACTGCTGGAGGCGACGCTGCTGCCAGCGAAACAGTAGCGGCCCCCTGCCATGAGCTCTTAGCTACTGGAACATCCCGGCCGCCGCCTCGACAGCCGGTTTCTGCACCGCGGGGGCCGGCTTCAGCAGGAAATCGAGCCCTGAAATCATGTCCCGCCGACCGGCACGGTTACCGGCAGAGGCCCCACAGCACCGACTTTCAGGCGCGCGGCCTCCGTCTCCGGTATGACGACCGTGTACCTCCCCGGCTTTACCGTCTAGAAAAGGTAGTACCCCCCCTCTTGCGACCGGGCGCTCGAGAGCAGTTTCGGCCCGCCCGGCCCCTCCGCCAACAGGTCCACCCTGACCCCCGACAGTGGCACCTCACCCAACTGTTCCAGCAGGGCCAGCACCATCCCGTCCACCTCGCCGCCCGCGGTCATGGTGAAACTGCAAACGGACACGACTCCGGCCCGCGGGGTGATGCGGCACCCCTCCTCGGAGGGAACCACTTCCATTATTAAAATTCAGGATCTGGATTTCGGAAGCATAGTAGGCGGGGGAGGTTTGTCGGACACAGTGACCCTGGACACCACCGGGGGGAGGTCTTTTACCGGCAGCATGATGCCCCTGGGTGCGGCGTTTTCTCCGGCGCGGTTTGCAATTACCGGGAACGCAGGGAAGGGGTATACCCTCACCTTCCCGGCAGAGCTGACCATAAGTTCAGGCACCGCCCTTATGGTCCTTTCCCGGGAGCAAATCGTGGCACGCCGTCCATGGTGTGAGTGGTTTGTCAGGCGCTTCGTCGGTCGACTTTGCTTCTCCCCGGTGCCAGGCTTGGCAGCGGAGTCGCGGCGGCGCCCTGCTATGGCAGGGACAAAGCATTGCCGCTTCCGCACTAACCTTGCCGCGTGCACAGCTTTTCTTGATCGCGCGATCGACTCCCGTCCGGCCTGCCGCCACGACCAACGCCTCGATGGCGGCCAGCATTGCCCTTGCGAATCCCATCGCGTCTGCATCAAGGCCTTTTCTTGCGACGCTGCTTGGGGCGCTCGGCCCCGGCTGCGCCCGGGCAACAGCACAGTTGCCGCACTCGATCGTGAAGGAGGTTTCCAGGTCATAGAACAGGTTGAGGCACTGCGCCCCTGCGCCCTCCTGATCCCTGGCAGGAGCGCTCGCGGCGCCTGGGGCCGCTTCCAGACGCCAAAGGCGGGAATCGCAGTTTCTCAGGATGACTGCCGCTTCCTTCAGGGTTATCTGCCGCACCAGGGCCATGACCAACGATTCGAGCATCAGGACGCAGCCGGTGACGGTCCTTCTCAGGGGAATTTCCGCAGCACACCCCCTCTGCCCGGTTGCGCGGGCCTTCCCTGGCCGGGGAAAGCCTTCTCCCGACAGCGGCGCCCCGGCAAAACCCGGAGCTGACGCATCAACCGCCTCCATTAATATGGTTTCTTGGTCCATTAGGTCCTCCAACGGATGGCCGGCATCTGAGGATTCCCCCTTGCCGCAAGATCAATCCGCTGGGTGCGAGACGCCTCCTGGCTGGGCAGGTGTCGCTGCCAAACATCAAAATCCCGGTCAGAACGGGGAGGCTCTGCCGGGATTCGCGGGACAATTAAATATATCCAACTTGTTTTTTTTGCCAGCGGTTTTGTCTCCCCCGAGAACGGCAGTTTCTTCCCCCTCAGCAGCCCGAGCTGCTATCATGTACAGGCGAAACCGCACCGGAAGGAGTTCAGGCCATATGACGCTGACATTGATAGGAATGCCCGGATCGGGCAAGAGTGCGCTAGGGAAAATCATCGCGAAGCGGCTGGGTTGGGATTTCATCGACACGGATCGCTGCATCGAGGAGCGCTTCGGCATGGGGCTGCAGGCGCTGGTCGACCGGGTGAATTCCGAGACCTTCGGGCGCATTGAGGAGCAAACCGTTCTCAGCCTGGAGGCGGGAGAGCGCTCCGTGATCTCCACCGGGGGCAGTGTCGTCTACTCCGACGCGGCCATGCGTTACCTCGCCTCCATCTCGACAGTGGTCTTTCTGGACGTTCCCGTCCAGGAGTTGCACGGCCACATCGCCCAGGATGCGCCGCGCGGCATCGTCGGGATGAGCGAAGGGGGACTTGAGGGACTGTATGAGCAGAGATTTCTTCTCTACAAGAAATACGCTCACACGGTGGTGCTGCTGGGATCCGAGACGCTGGAAGAAGCTGCCACAAAGGTGCTGGCGCAATGCCGCCTGCAGGTTTGATCGGGCCGCGATCGTTGACTTTCGCCTCAGCGTCCTCTAATATCTAGCGCATGTTTTCATTCAACAAGATAAAGAGCCCCGGCATGATCAGCCTGTCCAGGCTCACACTGATCCAGAAAATCAGCGCAGGTTATGCTGCCATGGCACTCTTCACCATGGCAGCACTGGTCTTCTCCTCCATCAACATCTACAAGAGCAACAGCATCGCCCGCCAGATCGCCGACAAGGACCTTCCCATCATCAGCGCACTCATAGAGCTGCGCACCTCGCTGCTGACCCAGGAGAGCTTCGCCGGAAAATACGCGATACTCAAGGATCCGGCCTTCATCGAGCTGTTCCATCAGCGCGAGAGCGAATCGCTCGCAAGCCTCGCCGTGCTGGAAAGATCCGGCTCCGCCCCGGACCTCGGAAATCTGAGACGGCTTTATCTGGAATACCAGAGGGGGTCCGAGGCACTTTTCGCCGGCAAACCTGGGAGCGCCGCCCGACTACGCTCCTCTGCGCTGCGATTGCTGGCCGCGGTGGATGCAACCTATGTGAAGCGAAAAGACATCCTGCAGGCCGTGCTGGCGCGCGCCGACCGACAGCAGAGGGCGACCATCTGGTGGACCGTCGCCATTTCCTGCACAGGATTCCTGCTCGCCATAGGGGTAGCCCCCTTTGTCACCTATCGCACCTTCGGCGCAATCCGCAAACTGCAAAGTGCCACGCATAGAATAGCCGCGGGTGATTTCGATTACGATCCGCAGATACCGCTGGGAGACGAGATCAGCGACCTGGCCAGGGACTTCACCCGGATGGCGGCAAGGCTGAAGGTGCTCGAGCAGATGAGCCTTGACGCCAGTCCGTTGACCAGGCTGCCCGGAAATTTCGCCATTGAAAGGGAGCTGGAAGAGCGGTTGGCAAGCGGCGAGGCTTTCGCCTTTTGCTATGCGGATCTGGACAACTTCAAACCATACGGCGACCACTACGGCTACGCCAAGGGAAGCGAGCTGCTCCGCCTCACCGGGGACCTGATCCAGTCGGCGGTGAAGACCCATGGCGGCCCAAAGGGATTCGTGGGACACGTAGGCGGAGACGATTTCGTCATGGTCATAGAGACTGAGAGGGTACGGCCGGTCTGCGAGGCGGTCATCGAGAAATTCAACGCGGAAGTGGTGAAGCATTACAACCCGCAGGACCTCCGGGCAGGTGGGATAGAAGGGTGCGATCGCTATGGCGTGCACAGGTTCTTTCCTTTGACAACCATCTCCATCGCCGTGATCATCTGCGGCAGCGACCAGTACTCCTCTGCGGTCGAGATAGCCAGGGCCGCCGCAACGGTGAAGGACAGCGCCAAGGAGACTCCCGGAAGCAGCTACCTGATCGGCAATCCAAGGAAGGCAATATGAGAAAGGGTGTGATCTTCTGTGTGGCCTTGTCCCTCTGCTCGGGTTGCGCCACCACGCGAACAGGCGAGGGAAGCCTGATGCAGCGCTATACCGGGTCGAAGCAGCTGGCACAGGCCGAAGACATGCTGGATAAGGGAGACACCCGGGGCGCCGCCAGGACCCTCACCGCCATCATAAGCGGCCCGCCCGTGCCGGGGGTGACGGACGAGGCCCTGTTCAGGCTGGCGCTTCTGACGCTGAAACCGGGGCTGGAGAAACCCGCCTCTGCGCAGGGCCAGCAACTCCTCAAACGCCTGGGCAAGGATTACCCCGGAAGCCAGTGGACCCTTCTTGCCGCACCGGTCAACGAGCTGATCGATGCGGCCGAGGACAGCAGGCGCCAGAACAAGAGCCTCAAGGGGACCAACCAGTCGCTCGCCAAAGAGATCAAAGAGTTGAGCGAGAGCATAGAGCGGCTGAAGCGGCTCGACCAGGAGCTGGAAAGAAAAGCCCGTTGACCTCCCCCCCTTCTACGGCAGCTCCAGCGGGGGCTCTTCCAGGGCAGAGAGCTGCTCGCGCAGTTGCAGTATGTGCTCGCCCCAGTAGCGCACCGTATTGAACCAGGGGAAGGTGAGCGGGAAGGTCGGGTCCTCCCAGCGTCGTGCCAGCCAGGCGCTGTAGTGCAGCATGCGCAGCGCGCGCAGCGCCTCGATCAGCTTCAACTCTGCCGGGTCGAAGTCGTTGAACTCCGCATACCCCTTGATCAACTGCTCGAGCTGCACCAGCTGGCGCGACCTGTCGCCCGACAGCATCATCCAGAGATCCTGAACGGCAGGTGCCGTGCGGGCATCGTCGAAGTCCACGAAATGAGGTGCGCCGTCGCGCCAGAGGATGTTGCCGGCGTGGCAGTCGCCGTGCGCCCTGATGCAGCGCAACCCCGGCATCGACGCGAAGGCCTCGTCGATGGCTGAAAGCAGCTGCTCGGTGACGGCGTTGTAGCTCGCCCGGTACTCGTCCGGGATGAACCCCTCCTTGATCAGGGCAACGCTTTCATACCCGAAGCTGCGGCTCTCAAGGGTCGGGCGGTGCTGGAAGGACCGTACGGCACCGATGCTGTGGATGCGCCCCAGCATCCTTCCCAGTATCAGCAGGTTCTGGTCGTTGTCGAACTCGGGCGCGTGCCCTCCCTGGCGCGGGTAGAGGGCGAAGCGGAAACCCTGGTAGTGGAACAGGGTTTCGCCCGCCTGGTTCACCCAGGGAGCCACCACCGGCAGCTCGTGCTCGGCCAGTTCCAGGCAGAACCGGTGTTCCTCCATGATCTGCTCGTCGCTCCAGCGCCCCGGGCGGTAGAACTTGGCGATCAGCGGTTTTTCTTCCTCGATCCCCACTTGGTAGACACGATTTTCATAGCTGTTCAGCGCGGAGGTGCGGCAGTCGCAGCGATACCCCTGGCTCTCGACGGCGTCCATTATGAAACTGGGGGTTAGGGTCTGGAAAGCGTGCGGTGTGTCTTGCATGTATGGGTTCTCCGTAATCCGGGTTGGCGCAGCGCTCCTACCATAGCACCATTCATTGCCGGAACCAAGAGAACAGAGGGGGGAGTGCCCAAGGCGCGCCATGGAGGACGTCCTGCTACCGGCGCACCAGGGCTAGAAGACTCCGTTGGTGATGAGATCTGCGGGGGCCTGGAACGGGCCGAGAGGGTTGACCTTGTCCTCGTACCGGTCGATCTTCGGCTCGCCGCTGGATAGCTTGTAGGCTACGTGGTGGTTCACGAATACGATGAGCGCCTTGAAACGCCAGCCGGTTTCGTGGCTCTTGCGCCTGAAGCTCAGGATATCGAGCCAGAAGTTGCCCATACGCTTGGTGTAGATCCTTTTGGGCTCGAATTCATAGGCGCGGCAGGCGCTCCTCGCCATGAGGCAGGCCTGCAGTCCGGGATCGAGATCTTGACCGGAGATCCCCTGGACGGTGGCTGCTATATCCAGGTAGTTCATGATTTTCACGTTGGTTGCGGCATTGACGTCGAAGCCGAGGGCCTTCAGGTCTTCAACCGTGGTCTCGCCGATCTTGATCTTGTCAAATGACTCCTTCGCCGCCGCGTACTCAAGCCACGGGGATTCGGTGATAGTCCTGGCGCGAGGAAGCAAGGCTGTGCACCCTACCTGCGTCAGAAGCAATAAAAACATCACCAGTCGAAGTATCATGGCCGTTCCCCAACGTATCAGCGAAGCAAAATGACTGCCAAGAGGGCTGCAACGAGCAACAGTATAACCTAAAATTTCCCGATCACATCCGTCAAGAGCGGGTTGTCAATAAATAGCTCCGACGGGCCCGGTATTCTTTCCACCTGCCACAAAGGCATGGCAGCAGGCTACCCTCCCCTCTTCTTCTGGGTTTTCAACCCGCAGTGGGGGCAGCGTTTTTCGGCAACGGATCTGTTGCACGTCTTGCACCAGTAGGCAAAGATCTCTTCACTGCGGCATGCGGCACATCCCTCATGCCCCTCCTTGTCACTGCAACCGCTTTGCTTTGTCGCCATGCCACCCTCCGCTCCCGGTCTAGGGGAGCATCTTTTTCAGGTACTGCCCGGTGTAGGACCGCTCCACCCGGGCCACCTGCTCCGGTGTCCCTACCGCGATCACCTCGCCTCCCCGGTCCCCCCCCTCGGGACCGAGATCCACGATCCAGTCCGCCGTCTTGATGACGTCCAGGTTGTGCTCGATGACCACGATGCTGTTGCCGGCATCGACCAGCTTGTGCAGCACCTCCAGAAGCTTCGCGATATCGGCGAAATGTAGACCCGTGGTGGGCTCGTCCAGGATGTAGATGGTCCGGCCGGTGGCGCGCTTGGAAAGCTCCTTGGCGAGCTTGACGCGCTGTGCTTCCCCTCCCGAGAGGGTGGTGGCCGACTGCCCGAGCTTTATGTAGCCAAGCCCCACCTCCTCCAGGGTCTGCAGCTTCGTCTTGATGCGCGGGATGTGCTCCAGAAAGACCAGGGCCTGGGACACGGTCATGTCCAGGACCTCCGCGATGGAGCGTCCCTTGAAGCGGACCTCCAGCGTCTCGCGGTTGTAGCGCGCCCCCTTGCACACCTCGCACTGCACGTAGACGTCGGGGAGGAAATGCATCTCGATCTTGATGATGCCGTCGCCGGAGCACGCCTCGCAGCGCCCCCCCTTCACGTTGAAGGAGTAGCGCCCCGGCTTGTACCCGCGCATCTTGGACTCGGGGAGCTGGGAGAAGATCTCCCTGATCTCCGTGAAGAGCCCGGTGTAGGTCGCGGGGTTGGAGCGCGGCGTGCGGCCGATGGGGGACTGGTCGATGTTGATCACCTTGTCCAGCACCTCGATGCCGCGGATGGCGCGCACCGCCCCCGCCTTCTCCCGGCTCTTGTACAGCGTCTGGTTCAGGGTCTTGTAGAGCGTGTCGATGATGAGCGACGACTTCCCCGACCCGGAGACGCCGGTGATGCAGGTCATGATCCCCAGCGGCAGGTCGATGCTGACGTCTTTCAGGTTGTTCTCGCTCGCCCCCTCGATGGAGAGGAAGCGGCTCCCCTTCCTCCGTTTCTTCGGGATCGGGATGGTGAGCGCCCCGGAGAGGAAGCGGCCGGTGAGCGAATGGGGATTCGCCATGATCTCGGCCGGAGTGCCCTCAGCCACGACCTCCCCGCCATGCACCCCGGCCCCCGGCCCCATGTCTATCACCCAGTCCGCCTCTAGTATGGTCTCCTCGTCGTGCTCGACGACCAGCACGGTGTTGCCGATGTCACGCAGGTGCCTGAGGGTGGACAGGAGCCGCCCGTTGTCGCGCTGGTGCAGGCCTATCGACGGCTCGTCCAGGATGTAAAGCACCCCGACCAGCGAGGAGCCGATCTGGGTGGCGAGCCTGATCCTCTGCCCCTCGCCGCCGGACAGGGTCCCGGAGGAGCGGTCCAGAGAGAGGTAGTCGAGCCCCACGTTCACGAGGAAGTTCAGCCTTTCCCGGATCTCCTTGAGTATCCTGCGGGCAATATCCTCCTCCTTCTCTGACAGAGAGAGGGTATTGAAGAAGGTGAGCGAATCCTTGATGGAGAAGGCCGTGACCTGCTGGATGTTGTGCCCGCCGACCCTCACGAAGAGCGCCTCTTTCTTGAGCCTCGCCCCCTGGCAGGTGGGGCAGGGCATCACGTCCATGTACTTCTCCATTTCCTCGCGCACCTGCTCGGATTCGCTTTCGCGGTGGCGTCGCTCAAGGTTGTTCAGCACCCCCTCAAAGGCCTTCTTGTAGTTGTGCCGCTTCCCTGCGTCGTCCATCCACCAGAAGTCGACCAACTCCCCCGCCGACCCGTTCATGACCACGTCCTTCGCCTTCTTGGAGAGGTTCTTGAACGGGGTGTGCAGGTCGAAGCCGTAGGCCTTCGCGAGCGCCGCCAAGGTCTGCTGGTACCACCCGGAGAAGCGCTTCTCCCAGGGAGCGATGGCACCGTCCGCGAGGCTTAGCTCCGGGTCCGGCACCACCAGGTCCGCATCCAGGTACATCCTGGTGCCAAGCCCTGTGCAGTCGGGGCAGGCGCCGTAGGGGTTGTTGAAGGAGAACATGCGCGGCGTCATTTCTGGATAGGAAATGCCGCACTCTATGCAGGCGGCCGATTCTGAGAAAAGGAGGGTCTCCCTCTTCACGCCGCGCTCAGCATCCTCCGAGAGCGCCACCTTGACGATCCCCTCCGCGTGCGAAAGCGCCGTCTCCAACGAGTCTGCCAGGCGCTTCTCTATGCCGGGCTTCACCACCAGCCGGTCCACCACAATGTCGATGTCGTGCTTTTTCTTTTTGTCCAGGGTGATCTCTTCGGAGAGGTCGTGGGTGTTGCCGTCGATGACGACGCGGACGAAGCCGTCCTTTCTCAGCTGCATCAGCTCCTTCCTATATTCCCCCTTCCTGCCACGGACAATCGGCGAGAGGAGCGTCAGCTTCGCCCCCTGCGGCAGGGCGGCGATCTGGTCCACCATCTGGGACACGGTCTGGGAGGAGATGACCCGCCCGCAGCTGTAGCAGTGCGGCTTGCCCACCCGGGCGAACAGCAGGCGGAGGTAATCGTAGATTTCGGTGACGGTGCCTACCGTGGAGCGCGGGTTCTTGCTGGTGGTCTTTTGCTCTATCGAGATCGCCGGCGAAAGGCCTTCGATCGATTCCACGTCCGGCTTTTCCATCTGCTCCAGGAACTGACGGGCATAGGCAGAGAGCGACTCGACGTAGCGTCTTTGCCCCTCGGCGTAAATGGTGTCGAAGGCGAGGGTCGACTTCCCCGATCCGGAGATCCCCGTAATAACCACCAGTTGATCCCTGGGGATCTCGACGTCTATGCATTTCAGGTTGTGCTCGCAGGCACCTTTTATGATGATTTTGTCCGTTGCCATGTTGCTCCCGTCCTTGTTGATACCTGGCACGCCCTTGGCGGCGATTTAAGAATATATCACAGAGGTGCCTCATTTTGCAGCCTGCAATGC